>JAGXRM010000034.1 GCA_018335855.1 Clostridiales bacterium
TTCCATTGTAGAGCTAGAACTTCGCTGCGTCGCATACCAGTTTCTTTTATGATCGTGATTATCAGCCAAAGGAGATATTGTGTTTTGACTGATTCAAGTAATTCTTGCATTTCATCATCTTGAAAGACTCGCGGATCTTCTCTGTCTGGTTTCTTTTGCAAATCGAGCTTTTCCAAACAACCTTCGTAATGCTTAATGTCACTACCATTTATGATATCCCTTGTAGCTGCATAACGTAAAAGACGTCCTAACAATGCAAAATGCTCATATACATACTTTGGTGAAATTTCTTGATCAGCCATTTCAGTATAAAGAGATTCAAGCTGGTCATAGCCGATCTCCTTAATTTTATAATCTCCTAGAGCATCTAGAATTCGACGTGACATGTATTTGTACCAATCTTTTGTGCTTAGAACCATTTTATCCTGCTTAACCTTCACTTCCTGAAAACGGAACCATACATCGTAAAGATCTTTGAGCTTAATATTAATGTTATGAAACGACTTATAATTTTCTTGAACCCCTACAACCCATTTATTAAATTGCTTTTCCGCATCTTTCGGGCGTTCCGCGATAAACGTTTTACATATTTGTTTTCTTTTTCCGTCAATGCCCTGAACATCAATCCTTCCATCCCATTTATTTGGTGTTCCTTCCTTTTAGATAGCTTCCGGATTATGCGAAACAGATTTCCCTGCTTACGTTTACTTATTTACGGATTATGCGAAAGTATGTTGGTTGTCGTTTCGCATTAGGAAAAGGGGTTTGGTCAAATCTTGTCTGATGGCAAAGCAGGGGATTCCGGCGTGATGTTCTCTAAGGCATTTTCAAGTTTCTTTACATCTACTATCACTGTCAGCCCTCCTTGTTGTTCGGTGTCAACCTTAATTGTATTAAATTCCGTTGCCTGTGTAAGGAAAACCATAAAAAAAGAAAAAAAAGACAGCTCTCCTTGTCACGGGAGAGCTGCTTCTTTGCCACGCCTAATGGCGTAGCGAGTAATGCCTGCCCCAGCACCACTCTTTGCGCTTCTTGCCACATGACCCACATGTGACACTTAAATTGTACTATATTTGCCAGGTTGTGTTCACCGAAAACCTCGAAAAAAGTTGAACATTTGGGGCGATTCAGGGTTAGGAATGGGGCGCTGCCACTGTCTGGACGGTGTAGCAGTTTTATTTGTCTTTGATATCAAATATAGAATAAAAAAAGTTAGATCCCGCATACCCAACATTATAAATGTTTGCGGGATCTTCTTATTTTGGCACACTTAGTTTAGCAAGAATTCTTGCCTATTATAGCTTACTATTCCTTATTGTTCACAATTGAAGAGATATGTTCAAAAATAGCTTGCTGGTTTTCCAAACCTTTACCTTTAAATGGGCTATCAGCTGTAAACACAGCCTCATCATTTGCAAATTCTAAATGCCCCTGTGTAGGGTTGAGCACTTCAAAAGGAGTATTATATTCACTCTGGAAATCCGCTAAGAAAAATAAGTAGGGTCGATTCTTTTTAAAGAATTCCGTTCCTTCCTCTCGATATACTTGCCCATTCAATGTACCACCAAGCTGTTTAACTCGAATAGTTTCTTCTTCCTTAAAATTGCCCTTAAGAACTTTCTGTACACTAATATTTGAAACCGTATAAACAAATTCCGCGGATTCGTCCCGTTGATCGCCTACTCCGATATTTATTATTTCTACGTTTTGACTTTCAACCCTACCTAATACAATAATATCCGCAGTTTCAATTAACTCATTGGTGCTATTATAATAATCATAGTGTCCCTGATAAACAATTTCTGGCATAACTTCTTTTCCAGCCGAACAACCGACTAACAATAAACATAATAGAATAAAACAGATAGTTTTCCTTAACACCATTTTTCCTCCATTCTTTTAATTATTTAAGAATGTCCATGCATAGGTAGCTCTAGATATATCAATATCTTGAGGTTTGACCATAAAATCCAAATCAGCAAGACGGGACATTATTGAAGTAGGACTACTATCCCAATGATCCGCAAGGGCATAAGCATGACCTATTTCATGTGCTGCAACACCTCGTTTGAAGTTAAAAGATCGGTTATCTAAGCTTCTTCTATTTAGATAAATATGGAATGAGGTCGCCCTGTGCCAGTTATTATTATTATATGATTTGAGACTATACATACCGCTCCAAGTTCCTTCATAAAATCTGGCATAAACAACACTGGAATAAGGAGCACCTCCGCCATCATAAAACTTTCTCGGCACACTGGTACTATTCCAATCATTTCTTGCTCTGGTAAATGCATCGTAATATTCGGCAGTATCAAAAGTTGTAGCAGTGTGAACATATATATTTGCCTGATAATAACCATTTGTAGTAAAATAATCATCTGCTAAAGCAATGCTGCTTAAAGTGAACACCAAAAGAAATACTACTAAACTGATAATCCTTTTCATTTATTTTTCACTCCCTTAAAAATTAATTTAAAAAGCCTGCAATATCCAAAACCGTCATCTTCTCATACAACCACCCCTTTATCTTGTCCAAATTGGTAAGTTAGCTTATTGCTGCTCATAATTGATGAAATTGTTCTTTGACATTAGAGTAAATCTAGCGCAAAAAAGTTACGCATATTCAAAAAAAATACCTCTTGGAGATTAGGTTTCTTCCAAGAAGTATTTTTTTAAAATGCCGTGATAAAAAAAACTATCCTTATTTTAATGATAATGCCTTTTGTTCTCTGGATCAGTTATGGCTTTTGAAGTAGAACCAATGGCCTATAGTATTTCAGATATGGCCATGTGTCCATGAATCACAGGGGCAATGGGCAATTAAACATGTCTGGAGAAACCGTTGCCAAGCAAGTAGTTCAGAGCGTTAATGTTGTTATATATTTACAGCAATATAGGAATGGTCAATGGGTAAATATTTGGTCTGACAAAACAACAAAGTTTGGATCAATAAATGCTACCATTAACAAGAGCGTTATTGCTCCAAGAGGATATTATTATAGATTGGTTGGCGTTCATGGTGTAAATCATAACGGTGTCTATGAAATGGATATATCATACCACTGGAATTTTCTTTGTCCCTTAAATACGCCTATTGATAGCCCGAAATTAACAGTGCTCTTTGGAGACATTTCCACTCATAATAAATAAATAACCATCAGATTCCCATTCTAGCAATGTAAACCCTTGGTCGTTAGAAAATAGGGCAACCTCTGGACTCCAGAAACTGTTATCTGTATAACATTAAAATCTTCTATATCAAGTATTCTACCAGCAGTTCCCTGATTAGGTATTTAAACAAGATTTATAGGAACATTCTGCCGGTGAAATGCTTCCGTATTATGCGAAACGGTTTTTTGTCCTTGTGGATTTGTTATTTTCGCGTTATGCGAAAGATGGTTGCATATCATTTCGCAGTATTATGCGAATAACACTTATCATCATCTTAACGCAAACATATGTTCTCTGTAAAGGCTAAATATAGAAAATATACAAAATTTTTATTAATATGCGCATGCTTTCAAAAGAGTATGGATCTACTATGTTCTTTTTTGTTAGAGAGAAGAGAAGGATAGATAAAAATAAAAAACCCCAGATTTGGGGTTATAGGATATCGTGGTCACCGACGGCGAGTAGAATAATAATGGTTTTGGTTTTTGTGTCGTATTCCCAAAGAATTCGGTATTTCATATTGATGCTGGATTCAAAAACGCCAGGAATGGATTTATACGGCTTGCTCCTCAGAGATGGGTGCTTTGGGTTTTCTTGGAGTTGCCGTAAAGTATCTTTGAGTCGTTCCTTTATTTCTTCCGGCAGTTTTTTTATTAGCCTTTTAAACCGGCTGGTTGGCTGTATCTTTAGCATCATCTGCACCAAGCGCCTTTCCGACCACCACGCCGCCTTCATCTTCCCACTCGGCGAACATTTCATCTAAGTTATCATAGCTTTTCAGTTTGCCGATGCGAGCTTCCTTGCGTCCCTCCAGTATCGCCTCGTGGATTTCCGGCTTCCATGCCCACAGTTCATCCTTTGGAATCACCGCGACCGGAGTAATCACTACACACCCTGATTTAACCTCAACTTTTAAATCATCGCCGACATGCAAATCCAATGCTTTCACCACTTCTTTTGGCAGGGTCACTTGGGCACGGTTGCGCAGTTTTATCAGTGTTGACATTTTTCTGTTTCCTCCCGTTGTACGAATTTCGCACTTTACTCTATTATTATACCACGGATGTAAGAAAAAATAAAAGGCGCAAAAAAAGAAATTACTATTTCATTAATTTTCTAAAATAATGTAAGTAATTAATATCATCTAGCTCCTTCCATATACTTTGCATAATGAAGTTAACAGCAGAGTAGATATCTAAAGGTAATGAAGGGAGAAAGTTTTAGCTACATTAATGTAATTTTTTCCTATTGTACAGGTAAATACCCAATATATTAGAAGTAATTCTTGGAAATTAACAATAATCTCCACTATTATTTGAATTACAGTTTTAGAGTAACAGGAACGCTCTAAGTCGCAAAGAATAACTATAAAGCTCCGAACCGAAGCATCTCAAACTAATGGGGGTGAGGCCATTTAAAATACTTTTTCAGATCCGTGACCGCAAATTATTAGCAGCATCTGAGAGGAGAGAAAAAGTTTTTGAACAGGTTAATGAAACAGAAAAAAATTCTTCGCTTTATTTCATTCGTACTTATTTTTGTCTTTTCCTTTACTACAATCAGCCTTCCTTATGCCGAAGCCAGAGATTTTGTTCCAGAATCAAAAATAATAAATGACATACCATTACTGAGTGATACTGTTAACGAACCAAGATTTAATAACACTAATGTAATTATTGCACCTCCTAGTACCGTGTAACACCTAAAACTTGTATAAAATGTTGGTCCATGCTATGATATCCTTAATATAGTGAAGTGGGGGGATATCATATGCCAAAGAAAAAGTATGTTATTAAACTCACAGATTACGAACGCCTAGAATTGACAAGAATTATCAAGACGGGTACTTCTCCAGCAAAGGTAATTAGCCGGGCCAACATTTTGCTTGCATCCGACTCATCGCTTGGAAAACCTCTTACGGTAGCGGAAACTGCGGAACGCTTTAACACAACACCCACAACGGTTCAGAC
>JAGXRM010000035.1 GCA_018335855.1 Clostridiales bacterium
TACCGTTTAATTGAGGAGGAAGATATCTCCCATTTCTGCGCTGCTCCCACGGTTTTAATCTCCATGGCCAGCGATCCCGCGGCCAAAAGCCTGAGGCTGAAGCGCAAGTTGCGGATTGCCACCGCCGGTGCGCCGCCCTCACCCACAGTCATTAAAAACGTGGAAGCCATCGGTATTGATATTACCCATGTCTATGGCTTAACAGAAACGTACGGGCCCCATAGTATCTGTGCATGGCAGCCTAATTCAGTTCTTTGTAATTTCCGATACCTGGCTTCGGGAAATTGAATCTATGCCTAGGCTCTTGGCCAGTCTCTCTATCTTACGCGTGGATACGCCGTTAATATAGGCTTCCTGAATCACGTTCATCAAGGCCACTTCTGAACGTTTTTTCTCACTAACAAAGAAGGGGATATACCCTCCATTTCGCAGCTTAGGAACGAAGAGATAAAGGGTTCCCATCCTGGTATCAAATCGCCGGACCCTATATCCTGAACGGTATCCAGACCTTTCTGGACAGCGTTCTGACTTTGCAGCATTGACCTTAGATGTCACTTCTGCGTCCATGAGTTTCTCACACAGCCACTTAAGCATGGAGAGCATTGGGTCGTCTTCTGACATGAATTGCAATAGCATTTTCTCAAAATTTACGTTAGAATTAGAGTAGACCATCGGTTAACAACTCCTTCTTGGTTTGCTCGTCACTTACCATTTTCGGAGTTACCGATGGTTTTTCCTTTTTCACTTTTGCGAACTTAATTGTACACTATCAGAAAATACGCTGCTTAAGTCCGTATTGGATCATACAACGTATTTAAAGGAAAAACATTGGGTGGGAGAACAGTTCGTTCGTTCTTGAAATTAAACCTGTACAACCCAAGAATAAAGGGGCACCTGTTTAAAATCAACAGGTGCCCCTTCCGTTTGATATGTTACTCTGTGAAAGCAGTTATAATCTCTGGTGAAAGTCTATTAGTCGTGTCACCAAGCCCTAACCGTCCTTGATAGTTGCAGCCCCATGAGAACGGGGTGTTTAATTCTGTTAAAGCCAAGGCATGCCAATCCCCATTAGATATCTGCTTGATGTTAGACAGATTTGGTACTAAGGTTGGTACATTCCGCTGAGCTGTATCACCCAATCCCAGCTGCCCGTCATCATTCCCCCCCCATGACATAACGGTACCGTTACTTAGAAGGGCCATGGAGTGAGTGACTCCTGCTTCAAGCTGAACTACACTCGCTAAGTTGGGAATCGCCGTTGGAGAGGTACGACGTGTGGTATTACCTAATCCCAACTGTCCATTTGTATTACGCCCCCAGGACATAACCGTCCCATCATTCATCAGGGCCATGGAGTGAAAACCTCCAGCCATCAGACGCTTTACATTTGTAAAGTTACTAATCAATGTTGGCTTTAACTGATCACGAGTGCTGCCTATGCCCAATTGACCGTGGAAGTTGGAGCCCCAAGAATACACAGTGCCAGCGTTTGTCAATGCATGAGAGTGTTGTTGTCCAGCGACAATTTGCGCTATACCAGATAGGTCTGCGTTCAGCGTTGGGACATTACGATTAGTCTTATCACCGAGGCCTAGAGCCCCATAGCCGTTATATCCCCAAACATATACTTTACCATCTTCTGTTAGAGCTATAGAATGATCTGCGCCAACTGCAATTTGAACTACATTGTTTAAATTAGGCACTGGTGTAAAAGTATTTCTGTGGTTAAAATCACCTAAACCAAGTTGGCCAAAATCATTACGACCAGCAGCTAAAACAGTTCCATCATTCAACAGGATAAGAGAGTGATAGTTTGCAGCTGCTACTTGCTTAACGTCTGATACTACAACATCAACCGGTAAAAATTGATGTGTAGTATTGCCAATTCCTAGCTGGCCGTAACTATTATTGCCCCACGCCATTATGGATTTATCGCTCATCAGCGCAAACGAGTGAGTGCCTCCGCCAACCACCTGTTCAAGCTCAACACTACCTTCAGTAATAAAACTAAAACTGTAAGGCTGGGGAAGCGGTTCTTCTGCTAAATTTGTGACCGCGCCGTCAGGAATATAAACCGTGTATTCCTTATTCATATTAAGTTCAGATGTTGCTTCAATCGTTAGAATGTTTTCATTCATTCTTTTTTGAATGGTTACAGGATTACCATCGTTTTTCAGAGTTATACTATTGTAATTGGTTCCCGCCTTAATATCCATATCAAATACTACTCTTACCGAACTGTTCACGTTTATTGCTATAGCACCATCTGCCGGATCGGTGCTAATTACGGAAGGCGGCTGAGTGACACTAAGAGTCAGTATTGCTGAAACGATTTTGTTAATACTGTCCTGAACACTTACCATTACTTCATATTCTCCTACTACTGGGTAGTGCCATATAATCGTTCCTGTATTAGTAATTAACATACCGTCAGGAACTTCCCCCATTAAGTAGTAGTCGAGACTTTCATCATCCGCATCAACAGCTGTAACATCATAGCTAAATTCCAAACCGGCCTTTGTAGTAACATTTGCCGGGATGTTTGTGATTACTGGAGCCGCATTAATGTAAGCGCTCATACTTTGAACATCATGTGATAGTAATTCTCCCGCAGGTGTACGCAACTCTGAAGTATTAATAATTATTTTCGACTCCGCAGAAGAATTTTTAGAACGTACAGTGAAAATGCCAATTTGACCACCCCAGTCAGGAGCAGCAGCATCACCTGTTCTAGAAGCATTTATAGTAATAGAGCCGATTGAAGAGTCAATTGAGTATGAAAAAGTACTGGGATTGCCATCGTGATTAAAGAAAGATCCTTCTAAAACTTCAATAATCTCTAGCTCATTGGGGTTATAGGACATTGTCGCATTAACACTGTAGAGGTTGTTCTCTAGGCCCGACACTGTTAACCACAACTCTCTGGTATCACCTATGGACATATAGGTGTCTTCGGGAGTAAGCGAAAGAAGCGGGCCAATGAAAATCGGAAGAACGGACTCTGCTTTATTCCCATAGATATCTTCTAATACGACCCGAAGATTATTGGGGCCTCCTGACAGCTCACCTGGTGTTACAATGCTTACCCAATTGTTCCCGTCAATTTCAGCAAACCCCAATAAGTCGTCACCACTAAGTATTGTTACCACCCATCGTAAGGGAAAGCGTCTGAACCTAATAGAATGTCATCAAGATAAAAATCAACCTTATAAATCCCGGTGTCCAAAGTTGATTCTACAGCAACCTCAAATGTTTCATATACGCTTTCAGGCACAGTAATAGCAATTTCTGGAGAAGTTGTTGGTTCGATTACCATTGTAGTATCTGTACTAATTACATACCACCCACTGGCAACTATATCAGCCGATACTGTCTTTTGTACTGTATCAATAGATGAGCTTAGTTTCACCCAATCATTGCCGGGATCCTGAGAATAGTAAATAGATAAATAATCCTCAAGATATGGTATTACAACTTCATGTTCATAACTGAGTTCAATTTTGGGAGATTCCTGAAGCAGTTTCTCATCAATAGTTAAGAAATGTGGAAAACCTATGACTGCTTCATCTGGCAAAGTGTTTGGATGCTTATCTTCGGGCATAGTAAGGTCAGCACCAGGTGAAGCTGTACTAGTTGACGAGCTAGAGACGCTAAAAGTATTTAACTCATTACTAGCTAATAGGATAGATCCGTGTGTATTCGGTTTAAAAAATATTGGTTGTGACCAAGATGCTCCTTTACCATCCATAACCTCTATTCTAATATATCTATCTGTTGTTTTGACAGTATATTTATATACACTTCCCGATTTACTTGTTGCTAGATTAATGTCCCCTCTCTGGTTGATAAAGTGTACTAATGAGGCAGGTGTTGTTACATGTATTTCATTACCAATCACTTCAATTCTCTCAATTTTAGGTGCTACCGAGCCAGTTGATGCATAAAAGGCTCCTTTTCTTATCATATTTAAAGCTTGTGATTGTGTTGGAAGAGTACGTTTTGACCACGGAATTGCAATACAGCCACCATCAACTCCCCAAAGGCCTAATGGAACACCAGGTGTAGAATCATCTGCAGCTATTCCCCAAACAATTTTTCCTGTTCTAAGAAGATCATCCCACTTGTCAAAGGCTGTAAGTTTATGAGGGGGTCCAACATGAGTATAAATTTCCATGGCTTGATAGCCTGTCGTATTCAACAACTCTTTACTGCTCCAGGGATATTCAAAATTATTAGGATGGGCAGCTATTGCAATTGCTCCTGCAGCAAGAGACCCTCTTGGCGAGATCTGTTTTTGCCTTATTATCTGATTTACTCTCTGCTGTAACGATAATTCAACTTGTTTAGTAAACGGCAAATATCGTCCTTCTTCATCTTTATCGGGAATTCCGTAAGGAGTAACCAGGTCATTTATTCCCAAGGCAATTATATGTTGTGTTTTGCCAGTACACTCTACCGCATTGTAAATCTCAACATGGTGCTTTCCTTCAAAATAGGGTAGCCACTCATACCAGTTTTCTCCGCTATGCTCAGTCAAGAACACATGTTTATATTCGCTGCTCGCTTTGTAATACCGTTCAACTATATCGTCATAAACTTTGCCGTATCTCGTAGTCCAACCCTTCGCATCATTTTTGTAGTGTGCATGTGTCTGAACAAGAACTCGGGTGTCCCAACTTAACCCCTCATAAGGATTGTAGATGACTCGGCTATCTAGATTTAATACATAATCTGGAGTCCAATCACTCCATTTGAACCCATTAAAAACCCGAACTTTAACAAAATAATTTGTGTTAGAGTCAAGACGACCGCCACCATATGGTACTTCTACTATCTCATTATGAAAAGCTCTTTTGTACAATTCGCCAGAATCCCACACAATGTTACCAACTGAATCTGTTACAATTATCTCGGCATTCTTTTGGGTTATGCCTCTCGGATCTTGATATTTCCAAGTAATGTTGGGAATTGGCGTATTAATATTTTTAACTGTAAGGTCTATAGCTTTTGGCTGTAATAGTTTATTTAATATTTCTTCTTTTATTATTCCTACTATTTCACTGCTTGGGACATCAAGTAAATGTATACCATTGGTAGCTTGCGCTAGTCGGGTTGCCTGCCCAGGTGTTCCACCCTTAGGACAACCTAGTTTAGCATAATCATCGCCTGTTCGTGGGTCATCGTCCATTCCTAATGGATAACCTGTTCTTGTGCTAAAGCCCATAAAAACAATTCCGGAATTAACAAGTTTTCCGGTTACCGTTTCTTCTGTGATGGGATACGCAAGACCTGAAATTACAGGACATATCGGGTCATGAGCGGGTGCATCTCCAAAAACAATAAGAAAACGCAAGGCTTCTTCACGCCAACCAATAGTACCACCACTTGGGTTTCTGTCTTCTGCTATTTGATCATAAGCAAAAAACTGACCTTCTGGACCATCACCCCCCCATCCTAAATACCAACCATTAATAGCATCTTTAACAAGATTAGTGTCTTTTGTAACACTCATTGAATGCCTAAAGCAATACGGATCATGTGGAAAATCTTGAAAGTCTCCTACTGCAAATGCCAAGTCATATTCATCCAAATCGGCTACTAAACCGTCCACTATGCTCCGGGCATTATTTCTTACAGAACTTATTGGCGAGGACATACTGCCAGTAGTATCTGCTAATAGGTATATGTCAACCTTTGGTCCTGTTAAGTTTTCATTTATAGTTGTTGTTGTTAATAATATTTCATCTCCCTCTGGGTTAAATGATTCAACTTCAAATTCATTAATATTATTATTAGGCCATGTATCTGAGGGGTCAATTAAATCATTTTGTGCAAGTACATTTAGCGGAGCTAGAGAAAATATTAACATAAAAATAATAAAAACTGAAAGAGATTTTTGGTACTTAACTCTATTCATAGTCAATTCCTCCTTAAAAGTATATTCTTTTATATATAGCATAATGTTCCAAAAATGTATACATTTTTATGGAAACAATAAGCTTATATTCCAAATTATTAAAAATATTACAAATTATCCACATTTTTCAATACTAAAATCTGTATTAATGCATGAATCGACAATGTCTTTATAGAACTAAACATTTCCAAGTTGGTGGTTTAAGTAATTTTGTTTTAGCTTGATAGCCGTGTTGATGAAATGGATTAGCAGGAGATTATTGAATTGATATTGGTTAACTACTCCCAGAGTCATCCCCGTGAATGTGCAAAACAAATGGTTGAATAACCTACGTTTGACGAGCAAAACATTAAAGGGATTGTGCTTCTATTCCAACAGATTTATACCGTTTATAAGAGGTTCTTTCAGAACTGTACTATATTCATGCGACCAAAGCTGCAAAGGAAAATCCAGACCATCAATAGCACTGGTCTACTATAAATCAAGGTATGATTATATGTAATATAATAATTAAGAAAAATATTGCGAAAATGCCACCTAAAACTAATGCTAACGAAAATATACTTGAGAATAATATGGCTTTATTTTTTTCAAGCATGTAAAACTGTGAGTATATATATGTAACAATAAATACCACAAATATTGAAATTGCAATCATTACAAAAACCGAGGTTTCTTTCACGTCACGATAAAATGCTGTTAAGAAAAAAAGAATGTATACAGTGAATGAAATAATATACCAAAAGATATTATGGGTTGTTTTAGTTTTAAATTTTATTTGCATAAAATCAAGAAGTTTAACAAAAACAAACTTCGCAGTTAAATACAAGAAATATAATATTGGTAAAAACCATGTAGGAACGAAAAATACTATCCATCCTTGTGAGTATACATTAAAGCACTTTTTCATTTAAATTTCTCCTTTCGTTGATAAGAAGTAAAGACGTAAAGCATTAAAGCTAGTTTACCAACTTTGTCATTCTCAAAAAAATAAAGATTAAGATATAGCTTTTGGCTGAAATAGGTTTATTTAAAAGATAGGAATACATCATATTTTATCACCGATTCCCATGTAAGACAATCCATTTTATTGCATAAATTTCCACATATTTCCACATATTTCCACATGATGCAACCGGTCAGACCATTTTATCATCCGTAAACATATAATTTGACAAAAAAATAACACTTGCGGATTATATCGTAAGAAATCACCTGTTTTAAGGCATAGCTATCCTGTATGATGATAAACCCACATTGAGAATTGGGATGAAAGCATGTTTACAGAAAAAAACGAAAGTTGATGGTCTTAACCAGCATAATCTGTTACTTGCGAATATTCATCCTCATAGGGTCGCCTGCAATCACCAATGTCA
>JAGXRM010000036.1 GCA_018335855.1 Clostridiales bacterium
CGAATGGAGAAATCCTGAGGCGCGCCGCATACGGAGCTGGAGACGATTGTACCAGGTGTGAAAGGATGGCTGTTTAAATGGCAGCTGCCGGAAGCGCAAGGGAGTTTCCACCGGTAATGGATGGTCTGTTGGGATCTGGTATAATTTTGGGTAAAGTTATCTAAATATTTAGATAACTTACTTGACAAGACCCACATTTCATGCGATAATAAGCTTACCAGATTCCGAGAGACAAGATGTAGCCTGACAAAGCCAGAGTGTGTCGCTAGCGAGTCACGTGAGTGAAAGTATAGCGCACATGAAGGGCAAGAGTCTTCCACATTTCAAGAAAGCGTGTTAGCAATTAAAACTGCGGCGCAGCTTACGGGAAGTGATGGGGAGTGGAAGAACCGGTTTTTTAGCGAGTACCCCCGTTATATGCGGTGAAACTCGACTGAATACGCAGACCCGGTTCACCATAGGCGACTGAAGGCCTGTTGGAATCTGGTATTTTATTCTTCAATCAGAGAATAGATATCCAGGAGATTCCGGTATTTCTCATGATAATCCAGACCGTATCCCACAGCAAAAACATTAGGCAGTTCAAAACCCTGGTAGTCTACCGGCACATCGACAATACGCCTGGATGGCACGTTTAACAGAGTACAAACCCGCAATCCCGCCGGATGACGGGTTTTTATATTGCGCAGCAAATAATTCAGCGTCAGTCCGGTATCCACAATATCTTCAACAATTAAAACTTCTTTGCCGGAAATGGATGTATCCAGGTCCTTTGTGATCTTAACAATACCTAAAGGATCAGTATCATGGCTGTAATTGGAGATGGCAATAAAATCCAAGGCAAAAGGGATTGTGAGCTGCCGGCTTAAATCGACCGTAAAATAAGCACTGCCCCGAAGCACACAGACGAGCACCAGTTCCTTACCTTCGTAATCGGCAGATAATTTCTTGCCTAACTCTATAATCCTACCTTCAATTTCTTCCCGTTTTAACACAGGTTCCAATCGGTATGTCACTGCACCCTCCATCTAGCCGGATTAAACATCAAGGCCGAATTTTTTTAACATACTATGATAATCTTTCCCGTAAACAATTTTTACATTAATTTCAGGATGTAGTTCCTTTAGGCGCCGCATCTTTTTATTCTTCTTCCAGACCAGTTTTTGACGCTGTGTTGTCAGTTCCACATACATTTTTTGCTCTGGCAAATAAAAGTCCGGGGAAAAAGCCTCGGTTACCCGGCCTTCTCCATCCCACTGCAGTGGAAAAGTATCCGGCTCGTACTCCCACGGAATATTATAGTAGTCCAGCACCTTGGCAAATTCTTTTTCGCTGGGGTGCATAAAGCTGACCCGGCTTACTTTCTCCCCCGTTAATTCCGGCTGAGGCCTTTCAATCTTACGTTTCTCTGCCTGATTAATCTTGGTAAAGACTTGCAGAGCTATCTTAGCCGCTCCCTGCGGCGAAATTTTTCCTGTATTTAAAATCAGGTCATACAGTTCCATGTTATACCAGGACTGGTCAAAGACCTGACGAATATAACGTTTCCTTCTTCGATCCTGCTCCCGTACCAGTAAACTGGCCGCTTTTTTTTCCAACCCGTTAATCTCTTGAATCCACTCTACCCGCTGACTATACGAAGCCCTTATAAATAAGTGAAACGCATCAGGCCTGTTCCTGAACAAGAATTGCCCCCCGCGCCCCAACAACACAATAGACTCTTTTTCAGCCATATCCATTATATATTCATGAAGTGCCGTCAGATAAAATCGGCGCGTTTTTTCCCACTCCTCCGAATGGCCGGTCCGTTCATCAAAACGGATCATCTGGGCCGGTAAGCCCATTTCCTTCAAGCCCCCGGCGATAACCTCGCGGTTAACCAGCAAAAACCCCAGTTTCTTCGCTAACGTCTGGGCAACCAGTTCACCCCCCGCACCGAACTGCCTGGAAACTGTAATTACCGTCATGCAAAAACCTCCGGTTTTCTTTTTCAATTCGGCAGTTTCCTCTGAATTCCTTTACTGCCGCCATTCTAAATACTAATTGTCAGCATGCTTATTCCGGTTTTTGTGGAAGAAGGCAAAGATAAAAGGCAGGGGCAGGAGCCGTTCCAGTAAAATTGCGTAGCGCTACGGATACCATCCGAGCCGGGGAAAGTTTTGCCGGGAGATGACACCGTTTCCGTCACCAATCTGTGATTATAAAGACATCTGGACCAAAATAACTCGCAACTAACAGAAAATGCATAGTTAAAAACCTTGATTTTACAGGCTGGATATGGTACTATCATTTTACGCGCCCGTAGCTCAGCCGGATAGAGTAACTGACTACGAATCAGGAGGTCGGAGGTTCGAATCCTCCCGGGCGCGCCACTAACAAGCATAAAATGCCAATGCCTAAGCATTGGCATTTATAAATTAAAGATGCAGAGGGATTGCGGTGACCGATAACTATTTTATGAGGGAAGCGCTGATCGAGGCTCAAAAAGCATTTGATAAAGGCGAGATACCTATAGGCGCTGTACTGGTCCGGGAGGGAAAGATCATCGCCCGTGACCACAATCGCCGTGAAGAACTGAATGATCCCACCGCCCACGCTGAAGTTTTGGTAATCAGGGACGCAGGCAAAACCCTGGGTGGTTGGCGTCTGCCTGATTCCACCCTCTATGTCACTATCGAGCCCTGCCCGATGTGCGCCGGAGCCCTTGTACAGGCACGAGTACCCCGTCTGGTCTACGGTGCTCAGGACATTAAAGCCGGCGCAGTGCACTCCCTTTACAACGTCACTGAAGATGAACGTTTGAACCACCGCCTGGAAGTAATCGGCGGCATTCTGGCCGAAGAAGCGGCCGACCTGATGCGGCAGTTCTTTCGTAGTCGCCGCTAACAACTTAATATTAATTTACGGAGAGATGGCCGAGTCCGGTTGAAGGCGCACGACTCGAAATCGTGTGACGGGAAACTGTCCGTGGGTTCGAATCCCACTCTCTCCGCCACTTTATAGCACATGGCACCTTTGAAAAAGGGTGCCTTTTTGCTATTTCTGGGTCTATAGCGGTTCGCCGACTTATTCCATGCCTTTATAGCCGTTCTTTTCTGCATGACCCAATAGATACAAGAAAGCAAAAGCCGGAATTCGTAAGAGCTTATTACCCGCAGGTGTATTGTGAACTCCATAATCATCAAATCTTTTTGTAACAACAATGGCGGCACAAGCCTGAGTGCACAATTCAGAAATAGCATCATCGTCTGCAATGGAAGCCTGTTCGCGATACTTTACTTCAATCAAGATATTGTTAATATTGGGATAGTCAACAACAATATCAATTTCTTTGCCCTTTTTGCCTCCCCGATAATATCCGATCTTTGCAGCCTTTTGATAATAGAATGCGGCAACATGCTTATAAACGGCTGTTTCAACTATTTTTCCCATTTCCTCGGGATTGGTTAAAACATCATCGTCCATAAGTACAGCATTTCTAATGGCAGCATCTGCAATATAAATCTTCGGACTGGCTTTTAACACTTTTTGCCCGCCCATTTCAACTGGGTAGCTGAGATAGATAAGGTTGGCGCTCTCAAGATAGCGAATGTAGTTTTCAACCGTAGGACGGGAGACACCGTTTAATTCCTTTGCAATTGCTTCAATAGAAACAATATTTGAAGATACATTGCAAAGGTATAAGAATATTCTTTCAAGCTCTGTTGAGTTGCGTATATTGTACAGCGATGGAAGGTCACGCTTTAGTACCTTGTCGACAACATCTTCACGCATCACTTGCTGAGCCATGAGGTCGTTGGATGAAAGAGCAAGCTCCGGAAATCCCCCTACTTGCAGGTATCGAATAAAATGGTTTTGAACCGCTGACAGCTTCATCATAATTTCCGAACGCTGTTGTTGTGTTAAATTTGCAAAAGCAGTAGGTCTAAGCGCTTTGTCAAGATCAATGTCTTTAACACCTATTAACGAACAATATTCATAAAACGAAAGTGTGGGAACCTGAATAATACTCCACCGCCCCGCACCGCTTTCCGTACTTCCCTTTATCAGAGCAGGACTTGCAGAACCTGTAGCGATTACTTTTGTTGCCGGCTGTATATCATATATTGTTTTTAACCACTTATCCCAATCGGCGGCATATTGAATCTCGTCAAAGAAATAGTAAGCGTCTTGATGCGCATAAATATTTTCATGGTAGCTATCAAGAATTTCATTTAAATTACTTAATTTTAGCATCGGATGATCCATTGAAATAAAGACTATCTGTTTTGGAGAAACACCTTTTCTGAGTAGCGTTTCAATCATTTGATACTGAATAGTTGTTTTGCCTACACGCCGTGTGCCTGTAAGTACGACCATTCTTCGAATATCCGTCTGCTCAAGTCGTTTTATTGCTTCGTAATATGCAAATCTCTTATATTCCTTGGTGAAGCTCGGATGAACGGCACCAGTTTTCCACCACGGATTAAATGCGGCAAGTACCTTCAAAATACTCTCTTTTGTTGTAATAGCCAATTTAATCACCTCTTGAAGATATCATAGAGCTAAGTTTCAATATTGTCAACATATATTATAACTATACTTATAATATTATATGTACAATTTAAAAATTAAGGCTACTATTCACTGCGATCTTGGGGCCACAGCGAATTCTCGCGGGAATCAGCGGTCTCGTCCGATTTGTTCCCGGTTTTGGCCTGGAACAAGCTGAGCAGTTCACGCTGGCCATGCCGGAACCCATACGGGTAACCCACAAAGATACTGTCTATGATATCACTGGTTTTCTGGTCACCGATGAATACTCACTTCTAAACATGAAAGCAGAAGGGTATATTCAAAATGCCGCTATCTTTCTTGGCAAATACAAGGACCAGGACGGTAACCAATTACCGTACCTAGAGGACGTAGGCGGTACACGATACACCGGTTCTTATAATTCCGTGTCCAACGGCGGTGACCTAACGGGTGTGTCATGGGGTAGTTTTACTTTCGAACCACTGCCGCCGCAAACCCAGCTAATCTACTTGAAACTTCCCGATTATGACGGTGGCACGTGGAAAATAGCAATCCCTCTGGTTGATGCCGATCGCTTGGTGGCTGCCGAAGATTTACAGTTGCGTCAAACCTGACCATAAACCGTCTTTCATATGTAACAAATGGCCCCTGGGAATTTGAAATCCCCCTTGAGTGATGCTTTACAAGAAATTCTGCAAAAACATGGCAGGATTTCTTTTAACAATTAACTTATACAAGAGGTGAATTTGAAAGGGAAATTGATGCGGTAAGGGAAAAGCTTATGAGCGAGTTATACTAAAATGAAAAGGATTATGCTTGATACAAATATTCTGATATCCGGCATCTTTTTTCCCGGAATCGAGCGCAACCTTATAAACGCTTGCTATTCAAGGGGATATACCATAGTTCTAAGTGAGTATATCGTTAGGGAGGCAGAAGCTGTTTTGAAGCGCAAGTTTAGCATAATGGGTAATTATTAAGGTCTAATT
Source organism: Clostridiales bacterium (assembly GCA_018335855.1). Taxonomy (GTDB): domain Bacteria; phylum Bacillota; class Dethiobacteria; order Dethiobacterales; family Dethiobacteraceae; genus UBA7523. Next base: position 5,505 of record JAGXRM010000036.1, read on the forward strand.
TAATAAGTGCTCTTAATTATAGTTAAGGGGGTTTTGCGGGCAAATGCGAAACCCCCTTAACTATTGAACAAATTCCGTTTTTTTTACTTTAACCGTACAGGATTTGCATTCTGCCGAGATTACTTTTCAAGACCAGCCTTCTGTACAACTTTAAATAGCCGCTGATTCAGGTATATTTTTTCTTTGCCGATTTTCTGTGACGTCAGAAACCCTGCTTCTTCCAGTAATGATAAATACACGGACGCTGTCTTTCTGGTGACGTTTAGTCCCGTTTTTATATATTCTATTTTTGTATAGAATTCATAAAAAAGCAAATCGATTAGTTCTTTTGAATAAATTTTTGGCAGTGTGTCTTTTATGTTATCTGCAGTTTCTTCAACCACGCTGTTTATACTTCTCACAAGCACTATTGTTTCTTCTGCTGTTTGTTCGATTCCTTCCAGCATATATAAGATCCATTTTTCCAGGTTACGGTTTACATGTACATCCTGTAATAACTGGTAATACGCTCTCTTATTACGGATAATATATTTGCTAAGATATAATATTGGACTGTCTAAGAGTTCCTTTAATACCAGATACAATACATTAATTATCCTACCCGTCCGACCGTTACCGTCATAAAATGGATGTATGACTTCAAACTGATAATGAATAACAGCCAGTTTAACCAGCGGATCAACTAAATCATAATCGTTATTTATATACTCTTCTAAGTTGCCCATCAGAGAGAGTATTTCTTTTTCACCGGCCGGTGGCGTATATATTACTTCTCCGGTAGCTTCATTCTTTAACACAGTACCCGGTAGCTTTCTAATTCCTGCCCGGTTCTTTTCAATTATCTCCTGAATTTCAGTTATCATATTGGTGGTTAATAATTGTTTTGACTTTACCCGTTCATAACCGTACCAAAGTGCCCTTCTGTAGTTTACGACTTCTTTTGCCGCAGGGCTATGGTAATTAAGTAGTGACATTGCCTTAAACAATTCATCGTGTGTGGTAATGATATTCTCAATTTCAGAGCTATCTTTGGCTTCATTAATTGTAATTGCATTAAGCAATACATTTTTGTTAGGCATTGTTTCCGACAACCCTTTAAGCTCAGCAAGTGCTCTGTGAGACCTTGCCAATTGTCGTAAAACCCTTTTCGTCTCAATATCCACATCAGGCGGTAAAAGCTTTATCTGACTCAAAAACCTCACCCCTCTCCTTTTCATTATACAGGTAGTATTTACCTATGACAATAATAATATGAGTAAAAAAGAGTATATTTTACCCGCGTTTATTATTCGTGAGTGGGTAAGGTGCTCTTAAGAGGTTATATAGTTAGTCGCGAAAAAATCGTCGTAACAGTATTGAAAGCTCACTGGAGTTAAATATAACTCATAACCAGCTCAGATCATGAATGGCTAATTTTGACACCTGGCTAGACTTTAAGTATTGATAGATTTTATGTAAAA
>JAGXRM010000037.1 GCA_018335855.1 Clostridiales bacterium
CTCTAGCAACTTCCGGTCAGGCAATACCGTCAAATTTAGTGCTTTCACCTAAAAGCAACCCTTTTTGACTATGAATCAGGCGCACAGAATACTTACATTTAATTTTTCTCGGCTTTAATTTTTTCGATGCCTTCTATTGTGGAATTAAGCTCTTCTTCAATTTTAGTAACTTCGCCCAGATATGACCCATCCTCAATCTTCTGCCACTCTTTTAGTTTATTGTCTTTAGCAATTTCAAGGTCAAGATGAAGGTCTCTTTCTTCAATTGTCATTTGCTTTTTCTTATTTTGGCTTTGAGGATCGTTCTTTTTCTCCACTCTTTTAATCTCAATATTCTTACTGTCAATGACATTTTGTAATTGCTGAATATCTAATGCCAAGGTATCACAAAGCTTAAAATAATTTTCTCTAAATCTTATAATATCTGCCATAAGCTCTGCATCTTCAATTTTATCGATTTGATACCATAAGGATTTATTTTCATCCTGAGGACGTCTGAAAGTATTCATCGGAAAATTAATGACTTGCTGCTTCAGTTGTTCTTTATTATCGACGAGGTTCTTCCTCCCATCGATATATTTTTTTGCTTTCTCAACTTCAAATTTTAACTGAATTAATGTTGGTAGCTGTTGGATAATTCGTCTATTCCTTTCTTGATCTTTATGATCTTCTACCTGTATCCTTGCCACCACGAACGCTACAAGACCTACTAATATTGCACCAAATAACGCCCCAAAGTAACTGCCGTAAAATGAGATCCAATCGCTTGTGCTCCCTTGACTCCAAACTGTTGAAACCATTATCGGAGCAAACATCAAAGCAAGTAATATAACAACCCCCGAGATGATAATCACCTTGCTCTTCTTCATCATGACCACCTTTCATTCATTATCAAGAATACACGCCTAAACATCTGGGAAGTACTTACAAACTATATCTATCTTATCAACTCAACTATACAAAAAACACCCGTTATCTATCCTGTCAACTCACTTCCTTGATTTTCAAAATACTTATTTTCTTCTTTACACACCATGAATTACAGCCATTCGGTCGAGAGAATGATATTGATGTCACATCCAAATTAATAGTGTATTACCTTTGGACGGGTTTTCCAATCACTAAGATCAATAGTCCAATACTTTGCCCATTCCTTCATTTCCCCATATTCCGGATGATTTGGATTCTGTATGATTTCACGGAAGTTCACAAATCCTCCGACACCGCCCACATCCTCAGGTGGTGTTTGACCACTTGCTTCCAACAAGTAGGGTGATTCCTTGTCGTGCCCCTCTATCACGCGTACCAGCTGAATTTCGTGCTCCCAATTATCCCCCATGTCATAAGTATAGAGCATATGCTTATGCTCGGGGAAAAACTCTGACAAGATATGTCCTTCCATTAATATAGCGCCTTCATCGTACTCCAGGTCCTCTTCAAATGGAACAAGTCTGGCAACCGGTATATGGTTGTTGCCGTCAAAGATGGCAAAGTCATATAAGTGGCAGTTCTTCCAGTCAAAGACCGACTGCAATACCTTGTGTAAACATGCAAATTCTATATCAGCAGGGACAATTATTCTCCGCACCGCTTTGTATACATCCAAATCAAGGGTGACCATCAATTCAAAAGCACGGTATTTATAAGCTTGCTTTCCTGTAAGTTCAGAAAGTGCACTAATCATTGCTTTGTAAGGGTAGAACCCCTCGCTTGTATTGCCGGTATAATTGACAATACGGTAATTTGCGGGAACACCAACCGTATCACTGAACATTTTTGCAATACTGTTATATTCTCTTCCAACATAAAAAGCACAGTCCAGTCCTGCTTTTGTTACCCACGCCGCTGTCTGTCTGTTACGATTTTGGGTAAACTCCACCTCGCCTGCCAAACGCAAATATTCCCCCACCAGTTCGGGGTTTAAATTCATGTACAAAAGTGTGTTTAAAATGGCGGTTCTCATCATCTCCGCTACATTTTTCAGATCCTTCCGCTTAACTTGGTAAATCGCAACGGTAAAACGTGTGGCGTTGTTCACTAAGACAAGCATGTCCTCTGCTCTACGATTGTCCCATACTTTAGTCCAATTTGCTGTCCAAGAAAACAGCGGGTCTACGACTTTGTGTACGGATGGACAATCGACTCCCATGGCATCCGCTAGTTTTTTCGTCAGTGCAATTTGCATATTCTCACTTCCTTTTTCTATCATTAAGTTATCATCGTATCGTAAATACGGATCAAAGTTTTCATTTTTTATAGAAACGACAATTCAGTTCGTGCAAAGCAAGCAGCGGACCCTGATCATAAGTTTCACCTGGATACAGCTTTTTCATTTCGAAGAATCTGTCCAGCATCCAAGGAATGGTGTCTTCTTGCCCTCTGAAGCCAAGAATCAGACAAACTACTGACTGCACATAAGGGCTTCGGATATCAGCATACTGTTCCTTTAGCACCGGAGAATAGTCTTTTTTACTCTATCATCCCAATTATCAGTAAGTTTATTGATTCCATCAACGGCACGGTGATAAGTTTCTAAAGTATCAATTCTAGTGTTTAAGGTCAGGTTTTTGATAATCCGCAACCATTTTGTTAAAGAATCATTGTTTTTCAATCAAAACAATGCTCCCATTGTTGTCAACTGCAGTTAAGTCACTCCGACCATTCTTTTCATTTTTAACTTGCCGTCCAACGATGAGCATTGATTCCTCATCGTCACATAGCATATCGATGCTGCATCTTAGAATTTCTTCTATATCGTTTTCCTGTATGCCTAGATCTGAAAAAGTTACAGCTTCAATTTTCTCAGCTTTCTTTCCCTTGATATTGTACACATTGCACCTCCTTAGCCTAGATATCGATAAATTCGGATCCTGTCACACACCGAAGAGAATATTGCTTCATTTTTACTTAAAGAGCTTTCTCATTGCCCTTCCTGTTGCTTTTCCAGCTGTCCTTCTACCTACCCTCTTTGCCATTTTCTTTGGACTCCCGCTGGTAATAGCAGACACATCCCCCAGTAGCTTAGCGATCTGATACAAAACTCCTCGTGTTTTGCTAATCGACAATGTTCTCACACCTTGTTGTGCCGTCTTCCACTGCTCGGGTCATATCATACACATCAATATAGTCACCAAAGACCGCTCTGGTGTTTTTATCAGTCAATTCTACAGGCGTACCCGTAAACCCGATATAGGAAGCATTAGGCAGACTATCTCGCATGTATTTGGCATAGCCATACTTTACATCGGCTTCGGTTTTACCTTTTACCACCTCTGCCCCGAAACCATACTGACTGCGATGGGCTTCATCAGCTATGACGATGACATTCTTTCTGTCTGTCAGAATCACATTTTTTGCATAGTCAGGTGAACTTTCCGCTACTTTATCCAAAACAGGATAAGAATGAGAGTTTTCTTTCACTTCATTGGCAAAGGGAGCAAATTTATGAATGGTTGTAAAGATAATGCCCCCGCTGGTGCGGTTGTTAAGCAGCTCTCTTAAAAAACTATCTCGTAACCCAGCTCTTCAAACCATTCTAGAGTAGCTTCTTCCAGATGGGATTCACAGAAACTATTCTTTGCCATTTACTGCACCTCCTCTTGCCTTGGTTCCTATATCTTCTAATTTTTTAATCGTTTTATTATCTAATAACGACTTTAATTGCGACCTAGCTATTTTGTTGAGGGTAATAAGCCTCTCGTGCTGAGGTAACCCATCATCAATAAAAACAGCATTCATATTTTCTAGGTTAACCATGACAATAAGCTGTTCAATTGTAGCATAATCTCGGACATTGCCTTTATAATCTGGATTCTCATCACGCCACTGCTTAGCTGTTTTGCCAAATAGGGCAACATTCAAAACATCTGCTTCATTAGCATAGGTTATTCTTTTTTGTTTTTCAGTTAAATTATTTGTAATTAAGTTTTCTTTAATTGCATCAGTATGTATTTTATAATTTAGTTTTGCAAGAACTCGATTAATATTCCATTCAAGAGATAGTCTGCTATTTTCATCAGTCTTTAATCGTTGGTAGTCTTTGATAATATATAGCTTAAATTCCGGTGATACCCACGATGCGAATTCAAAAGCTATATCCTTATGAGCATAAGTGCCTCCATACCTTCCGGATTTCGAAATAAGACCTATAGCACTGGTAGATATTATCCACTTTTGTGGTGATAAAACAAAGGTGTTTGTTCCTGCTTGATTTTTAAACTGGTCGAATTCGACCAGTTTAAAATCCTGATTGTTAAGTTGTTCCCACAAGCCTAAAAATTCAATGGTACTTCTACTTCTAAGCCAATACTTTACAACATCTGCTGGAAACTCAGGATTTTTATACTTTGCAATGTCAGTCAGACTTATATAGTCACCATCATTACCTGCTGAAAAAATTGCAATCTCTCTGCCTTTGGCTTTAATCTTAGCTTTTAATACCTTATCCTTAACCATCTATTATACCTCCTATCGCCACTCGGATTTCGCCGGACATTAGTTTGGGGAGTAGGGCATCTCTTATCTCTTATCGCTTTAAGTTTTCCGTTTTGTATGCTAATCTCTATCATTTGTTTAAAAATTGGGGTCATGATACCACTTAATGTCTTCATGTCAGGATCTTTTGGTATAAGCACCTTAGATTCTGATAAATGACTTCTTTTGATGTGACCCATTGTTGTTGCTTTATCTTTTGCAATCGCCCTAAATCTTTCAAGATGTTTTAATGTCCACATGTAGTAGAACCACTTATCATACTTATCTGAGGTAACCTTGAATAAATGTTGATTTAGTCCTCCTACGCCGCCGCTCCAAATCTTTACCATTAATGTTCCTGACCAATTAATTGGTTATATAAACCGTCTTTAATATTTGACCAGCGACTTTCCGCCTTTTTGATGGTTTCCTTATACACTTCTAATTCGACCTGGTACTGATTGATGATTTCCTGCTGCTTGTCAAATGGCAGCAATGGGATCTCCATTTCCATGATGTCTGAATAATTTATATTCATGATGGTCGTGCCCCGCTGGAAGCTTTTGATGATCGCCAGACCAACAGGGCTTTCAAAGAATATTTTGATAAACTCACCTTTGACCTTTTCCTTGGTTCTAATAACAATGAGATTTGCTGAGGCAATGATAATTTTATCTTGTTTTGCAAATACAGCTGATTTAATCGCCGTCCCCCGGCAGGAGAGTACTACATCGTCTGTCATCAGTTCGTAACGCTTAACCTTCCGTTCTTCTTCATCGATGGTATCCATATCCCGGTAATCTATTTCCCCGTTTTCAATGTTGGAGATATTTAAAATTGAGATGTTTCCAAGGGAAGTATCTTTTTTAAGAATGGATTTTCCTCTAAATACCTCTGCCACATCTTTCAGCTTGACCTTCTGGATATTGGAGTTTTTGAACCTTTGAATGTGTTCATCATCATCTGCTAACAATAGCTCTATGCGCCAGTCTTCATGAGATAAAAACTCATTTGTTGGGATGGACTTCCTATCCTTAACCTCTACAACCTTCTTGTTCGGTTCAAACATACCGATTTCAACTTTAGCCTTTCTCTTTGTAGATATCGACAGAAGATAAGTTTTAATAGCGGTTACTGGCCTGAAAGTGCCTTCCGGCAAAATGTATATACTGTCTACGTGGAAGTTGTCTACAATATAAGTACGTAGCTTTTCATAACCCATTGTTGCAAAGGTTATTTTTGCAGGAACAATGATATCCAAAGTTCCACTCTCATTCAGATGTGTCAGCATGTTTTCAATGGCAATACCGTCGCTGTCTTTTGTTAGAAACTTTCTGCTTATATCATCCGCTTTATGTCCGAAATCCGGAAGTGAATAGATATAATCAAAATTGTTATCTTGTAAGCAGATTGTGTAGATGGACTCAAACCTGATGGTAGCGTTTCTTTTATCTCCAAAGGATAATTGTAGTAAAATATGCATGGGCTTATATTGTGTCGTCAATATAAACTCTGCGTCCTGAAATCCATCAATTAAATCCCTAAGGCCCGACAGGTGCTTTTCAGCTTCGGTGATAAGTATTTTCCTAGGCTTGAGAGAACTTATTCTGTCGCTGATATAATGGGTGAGATGCATGGGAGAGATCACCATACCCATTCGATCGTTTTTATAAATTTCCAACGCGAAGTCGATCAGGTCAATTTTCCTTAGTGCCTCGAAGATATCAAAGAAATCATCTCTATCAGCGGGAAAGAAGCCTAATTCATCTTCTGTGGTTTTTTTCATTAATTGAAAGAGCTTCTCTTTGTCATTCTTAATATCTAGTTTCTCTTGAAGCTTCTTCAATGTCATTTTTACACGAAGCATCTCCTTCAGAAGTTGCTCTCTGGAAGATATCTGTCTCTGGTATAAGACATTCAATGCTGTATCAATGTTCATGCCCAAATTAGACCTCCCCTCTTAACTATTTTGACAATATTATTATACTTCTTAACTATTTAGTATGTCAATACTAAATTTGTGTTTTTAGTAAATATTTTTTAATTCACGGTACACTTCGCTGACATCATGGAAACATTAATAACTATTTCCACCATAGATCACAACGGTTAAACTACATCTATCCTGTCTCCACAACCTATACAAAAATGGCCGTTATCTAATATGTCAACTCAACCCTCTCACAATCAATGCCGTTGACCTGTTCCCACACATAACAAAAATAGGGCTTTCCAGTCAAACTGCCGCCAGCTATTTTTATAACATTAAGCAGCAAACACTGGAAAGCTCTTTATTACCGGGTTTCTTCATCTATCATTTTCAACCCTTGACATCAATACTACCGTCTCCACGTGGCACGAACCGTTCATTTTGATGTCTAGACTGTAGTTTAGCATATTTCCGTCGAAGGAAATATGTCCACGCTGTTTTTCACATTCTGTACGTTCGCGGGAATATGTCCACGTTTTTAGGTCGAGTGCTCAATTTGGATGTTTTCCCAAATGTAAAATGGCTCAAGAGGACATCATTGATGATTTGCAAGCTGTCCGTTCTCGGAAACATATCCACGGTATTTTTTACACTAAAGGTAGACGGGAACATATCAACATAAAAATATGTACGGATATTTCTTGCATTTAAGCCATATCTTTAATGTATTCAAAATTCATTATGCAAATCATATATAGTACAGATGGCAGTATGCCTTCCTGCAATGCAATATAGCTTATACTTGCATTTTGCTGCAAAAATCCTTTCTCATCTGTTGTAGTATGGAGAGGATTCCTCTTTTGCATATCTTTCTTCACCAGTTTGCACAATCGTTTCATTTCAAATGGAGGGATCTGATTTACTTTCTTTATAATAGTTTCCTTAGAAACCACATCATCAGATAATGCATTAAATATACCTATAAATTTCTCAAGATCTTGACTTGGTAATTGGTAATTGCAATAATAGGTCTTTACTTTGCATTCTAATCTTCTCCATAGTGTATCTACTTTTTCACATTGGAATAGTTTCTTTGGAAAATGAGTCTCAATAAACGCTCTGTCTTTTTCATCATAATAATAAAAAATTACTTTTGATAGTTTCTTATTATTTAGTATGGCATCGAAAATGTGTGCATCATTGTTTGGGGACATCCCAATAAGAGCCAATTCTCCTTGTATTTTGCTGAAATTATCAAAATAGTATTCTGTTGCCATATTCAATTCCGGATGTGAGATTTTCGTCATAATCATGCTATATTCTAAAGGTTTTTCTTCTTTTAACCTTCCTACCTGAAATTTGAATGTCTCATCATTCGCATACCTGTCAGCAAAAATTTCAGACTCCTGAATTAAGCGATGACTATCACTTATGACTTTATATTTTAGTCTACCACTATAATTTAAAAGGGCATTGCAAAAACAATGTTGCATATCTTCGAAAGCAACTGTTTCTCCAGCTTTCTTTCTAATATATCCCAAAACGTTATTTTCATTTTCGCTATTTGCTAATACTGAAAAATCACCATGCAGGTGATAAACTACTTTCTCAGTTAAATTCTCAATATTATTATCATAATTCAAGGTATATATATTATCAAAGGATTTGAAAAAACGTCTAACTTTTTTATATTTTTTCATTTCGTTATAAACCTCTTGAATATTACCGCCATTAAAGATTGCATCAAGTATTAAATGTTCAAATCCTTGTATTGCGGACTTCCTAGTTTCCTCCAAATCGAAATTTTTCAAAAAGAACATATGAACAACAAAAAACCAATCTTCGAGCATTATATCATGTGCATTGTTTATAGTTGTATCATATCGACCTTTAAAATCCTTTAATGCGTCTAAAGAATCATCATCTTTAGCAAAAGAATCATACTCGCATTCACGAATTTTGTTAGCTGCTTCAACGAAATTTTCTAATATATTGACTATTTCATTTCCTGTAAGTTTATCTCCAAACAACTTATCATAACAATCAAGTTTAGCTCTATATTTTATTCTCTTCATAATAAAATTACTGCTGTATGCAATCCCACCAAAGTGAATATTTACACCATTTCCTAATAATAAATTTTTCAAAATATACACCTCCTATCACCGTTGTTAATCTTCACAACATCTCACTATTCTATTTTCCATTTGGAGTTATTAATAATCTCATATAATATTTTAATTATTTTAGGTGTATAACTTTCAAATATTATGGTCCAAGTTCCTACTTCTGCAAAAGGAAGAGCTTTACCATTAGAATCTTCTAAACAATATTGATATGCATCTTTGTGTGTCATTATATTTCTTATGCTTCGAATACCAGATCCTTTGTTTGCTAGAAATTCATAATCTTCCTCAGATAAAATGTTTTTGTTTTTCAAATCGGACAAATCCTCTAAAAAGTTTTGATTATAATTTTCTCTTACAGATTTACAGATTAACTCCATCGTATTAAACAAAACTAATATAGCTGCATAATCTTCCTCATTATCATGTAAACGAAGTGCAGTAAATAACATGTCGCCATAGTAGTGTGAATATTGCCAAATTTCATCTATCATCTCATTCATAAAATTATCTGCCCCTTCAACTAAATGACTTCTTCTATCCGACATTATTAACGTTGCTCATAAGCAACATTAAGCACATCTGCGATGCTGACATTCTTTTTTTTCACATAACAGTCATACTCGTTATAAATCTAAATCCATTTACTCCCATGGAGCAAAAGTATCACCCTAGCAACTCATGTATCCTTTCCACAAGTATTGCTTTTCTTGCATCATAAAACGCTTCAAAATCTTCAATTTCAAGTGAAGCATTCTGCGGAACCATAGCCTGTTTACAAAATTCGATTTTTTGCCCATCATTCATATCATTGTAATAATCAATTAACCTCATATCATTTTTACTGCCGTTACTTCTACCTTCAAGCAAATGTAAATTAGGCAGTCGATTGCGCATTCCACGCCATCTTTTCCAATCTGCTATTGCAACTGAAACGGGTTTACTTTCATTGAACCTGTTATCTGGATGAAGATGATCTTGTTCATATTTGAAGCTTTTATTTGTCCAATCAAGGTTCAAGTAGTAAAGAACTTCTCCAGCAACTCTGCTTCCTTTTTCTGTGTTAAGAACATCTTCAATTTTTCCATCTGTGACTCTCAAATCATTCATCTGATCGAGCATTTCAATAGTAATTTCATAGTCAAAACTATTGATATTACTCTTCATCTGTTGCAGCTTACCTGTAGTACCGGATTGGAAATAAGTAAAGAATATCGCCCTAAGTAAATAAGCACGAACACCCTTAATGTTTTTATCGTAATCAGTATTATAGTAAATATAATAGATAATCGGCAAAAGCACGTTCCAACTACTTGAAAAACGGCTTACATCAATTTTCATTTCCTTGAGTAGACTTTCTAAATTTGTCAGTGCTTTCTTGAACCCGTTCCAATCGTTTTTCATATCCTCTGCTATTTTTTTGTTAATGTTGGATTTTACAACATCGCCATACAGCATCAGAGCAGAACGTATAATAAAGTCCGAACCAAATCCTTCATATGAATCAACAAGAATTTTTCCAAACTCAGTTTTTGCACTTGGCCAGTATGCCTCGAGAATTGACATTGTTATTTCAGATTTACGCAACGCTTTACCGCCGCTATTAAACCTTACAAACATCTCAAGAGCATCATCTTGTTTCATATCTGTAATTTCCGTATATCTAACCAGTTTTTCGACGAAAATCTTTTTATACAACTTTTTCAGAATATTTCTAGCGTAATCCTTGCTATCTGCTGGAACATTCACTATGGCTTCTTCAATTGCTTTTTCTCTTGTGGTTTCATCCTGGTATTTCTTATTAAGAATGTTTTTTACCTCAAACTGGGTCGGACTCAATTTCCCAACCTTATCACTAAAAGTAATGTCGAATTTTTTGGTGTTGTATTCTTGCTCATCAACAGAAATCTTATGTTTGTTCAGTTCTACCAGTAGTTTGGTTACAATTCTATCACCATTCTTCTTTCTTGCGTAATTTGGACGGATGTATGCTTCTCCAAATAATGATAAAAAAAGTGATGTTAGCCTTTGCTGTCCATCTAGTACAGCCGTATCTGTATTCTTAAGGTTGATGCTCATCAACCCATAGTTGACACTGTCTGCCTGTTTTCTATTATCGAATGTAACCTCTGATAAAAACCCACAAAAGTATGTATCCCATGTCACATTGGAGTCATCAACGTGCCAAAATAGAAATGTAGCAATAGGATAATCCAACAAAATAGAATCCCATAGTTTTTCAATTTGCTCCATTCCCCAAACAAATTGTCTTTGAAATGCAGGCATTACATATTTTCCGTCTTTGATGCTTTGTAAAGCTTCATAAATTGTTATGCTGCTATCTATTAAGTTGCTCATCCTCGCACCTCTCAATCACAAAAACTTGATTATTTTGAACACCACACTGACCTCAGCTTTTTGGCGTTCTGCATATCCCTTAGGTGGTTTCGGTTTAGCTTTCCCTTCTAGAAACCCTGTCGCGTTTTAGGCATTGTAAAACACGGATTTCCCTTATGCATATGCCCAGAAGCATCTGTTCACAAATACAACAGTCTTGTATTTTGGAAGGACAATGTCAGGACAACCAGAATATCTTTAGTCATTCTTCGAATACCGTAACCAGCGTGAGAACAGATATTTCCTGACGATTGTCTCTGGCTTGGTCTTCTTGCTATGTATACGGGACATCGTATAGCTTACTTTCTCTTGTGTCACCTACATCAACTTATAACAGCTTCGTCCGCTCCTGTCGGCAATACTAAATATGAAGTAGGTTGCATTAGCCAACTGTCGGATTCAATAACTGTCTTTGCCGGGTTTCGGATAATGGTTGGTGCATATCCAGGTTGTGCAGCCTTTTCGGCATTTATTAGGTATAGATAGTATTTATCACCATATAGCGTTGCTACTTCAATCTCATTCTTTGACCAGTAAAAATGAGGCTGACCTACAAAGGACTTGACCTCAATAAAGCGGTCATACTGAACAGATGCGTCCTCCTCAAATGAAACTATGTCATATCCAGCAGAAACATCGATACCCGAAATACGCTTAATCTTTTCAGCAAGTGCTGTGCTCAACAAGCGAGCCTTTTCATATCCCACCACATACTCCTCAGCGGCTTCACCTTGAAGGTCCTGAAGTTCCAGCTGCTTTTTCAACGCATCGAGGGACATTTTCCGTTTTGCCTTCTTTTGAACCTTGGTAAAGATGGTTTCATAATATTCGCTGATTTCCAAGGAACCAGAGCCATCCCGTAGCTCTGACAGCGCGTTAAGCTGTATAAGAACATTCCTGAAAACGGCGGAGGCAATTGGGAATCCATGCCTCTGAATGTAGTATGTACCCTTTGCGGCATCAAAACGCAAGGCACTGATATCGATAATTCCATCGGCAGTTACCTTGTTAAGGCAAGCTTCGCATAAGGCTTCCTCAAAACCATCACAGAGCAACAAATAGAGTTTTTTCCCATCTTCAGTTGGTCTCAGTGAGTCTACAGAAATCTCGATGAACCCCAAATATTCAAAAAAGGCAACTGCACCGTTGAAATTAATTCTTATGCCGTCGACAAACGAACATATCTGCCGTGCTGAGTCTCTCAATATTTTGTCACTCTTGAGGACTGTGCCGGCAAAGTACATGATTCCACGGGAGTCACCTATGGTGTTACTTCGCCTTAGATCTTCTTGCATAGTCCCTCAACACCGCCTTTATATCGTCATCTCCACCCTCCTCAAGGCTGTTGTCAAAGAGCGGGATAGGCATACTCTCAATAATCTCCAGCAACCTACGCTCCTTTTCAGCAAGCCGTTCGTGGATTGTCAAGTCCACGGAATCTGCAGACAGCAAGTAATAATAATTGGTAACGACATCTTCACCAAGCCCGTATCGGTGAATCCTGTCCTTCGATTGCAGAAAATGGGCAGCGTTGAAAGAACGCTCCAAGTAGATGGCATTGTGACAAGCTTTGTGGAGCGAGATTGATTCCGCAACCGCAAACGGGTTGGCGATTATAACATTATATGGACAGTCCGCTCTATGGAATTCCCGGACTATAGATTCTCGAGTAATGGAATACTCCTCATCATCCTCGCTTATTCCATCGCCAGCTACTGGAGTCGCACCATATAGGATTCGCGACTCAATACCTTGCAAGTGCAGATAATCCTGCAACATTTCAATATTTTTTATATAGCAAGCCCAGACTATTGCCTTTTCGCCGCGGGCAATAATGCGCTGGAGAATATCCCTGACGGCGATGTACTTTGCTGGAGTTTCGGCATCCGAATAGCGCAGTATTTCATTAAGCATTGCAGTGTCGTCCTGAACCATACCAAAGTCAACATCCTCAACCAATGCGAATTCTGACAAAGGTTGGCGTAAGAGTGCAGGGTTTGAGGATGCCTGCATCAGGCGAATAAGCCTTGCCCTTACCAATTCATTCTGGAATCGCTGGTCTTTGCTGCTTGCAATATCGAAGATATACTTCTTCTCAATATAGTCGTATATCCGCCGTTGACTTTCGCCCATCTCCACCATTACTGGCGGGTTGTTTGTAGCGGGAGGTATGCCAAGGTCGCTCTTCCTAATCCTGATAAAGAACGGGGAGATAGAATTCAGCAACGAATCTACCCTTGGGTCGTTTTGTGTCCTCGACATATCCTTCAGCTGACCAATGTGGAAACGGATGATTTCTTTCGTTGGCCAGATGAACTTGAATAAGTTATATAAGTCCTCGTATCCATTAGGTGCAGGCGTTCCCGTAAGGACAACCCGAGCTTTGCTGTCTTGTGCCAATGACATTATATTTTGGGCAATGATTCCGCCATTCGTATTCTTGATTTTATGAGCCTCATCAAGCACTACCATTACCCTATGTTTCCGTAGAAAAAATCCTAGTTCATCGGCAATTGACATTACTGACGCATAGGAGATGAGTGTAAGTTCGGACGGGTTGTTGTCGTACAAATACTGCTTTTTCGCATCTATTTGTAGTTTTCCTGTGAGCCGCTTCGATGCTGGCTTTACGCCAAAGCACTCCTCAAATTCCAGCTCCCAAGGCCCAAATGCGTTGAGTGGGCCAATAATCAGTAACTTGTTGACTTTCCGGGGATGTCCTTCCGGCAGGTTCTTCAGGTATACATAAGCTCCGTAAACAATACTTGTTTTCCCAGCGCCTGGGACGGAGAAATTGCAGGCATTCTGTGAAAATGCCATATGATATGCTGAAAGCATCTGTAAGCTATAAAGGGTTCTGGAAGGCATATGTGCTACGAGGGCATCGCGGAATGATTGAAACTCATGCACATTGCAGTCGTTGTTCCGAATTGCAAGAGCTTTCGCTGAAAACTCAGCAAACTTGCCCTCCTCCTCAATGTAAGACCGTATACCTTCATTCGCTTCACCAGAGAGTTCTACATCGCATTTAGCATATACGGCCGCTGTCCGTACCCTATCGATACTCTTGTTCAAGCTGTCGGCGATAGAAATATAAACCACACCGTCAGAGAGGGTATAGTCCGTATTATCCTTAAGAAAGCGAGTGGCACGTCTGCTTTCTAAGAGCTGCCCAACATCCCCAGTGACTATGAGTTGATTGTCGGCTATATTTGAATCAATGCGTAACACACCCATATTTTTCCCACCCAACTATTGTAATATTTCACCATACTCCTTCACTTTCTTCCCAATTTCATCAAGGTATTCCTTGACTCCGGGATCATCTTTGAAAGAGTCTTGACTGGTATCGACCGCAGATATAGCCGCCCATGCCTTCTGAAGCAGCTTTATAGGTTCTGCAGCTTGTTGCTTGTTATTTAGTTTATCGCGCGAGCGTTGGAAATTCTCATTTAGCTTTTCGCCGATAGCATCCTTCCAAGCATTATCCCTTGCACGGAGTAGGCGTCCAACATCTGCTCCGGGATTCTCTCGGATAATGTCATCAACGGATTTCTCGTTAATTCCCTCAACCGCCTCAAAATGAGCATCTGTGAATTGCTGCCAAATTTCTTCATTTGAGAAGAAACTGGCATCCGTGTTATTTTTGCTCGGTTTCCTGATAATGTCACGAAAGTCCTGCTGATCCAAGCCCAAACGGATGTAATCAAAGGCAATACTCTTTAGGTCTGAAACATCCGCTTCAACGTCATAACCCCACATCTTAGAAACCCCACCAGCGGCATAGCCACGCAAAGCACTATCCAACTTTTGGAAAGAGTCCTCCCTTGTATCGAGAACCGTATATATCCCCGTGTAGCCGTAAGTATCCAAATATTCATCCATCATCTTAAGGACATCTATGTACATCTTAACGTCTGCAAGTTTAACACCCATAAAGTTAGCAATTTCATTGTTAGAAAAGCCCTCACTCGCCAAATCGCCTGCCTTGAGGTACTTTTCTATGGGACCGTAGTCAACTTTGGCATCCTCACCCATCTGGTACGTAGTCTCGAGGCGTAGGATTTCTTTTCTGTCCGCATCTATCGGGAGAATGATGGCTTCGAAGAACTGAGCATGCTGTTTGAGGTTAGCAGCAATACTGTCATCGCGCCAAATGTTGTTTAGCAAGCTGGCGCGGCGGTTTCCGTCAATGATTTTCCCGTCGGCAGTAACAATACCATATCGCTGCTGATGGTCTTCGAGTAGACTCTTCTTTGTCCTCTCGTTTGCCTCTTTCTTTGACTCCCACAGAAATTTCTCAATAAGAACAATGTCGTTAGAGTTGTCAGGGTCGAGCGCATGGTTTTGGCGTTCATATGACTTGACCACACTGCCTATTCGCCCATTGTATGGGTTGTAAGTCAGGATGCTTAACGGAATCCGATAGGCATTGAACGTTGTCCGTTCTCCGTGGTATGTGAGCGTTATCCCTGTCATACAGGGAGTGGTTGTTTCCTGAATCCTTTTGAGTTCAGATTTTCTTTGTTCTGCGTTCATTGACTATTCCTCCCGTTATAGTAGTTTATTATATCGCCGATAGAGCCAAGTGTCTGAAGATTAAGCAGGTAATTGGAGCATCGCTCAATTTTATTTAGGTCTGACTGACGGGCTACCCATCCTGCACCATCGACGACATTGACAAAGCCAATGTGTTGCTTCGGTGGCATCTTCGAGTTTAGCTCCCTAATCTTTATCGCTTTAGCTTCAGCTCGTTCAGCATATCTTGTTTGCGCACTTGACGTAGTTATTCCATAGGTGATATCTATGAGCAACTTAGGATTAGATTCATCAGGAATAGCAACACTGACCACTTTTCCTACAATAGGAACATTCTTCTTAATTGCATATGTTAATCCCGTTGCTTCGCACCCTCGTATGATGGCATCTGATGCGCACTTGAAAAAGCTATCTCCGATTCTATTGTTGTAATTGCCTTCCAAACCCTTCTTGACCAACCTGCGAATATCATCAGGGCTTGCAAGCCGGCCAAGCGTCGAGGCATCAATCTGGAAGTTCTCAAGGTAATACGCCGGAATAAGAGACTTATATTTATCCAACGTTGCGCCTTTCATTAGTAAGTCACAAATCTCATTCATAAATGCGGAGCTTGAAACCATTTGCTCCCGAACTTTTGAAAGCGACCACTCGGATGTAGGCATGTGCCTTTTTTGAATGCGAAGCATTGTGATAATACGCTTAAATTTTTCTTCCGAAATATTAAGCAAGCTGGTAATCCGATCAAGAGATTCTCTATCATCGCCGATATACTTCTTCAAACCATCAGAAGTAGCTATTCCCAATAACCGCGTCTGGAGTTCATTTACACTGGCAGATACGCTGTCAGCGTACTGTTTCTCAAGGGTAGTGTCTATGTAGAACATAGTCGCTGATTTTATGAACTCCTCTACCGTAAGTGCCTTAGGTTTTTGCTGTGTCATTGTTTTGCGCCTCCACTCATTACAGAAATGTATTGTGCCGCCAATCGCTCACTGACCGCTTCTATCACAGGTACGCAGACAGTGTTTCCAAGCAAGTCAAAGCCCTGTTTTTTTCCCTTTTGAGTATCTTCGAAATCACATAATCTATAATCTTCAGGGTATCCAAAAAGCCTAAGCCCTTCGCGCAGAGTCAATTTTCTAATTCCGCAATTATCAATAACTCCAATTGTCGACATGTCCATCGCTACTAGCGTGGGGGTAACAGCTTGAGGATTTAGAATTCGACTAAATTCAAAACTCAGCTTTCCTGTTACTATGTTATATCCCATTGGCTTCGTCACGTCTGGAATGCGCTCATATAATGTTCTGTCAGGTG
Source organism: Clostridiales bacterium (assembly GCA_018335855.1). GTDB lineage: Bacteria > Bacillota > Dethiobacteria > Dethiobacterales > Dethiobacteraceae > UBA7523. The sequence goes on from JAGXRM010000037.1 coordinate 16,783, forward strand.
TAGAATTTTCACTTTCTACTCTCTTTTTGGGATGCTCCAAAACTAAATACCCCTGTTCGACCAGTTTGTCTAACATTGTCTGCAAGTCTTCAACATTATGAAACGTGCGTATTTGCTCGGCCGTCAAAGGCATGCCATCCATCCAGTCAATCCCTATTTTTTCAGCCCAATGTCTTTTTCTCCGCTCCAACAATAGGGCATTAAGCAAGGTTTGTTCTTTTTGGGTTACATGCCCCCTTATGCCAATATCCCAACTATGAATGTTGTTTTCTCCACCACGCTTGTCCTTTATAGCCTTGCCATATAATTCTTCTGGCTTATACTTTTTAAATAACTTTTGCGCAAACTCCCCATTCAAAGTTTTTCCCCCAGCTTCCATAACGTCAGCAAAAGTGGATCTTGTCTGTGGAAAGTTTTCCAAGGATACCTTACCTTTTTTTGTACCCACAATGTATATACGCCTTCTGGCTTGGGCTAATCCGAAATTTTGGGCGTCCAGGATATCCCAAGTAACCGTGTAGCCTAATTCTGTCTCCAGCTTATATAGTATTGCTTTTAATGTTCTTCCAGGCTTCACTGTGTTGTGTTCCAAGTCGTGAACAACTAAGCCCTCCACGTTTTCGAGCAAAAAACCATATGGGTTCTTATCTTTGAGAATTCTCTCAATTTCAAAAAAGAGCGTCCCGCGTGTATCCGCAAATCCACGCTGTTTTCCAGCGACGCTAAATGCTTGGCAAGGAAAACCACCCAGCAAAAAATCAAAATCAGGTATGTCTTCAGATTTGATTTTCGTAATATCCCCGTTAATGTGGTGTTCGTTAAAGTATTTTTTATAAACACTAACCGCCGACTCTTTAATTTCGGATGTGAGAACGCACTCTGTTTTATAACCTGCCTGTCGAAAGGCTTGCTCGAAACCAAGACGTATGCCACCCATTCCGGCAAACAAATCTATGAAACGTACAGTCTTATTCATCATGGAGGCTTGCCTCCGTTACTGAGCTATTATGACTGCCCTCATCAACGATATCCATTATGTCACCGACGTTGCAATTTAGAGCTGTACATATTTTAGCGAGTATCGCCGTAGTTACATTTTCATTCCGCCCAAGTTTGGCAATTGTTACCGCACTAATGTTAGCCGCACTCTGTAGGTCTTGCTTCTTCATGTCTCTATCTATTAATAATTTCCATAACTTTTTATAATTAACTTCCATTGTACTATCTCCTCTGCAATAGTGTCAGACAGACTTATTTCGAATAAGCATATCACATTTAAATAAAAATATCAATATTATATAAGCTATTTCAAATATTTTTTAAGCTATCGTTTATATAATATGTCGAAATTCTAAACTGTGAAAAAAAGTTAAAAATAAGTTCACACTAATATTGACAAACTTCCCACCTCAGTGTTAATATGTATATGAACATATTAACAGGAGGTGTACAAATGGAAGAAGATAAATTGTCGTTCGGTGCTTTTGTAAGGGCAAAGCGTGAGGCCTTGGGTAAGTCCCTTAGGAGTGTTGCCGCAGATATCGATATGGCCCCGGCATATTTGAGTGATGTCGAGAAAGGTAATAGGTGGCCACCAGTTAAGTATCTTGAGACGCTTGCCGAAGTCCTTGGAATTACAAAAGAGGATGAGCTAAGCTTGTTCTACGACTTGGCAGGGGAAATCCGTGAAGGTAGCTATCCAGACCTGACCGATTATATCGGCAAAACTGACATTGCCCGCGTAGCCCTACGAAAAGCGAGGGATCACAATATATCCGAAGAAAAATGGCAGCAGTTCATTGATGCTATTATTATAAAGGAACAAAAAGGAGATTAAAACTTGAAACTGAATTACGGACAAGAACCCAACGGTATGTACAAGTTGAATAAAACAGATTTCGACGACATTGCACTATCGTTGTTGAGGGAGCATCTTGCAACCGTTGTTGAAAGCCCACGTGAGGTAGATATTAATCACCTTATAAAAGACTGTTTATATCTTGATGTTTATAGCAAGCACCTTTCTGCTGACAAATCAGTTTTGGGATTGGTGGCTTTCGAGGACACGACTATACCTTGCTATGACTTACACTATAATCCGATTTCAGTTGATATTGTTGCTGGTAATATTGTAGTTGACTTGTCACTTAGCGGCCAGCGGCAACTTCCCAGGAGACGTTTCACCCTAGCGCACGAACTGTCTCACTGGGTGCTTCACCGCAGCTACCATTCTCCCACCAATCAGGTGTTTGCTCTAAAGAAGGTGGATTATTTACCGTGCGGAGATGCAGATATTGCTATAAAAAAAAAGACATTAAAGACGGATTCTGACAAAGAAGAGTGGCAAGCAAACTCCCTTGCGGCGGCTATCCTCATGCCCAAGTTTGCCTTCCTTAAGTGTGCGCATCAGGAGATAAGGCGACAATATGGTGCTTATACATCCTCTATCATCGATAAGGATGATCCAGAACGGTACAGGTCCACAGTTGAGAATATCGCAGGGGTCTTCAACGTGTCGTTTCAGGCAACTGAGATACGCCTTGACCAGTTTGACCTCATTATTTAGCCGATAGTAACGGCTCACTTTGGTGAAGCCGTTTTTTCAGACCTAAGTGTTAATGTGGACATATACAAATATACATGATAACTAATCGGAGGGATGCTATGGAGAAGAAAAAAATGAAATGTCCAAACTGTGGGCGCAGAGCCTTTGACATATCAAGACTACCCAAAGAGGAAGTCGAGGTTACGCTCAAGTGCCCTCAGTGCGGCAAGTTCGTTTCGGTTCCATGCAATGAAAAATCGGAACTGAAAGTGTCTTGAACCAAATCATTATGCCGTGAAAGGAGGTGATTATCATGGCTAAGACCAATAGCAAACAGACATCCCCGTCAGTTGCGAGCAAGGCTTCGTCTCTATTAAGGGATGGAAGAACCGGCTCTAAAACAAAATCCGTAGCAGGCAGTGCGTTGTCTCAGACAAAGCAGTCGCCAAAGAAAAAATAAGTCATTAATCCATACCGAGCAACGGAGCCGAGTGCGAGCTACCAAAAGGCCGGATGCGTTACGAAATGCAAATTCGTAACCATCTGGCCTTTTGTATTTCGTAAGCATTCGGCTCTTTTACATATCTTGCGCTTGGCTCCTGCATTGAAAGGAGCCAATCATGGACAATCAACATCGTTACATCGAAATCGATGGTCAACAAATCCCAGTATCCGAGGAGGTCTACCGTGCCTATAAGCGTCCGGCATGGGCCGAGCACAAACGTAAAGAGCGCGAAATACGCTGCCGTGATGAAAACGGTAACCGCTGCACCGCCGACTGCAGTAATTGCAATAAACAGCGGACTGGCAGTGTCCTTTCGATGGACAGGTTCACTGATGAAGGCTTCGAGGTCGCGGATACTATCGACCTGACTGAACTCATCGCGGACAAGCTTCTTTTTGAAGAATTGTACGCCGCCCTGGAGGAACTCGCCCCGGATAACCGCCGGATCATGGAGCTTTTCAGCATCGGCAAGTCCGAGCGGGAAATCGCCACTGACATTGGCCTCTCCCAGAAGGCAATCAACAAAAGGAAAACCAAGCTGTTTTCTCAGCTACGGGAACGCTTGAAAGATTCCATCTGATTCTAGTACTCAAAGCGCCCTCTGTTGTCCTGTGGATGTCAGAGGGCAACACCAAAAAAAGATTTTTTCAAATTCGGTACTCAACCTTGCATCTTCTGTCCTGTGGATGGTGAGGGAAAGAAAATGGCCCTCGGAACGGAGGTTCAAAAATGGATACACAAGCAAAACAAACCGACACCGAATGCCGTGACCATGAGATGGACGAGGAACTGGCAGATGTCCTCACGGCAATCAGCGTGGTGTCAAAACGCCTCGCCCGGAAGCTGACTACACTTTCACGGCAGGACAAAGAAACGACGGAAGGAGGAAAAACGGATGAGCAAGATGAGTGAATTATCCCTTGCAGTTACGGAATTGAAGCGTTGCGGTGAAGCTCTGATCGGCATATCAGATTCACTGGTTGGCTTGTTCAGCAACAATGAGGATTCCCCGGCTGCGGATCGGCCAATAGCAGATACGCCTGAACCGAAGGAAAACCCAATCACCCTTGAAGCGGTCAGGGCAGTTCTTGCAGAAAAGAGCCGAGCCGGACATACCGCCGAGGTCCGTGAGTTGCTCGAAAAGCATGGCGCCGGGAAGCTCTCGGAGATCGACCCTTCAGAATATTCGGTGCTCCTTTCAGAAGCCGAGGTGCTGGGAAATGGGTAAACACGCTCTCCTTTCAGCTTCCTCATCCCACAGGTGGCTGAACTGCCCACCATCCGCAAGGCTCAGCGAGAGTTTTAAGGATAAGGTCAGCAACTACGCAGCGGAAGGCACTGATGCACACACACTTTGCGAGTATAAGCTTAGGATTGCGCTTGGCATTCCAGCCAAAGATCTTACCGCCAACCTTACCTACTTCAACGAGGAGATGGAGGAATGCGCCACCGGCTACACCGCTTACATCCTTGAACTGGTAGAAGAGGCAAAGCAAAAATGCGTCGACCCGGTTGTCCTTATCGAACAGCGACTTGACTTCTCAAGGTATGTTGAGGGCGGTTTCGGCACAGGTGACTGTGTGGTCATCGCAGACGGGACGCTCCACATTGTGGACTACAAGCACGGTCAAGGCGTCCTAGTGGAAGCTGAGGATAATCCACAGATGAAGCTGTATGCACTCGGCGCCTTAGAAATCTTCGATGGCATCTACGACATAGATACGGTTTCCATGACCATATACCAGCCCCGCCGAGACAACGTTTCAACCCATACGGTATTCAAAGAATCCTTGTACCAATGGGCAAATGAAGACCTGAAACCAACTGCAAAACTCGCATACGCCGGTGAAGGTGAATTCAGTTGCGGCGAATGGTGTCAATTCTGTAAAGCAAAGCACGACTGCCGCGCCAGAGCCGAACGCAACATGGAGCTCGCCACGTACGACTTCGAGCTTCCACCGCTGCTTGCTGACGATGAGGTCGAGGATATCCTTGGAAAAATCGACGACCTGATTTCTTGGGCATCGGACATCAAGGACTACGCCCTGCAATCAGCAGTCAGCGGGAAACATTGGAAAGGCTGGAAGTTGGTCGAAGGACGATCCAACCGAAGATACACAGATGAAACCGCAGTTGCTGAAGCCGTCAGTGGTGCAGGCTTTGATCCATATGAACACAAGGTTCTTGGTATCACCGCCATGACCTCACTGATCGGCAAAAAACGATTTGAAGAAGTCCTCGAAAGCTACATTGAAAAGCCACGAGGAAAACCAACGCTCGTGCCGGAGGGCGATAAACGACCGGCAATCCATACTGCACAACATGAATTTTAAGGAGGAAAATCAAATGTCCAATAATGCAAACAAATCAGTCAACAATCCTATGAAGGTTATCACCGGTCCCGACACCCGCTGGTCTTACGCCAACATCTGGGAAGCCAAATCCATCAACGGCGGCACACCAAAATTCTCAGTATCGCTGATTATCCCCAAGTCCGACACCCGCACTTTAGCAAAAATCAAGGCTGCGATTGAAGCTGCCTACCACGAGGGCGAAGCAAGACTGAAAGGTAACGGAAAATCCGTACCGCCTCTTTCTACTATTAAAACTCCTCTGAGAGACGGCGACACCGAACGCCCTGATGATCCCGCTTACACCAATTCCTACTTCATCAACGCTAACTCCGCAACTGCGCCAGGCATAGTCGATGCCGACCGTAATGTCATCATCACCCGCTCTGAGGTTTACAGCGGTGTATACGGAAGGGCAAGCATCAACTTCTACGCCTTCAACAGTAACGGTAACAGGGGCATCGCTTGCGGACTGAACAATCTGCAGAAAATCCGCGACGGCGAACCACTCGGTGGCAAGTCCAAGGCTGAGGACGATTTCTCCACCGAACTTGATGAGGATTTCCTCTCGTGAAAACGATTAGCATCGACATAGAAACGTACAGCAGTGTAGACCTCGCCAAAAGCGGGGTCTACCGCTATACGGAGTCACCGGACTTTGTAATCCTTCTCTTCGGCTATTCTGTTGACGGCGGCGAGGTACAGGTAGTTGACCTCTTGTGTGGTGAAGCGATTCCGCCTGAAGTCGTGGCTGCGTTAACGGATGAGGATGTGACGAAGTGGGCTTTCAACGCCCAGTTTGAACGCATCTGTTTGTCGAGGTGGCTTGGCATGTCTACGGGCCAGTACCTTGATCCACAGTCATGGTGCTGCTCCATGGTCTGGTCCGCGTACATGGGACTTCCCCTCTCCCTCGAAGGAGCTGGTACTGTCCTCGGTCTGGAAAAGCAAAAGCTGACCGTGGGAAAAGACCTTATCCGATACTTCAGCAAGCCATGCAATCCTACCGCTGCCAATGGCGGGAGAGCGCACAACCTGCCGGTCCATGCCCCGGAGAAATGGCTTGCATTCAAGGAATACAACCGCCGTGACGTGGAGGCTGAGATGGCCATACAGCGAAAACTGATGAAATTCCCCGTGCCGCAGAACATTTGGATGCAATACCACCTTGACCAGGAGATCAACGACCGGGGCGTCGCTCTGGACATGCAACATGTCCGTTGCGCCATCGATGCGGATAAACGTTCCCGTTCTGAATTAACCCGTCTAATGCGCGACCTTACGGAACTGGAGAATCCCAACTCGGTGGCACAGATGAAGCAATGGCTTTCCGACAACGGCCTTGAAACCGACACCCTCGGCAAAAAGGCGGTTGCCGAAATGCTGAAAACGGCACCTAAGCAACTCAGCGAGGTGTTGTCACTCCGTCAGCAGCTGGCAAAATCATCAATAAAAAAGTATCAGGTAATGGAAAACGCTGTCTGCACCGATGGCCGCGCTCGCGGGATGTTCCAGTTCTATGGAGCAAACAGGACGGGCCGGTTTTCAGGCAGGCTGATCCAATTACAGAATCTCCCTCAGAACCATATGGATGATTTGCATCAGGCGAGAAGCCTTTTGAAAAGCGGCAACTTCGAGGCACTGGCAATTCTGTACGATTCCGTTCCCGAGGTACTGTCCGAACTGATCCGTACTGCTTTCGTGCCAAAACCCGGAAGTAGGTTCATTGTGGCTGATTTCGCGGCAATCGAAGCGCGGGTCATCGCTTGGCTCGCTGGAGAAAAGTGGCGTCTGGAAGTCTTCGCTTCCGGCGGTGATATCTACTGTGCGTCGGCTTCACAGATGTTTCGTATGCCGGTTGAAAAAAACGGCATCAACGGACATCTGCGGCAAAAAGGAAAAATCGCCGAATTGGCCCTCGGCTACGGCGGATCGGTCGGAGCACTGAAGGCAATGGGCGCTTCACTGTTATGGATTCTTTACTATTTACTTTTTAATTTTATGTACTCAGAAAATGATGATGCTCCTAATTTTCGATTTTTAGCAAGCATAGATGCCCAAATAGTATTTCCGTCATCTTCTGTAATATAGCCTTTTTCTAATGCCTCAATTAATATCTTTCCAGTGGTTATGTGCTTCAAACCAAATTCTCTTATATACGAGCTAATATCTTTTAAGTTATTGCTAGCTACAATGCCATTTTTAGTTCTTGCCAGTGCAATGGAAGCTGCTTCTCCTGGGCCAATAAACTTATGCCCTTTATCTGGAGCAGTAGTGAGCTTTTGATACAGTTCATATGCATCGCTATCCACATTGATAGTTTCCAAGGTTGCTTGATTATTGTCAATTAAATAATCTATTCGGATTTTCAAATGCGGTGTAGTTGGATATGATAATTCATCGTATGTTGGTTTAGGAATAACAATTCTTCCTGGGTAAAGTAATACCAATAAATTTTGTTTGTTTACCCATAAAAATGCAGATATACCATCACAATCAAAGAAAAGCGAATCAGTCATTCAATTCGCCTCCTTTGGATTCATCACCAAATACGAGATCAGGCCTGAAAGCAGTCAGCAATAGTTGCTCATATTTACCTGTTGAAACAAGATCCTTTTCTAGAAGCTCTTCGGCTTGTTGAATATAATATCCATATGTTTTGTATTGCTTGTTCTCCGGAAGTGATTTATAAAGAGTATCATCATAACCTAAATTTACTGCCGAACGAATTACACCTTGCCTGAACTTATCAGCCTGTTGTGGTGTTAACTTATTATCTTCAATTAATCTATACAGCATTGCTTGTCTGCTTACCCTAAAATATTGTTCCAGTTTGACAATTTCTTTGATTCCAAAACTGTCTATTGAACTTCCTTGTCTTTTTTTTATTGCTTCTGATAAAGCGACTGGTGGCAAAAGAAAATAGGAAGCAAACTGGTCAGCAACCTTTTCAACATCATTGCCACTCCCAATTTTCATTGTACATACCGTCGAATGCTCATTCTCATCAAAAAACAAGTGAAATAATTCATGAGCCATGGAGAAACGTTGTCTGCCTACGGACATAGAAGAATTGACGGCAATAACTGGATTGCCATCATTCTTTATACACATTCCACTTAAATGATCACCCATAGGATAAAAAACTAATGTTAATTGCGGGATTGTGTATGCCAACGAAAAAATGTCGATTGGAGATGTTGTATCTTGACCCAACTCTTTACGTAAACTTAAAGCTTTTGTGCAAAGATCTAACTTATCTGTCAATACCGTTGCCTCCCAACAATTTTGTCATAAAATTTACATTTAAGGCGATTCTATTTATGGCACTAATTGTCTCTAAATCACCCTCGCTAATCTCGCTCGCTCTGAGAGCAAATGATACTCGCTTTGTTGGAATCGATTCGCTATTAAAACTCTCTGTTGTAATCCCAAATAACGTAGATAACTTATCAAGCATATCTGAAGTTATAACTCGTTCACCATTTTCAATTTTAGATATTAAACTTTGGTCAACTTGTAAATATTTCGCAATATTGCTTTGCGTAAAACCGCTTTGTTCCCTTAAAGCCTTTATATTTTCACCAATATTAATTATTGCACTGCTCATAATTAAACCTCCCCTTCTTTACTATCATTATATCCGATTTCTGTCATAATTAAAACGTTTTTTTAAAAATATTTTATGACAATATATATACACTTGCGCTTACCCCAATATTTAACCTACTCTTTAACCTTGGGAGATCCGGAAAAATCATGAAAACGACAAAATTCTTGATGTCATTTACAAGGGTCTTGAGGAACTTCAAACTGAGCTTTTGAAACCGGCAAGTCAGATTACGAGGATGTCGCCGATGAGATTTACTGCCTACGCGAAGAAAAACAAAAGGTACAGCTGGAAAGCGCCGGACGGGATGAACTGAAAAAACGCATTGCCGATATGGGCGATTTCCTAAAGGGGCAGACCACAACAATTACCGAATATGACGAGTCACTTGTCCGGCGACTGATTGAAAAAGTCACTGCCTACGAGGAAAAATTCACCGTGGAATTCAAATCCGGCGTGACGGTGGATGTGGAAGGATAAGGGTAATAACGAACAAGGCACCCTACGTTCACAATTAACGTAGGGTGTCTTGATTTTTTTGTGTTTAGGTTCAAGGACAGATTGGAATTTATCTTTCACGCGAACTTAGTTTCTTTTCCATCAATGCTATCCCTATTGAATTTAAGTTAGTCGTCATCATTTGGCAAGTACCAACCATGCTCACGATGTCTTGGTTTTGCGTCAGGATGCTCTTTTTCATATTTTTCATTTGAACGCCTAACCATCTCATTATCTATTCTTCTCATTTCAGGGGTTTTGTCACCGTCACCCTTTTTCAACCAGTCTAACCTTCTTTCTTCATATCCATCTGCAAGTTCTTCATCCGATGCCGTTTCAAGCCAGCTTTCAAAAGCACTCTTAAAAAGGTCTCCAAATAATCCCATTATATTCTCCTCCATAATTCTTTGTATTTACAACTTCAAATTTATCACCGCATTAATTACATATACATTATAACAGAAATCGCATTGCAATTGTCTCAAACTATCCTAAAAACAGTTCCCCTTGAAATGCAAAAGTAAATTCCACCCATCCATTATCAATCTATGGAATTTAAACGTTCAAATCAGTATGTTGAATTTAATGCTGCAAATAATTTCTCTATGACGCAATCTAAAATGAAAGGTGGGCGGAGCCGCGTCGCTATGCGACTTTAATCCCAAACGGGCCTAATGGGTATAATCATCTTTTAGATGATGTTACTCATGCAGCTGGTGGATGAAAGGAGCACTAGCATGCCAAATCAAAAACATTTAACATTTGATGAACGAAGTTTTATCCAGAACGGTCTCAATAGCGGTTATTCCTTCCGGTGTATTGGATCACAAATTGGCAAGGATCCTACAACAGTTTCCAAAGAAGTCAGGCGTCATCGAGTTTTGCACAATGTCGGTGCGTATGGCCGTATTACCAACAGGTGTATCCATAAAGGAAATTGTACGGTACAAGGTTTGTGTGATTCTTTACAGTGCAAACGTAGTTACTGTCGTAGTTGTAAAAAGTGCAATGAATTATGCTCTGACTACCAGGAAGAACACTGTCTCTTCTTAGCACAGCCACCTTATGTTTGTAATGGCTGTAAGCATAGGAGCCGCTGTGTTCTAACTAAATATCTCTACGCAGCTGTCACAGCACACAAGAATTATCTTGACACACTTTCCTCGTCCCGTGAGGGCTTTTCCTATACCGAAGAAGAGATTCAAGCTATTGATGAGGTCATTGCACCTCTGGTTAAAAAGAAGCAATCGATTCATCATATTTATGTTTCTCAGACAGATAGGCTTTTTTGTAGTGAACGCACTATTTATAACTTGGTTGATCAATGTGTTTTAACCGTTCGCAATATTGATCTGCCGCGTAAGGTTCGATATCGTCCCAGACGGCGCAGTAAACCGTTCAAGGTAGACAGGAATTGCCTTAAAGGCCGTAGTTATCAGGATTATTTGGCATTTCTACAAGAACATCCCGACACGCCCATCGTACAAATGGATACAGTTGAAGGACGAAAAGGCGGGAAGGTTTTTCTAACAATCTTTTTTACGCAAGCCGATCTATTACTTATTTTTCTTCGAGACCGTAATACTTCACAGTCAGTAATTGATGTATTTAGTACCCTAGAGCAAACGCTGGGAGTTGAAACCTTCAGACGCCTGTTTCCTGTTATTCTCACCGACAATGGGACGGAGTTCTCAAATCCTGCAGCAATCGAAACAGATGCAAATGGTTGTCAGCGGACTAGATTGTTTTACTGTGAACCTTCTTCCCCTTATCAAAAGGCTGAGATTGAACGAAGTCATGAATTTATTCGCATGGTCCTACCCAAAGGCACCTCTTTCGATCACCTGACCCAAGACCGTGTATACTTGCTGGCCTGTCATATCAATTCGCTGATAAGAAAAAAGCTGAACGACAGGTCTCCAGCAACCGCGTTCAGCTTTTTTCACGGAGCTCAAGTTCTCCGCGACCTTAACATTACAGTCATTCCACCGGAAGAGGTTACACTCTCTACGGCCTTACTGACTGCTTGTAAGGAGGTGCCGGTGTCTGATGGAGAAAACCTATGACGATATCCTCTTTGACGAGTATGGGCAGTCCGTTCCACTTACGGCAGATGAGTTTACCGAGTACCTCCTGGATAACTTACACCAGCTTCGGTACAAGTGTGATCGTTTAGAGAAACAACTGGCCAACATCCGGTGCATTCTTAACGATCAGCAACCTGGCGAAGATATCTCGATTAACAACTTTTAATTCTACCTGACACTGCATGAGTAACATCGTCTGTTCTCATGGCTTTCAAGGGGGTGGAATTTTATTCTGCAAAATTTTGCGTTTCTTTCCATCCTCTATTTGCCATACCCATTTTTAAAGAAACCGGCTCAATTATTCCTTATTATGCCTTAAATTGTGAGATATTAGCCGGTTTTATTTGTTTCTTAAGTTAAGGCTGGATTTTACTTCTGCAAACTAGAATTTAGTTTTGCATTTGAGCAAAAACAGTTCCCTTATCTCACAAGGCAAAAAAAACATCTAAATCGACCACTCACGAATCTCTGACATCCAATCTGACCACTCGCCAGACTATGACATCTAAATCGCTCTGTCACAAGGTTAAAGGCTTGTTTCGATATGTTCACACGAAGCAAAAAAAATCATTTTTTTCATACCCCTATTTTTAAACACAAAACTCACAAATGGCTTAAATTCTAGCCTTTTAACACACACTCACTCACTCTTTTACCCTTGACATCAATACTACCGTCTCAACGTGGCTTGTATGCGGGAACATGTCCACAGGTTGCACTTCGGTGACTGCATAACCTTTGCCTGTCAGGTATTTCAAATCCCGGGCCAGTGTGGCGGGATTACAGGATACATAAACAATCCGGGAAGTTTTCATGGAAACCATGGCAGACAGTAGTCTTTCGTCACAACCTTTGCGAGGTGGGTCAACAATAACCACATCAGCTTTGGCACCTTTCTTTAAACGCTCAGGAACTAGCTGTTCGGCTGCGCCCTTATGAAACTCAACATTTGTGATTCCATTTAGTTCTGCATTCTTTTGCGCGTCTTTAACGGCGGCGTTAACCAATTCTACCCCAATTACTTTGCCTGCGTAACGACTAAGATAGAGGGAGATGGTGCCGATTCCACAGTAGAGGTCATACACAGTCTCTTGGCCGGTGAGTGCTGTGTATTCGCGCACCTTAGCGTACAGTGCGTCTGTTTGTAGAGTGTTGACCTGGAAGAAAGACCTGGGTGAAACATGGAAGGACAGGCCATCCAGGCTCTCCTGAAGGTACGACTTGCCCCAGAGAAGGATATCTTCATTACCGAGAATCACATTTGCTTGTTTCATGTTGATGTTTTGCACAATTCCCGTTACTTTGTCCACGTTCTTTCGAATTGCTTCAACGACATCGTTCTGACGGGGTAGTTTACGCCCGTTGGTAACCAAGATCACAAGGATTTCCCCTGTGGAGAAGGATGTACGTACAACGATATGCCGAATCAGGCCTGTATGGTTTTTTTCATCATAGATGGGAATAGCCATTTTTTTTAGGATTGCACGGACAGCGTGAACTACTAAATCATTAGATGGGTGTTGGATATGGCAACAATCGAGGTCTACAATCTTATGAGTTCTCTTTTCATAAAAGCCTGCTTTTAGAGTGCCGTCCATACCAACAGGAACCTGGGCTTTATTGCGGTACTGCCATGGTTCAGCCATGCCAAGGACAGGGTGCACAGGAACGTCTAATCCGCCTATTCTGCGCAAGGCGTCAATGACAATATTGCGCTTGATCACCAGTTGCTGCTCATAGTTTATGTGCTGCAGCTGACATCCGCCGCAGTCGTCATAGTGTGCACAGGTGGGAGCTATGCGGTGAGGAGACTCGTTAATAATCTCTTGCACGAGTGCTCTGGCATATGTCTTCTGAAGAGAGATTATTTTTGCACTGACCCGGTCTTCGGGGGCAGTGCCGGGCACAAAGACAGTGAAGCCGTCAACTTTGCCTACACCTTCCCCGTCATGATTCAGGCGTTCGATATTGATCTCAACTATCTGCCCTTTGGCCACAGGTAAATTAGTATTTGTCTGCTTCATAAATTTTTCTCCAATTCTATTTTCCAGTTCGTGTATAGTATACCAGTTTTCATGCTAAAAGAAAAAGAGACGCTTTTACGTCTCCTTCGTTTATTCTATGTTTCTTCAATATCGATTAGCCCTTCCCTGTGCAGTGCCATAATGACGTCTTTCACATCAGCTTTTTCTTCCGGGGGTAAGGTTGCTACAAAAGCGTCTATTTGGTCTTGCTCTACCAGCTTCGTGACTTTAAGTGTTCCCACTGTAAATGTATCTGCCAAGTATGTTTCCCTCCAGTGCATTTTTTGTTATTGTGCTACGTTTTTGTATAATTATTCGCTGAAAATCTAGTTCAGATATTGTAATACTAGCACAACACCCATGCCTACTGTTACGGTAAACATCATGTTTTTGGTACGCCAGGCGATGAGAAAAGCGAGCAGTGAAGCAATAAGGTAAGAGTTATCCAGGGCTATATATACTTGGCGGTTTGCAGTAATAATTCCGGGAACAATTAATGCAGCCAAAACGGCCACGGGAACATAGCGTAGCCAGTCAATGACGATTTTGGGTATTTCCAGCCGTGTGAGTACATACAGAGGGAGAAAGCGAGGTACGTATGTGACAGCAGCCATACCGAGAATAATTAGAAAGATTCTTTCCATCGTTCCGCACTCACCCCCATTGTGGCCGTACATACTGTGGCCAGAATAATGTACCAACTGCCTGGTATATATAGATAAAAGAGCAGTGACAAAGCGCCGGAGAAAGATGCTGCCAGGAAAAGTTTCCGCTCTGTCATTTGGATGACCAGGAGAAAAATAAACATGGCATAGAGTGCGTACTCCATGGTCATGGCAGCGTTGGCGCTGCTAAAAAAGCCGCCAAACAGTCCACCCAATACGCCGCCAAGAACCCATCCTGTGTAGGACGTACCGAAAAGGCCAAGCATGTAGTGATGACCCCGTTCACAGTTTCTGAACTCGCCACAGGCCATGGCGTAATTTTCATCTGTCAGCCAAAAGGCCAAGAGTGGCAGAGAGCGGCGGGGATAGTTCTGAAAGTAAGGGGACAGGGAGGCACTCATTAGCAGATGGCGTAAATTGACAAGGAAAACGGTGGCCACAATAGATGCTCCTCCGGCACCTGCCGCTAGCATGCTGACGGAAATAAACTGGCCGCTGCCGGCGAAGACAATTAACGACATCAGTACAATCAGGGCAAGGTCCAGTCCTGCAAGACGGGCCAGAGCCCCGTAGGCAAAGCCAAGCGGCAAATAGCCTAGTACGATGGGAATAGCCTTTTTCGCTCCTTCTGCCATATCTGCTGAACGCATCTGTGTCACATCCCTGATATTTCTGGTAAGGAAAACGCCAATCCCGCTGGACGGAACTGGCGCTGTTTTTATTACCGTTTGGAGAACTGTGGTGCCCTCCGAGCTTTCTTCAGACCGTACTTTTTACGCTCTACCATCCGTGGATCCCGGGTTAGGAATCCGGCGCGCTTCAGCGCGGGACGGAAATTCCCTTCTGCTTTCAGCAGTGCGCGGGCGATACCATGACGAATCGCACCGGCCTGGCCGGATGTGCCGCCGCCTTCAACCTTGGCGACAACGTTAAATTTTTCAACAGTCTCCGTCAGCTTAAGGGGCTGCCGGACAATCAGCTTTAATGTTTCTAAGCCGAAATACTGGTCGATATTTCTATCGTTTATGGTAATCTGACCGTCACCGGGTAGCAAGCGTACGCGGGCTGTGGCGTTCTTCCTGCGTCCGGTTCCGTAGTATTGGACTTGTGCCAATTAATTTTCCTCCCTTCTCACCTAAAATTCCCGAACTTCGGGTTGTTGGGCTTCATGCGGGTGCTCACTGCCGCCATAAACGCGGAGTTTTCTGAGCATGGCCGAACCCAAAGTGTTGTGGGGAAGCATCCCTTTGACAGCCAACATAACGACCCGGTCGGGCTTTGATGCAATCAGTGTTCCATAAGAAACTCTCTTCAGGCCGCCGGCGAAGCCGGAATGGCGGTAGTAGAATTTCTGTTCCGCTTTTTTACCCGTTAACTTGACCTGGGAAGCGTTAATGACAATCACATGGTCTCCGGTATCAATACTGGGAGTGTAAATCGGTTTATGTTTGCCGCGTAAGACGCGGGCAACTTCGCTGGCTAATCTGCCTAAGGGCCGATCAGTAGCGTCGATGATATACCATTTACGCTCAATTTGCCCTTCTTTAGGCATAAACGTGGTGCGCATATTTTCCCTCCTTGCTTCAAACACTCTGTGACATACGTTATTAACGGGGCAGGAAACAACGAATGACACAAAGATATTTTATAATAAACTATCCAGACCTGTCAAGCAATTCTAGTATACAGCACAAAAAAACTAAAATAAATGTCTCAAATCGTGAAAATGAATATCTTAATAGAACACATGACGCAGAACGAGCCCTTGAGGTGGAACTGTCCAGCCGGCTGCCCTCCGGTCCTGTGCCGCCAGTACCTTAGCCAGATTACCATCGCGTTTTCCTCTGCCTACATCAATCAGTGTGCCCGTTATAATGCGCACCATGTTGTATAGGAAGCCGTCCGCTTCGGCTGTGATGGTAATGAAGCGGTCTGACTCGACAACATCCAAACGCCGTAGCGTACGGGTGGTACTTCGTACTGAACTGCCGGTTGCCCTAAACGAGGCAAAATCATGGCACCCAACGAGTTGTGCGGCACTGGCAGCCATGGCTGCTGCATCAAGCCGGTGTTTAACATGGAAGGAGTGATTCCGTTCCAGTACGCGAGGGTGCGCTCCATTGTCAATACAGTACGTATACAACTTACCCGTGGCACTGAATCTTGCATGGAAGGAGTCTGGCACGAATTCTGCATGGTAGACAACGATATCACGGGGCAACACAGCATTAATAGCAAACGGAATCCGGTCTGCGGGGATACCTTTATCACTGTAAAAATTAACAACCTGTCCGGTAGCATGAACGCCTGTGTCTGTTCTCCCTGCCAGGATGACGCGAATCTGTTCACCAAAAACAACGGCGATAGCTTTCTCCAGCACTTCCTGCACTGTCAACGCATTCGCCTGAACCTGAAAGCCGTGATAGCCGGAACCATCATAACCTAAGGTGAGTTTTATGTTCTGCATGAACGGATCACCTCTACAGCAAGGATCTAGTTTTGCAACCCGGGGACGGTTCCTAAGTTGCATGTTTGCAACTATCAGAACCGTCCCCGGGGTTGCATCTTTGCAACTTGAGAACCGTCCCCGGGGTTGCAATTATATTTTTAGCAGGATGAATGTTGTGAGGAATAGGGCGGAGAGGAGTATGGCGTAATAGTCGCGGGGAGCGGCGGAGAGTTCGCGCAGGCGGGTTCGGCCTTCGCCGCCGCGGTAGCAGCGGGATTCCATGGCGATGGCTAGGTCGTCTGCACGACGGAAGGCGGAGACGAAGAGGGGGACGAGGAGCGGGATCATGTTTTTGGCGCGGCGGAAGATATTACCGCTTTCAAAATCTGCACCCCGGGCCATCTGTGCTTTCATGATTTTTTCGGCTTCTTCCATTAGGGTGGGAATGAAGCGGAGAGCGATGGTCATCATCATGGCGATTTCGTGGGACGGGACGCCGATGCGTTTCAAAGGCTTCATTAGATATTCCAGACCGTCAGTCAACGCGATGGGCGACGTGGTTAGGGTGAGGAGCGATGTGGCTACGACCAGGAAAATGATGCGCAATGCCATGAAGACTCCCAGGTAAACCCCGTAGGAATCAATGGATAAGAAACCAATGCGAAACCATGTTTGACCGCCTTTCGTCATAAAGAAGTGTACAATGACGGTAAACATCAGGATATAAAAAACCGGCCGGAGTCCACGGAAAAAGTATGGCAAAGGCAGACGGGAAGTTTTAAGCAGTGTGAAGACAACGGCGGCCAGGACCAGATACCCGGTAAACGAGCGAATAGTAAAAACTGTGATAATTAAGAGAATAAGGGCAATAAACTTCGCTCGGGCATCCAGTTTGTGCAGCAGAGAATCACCGGGAACATACTGTCCGATCGTAATACTTTTAAACATGCTCATTGTTTTTCACCCCGCAGCATGGCCAAAACGGCTTCCTTGGCCTGGTCGACGGTAAAAATATCTGTGGGCACATCTTTGCCAAGACAATGAAGCCTGTGCATGAGCAGTGTCATTTGCGGCAGTGAGAGTCCCATTTCTTCCAGCTGTTCTTTGTCGGTGAAGACTTCGGTCGGTGTGCCGGTGAGACGGATTTCTCCGTCTGCCATCACAACCAGGCGACTGGCCACCCGGGCAACGTCATCCATGCTGTGCGAAACGAGGATAACCGTCAGCCCCTGCTGCCGGTGTAATGAAACTACTTTTTGCAACAGATCTGCTTTTCCCTGGGGGTCAAGGCCGGCGGTGGGCTCGTCCAGGATAAGGATTTCCGGTTCCATGGCCAATACTCCTGCCATAGCCACACGACGCATTTGACCACCGGACAGGGAAAACGGTGAGCGTTCTCCAAATTCAGCCAGATCCAACCCGACCAGTTGTAGCGCCTTAGCTACCCGGTTTTTTATTTCTTCTTCGGGCAGTGCCAGGTTTCTTGGCCCAAAGGCCACATCGGCATAGACAGTCTCTTCAAAAAGCTGTTGTTCCGGGAACTGGAAAAGCAAACCGACCCGGCGGCGTACTGCCGTCAGTTCAGCTTTATCCTTACCGATTTCCCGGCCATCCAGGATTACTTTCCCAGACGTAGGCTTTAATAAACCGTTTAAGTGTTGCACGAGAGTAGATTTGCCTGAACCGGTTTCACCAATAATAGCCAACAATTCTCCACTTTGGATTTCCAGGTTAATATTCTTCATGGCGGCCACTTCAAATGGAGTGCCGGGCATATACACATGACTTACATTCTCTAATTTCAGGAGCATAGCGTTTCCACCAACTCATCCAGTGTCATCACGTCCCGCTTTATTTCGACTCCTGCAAGGCGCAGTTGCCAAACTAACTCTACCACCGGGGGTACATCCAGACCCACTGCACGCAGCTCTTCCACGCGCTGAAAGATTTCCCGCGGTCCGCCGTCCAGTTCTGTCCGGCCCTGATTAAGAATCAGCACTCTGTCTGCAACCATGGCTTCTTCCATGAAGTGGGTAATGTAGATGACGGTAATGCCCTCTTCACGATTGAGGCGGCTCACTGTATCCAGAACTTCCTTGCGTCCACGGGGATCAAGCATGGCAGTCGGTTCGTCCAGTATTAAACATTGTGGTCGCATGGCAATAACACCGGCGATGGCCACACGTTGTTTCTGTCCTCCGGAGAGCAGATGGGGCGCATGACGTCGGAAGGAAGCCATGCCGACCAAAGAAAGTGCTTCCTCTACCCGGTCTCTGATTTCCGCAGAGGGCATTCCCAGGTTTTCCGGACCAAATGCCACGTCTTCTTCCACGGTGGTAGCTACAATTTGGTTATCCGGGTTTTGAAATACCATACCCGCCGTCTGACGGATTCGCCAGCGGTTTGCCTCGTCGGATGTGCATAATCCGTCCACCCAAACTGCTCCCGCACTCGGCAGGAGCAGAGCATTAAAATGTTTGGCAAGTGTTGATTTACCAGAACCGTTAGGTCCGAGGACGGTGAGAAACTCGCCACGGTTTATGGATAGATTAATGTCGGATAGTGCCCAGCTTTCTTGGGCATCCTCACTTTGATAACGAAAACCTAACCCCTCGGCACGGATGATTTCTGACATAATGACCTCCGGCCCATAGACTTTTCATTGCATACAAGAAAGGCGTGCTCTTTTCAGTTCCCTTAAAGCACGCTTTTCAGTACTCTACTTCACTAGACACTTTACAAATGTAAAGTGATATAATTTCCTTTAGAGTATAAAGAAAATCGACGGTCTAAAGGCATGTCGATTTTCTTAGCTCATCATTGTTTGTATTGGAAATTCAGCAGTTTAGCGAACTAATTCCAGGATGGCCATTGGCGCTGCGTCACCGCGACGTGGCCCAATTTTAAGAATGCGGGTGTAACCGCCCTGACGCTCTTCATAACGGGGGGCTATTTCCTCAAATAGCTTTGTAACCGCATTTTCATCGAGGAGATAGGCCAATGCTTGGCGGCGGGCATGAAGATCGCCACGCTTTCCCAGGGTAACCATTTTGTCAGTAATGCTGCGGATTTGTTTGGCTTTCGCTTCGGTGGTCTCTATCTTTTCGGCGAGAATCACGGAAGTGACCAGGTTACGCAGCATAGAGCGGCGGTGCGCACTGCGACGGCCAAATTTTCTTAATACCATGGCTTCTCCCTCCTTTACTCGTTGCTGTCACGCAATAATAAATTTAACTCTTCCAGCTTTTGTTGAACTTCTTCCAGGGACTTTTTCCCGAGATTGCGGACTTTCATCATCTCGTCTTCGCTCTTTTGTACCAATTCCTGAACGGAATTAATACCGGCCCGCTTCAGGCAATTGTAGGAGCGGACAGACAGGTCCAGCTCTTCAATAGTCATTTCCATAATTTTCGCCTTGTCGTCTTCATCTTTCTCGTCTGCAATCTCTACCTCATCAACTTTTTCTGTCAGGTTGATAAAGAGGCTCAGATGTTTGGAAAGAATTTTGGCTCCCAGGCTGATGGCTTCGTCGGGACGAATACTGCCGTCAGTCCAGACCTCAAACGTAAGCTTATCAAAGTTGGTATGCTGTCCGACCCGTGTATCTTCCACTTTATAGTTCACCCGCTTGATCGGTGAAAACAAGGCATCAACGGGAATTACACCTAAAGGCTGGCCGGATTCTTTGTTCCGCTCAGCGGGAACATAGCCGCGTCCGTTAGCGATAGTAATCTCCATGTACAGCCGGCCGCCCTCTTCCAGAGTTGCGATATGCAAGTCAGGATTAAGGACCTCGGCATCAGCAGGAATTTTAATGTCACCGGCGGTGACAACTCCCTGACCAGTAGCTACTACAATCAGTGTCTGCGGCTCATCACTGTGGATTTTCATAGCCAGCTGTTTAAGATTCAGAATGATTTCCGTAGTGTCTTCAAGTACACCGGGAATGGTAGAAAACTCGTGTAGTACATTCTCAATCTGCACCGCAGTGACGGCAGCACCGGGTAGTGATGATAACAGGATACGGCGCAGGGAGTTACCCAGAGTAATGCCGTAACCGCGCTCCAGAGGCTCAATAACGAATTTGCCGTACATGGGGTCATCTCCACCTTGGACACGCTCAATCTTTGGCTTTTCAATTTCTATCAAGGTTCAAACCCTCCTTCTCGATTCCATTACCAACGCGAGGGTGATTCGTTTTCCTCAAATTAACGGGAATAAAGCTCAACGATGAGGTGCTCGGTTATGGGAATATCGATTTCTTCCCTGTTGGGCAAGCGAACAACTTTGCCGGTCAGGTTTTCGCGATCTACTTCCAACCAATCTACGGTACCGTGAGTACGCATCAGTTCGGCCACATCTTTAAAACGACCTTTGTCGCGGCTGTTTTCACGAACAGTGATTACGTCTCCAGGACGAACCTGGAAGGAAGGAATAGAAACTTTTTGACCGTTAACAGCAAAATGGCCATGACGAACGAGTTGACGTGCCTCTGGGCGGGATAATGCCAGGCCGAGACGGAAAACAACGTTGTCCATGCGAGACTCCAGGATCTGAAGTAAGTTCTCGCCGGTGATGCCTTTGCGACGATCTGCCTCTTTAAAGTACTTTCGGAACTGACTTTCCAATACGCCGTAAACTCGGCGTGCTTTTTGTTTTTCACGAAGCTGCAGGCCATACTCGGATTGTTTACCGCGACGACCTTGGCCGTGCTGACCGGGCGGATAGGCCCGACGGTCAACGCCACATTTTTCAGTGTAGCAACGCTCACCTTTCAGATAGAGCTTTAAGCCCTCGCGTCGGCATTGCCTGCAGACTGCTTCAGTGTATCGTGCCAAAGACTTACACCTCCTAAAGTTTTATACTCTGCGCCGTTTTGGAGGACGGCAGCCGTTATGCGGAATGGGAGTTACATCCTTAATCAGGTTAACTTCCAGGCCTGCGGCCTGCAGGGAACGAATGGCTGCCTCACGGCCGGAACCCGGCCCTTTGACAAACACTTCTACGTCCTTGAGACCGTGTTCCATGGCAGCTTTAGCGGCTGTTTCCGCAGCCAACTGCGCAGCAAACGGTGTAGACTTCCGGGAACCTTTGAAGCCGACGGTGCCGGCGCTGGCCCAGGATATCGTGTTCCCTTTTAAGTCCGCAATGGTAATATGCGTGTTATTAAACGTGGACAGAATATGCGCCACACCGTGTTCAATATTCTTGCGCTCACGCCTTCTCGTACGTGTGATTTTTTTGCGTGCAACCAAGTCTTTTCCCCCCTTACTTTTTGCGTCTTACACCGACGGTACGCTTGGGACCTTTACGGGTCCGGGCGTTATTTTTCGTGGTCTGACCACGTACAGGTAGTCCACGGCGGTGGCGGATACCGCGGTATGAGCCGATTTCCATCAATCGCTTGATGTTCATCGCCACTTCACGGCGCAGGTCTCCTTCTACCTTGTTGTTTTTGTCAATATACTCACGCAGCCTGTTTACTTCATCTTCGGTTAAATCCCGAACCCGTGTATCTTGATTGATGGCGGTCTGGGTCAGGATGCTTTGCGCGGTCTTGCGGCCGATACCAAAGATATACGTAAGCGCTACTTCCACGCGTTTTTCCCGCGGCAGGTCGACTCCGGCAATCCTCGCCATAGGATGCACCTCACTTTCTTCCTAGAACAGAATTAGAATTTCCAATCAATTGCCAAATTATACCTTAACCCTGTTTTTGCTTATGCTTCGGGTTCTCACAGATCACCATCACTTTGCCTTTGCGCCTGATGATTTTGCACTTTTCGCAAATGGGTTTCACAGATGGTCTGACTTTCATCCCAAAACCTCCTTCTTTGCGTCTACTTGTAACGGTAGGTAATACGGCCACGTGTCAGGTCATATGGTGATAATTCCACCAATACCCTGTCTCCCGGGAGAATACGGATGAAGTTCATGCGAATTTTGCCGGAAACGTGGGCCAAGACCTTATGCCCGTTTTTCAGTTCGACGCGAAACATAGCGTTTGGCAGAGGCTCAATAACGGTTCCCTCTACCTCAATAACGTCTTTCTTCTTTGACATCAGGTTCAGTTCCCTCCCTTTCTCCCCCGGGATGGTCTAAGATAACAACCATTTCACGGATTGCCCGTGCAATCTCCTCATCACGTGCCTGCTTTTTACGGATTTTTTCCGCTAACTCAGCAGAACTGCGTTGGTGAACCGCGAGATGACGAAGATTTTTCTTCTTTGGGCTCTGCAGGGGACGGTTTACGCCGTTGGCAACGAGTACAATATTTGGCTCCATTGTGCCGACGACCAGGTAATGTTCACCGGTGTCACGACCAGCAAGCGAATGGACTAACACCCCTACTTGAGGTGGTTGAACCATATATCTTCAACCTCCCTTCACTTGCCAGCAGTGGAAAGAACGGTTAAGATTTCAGGTTCGTCTTTCCCCACGGCCACTGTATGCTCAAAGTGGGCGGACCATTTCCGGTCCAGTGTAACGACGGTCCAGTTATCCAGCAACGTTTCCACCTGCCATGTACCAATGTTAACCATGGGTTCAATGGCCAGTGCCATTCCTGCCAGCAGTCGAGGTCCGCGTCCCGGCTTACCAAAATTGGGCACCTGAGGTTCCTCGTGCATCTGGTTGCCTATGCCGTGACCGACGTAATTACGCACTACGGCAAACCCGTTATTTTCCACATGTGTTTGGACGGCATAAGATATATCCGTCAGATGTTTTCCTTCAACAGCCTGGGCAATTCCCATATGCAGTGACTCCCTGGTTACTTCGAGGAGGCGTAATGCCTCCGGATCCACGTCACCCACAGGAAATGTGGCTGCGGCATCTCCGAAGTACCCTTGAAAAACAGCTCCCACATCAACACTGATGATATCTCCATCGGCAAGACGTCGTACACCGGGTATCCCGTGCACTACTTCTTCATTGACAGAGGCACAAATCGTAGCGGGGAAACCGTGATATCCTTTAAAAGCCGGGATACATTTAGCTTTGCGAATGCGGCGCTCAGCCATTTTGTCCAGTTCTCCTGTTGAGATTCCCGGCCGTACGGCTTCAGAAATCTCCTGCAGAACTTCCGCAACAACACGACCCGCCTGACGCATGAGCTCAATTTCCCTTGGCGATTTAATGGTGATCATGCCTGCCTCCACTATTTCATGAAGCCCTGGTAGTTCCTCATCAACATATGGCTTTCAATCTGCTTCATTGTTTCGAGGACAACACCGACGACAATAATCATACCTACACCGCCGAAGATGATATTAATGCGGAAGAGATTTTGTAATATAACCGGCATGGTTGCGATGGCCGCAAGTGCAATGGCACCGGCCAACGTCAAACGGCTGGAAACACGGCCGAGAAATTCAGCTGTGGGCCTGCCCGGGCGAAGTCCCGGAATAAAGCCGCCGTATTTTTTCATATCATTGGAGATTTTAACCGGGTCAAACTGAATGGCAGTATAGAAGTAAGCAAAGAACAAAATTAACAGAATATACAAGAGGGTGTGAACCGGTGCGCCGACACGGAACATACTTTCAAAGAACCGGGCTATCGGGTGGTTAATAAACTGTGCAATTGTCGCAGGGAACATTAAGAGTGCCGATGCGAAAATGACAGGAATAACACCGGATTGGTTGACTTTCATCGGAATATGGGTGGACTGTCCACCGTACATTTTCCGTCCAACCACTCGTTTCGCGTACTGAACCGGAATACGGCGCTGGCCTTCTTCCAAGGCTACAATGGCCACAATCAGGCCGAGCACAATAATCACGGTAGCCAGAACGGTAAAGATGTTCAGTTCTCCCAGCCGGGTCAATTCAAAAGTCTGCAGCATGCCCGGTCCGAAACGGGAAACAATCCCTGCAAAGATTATCAGCGAAATCCCGTTGCCGACACCTTTTTCAGTAATCAGTTCCCCCTGCCACATCAGGAACGCCGTTCCTGCAGTCAGCGTGATAATAATGGTCAGGTAGGTAAAGAATGTGGGGTTAATAACAGCTGCGCTGAAGATACCCACTGTCATACCCGTCGCCTGAATCAGAGCCAGGACTATGGTACCATAACGGATGAGCTGAGCCAGTTTTTTCTGACCTTCTTGCCCTTCCTTGGCCCATTCTTCAAATTTAGGAACTACCACCGTCAAAAGTTGCATAATAATTGATGCGTTAATGTACGGCATAATCCCCATCGCGAATATTGTGAAGTTTTCCAAAGCACCGCCGGCAAAAACATTAAACAAACCGAACAGATTATCTCCTTGGAAAAACTCAGCTAAAACCGTTGGATCTACCCCAGGTACGGGAACATGGGCACCAAGACGGTAGATAAACAGCATAACCGCGGTGAATATTATCCGTTGCCGTAGCTCCTTAATTTTCCAGGCGCTGCGAATTGTTTCTAGCATCCTAGATCACCTCAGTTTTGCCGCCGGCGGCTTCAATCTTTTCAGCGGCCGTTTTGGTAAAACCATGGGCAGAAACGGTAAGAGACCGTTCCAAATTGCCATTGCCGAGAATGCGCACGCCGTCTTTCTTTGATTTAATAACTCCCTGCTGCTTGAGCAGTTCGGGCGTCACTACCGTGCCATCGGCAAAGACATTGAGGCGAGCAATATTCACTTCGTTGTAATCTTTTTTAAAGATGCTGGTAAAGCCCCGCTTTGGCACGGTACGCTGCAGGGGCATTTGACCACCTTCAAAGCCGGGACGGACACCACCGCCAGAGCGGGAGTTTTGTCCTTTATGGCCTTTTCCGGAAGTTTTGCCAAGTCCGCTGCCAATGCCTCTGCCCAGCCTTTTCTTCTTCGTCCGGGCACCTTTGGGACTGGATAACTCATGTAAACGCATTGCTTACACCTCCTCTAAACTTCTTCGACTTGAACGAGGTGGATAACTTTATTGATCATACCCCTGATTTGAGGTGTATCCGCATGTTCAACAGCCTGGTGAAGCTTGGACAAGCCCAATGCTTTCACCGTCAGCCGCTGGGGTTCAGGCCGCCCGATTACACTATTAATTAAAGTAATTCGTAATTGTTTGCTCATGTGTTCCGCCTCCTACCCTAAAAGCTCTTCCACTGTTTTGCCGCGCAATTTGGCGACATGCTCAGCACTTTTTAAGTTTTTCAGGCCCGTCATCGTCGCATTGATGACATTGATGGCATTGGCGGATCCCAGTGATTTTGTCAGGATATCCCGCACTCCGGCCAACTCCAACACCGCGCGGACCGGTCCGCCGGCGATAACACCGGTACCTTCCGAAGCAGGCTTTAGCAATACCCTGCCAGCGCCGAAGACTCCGGTGATGGCATGGGGTATGGTTGTGCCGACCAAAGGAACTGTGACCAGGTTCTTCTTTGCATCTTCAATTCCTTTACGAATCGCCTCGGGAACTTCGCCCGCTTTGCCCATGCCGGCTCCGACTCTGCCGTTGCCGTCACCGACAACAACCAATGCGGAGAAGCTGAAGCGCCGTCCGCCTTTAACAACTTTGGCGACACGGTTTATCTGGACGACCTTCTCAGTAAATTCGGATTTAGTGGCATTATATTTATCCACGCCGTTATCCCTCCTTCGCGCTAAAATTCCAGGCCCGCTTCGCGGGCACCGTCGGCCAGTTCTTTAATCCGGCCGTGGTAGAGGTAGCCCCCTCTGTCAAATATAACTTGGTTAATTCCTTTTTCCACAGCTTTTTGCGCAATAAGCGTGCCGACTTTTCGGGCTGCTTCTTTGTTACCACATGACGTTTTCCCTTCCCCGATTGCGGGGTCCAGACTGGATGCGGCAACGATAGTAACACCGTTTTCATCGTCGATGATTTGCGCATAAATATTCTTCAGGCTACGGAAGACGTTGAGCCGCGGGCGCAGCGCAGTTCCGGCCATTTTTTTGCGGACGCGGAAGTGTCTCCGCTTACGGGCGGCATTTTTATCTTGACGGGTGATCAAACCTATCCCTCCTCACCTGTTGCGCCAGTATGCGCACATATTGACGCAACCATTTCATAAAATGGTTATTTGCCGGTCTTACCGACTTTGCGGCGGATTCGTTCTGTGTCGTACTTAATACCCTTACCTTTATAGGGCTCTGGTTCACGTACGGCGCGGATGTTTGCTGCAATGCTGCCAACTGCTTCTTTGTCAATCCCTTTAACCACGATTTTTGTGGGCACAGGGACTTCCAGTTCAATTCCCGCGGGTGGCACAATGTTTACCGGGTGTGAATATCCGATGGATATTACGACGTTATCGCCTTGCTTGTTAGCGCGGTAACCGACGCCAACTAAGTCCAGTGTCTTTGTATATCCTTTGGTTACACCTTCGACCATATTGGCCACAAGAGTACGGGTAAGGCCATGCAGAGAACGCTTTTCCTTTGTGTCCTCATCGCGGCTGACAATTACCTGGTCACCCTGCAGTTCAACTTTTATTAACCGGGGCAACTCTTTTTCCAGTTGGCCCAGCGGCCCTTTGACAGTAACAACATTATCATTCTGGGAGAACTCTACGCCTGCCGGCAGTTCTACCGGTTTACGACCGATGCGGCTCATTTTGTCTACCTCCTTACCAGATGTAGCAGAGGACTTCGCCGCCGACGCCGTTTTTACGCGCGGCTTTATCGCTCATAATCCCCTGTGAGGTGGATATGATAGCGATCCCGAGCCCGCTCAGCACTTTAGGCAGGTCATCTTTTTGTGCATACACACGCAATCCCGGCTTACTGATCCTCTTTAAACCGGTAATGACTTTTTCACGGTTAGGACCGTATTTGAGATAAATACGAATGGTCCCCTGCTTATTGTCTTTCTTGAAATCGAACTCCTTAATGTAGCCTTCTTGCTTCAGGATATCCGCAATGGCAAGCTTGATCTTTGATCCCGGCATTTCCACCGTATCATGGTGAACCATGTTTGCGTTGCGAATTCTTGTCAGCATATCAGCAATTGGGTCCGTCATGGTCATCGCAATCGAACCTCCTTTCTCTCCTTAAATCCCCTCTACCAACTGGCTTTTTTCACGCCGGGGATTTTCCCTTCGTGGGCAAGCTTACGGAAACAAAGGCGACACATACCAAACTTGCGCAGGTACGCACGGGGACGGCCGCACAATTTGCAGCGGTTAACACCTTGTACTTCAAACTTGGGGGTCCTGTTTGCCTTAGCAATCATTGATTTTTTGGCCACGTTTTCCCCTCCTTTTCCTTATGCTGTCCGGAACGGCATGCCCATTTCACGCAGCAGTTCCCTTGCTTCTTCATCGTTATCAGCTGTTGTTACAATGACAATATCCATACCACGCACTTTATCCACCTGATCGTAGTTAATCTCCGGGAAAATCAACTGCTCACGCAGTCCCAGTGTATAGTTACCACGACCGTCAAACGCTTTCGGTGAAACACCGCGAAAGTCACGTACCCTGGGCAGTGCCACATTAAAGAGTTTATCGAGGAATTCGTACATCCTCTCACCCCGTAGCGTAACCTTGCAACCGATGGACATTCCTTCACGGAGTTTAAAACTGGCCACAGACTTACGAGCTTTAGTGATAACAGGGCGTTGTCCGGAAATCAGTGTCATATCATTGACTGCGGCGTCCAGTACTTTGGCGTTTTCTTTTGCTTCACCCACACCCATGTTAATGACCACTTTATTCAAACGCGGGGCTTGGAGGACGTTTTGATACTGGAAACGTTCCATCAACGCCGGCCGCACTTCGCTGTTGTATTTATCCTTTAACCGGGCCATAGTCCGTACCTCCTTTCCGGCTACTTATCGAGGGATTCCCCGCACTTTTTACATACCCTGGCACGTGATCCGTCTTTCATAACGGACTTAGCAATCCTTGTGGCCTTTTGGCAGTTGGGGCAGACGACCATGACTTTGGCGCTGTTTAACGCGGCTTCCTGTTCATGGATACCTGCCTGCACACGCTGTGAGGCTTTGGCATGCTTCTTTACGATATTAACCCCTTCGACAACCACTTTCCCTTCAGAGGGAATAGCAGCAATCACTTTACCTTTTTTACCCTTGTCCTTACCGGACAGGACTAATACTTTGTCACCTTTTCTTACATGCATCTTGGAAACTGTCAATGTTTGCACCTCCTTGGCGCTTATATCACTTCCGGCGCGAGTGAGACAATTTTCATAAATTCTTTTTCTCTTAATTCACGGGCCACAGGTCCGAAGATCCGCGTCCCCCGCGGGTTCTTCTGATCGTTAATCAGCACAGCAGCGTTTTCGTCAAACTTGATGTACGAGCCGTCATTGCGCCGGGCTCCCTGCCGGGTACGGACGATGACCGCCTTGACAACATCACCTTTTTTGACAACCCCGCCGGGTGTTGCTTCTTTGACGGCGGCCACAATAATATCACCGATGTTACCGGTTTTCCGGGTGGATCCGCCAAGAACGCGGATGCACATAATCTTTTTAGCGCCGGAGTTGTCGGCAACGGCCAGATATGTTTGGCTTTGAATCATGGTTGCCCTCCTTTCCACTACTAGATGTCTGAGGTCTGATGTCAGATGTCGGAACTAATGATTAAATCCTAATGTCTGACCTCTGAGTTCTGACTTCTGACCTCTAGCTTTTACAGCTGGGATTTCTCCATAATCTCCACAAGGCGCCATCTCTTATCCTTGCTGATAGGCCTTGTCTCCATGATTCTAACTTTGTCCCCGATGCTGCAAGCATTTTCAGGGTCATGGACTTTATACTTTTTTGACACCCGAATGATTTTCCCGTACAGGGGATGACGGGTGATACGTTCGACGGATACAACAGCCGTTTTATCCATTTTATCGCTGACAACGCGGCCAGTCCGTGTTTTACGGTTACTACGCTCCAAGAGCTTTGCCTCCTTTCAACGGCAACGTTAGCTTAGTTTTAATTCACGTTCCCGTTGGACTGTTTTAACCCGTGCGATATTCTTGCGCACTTCCCGAATTCTCATCGGGTTTTCCAGTTGGCCCGTGGCCATTTGAAAGCGCAGGTTAAACAGCTCTTCTTTTAACTCGGACATCTTGCCGTCCAGTTCAACATCGCTGAATTCTTTGAACTCCTTAGCTCTCATGACCTTCACCACCTGTTTCAACACGTTTCAGGAATTTTGTCTTAGTCGGGAGTTTATGCGCCGCTAAACGCAAGGCTTCCCTGGCCACATCTTCCGGTACGCCAGCCAGTTCAAAAAGAATCCGACCTGGTTTAACAACGGCAACCCAAAACTCAGGGGAGCCTTTACCGGAACCCATCCGGGTTTCCGCGGG
Source organism: Clostridiales bacterium (assembly GCA_018335855.1). Classification (GTDB taxonomy): domain Bacteria; phylum Bacillota; class Dethiobacteria; order Dethiobacterales; family Dethiobacteraceae; genus UBA7523. The sequence goes on from JAGXRM010000037.1 coordinate 46,792, forward strand.
CTTGGCCGTTACCGGCTTATCCGGGAAAATTTTGATCCATACTTTTCCGCCCCGCTTAATATAACGGGTCATGGCAATACGGGCAGCTTCAATCTGTTGGTTAGTAATCCAGGCGGGTTCCAATGCTTGCAACCCGTATTCACCGAAGACGATATCGTGGCCTTTCTGGGCCATGCCCTTCATCCGGCCGCGGTGCTGTCTGCGATATTTAACTCTTTTTGGGATTAGCATCCGGGTTCCCTCCTCCCGTTCTGGCCTGCTTAGTCGGGAGAACCTCCCCTTTATATATCCAGACTTTGATGCCAATACGGCCGTAGGTGGTGTGGGCTTCCACAAAACCGTAATCAATATTGGCTCGTAATGTCTGCAGAGGAACAGTCCCCTCATGGTATGATTCCGTGCGGGCGATTTCGGCACCGCCAAGGCGGCCGCTGATCATCACTTTCACACCTTTTGCACCTGCGCGCATAGTACGGAAAACAGATTGTTTCAAAGCACGGCGGAAGGCGATCCGCTTCGTTAACTGAACAGCAATATTTTCTGCTACAAGGGTTGCGTCCAGTTCCGGGTTTTTAATCTCCATGATATTAATGTGTACTTGCTTTTTATCAGCAATCTTTTCTAGCTTTCTACGCAGCTCCTCAACACCGGAGCCGCCTTTGCCAATAACAATTCCAGGCTTCGCCGTATGGATAGAAATACGGATGCGGGTAGCAACCCTTTCAATTTCCACACGGGAAACGGCAGCATTTGCTAAGTGTTTGGCAATCGCATTACGGATCTTCATATCTTCGTGGAGAAGGTCCGTATAGTTTTTATCGGCGTACCATTTAGCATCCCAGTCCCGGATAATTCCGAGTCGGAAGCCAATCGGGCTTACCTTTTGACCCACAGACTTATCCCTCCCTTTGCTTGAGTATGATGGTGATATGACTGGTGGGCTTACGGATTTTGCTTGCCATACCACGGGCACGGGGGCGGAAACGCTTTAGTACCGGCCCTTGGTCGACAAAAATCTGCGCCACATAAAGTTCATCACGGTTCATCTCAAAATTGTTTTCGGCGTTAGCCATGGCGGAATGAAGCACTCTGTAAATCGGCTCCGCCGGCCGGTTTGGCGTAAAGCTCAGGATGTTCAATGCATCCTTGGCATTTTTGCCGCGTATCGTGTCAGCCACAAGGCGGGCTTTCCGCGGCGACATCCTAATATACTTGGCTGTTGCTTTTGCTTCCACGGTAATCCCTCCTTATTTCAACGATGTGGACCGTTCCGTATGACCACTGTGCCCGCGGAATGTGCGGGTCGGAGCAAACTCACCGAGTTTGTGGCCAACCATGTCTTCGGTGACATAAACGGGCACGTGCTTTCTCCCGTCATGGACCGCCAACGTGTGGCCGACCATTTCGGGGAAAATGGTGGAACGGCGTGACCAGGTTTTAATCACTTTTTTCTCGTTCTTGTCATTCATCTGCTGGACTTTAACCAGCAGTTTGGCATCAATATAGGGGCCTTTTTTCAGAGACCTGGACAAGTCTTGACGACCTCCTTCCTAACGCTTACTTATTCCGACGCTTAGCAATAAACTGGTCGGACTTTTTGTTTTTCTGTCGCGTTTTGTAACCGAGAGTCGGTTTACCCCAGGGGGTTACCGGACTTTTACGGCCAATTGGGGCTTTACCTTCACCACCGCCGTGCGGGTGGTCAACCGGGTTCATAACAACACCGCGGACGGTGGGTCGCTTACCCAACCAACGGGAGCGTCCCGCTTTACCGATGGTGATATTCTCATGCTCGAGGTTACCAACCTGACCGATGGTGGCTTTGCATTCCTGAGAAACCAGGCGAACTTCACCGGACGGCAGACGCACGTGGGCGTACTTACCTTCCTTCGCCATCAATTGGGCTGAAGCACCGGCGGAGCGAACCATCTGCGCGCCTTTACCCACTTTGAGTTCAATATTATGAATGAGTGTACCTACGGGAATGGACTTTAGTTGCAGCGAGTTGCCGGGCTTAATATCTGCCGTTGGACCAGAAATTACTTCCGTACCTACGGTAACGCCCACAGGTGCCAGGATATAGCGTTTTTCACCATCAGCATAATGAAGTAGTGCGATGTTTGCCGAGCGATTTGGATCATATTCGATGGTGGCCACTTTTGCCGGCACACCGTCTTTGTCCCGCTTAAAGTCAATGACCCGGTACTTGCGTTTATGTCCGCCTCCCTGATGACGTACGGTGATCCGGCCCTGCGCGTTGCGGCCCGCCTTACTTTTCAACGGCTCCAGCAAAGATTTTTCCGGCTCTGTGGTGGTAATTTCGTCAACCGACCGAACGGTCATAAAACGACGTCCCGGAGAGGTGGGAACGAATTTTTTAATTGCCATTTTTATATCTCCCTCCTTCCTGGGTTATAGTCCTTCGAAGATTTCGATGGGCTTGCTGCCTTCTTCCAAGGTGACAATGGCCTTCTTCCAGCTTGGACGGCGTCCTACAAACGCCCCCATCCGTTTCATTTTCCCTGTGACGCGGATGGTGTTTACAGTCTTCACTTTAACCTTAAAGAGTTCTTCCACAGCTTTTTTAATTTCCACCTTATTGGCTTTGGTGTCAACCTCGAATGAGTATTTTCCCAGTTCCATCAACGAAGTGGACTTTTCTGTGACCAGTGGCTTCTTAATAATGTCTCTGGCATCACGGATCATTGGGCGAATACCTCCTCTACCTGAGCCACGGCATCCCGTGTAATCACCAGGTTGTCGGTGTTGAGAATGTCATAAACATTCAATTGTCCGGCATTCAGCGTTTTCACACCGGGAATGTTACGTGCCGACTTGATGACGCTCTCCTGCGGAGAATCGATGACAATCAGTACTTTACGACCGGTTTTCAGGTTCCCGAGGACGCTGACCATATCCTTTGTTCTCGGGACTGCCATTTTAAGTTCGTCAAGTACAATCAGTGAACCATCGTTCACTTTGCTGGAAAGAGCCGATTTCAACGCTAAACGTCTCATCTTTTTCGGCATGACAACTTTATAAATGCGGCCTTTAGGTCCAAACGTAATTCCGCCGCCCTTCCAAATCGGTGAACGGGTGGAACCGTGTCTGGCACGCCCGGTCCCTTTTTGACGCCAGGGCTTACGTCCGCCGCCTCTAACTTCGCTGCGGTCTTTCACAGAAGCGGTGCCAAGTCTCTGGTTGGCCTGATAAGCCAAAACCGCTTGATGCAATAACCCTTTATTTACTTTTACAGCGAAAACTGAGTCGGACAATTCGATATCTCCAACCTGTTCGCCTTGTGTGTTAAATAAAGCTAATTTCGGCATCCCAAATCCTCCCTTCTATGCTGGAGGTCAGAGCGGGAAGTCGGAAATCGGAAAATGAATTCCGTCTGACTTCTGAGTCTGCTCTGACTTCTCTGATTACTAGTTTGCTGCTTTCTCCGAGTTTTTTACTGTTAACAAACCACCGCGGGCACCGGGGACAGCACCGCGAATAAGCAGGATGTTGCGGTCTGTATCCACTCTTACAACCTGGAGCTTTTGCACAGTAATTTTGTCGCCGCCCATGCGGCCGGGAAGTTTCTTGCCTTTAAAAACACGGGCCGCGTCAACTGCGCCCATGGAACCAGGGCCTCTGTGGTAATGGGAGCCGTGTGTGGTCGGTCCGCGGCTATAACCGTGCCGCTTAATGTTGCCCGCAAAGCCTTTGCCCCGGGAAACCCCGGTCACGTCTACCCATTCGCCTTCGGCAAAGACATCCGCTTTTAATTCCTGTCCCACTTCGTAGCCAGCCGTATCTTTTAGGCGGAACTCGCGAACATATTTTTTAGGAGTCTGTCCGGCTTTGCCAAAGTGTCCGGCCATTGGTTTGGTTACCTTTTTTTCTTTTACCTGAGCGAACCCGACTTGAATCGCTTCATAGCCGTCGGTTTCTACCGTCTTTTTCTGTACCACAACGCATGGACCCGCCTCAATCACCGTTACGGGAATTACCCGACCGACTTCATCAAAAATTTGGGTCATGCCGATTTTTTTACCTAGGATTGCTTTTTGCACGTTTTTTGCACCTCCTTAAACTACTCTTCCCATTTTTCTTACAGTTTGATTTCGATATCCACGCCGGCAGGAAGATCGAGACGCATCAGAGCATCAATCGTTTTCGGTGTCGGCTCAAGAATATCGATTAACCGTTTATGCGTCCGCATTTCAAACTGTTCACGGGAGTCCTTATATTTATGAGGTGCCCGGATAACAGTATAAATATTTTTTTCCGTCGGCAGGGGAATGGGGCCGGAAACGGTTGCCCCGGTCCTTTTCGCAGTTTCCACAATTTTATTGGAAGACTGGTCTAAAATCTGATGGTCAAACGCCTTTAGGCGGATACGTATTTTTTGCTTTGCCATGCTTTTACCTCCTTCTTCGTCTGATTATTACAGACTACTCCGCAAAAATTCCCCGGCCTAAAAGGCCGGCAACCTTTTGCTTCATTGTTGGTCCGGGCTTTACGTCTGAACTGCCCGGACAAAGCATATAATGAAACTAAACTAGACTACTTAATAATCGAAGTTGCAACGCCGGCGCCCACAGTACGGCCGCCTTCACGAATCGCGAAACGCAGGCCTTCCTCGATGGCGATCGGTGTGATCAATTCAATCTTCATCTGCACGTTATCTCCAGGCATAATCATTTCCACGCCTTCCGGCAGGGTGATAACACCGGTAACATCAGTGGTCCGCAGGTAGAACTGGGGACGATAGCCTTGGAAGAACGGGGTATGACGGCCGCCTTCTTCTTTCTTCAGCACGTATACCTCTGCCATGAATGTGGTATGGGGCTTAATGCTGCCCGGCTTAGCCAGAACCTGACCACGCTCGATTTCTTCACGGTCCACACCACGAAGCAGTGCGCCGATGTTGTCGCCGGCTTCCGCGAAATCCATGATCTTGCGGAACATTTCCACGCCGGTAACGACAGTCTTACGGGGCTTCTCGGCAAAACCAACGATTTCCACTTCTTCCTGAATCTTAACGACACCGCGCTCTACACGACCGGTAGCCACAGTTCCGCGGCCGGTAATGGTGAACACGTCTTCGACGGGCATCAGGAAGGGCTTATCACGGTCACGCTCCGGAGTGGGCACATATTCGTCCACAGCATCCATCAGTTCCCAAATCACTTTGCAGTCCGGGCAATCCCGGGAGCCGCAACCATGTTCCAGCGCCCGTAAGGCAGAGCCGACAACAACAGGCAAGTCATCACCGGGGAACTCATACTCGTTTAACAGATCACGGATTTCCATTTCTACCAGTTCAATCAGCTCGGGGTCATCAACCATGTCTGCTTTATTCATGAATACAACAATGTGAGGCACGCCAACCTGACGGGCAAGCAGGATATGCTCACGGGTCTGGGGCATGGGGCCGTCAGCGGCGGACACAACCAGAATCGCGCCGTCCATCTGGGCAGCACCGGTGATCATGTTCTTTACGTAGTCAGCGTGGCCGGGGCAGTCAACGTGGGCATAGTGACGCTTTACCGTCTCGTACTCCACGTGGGATGTGGAGATGGTGATGCCGCGCTCCTTTTCTTCGGGAGCTTTGTCGATTTCGTCAAACGCAGTCTTTTTTGCGAATCCGGCTGTTGAGAGGCAGGATGTAATCGCTGCCGTCAGCGTTGTTTTACCGTGGTCAACGTGACCGATGGTACCTACGTTAACGTGGGGTTTTGTTCTTTCAAACTTTTGTTTTGCCATGTCAGTGAACCTCCTTTGGATTTAGACAATTAAACTTAACCTTTTTGCTTATCGATAATTTCCGTAGCCACACTCTTTGGCACTTCTTCATAATGGGCAAACTCCATGGAATAGGTGCCGCGCCCCTGAGTACGGGAGCGTAGTTCAGTAGCATAGCCGAACATTTCAGACAGAGGTACTTTTGCACGGATTACCTGGGAGCCCATTCGGGGTTCCATTCCCTCAATCCGACCGCGTCTGCTGTTGATATCACCCATCACATCACCCATATATTCTTCCGGCATCGTTACTTCCACTTTCATCACCGGCTCGAGTAAAATGGGAGACGCTTTAAGAACACCGCTTTTAAACGCCATGGAGCCGGCAACTTTAAAGGCCATTTCCGATGAGTCCACGTCATGATAAGAGCCGTCAACCACAGTAACTTTTACGTCGATGACCGGGTAACCGGCCAACACACCTGTATTCATGGCCTCTTTCACGCCGTTGTCAATGGCTGGTACGTATTCTCTGGGCACAACACCACCAACAATTTTGTTCTCAAAGAGATAACCTGCACCCGGTTCCTGCGGTTCCAGCACAAGCCAGCAGTGGCCGTATTGGCCGCGACCGCCGGACTGGCGGACAAACTTGCCTTCCGACTTGGTTGTGCCTTTGATTGTTTCTTTATAAGCAACCTGTGGTTTACCCACGTTGGCGCCGACCTTAAACTCACGAAGCAACCGGTCAATAATAATCTCCAGGTGTAATTCACCCATGCCGGAGATAATGGTCTGTCCCGTTTCTTCATCAGTCCGGGCCCGGAAGGTGGGGTCCTCTTCACTGAGCTTACCCAGGGACAATGACATTTTTTCCTGGTCAGCCTTTGTTTTAGGCTCAATAGCCACATCAATAACAGGCTCTGGGAATGTTATGTTCTCAAGGAGTACGGGATCTGATTCCAGGCAGAGAGTATCACCGGTTGTCGTGTTTTTCAAACCAACAACGGCAACAATATCCCCGGCGGAAATCTCCTTAACCTCTTCCCGGTGATTGGCGTGCATACGTAGAACCCGACCAATCCGTTCCCGTTTACCCTTCGTCGAGTTGTAAACATAGGACCCACTCTCCATAGTGCCGGAGTATACCCGGATATATGTGAGCTTGCCGACATACGGGTCACCCATGATTTTAAAAGCCAACGCCGAAAACGGCGCATTCTCATCAGCCAGTCGGACAACATCTTCTTCGGTGTCCGGGACAAAGCCGTGCATGGGAGGGACATCCAGGGGAGAGGGCAAATAATTGATGACAGCGTCCAGCAAAGGCTGGACTCCTTTGTTTTTATAAGAAGAACCGCAGATTACGGGGACAACTTTTACGGCACAAGTTGCCTTACGAAGTGCCGCACGAATCTCGTCTTCGCCGATTTCTTCACCGTCCAGGTAGCGGGCCATTAACTCATCATCGTAATCTGCTATAGATTCCAGCAGTTTTTCCCTGTATTCCTGGGCTAACTCCAGCATTTCATCGGGGATTTCCGTCTCGTCGCTGTTCGTGCCCAAGTCATCGATATAGATCATGGATTTCATACGGATTAAATCGATAATACCCTTGAAATTTTCTTCCACACCGATCGGGAGCTGGATGGGGACCACATTCGCGTTTAGTCGCAGGCGCATAGATTCCAGTACATGAAAAAAGTCTGCTCCGGTAATATCCATTTTGTTTACATACGCAATGCGCGGGACACGATATTTATCGGCTTGGCGCCAAACCGTCTCCGATTGGGGCTCCACGCCGCCTTTAGCACAAAAAACACCAACAGCGCCATCCAGTATACGCAAACTACGCTCCACTTCAACGGTAAAATCAACGTGGCCGGGTGTGTCAATAATGTTGACGACGTAATCCCGCCAGATAGCTGTGGTAGCCGCTGATGTGATAGTAATGCCTCGCTCCTGCTCCTGAATCATCCAGTCCATAGTAGCAGCACCGTCATGCACTTCACCAAGTTTGTGGACACGTCCCGTGTAAAACAGAATTCGCTCTGTGGTAGTCGTTTTACCGGCGTCAATATGCGCCATGATTCCAATGTTTCTTGTCCTGTTCAGATGAGTTGTTTTTGCCATATAAGTCCCCTCCTTTCCTCCAAATGTGTTTCGTGTTGCGCCAATAAGCGGCGCTACTCTTCGTTCTCGGTCGTCTCCGCTGGTCAAAATTACCAGCGGTAGTGGGCGAATGCTTTGTTGGCTTCAGCCATCCGGTGGGTGTCTTCTTTCTTTTTGAAAGAACCCCCGGTGTTGTTGACCGCATCCATCAGCTCACCGGCCAAACGTTCTGCCATAGTCTTTTCACCGCGGGCTCTGGAGTATTTCACAATCCAGCGAAGCGCAAGGATATTGCGGCGGTGAGCAGAAACTTCCACCGGAACCTGGTAGTTGGCACCCCCGACACGGCGGGCTTTTACTTCCAGTACAGGGGCAACGTTCTTTACAGCGGCGTCGAAAACCTCATTTGGGTTACGGCCGGTTTTTTCACGAATAATCTCCATTGCATCATAAAAGATAGCCTGGGCAACCCCTTTTTTTCCATCCAGCATTAAGGAATTGATAAACTTAGCTACCAGTTTTGAATTATACATCGGATCAGGCAAAACATCCCGTTTAGTTACTGGGCCTTTACGTGGCATATTCTAAAAATACCTCCCTTCTTCGACGTAATTATATTACGCCTTCTCCCAAAAATCTTGCTATTTCTTTTTGCGCTTGGAACCATATTTTGAGCGCGCTTGACCCCGGTTTTCCACTCCTGCTGCATCTAAAGCGCCGCGTACTAAGTGATATCGCACACCGGGCAAATCTTTAACCCGTCCGCCGCGAACCAGGACAACAGAGTGCTCTTGCAGGTTATGGCCAATTCCGGGAATATACGTTGTTACTTCAATCCCGTTTGTCAGGCGGACACGGGCTATTTTACGAAGCGCCGAATTGGGCTTTTTAGGCGTAGTCGTTGAAACACGTGTACATACACCACGTTTCTGTGGAGATTCTTCCAGCGCGGGGGCGGTAGACTTCATAATTACGTCCTGTCTCCCCTTGCGGACCAATTGGTTTAAGGTCGGCATTCTACTCCACCTCCTTCCTGAACATTCAAAATGTGTTGCACTCCGCCCATAACAGGCGGAGGCAAAAATTTAATCTTTGAGTATAGCGGCCATAGCCGCTTTCACTTTAATATTACACGCTTTGCCCAGATCTTCCATGGTTTCTGCATAGTCGACCGGAACATGATTACTTGCACAGACTTCCAACACCGGACGCAGTATACGTTCATCAGCGTCTTTTGCGACAAAAACCTGGGCAGCTTTTCCCGCCTCAACAGCTTTTGACGTCTGTTTTGTACCCGTCACAATCCGGCGGGCACCTTTCAGGCTATCGAGACCCATGCCTTAACCCCCATAAATATTGGCAAACAGACACTTTGTTATTTTATCACCAATTATCCCCGCTTGTCAATAAATTAATCTTCACTATCAACAGCACTTAAATCCATGTCGAGCAAGGCTTCCCGCTCCTCGTGAATCGGCTTCAGCAGGTCATCATAGTAATTCGGCTCAGCAGGTACCAGGGACTTAATACGAATACTGCGGTACCGTGACATTCCTGTCCCGGCCGGGACCAGTTTGCCTATAATCACGTTTTCCTTCAACCCAAGGAGTGGATCACTCTTCCCTTTTATCGCTGCTTCTGTCAGGACACGGGTGGTCTCCTGGAAAGAGGCGGCTGACAGGAAGGAGTCAGTTGCCAGTGAAGCTTTCGTAATACCCAGAAGCAACGGACGTGCCACGGCAGGCTCACCACCGGCTTTGAGAACTGCTTCGTTTTTCTCATCAAAGACGAACCCGTCTACCAGGCCTCCAGGCAGGAGGTCAGTATCTCCGGCTTCTTCCAGTTTCACTTTCTTCAGCATTTGCCGGATCATTACCTCGATATGCTTATCGTTAATATCAACGCCTTGTAGACGGTAAACACGCTGCACCTCTTGAAGGAGGTAAATCTGAACGCCGCGCGGCCCCTTTACTTTAAGAAGGTCATGAGGGTTGACGGAGCCTTCTGTCAGTTCCCGGCCCGCCTCCACCACTTCGCCGTCCTTTACCTTGAGACGCGAGCCGTACGGAATGAGATAAGATTTGGTTTCACCGTGTTCCGGCGTTACCCTGATCTCACGGCGCTGTCGTGCTTCTACCACTTGAACAGTACCGTCGACTTCCGAGATGACCGCCAGACCTTTGGGCTTGCGAGCTTCAAAAAGTTCCTCTACCCGCGGCAGACCCTGGGTAATGTCATCTCCGGCCACACCACCGGTATGGAACGTCCGCATCGTTAACTGTGTTCCCGGCTCACCGATGGACTGGGCGGCAATAATGCCGACCGCCTCACCTACATCAACAATTCTGCCAGTAGCCAGATTGCGTCCGTAACAGCGCACGCAGACGCCATGTCGCGTCTTACAGGTTAATACGGAGCGGATATGAATATCGGTAATTCCTTTGTTGATAATTTCGTCAGCTAAGTCATCATGAATAAAGCCATTTTTGGCAACAAGGAGGTTGCCCTCTTCGGGATCAAACATGTCCGCCATGGCATAACGGCCGTTTATTCTGTCATGCAAATCCTCGATTACTTCATTACCGTCGCGAATTTCAGAGACAGTTATGCCCTGCTGAGTGCCGCAATCAATTTCCCGGATGATTACATCCTGGGCAACATCGACCAGGCGCCGGGTTAGATAACCGGAGTCCGCTGTTTTTAGTGCAGTATCGGCCAGTCCTTTTCTGGCGCCGTGGGTGGAGATAAAGTACTCCAGCACGGTAAGTCCTTCACGGAAGTTGGCTTTAATCGGTAAGTCAATGATACGACCGGTCGGGTCAGCCATCAAACCCCGCATCCCGGCAAGCTGGGTGATCTGTGAGATATTACCCCGGGCGCCGGAGTTGGCCATCATGTAGATGGGATTGAAGCGATCCAACGTATGCATCAATGCTTTGGTTACGTCATCTTTTGCTTTTGTCCAAACCTCAATGGCATGATCATAGCGTTCTTCTTCGGTAATTAAGCCCCGGCGGAACTGAATCTCAACTTGTTCAACTTCTTTTTCCGCCCCTGCCAGAATTTCTTTCTTTTCCAGTGGAACGGTAATATCGTCGATAGCTACAGTAATTCCGGCCCGTGTGGCATACGTAAAGCCCATTGCCTTAATCTCGTCGAGGATTTCCGCAGTGCGCGTACTCCCATACTTACGGTAGCAAAGAGCAACAATGTTACCGAGGAACCCTTTTTTTACAGCGTCATTGAGTCTGTGGTTGCGAATTACTTCCGGTATATTTATGCCCCGTTCGGTGATAAAGTCACTGTCATCCACAGGTTTTTTAAAATCGGGTTCATTCATGAATGGGAAATCATCGGGGAAGATTTCATTAAAGATGAGTTTGCCCACAGTGGTAATAAAGAGCTTGGGACCCGGGACACGGCGCATTTCTTCCCGCCCGATAAATAATTTGGCGTAATTAGTAATATTTACGGCAATCCGGGCATGGAGTTCGATGGCACCCATATGATAGGACAATATGGCTTCCCTGGCAGAGGCAAAGATCTTGCCCTCCCCTTTGGCACCTTCTTTCTCCACCGTCAGGTAGTAGCAACCCAAAACCATATCCTGTGTTGGTGTGGTTACGGGGCGTCCGTCTTTTGGATTTAAGATATTGTGCGCAGAAAGCATTAATAAGCGAGCTTCCGACTGAGCTTCAGCAGAGAGGGGAACGTGCACTGCCATTTGGTCACCGTCGAAGTCAGCGTTGTATGCTGTGCAGACTAGGGGGTGAATCTTAATGGCCCGGCCCTCAACTAACACCGGCTCAAACGCCTGAATACCAAGACGGTGCAGGGTAGGCGCACGGTTTAAGAGAACCGGATGGTCACGGATGACCTCTTCCAGTACGTCCCAGACTTCGGGGCGGACTTTTTCTACCATTCGTTTGGCACTTTTAATATTATGGGCAAGCCCGTCATTCACTAAGCGCTTCATGACAAACGGTTTAAAGAGTTCCAGGGCCATTTCCTTTGGCAAACCACATTGATAAAGTTTTAATTCCGGACCCACCACGATTACGGAGCGGCCGGAGTAGTCTACCCGCTTACCCAGCAAGTTCTGACGGAAGCGGCCCTGTTTTCCTTTAAGCATGTCGGAAAGAGATTTAAGGGGCCTGTTCCCCGGTCCTGTAACCGGACGGCCGCGACGGCCGTTATCAATAAGCGCATCCACCGCTTCTTGTAACATCCGCTTCTCATTACGTACAATAATATCAGGAGCTCCCAGATCAAGAAGCCTTTTTAAGCGGTTATTCCGGTTGATAACACGGCGGTAGAGATCATTTAAATCTGACGTGGCAAATCGTCCGCCGTCAAGCTGAACCATGGGACGTAAATCGGGAGGAATCACCGGTATGACGTCCAGTACCATCCATGCGGGATGGTTGCCGGATAGCCGGAACGCTTCGGAGACTTCCAGGCGGCGAACGGCACGAATCTTTTTCTGACCCGACGCAGTTTTTAATTCAGCCCGTAAATCTTTGACCATTTGCTCCAAGTCAATTTCATCTAACATCTTTTTAACGGCTTCCGCACCCATTTCGGCTTTAAAGCCGCGGCCGGCACGGAAGAGATGATCATATTTCTCCCGGTATTCCCGAAATTCCATTTCGGTAAGCAATTGCTTCTTCACTAAACCGGTGTCGCCGGGATCAATGACAACGTAAGCGGCAAAGTAGAGCACCTTTTCCAGGGCACGGGGCGACATATCCATTAATAAGCCCATGCGACTGGGGATTCCTTTGAAATACCAGATATGGGAGACGGGTGCAGCCAGTTCAATATGCCCCATTCTCTCCCGCCTTACTTTGGCCCTCGTCACTTCTACACCGCAGCGGTCACAAACAATCCCTTTATAACGTACACGCTTATACTTTCCACAGTGGCACTCCCAGTCTTTTTGCGGTCCAAAAATCTTTTCGCAAAAGAGACCTTCCCGTTCAGGTTTGAGAGTACGGTAATTAATGGTCTCCGGCTTTTTAACTTCACCGCGGGACCAAGCGCGAACTTGCTCGGGAGACGCTAGGCCTATCTTTAAAGCATCGAAATTATTAACATCCAGCAAGGGCACTTCCTCCCTTTCTTGTACTTTACCTTAGTCCTCTTCATCTTCGTCAACATCGTCGGCAAACTCATCAAAGCGCTTGCGGCGCCGGGTAAATTCGTAATCTTCATCGTCATCTTCATCATCGTCATCTATCACGACTACTACTTCGTCCAACTCGTCCAGATCCTCATCAATAACCAAGTCTTCTTCATCCAGAGTTACATCGGCGTCTCCGTCCAGAAGGGCAATCTTATCGATATCATCGTCGGCGATATCTTCGATGTCCTCTTCGTCCGTTTCGTCGATATCATCCTCAACGAGCAGGGACAAGGCGACTTCTTTATCCATCTTATCTTCGTCTTCCGTCCCTTCAATATTGACACCGAGATCACGGGGTTCTGCGTCTTCTTCGCCTTCCCTGATTTCCATCTCGCCGTCTTCGTTGGAAACAATTTTGACGTCCATGCACAGACTTTGCAGTTCTTTTACCAGAACCTTAAAGGATTCAGGAACACCGGGTTCCGGTATATTTTCACCTTTGACGATGGCCTCATACGTCTTAACCCGGCCAATTACGTCATCGGACTTAACGGTTAGAATTTCCTGCAGAGTGTATGCCGCGCCGTATGCTTCCAAGGCCCAAACTTCCATCTCACCAAACCGCTGGCCGCCGAATTGAGCTTTACCGCCAAGGGGTTGCTGTGTAACCAGGGAATAGGGTCCCGTTGAACGGGCATGGATTTTATCATCAACTAAGTGGGCCAGCTTCAGCATATAAACATAACCGACGGTAACTTCGTTATCAAATCGTTCACCGGTTCTGCCGTCATACATCACTGTTTTTCCTGTAGGCGGCAAGCCTGCTTCCACAAAGCCCTCCATAACGTCTTCTTCCGTGGCACCGTCAAAGACGGGGGATGCAATATGAATACCCAATGTTTTTGCTGCCCACCCCAGGTGGGTTTCCAGGATTTGACCGATATTCATCCGGGAAGGCACACCAAGGGGGTTTAGTACAATCTCCACCGGGGTGCCGTCAGGCATGAACGGCATATCCGCCTCAGGCATAATACGGGCAATAACGCCTTTGTTGCCGTGGCGACCCGCCATCTTATCCCCTTCAGAAATTCTACGCTTTTGAGCCACATAGGCGCGAACCAGTTGGTTTACACCGGGAGGAAGTTCATCGCCCTGCTCCCGGGAAAAGACTTTCACATCAACCACCATGCCGGACTCACCGTGGGGTACACGGAGTGAAGTATCACGGACTTCCCTGGCTTTTTCGCCAAAGATTGCCCGTAGTAAGCGTTCTTCTGCTGTCAGTTCCGTTTCTCCTTTGGGAGTCACTTTACCAACCAGAATATCTCCGGCTCTGACCTCGGCACCGACACGGATAATACCGCGTTCATCCAAATCTTTGAGCGCATCTTCGCCCACATTGGGGATATCCCGGGTAATCTCTTCCGGGCCCAGTTTTGTATCACGGGCTTCTGACTCATACTCCTCAATATGGATAGAGGTGAAAACATCTTCTTTCACCAGTTTTTGACTGAGGAGGATAGCGTCCTCGTAGTTATATCCTTCCCAGGGCATGAAAGCCACGAGAATGTTGCGACCCAGAGCCAGTTCTCCCTGATCTGTGGATGGGCCGTCGGCGATGACCTCGCCGTCCTGCACCTGCTGGCCCTTTCTGACAATCGGGCGCTGGTTCATACAGGTCCCCTGGTTAGAACGTTTAAATTTTTGCAACGTATAGATATCGCAACCACGGGGGTAGCTTTCCTTTGGTTCCCCAGGAAATGCTTCCCCGGTGCGACCGTTAATAATTCTGTTGGGCGCCTCCGGGTCTACCAACCGGCGAATCATAATGGTATCTGCGGTGACATAAACAATCTCGCCGCCGTTTTTCGCTAAGACTACGACACCGGAATCCCGGGCTGTCTTATATTCCATACCCGTCCCGACTAAAGGAGCTTCCGTACGCAGAAGGGGCACTGCCTGACGTTGCATGTTGGAACCCATTAACGCCCGGTTGGCGTCATCGTTTTCCAGGAAAGGAATCAGTGCTGTCGCCACCGAAACCAACTGCTTTGGAGAAACATCCATGAAGTCAATCTGTGAAGGCGGACGCACTACCGTTTCATGCTTGGAGCGGCAGGTAACCCGGTTAGCCATAAAGTGGCCTGTTTCATCCAACACCGCATTGGCCTGGGCCACACTATAGTTATCTTCATCGTCTGCGGTCAGGTAGACAATTTCCTCTGTAACCCGGCCCTTTTCCTTGTCGACCTTCCGGTACGGTGTTTCAATAAAGCCGTACTCGTTAATCCGGCCAAATGTACTCAGAGAGCCAATCAAGCCGATGTTGGGTCCTTCCGGAGTTTC
The DNA here is from genome assembly GCA_018335855.1 of Clostridiales bacterium. GTDB lineage: Bacteria > Bacillota > Dethiobacteria > Dethiobacterales > Dethiobacteraceae > UBA7523. Next base: position 62,110 of record JAGXRM010000037.1, read on the forward strand.
AATGGGGCACATTCTGCCGTAGTGAGAGTGGTGGACGTCCCGGACTTCAAATCCGGCCCGCTCACGGCTCAAACCACCAGGGCCCAGAGCACTTAGGCGCCTTTTATGTGTTAACTCAGCCAAAGGATTGGTCTGATCCATAAACTGTGACAGCTGACTGGAACCGAAAAATTCTTTAATTGCTGCAATGACAGGGCGGATATTAATCAGTGCCTGAGGCGTAATCGCTTCCACATCCTGGATTGTCATCCGCTCGCGTACTACCCTTTCCATCCGGGACAACCCAATACGGAACTGGTTTTGCAACAGTTCACCTACGCTACGCAGACGACGGTTACCCAAATGGTCAATATCATCCGTATTACCGAGACCGTCCATCAGGTTTAAAAGGTAGCCAATAGCAGCCACAATATCTTCTCTGGCAAGATGCTTTATGGACGGTTCTATTCTTTCATTGTTAATTACAGTAACTTCACGTTCACTGAGAGCCAGCCGTACACGGGTAACTCCTTTTTCCTCAAAGCCCCGTGCTATATCCATGGTTACCATTTCACCGGCCCTTAGCAAAACGTTACCATCTGCGTCGGTGACGTTATCGGCCAGCTTACGGTTATTTACCCTGGTAGCGAAAGATAGCTTTTTATTAATCTTATAGCGGCCTACATGGGCAAAGTCGTACCGCTTCGGGTCAAAAAAGAGCGACTCAAAGAGTGACCGCGCATTTTCCACGTTTAAAGGTTCGCCCGGCCGCAGCCTTTTATAAATTTCCAGTAACCCGGACTCAAACGTATCGGTATGATCCTTCTCCAATGTAGCCAGAATACGCGGATCATGGTCGTACAAACGAAGAATATCATTATTCGAGCCAAACCCGATAGCACGCAGAAGCACCGTAGCCGGCACTTTCCGGGTACGGTCCACACGAACGTAGACAACGTCATTTACATCAGTTTCAAATTCAAGCCAGGCTCCGCGGTTCGGGATAATCGTACCTTCAAAAAGATGCTTCCCGCTAAAATCAATCTGGCTTTTAAAATATACACCGGGGGAACGGACTAATTGGCTGACGATAACGCGCTCAGCACCGTTAATGATAAATGTGCCGTTTTCCGTCATCAAAGGGAAGTCGCCCATAAAGACTTCCTGTTCCTTAACTTCTCCGGTCTCCTTATTGATCAGGCGAACCCTAACCCTAAGTGGCACCGAATACGTGGCGTCCCGTTCCTTACATTCATCCACCGAATACTTCGGTTCACCGAGAGAATACCCGATAAACTCCAATACCAGGTTTCCTGTGAAGTCCTGAATGGGAGAAATTTCGTTAAACATCTCCTGCAGCCCATTCATTAAGAACCACTGATACGATGTTTGCTGTACCTCGATCAGATCCGGTAATTCCAGGACTTCGTCGATACGGGCATAGCTACGCCGCTTTCTCGTTCCAGCGTCTATGTCTTTGAACATATAAGCCATTCACTCCTGTCCCTAGGTTTTACCCTTACAAGAATAATTAACAGTGCCTTCCTTACAATATTTATGTTTGCAATGTTTCTTTCCAAATAAAGTCACAACATTCTAGTCTTCCCTGTCTTTGACCAGGTATACATAAATATAGAAAAAAAAGGCATTGTTACGCAGTTTATAATACTACCACAAGCAGTAATTTCTGTCAAGGAAACCAGATAATATTCTTACAAGGTGCAAAGTGATATAATTTCATACAGTAGGAAAAAGGCACTCGAAAACAGAGTGCCTTTTAATCCTGCGAAAAACGTAAACTACTTAATTTCGACGCTGCCGCCAGCTTCGGTAAGCTTGGCTTTAAGGGCTTCCGCTTCGTCTTTGCTAACTTTTTCTTTAACAGCCTTTGGTGCAGTGTCCACAACCTCTTTGGCTTCTTTCAGGCCAAGGCCGGTAACTTCGCGGACAACTTTAATGACCTGGACTTTCTTTTCACCGGCAGCGGTAAGAATTACATCAAACTCAGTTTGCTCTTCAGCAACCGGAGCATCGGCTGCAGCGGGAGCAGCGGCCATGGCTACAGGAGCAGCAGCAGAAACACCAAATTCTTCTTCAAACGACTTAACCAATTCAGACAGTTCAAGAACGGTCATACCTTTTACGATTTCCAAAACTTCAGCTACTTTAGACATTTAAAATTTCCTCCTTATTTATCGTACAATTATTTTTTAAATCTTACAGCTCTTTTTACGAAAACTTTCAGCCACCTTTAAGCAGGCTGTTAGGCGCTTTCCTTTTCGCGTTGCTCGCGGACTGCGTCCAGCGTGCCTACGAATTTACGCAGTATCCCTTGGGTTACACCCGCGAAGCTAGTCATCGGTGATGCAAATGCGCCGGCAACCATGGCAAGAAGTACATCACGGGAGGGCAGATCTGCCAGTGCCTTAATTCTTGCGGGGTCGATGATGTTGCCTTCCAGCAAACCACCTTTAATCTCAAGCTTATCAAAATCCTTGGCAAACTTGGTCAGCACTTTGGCCGGAGCAACCGGATCCTCAAATCCGTAGGCAATGGCCGTCGGGCCTTCTAAGTAGACATCCAGTGCTTCCAGACCCAGTTCGTGGGCCGCAATACTTGCCAGAGTATTTTTGACGACTACATATTTAACATTTTCAGCGCGCAGTGCCCGGCGAAGTGAAGTGATCTGGGCCACATTCAGTCCGCGGTAATCCGTAACAATGGCGGCTTGGGCTTTTTGCAGATCATCCTTAACCTCTTTGACTACCTGCTGCTTTGCTTGCTTATTCGTGCTCATCCTTCCACCTCCTTTTCTTACGTAAAAACAATGGCCTCCGCGCAGACACACGGAGGCCATCATTAAATAATCAGATGACATTCCGGCCTCGGCAGGCGACGTAGTCCTTAAGCCCTTTTGGGCACCTGCTGTCTGCGGTCCGAAAAAAGTATTTACTTTATGTGCACGGGCGCATTGTATCATACGCGGTCGTTTTTTGCAAGTCTAAACTACTTTACTTTGCCGAGAGTCGCAGCCTTCTGCGTGCTAATCCGGATTCCAGGCCCCATGGTGCTGGCTACCGTAATCGACCGCATATACTGGCCTTTGGCCGCTGCGGGCTTCACTTTAATCAGCGTTTCGATTATGGTATAAAAGTTCTCCAGAAGCTTCTCTACTTCAAAGGAGGCTTTACCAATGGGCACATGAATAATTCCGTTCTTATCCACGCGATACTCAACTTTACCGGCTTTAATTTCAGTGACGGCGCGGGCCACATCCATGGTTACCGTCCCGGTTTTCGGGTTTGGCATTAAGCCCTTAGGTCCAAGTACACGACCAAGCTTACCAACCATGCCCATCATATCCGGTGTTGCTACCGCTACATCGAAGCCGAACCAACCGCCCTCAATCTTGGCAACCAGGTCTTCTGCTCCGACAAACTCAGCTCCAGCCGCTTCTGCCTCTCTCTGCTTGTCACCTTTGGCAAACACTGCCACGGTAACTTGCTTTCCTGTTCCAGCAGGCAGAGACACCGCACCCCGCACCTGTTGGTCGGCATGCTTCGGGTTTACACCCAATTTAACTGCCAATTCGACAGTTCCGTCAAATTTCGTAGTTGCTGTCTTTTTAACCAGTTCTATCGCCTCTGTCGGGTCATAAAGCTGATTAGGGTCGATTAGTTTTTGTGCATCGACATATTTCTTACCGTGGGCCATCTTTTAGTCCTCCTTGTGGTGTTTGCGAGGCTTACGCCTCTCCCACTATTTTTAAAACTAGCTTTCAATCACTATTCCCATGCTGCGGGCAGTTCCTTCAACCATACGCATTGCGGCTTCCACATCGTTTGCATTAAGGTCTTCCATTTTAAGTTCAGCAATTTCACGAACCTTATCACGGGACAATGTAGCAACTTTCAGTTTGTTCGGGGTACCGGAAGCAGTTTCCAGTCCAGCCGCTTTTTTTAACAGTACTGCGGCGGGTGGGGTTTTGAGAATAAACGAAAATGAACGGTCATCCATTATCGTAATAACAACCGGGATAATTAACCCGGTTTGCGGAGCAGTACGCTCATTGAACTCTTTGCAGAACGCCATAATATTCACACCATGCTGGCCGAGGGCAGGACCGACGGGGGGAGCTGGTGTGGCTTTACCTGCGGGAATCTGCAGTTTAACCATGCCAATTACTTTACGGGCCATAGATTACACCTCCTATCTTGCTAGAGCTTTTCCACCTGGAAAAAGTCAAGTTCAACCGGAGTTTCCCGGCCAAACATGGAAACTAATACTTTGATTTTACGCCGATCAGCCAAAATTTCCTCAATATTGCCGACAAAGTTGGCAAACGGACCTTCAATAACACGGACACTTTCGCCCGTGGTAAAATCAATTTTTGGCTTCGGATCATCCATACCCATTTGTTTAAGTATTTGATTGATTTCAGCCTGTGATAACGGAATCGGCTTTGATCCGGGGCCGACAAACCCTGTAACACCCGGGGTGTTGCGAACGACATACCAGGAATCGTCTGCAATAATCATTTCAACCAGGACATAGCCGGGAAAAACCTTCTTCAAGGTAATCTTCTGCTTCCCGTTTTTCATTTCCATTTCTTTTTCCATAGGAACAAGAACACGGAAAATCTTGTCCTGCATCTCCATAGACTCAACGCGCTTTTCCAAGTTTGTCTTCACTTTGTTCTCGTAGCCTGCATATGTGTGAACCACATACCAGTTTTTACTCATAGGCAAAGGGCTAAGCCCCTACCCCCTTTACTTTTGGAGAATCAGTCGCAGCATCCCCGCAAAACCGGTATCGAGGATCCAAAAGAATACACCAACAAAAAAGATGGCCGCCAGGACCACGGATGTAAAGACGGTCAATTCCCGTCGATTCGGCCAGTGTACCTTCTTTAATTCCTGCCTGACATCCCTAAAATGTTTAGTCAGTGCCTTAACACCTGAACTCATAGACTCACATCCCTTTATAGGGTTTTTGGGAAGGTAGCCTGCTCACCAATGGATGAATCTATTTCGTTTCCTTGTGAGCAGTATGCTTTTTGCAAAAGGGGCAATATTTATTTAATTCAATCCGGTCCGGAGTGGTCCGCTTATTCTTTGAGGTCATATAATTCCGCCTCTTACAATCGGCACAAGCCATGGTAATTTTAACACGCATCGTTCACACCCCCTAATACAACGGTGATAAGCGCCTATAGGATTTCACTTTTTCCAATTTACCATACTTTATAAGTCTTGTCAAACTGTTTCGGCCTTATACGAAGGGTGAAAAGCACCGCCATTAGGCGGTGCTTGACAGGTAGCAGGTTACTTAATAATCGAAGTTGCAACGCCGGCGCCCACAGTACGGCCGCCTTCACGAATCGCGAAACGCAGGCCTTCCTCGATGGCGATCGGTGTGATCAATTCAATCTTCATCTGCACGTTATCTCCAGGCATAATCATTTCCACGCCTTCCGGCAGGGTGATAACACCGGTAACGTCGGTGGTCCGCAGGTAGAACTGGGGACGATAGCCTTGGAAGAACGGGGTATGACGACCGCCTTCTTCTTTCTTCAGCACGTATACCTCTGCCATGAATGTGGTATGGGGCTTAATGCTGCCCGGCTTAGCCAGAACCTGACCACGCTCGATTTCTTCACGGTCCACACCACGAAGCAGTGCGCCGATGTTGTCGCCGGCTTCCGCGAAATCCATGATCTTGCGGAACATTTCCACGCCAGTAACAACGGTCTTGCGGGGCTTCTCGGCAAAACCAACGATTTCCACTTCTTCCTGAATCTTAACGACACCGCGCTCTACACGACCGGTAGCCACAGTTCCGCGGCCGGTAATAGTGAACACGTCTTCGACGGGCATCAGGAAGGGCTTATCACGGTCACGCTCCGGTGTGGGTACATATTCGTCCACAGCATCCATCAGTTCCCAAATCACCTTGCAGTCCGGGCAATCCCGGGAGCCGCAACCATGTTCCAGCGCCTTTAAGGCAGAGCCGACAACGACAGGCAAGTCATCACCGGGGAACTCATACTCGTTTAACAGATCACGGATTTCCATTTCTACCAGTTCAATCAGCTCGGGGTCATCAACCATGTCTGCTTTATTCATGAAGACAACAATGTGAGGCACGCCAACCTGACGGGCGAGCAGGATATGCTCACGGGTCTGAGGCATGGGGCCGTCAGCGGCGGACACAACCAGAATCGCGCCGTCCATTTGAGCGGCACCGGTAATCATGTTCTTAACATAGTCAGCGTGGCCCGGGCAGTCAACGTGGGCATAGTGACGCTTTGCCGTCTCGTACTCCACGTGGGATGTGGAGATGGTGATACCGCGCTCCTTTTCTTCGGGAGCTTTGTCGATTTCGTCAAACGCAGTCTTTTTTGCGAATCCGGCTGTTGAGAGGCAGGATGTAATCGCTGCCGTCAGCGTTGTTTTACCGTGGTCGACGTGACCGATGGTGCCTACGTTAACGTGGGACTTTGTTCTTTCAAACTTTTGCTTTGCCATGTTAAAACCTCCAAAAAAGTAGATTTTTCAGACTGCTTTCAACAGCCCGGACAAACGAAAAGTTTGTCAATAAACAGAGTTTTACTAATGTTTCTAAATAAAAAAATATACTTGAACATGTATGCCTGTCCAAGAATTATGTATAAGTTGGTGGCGGCGCAGGGATTTGAACCCCGGGCGCGGCGGGTATGAACCGCCTGCTCTACCAACTGAGCTACGCCGCCACGGTGGAGCTCACGACCGGGATTGAACCGGTGACCTCATCCTTACCAAGGATGTGCTCTACCGACTGAGCTACGTGAGCAAGGAATAAAAAATAATGGTTGCGGGGGCAGGACTTGAACCTGCGGCCTCCGGGTTATGAGCCCGACGAGCTACCAACTGCTCCACCCCGCGACAAAATAAACATCAACTACAAAATAAATAAAACTTTGGAGCGGGTGATGGGAATCGAACCCACGCAGCCAGCTTGGGAAGCTGGAGCTCTACCATTGAGCCACACCCGCGCATTCTTGTCGATTCAGCCTCTTGATTATACAACATCTCTAAATTCATGTCAACACACATAAAATGTCCAATTTTAGGCGATTTAACCCGCCTCAAACCGACAAAATGTAAGAGGAGAGCGAACGCTCTCCTCTTGGAAATATTATTAGCTTTCACGTACTTCAAGGTATCTTTCCAGCTTTCGTTTTACCCTTTGCAGTGCATTGTCAATTGACTTTACGTGCCTCTTTAACTCCACCGCGATTTCCTGGTACGACTTTCCTTCCAGGTAGTACATCAGAACCTTCCATTCCAAGTCACTGAGGATTTCACCCATCTTAACCTCAATGTTATCATACTCTTCCCGGTTAATCATCAATTCTTCGGGATCAGTAATTTTGGCACCTGAAAGGATATCCAGTAACGTCCTGTCCGAATCTTCGTCATAAATCGGCTTATTTAGCGATACATAAGAATTAAGGGGGATATGCTTCTGTCTGGTGGCTGTCTTAATAGCTGTAATAATCTGCCGGGTAATACAAAGTTCGGCAAATGCCCGGAAGGAAGAAAGTTTGTCCTCTTTAAAATCGCGAATGGCCTTGTACAGCCCAATCATTCCCTCTTGAATGATATCTTCTCTGTCAGCACCGATGAGGAAATACGATCTGGCTTTGGCCTTTACAAAGTTACGGTACTTGTTTATCAAGTACTCCAACGCCACTTCACAGCCGTCTTTAGCCTGAAGAGCAACTTCTTCGTCACTTTGGACGTCGTAGTTTTCGTAGACCTTCACCAGACCACGGATATCCTGGGCCGTAACACTCACAAGCATCGCCTCCACGATTATATAATCGTTGCTCCGCAACCTGGAAACTTACATTGTTATTATAACGTAATGTTGTTGAAAGCGTCAAGCCTTTTGGACATACTCCTCGGTATTGTGACGTAGGCACAGCCTTTCCGGCTCTACAATTTAAAACCCTTCGCGCTGCCGATACACTTCATAAAGTAATAGTGCGCCAGCCACCGAAGCATTTAGCGAAGCCAACCGACCCTTCATGGGGAGCTTTACCAGATGGTCGCACTTCTCTTTGATGAGGCGGCTAAGTCCACTACCTTCTGCACCGATCACCAAAGCCACAGCTCCGCGGTAATCCCCAGCAGTGTAAAGATTATCGCCGTTCATGTCAGCTCCATATACCCAAATGCCAGCACTCTTACATTCTTCCAGGCAGCGGGCAAGGTTGACAACCCGGGCTACCGGCAGGTGCTCTGCTGCTCCGGCAGCAGTGCGCACAACTGCTGGCGTCACCTGTACCGCCCTTCTCTCGGGAATCACCAATCCGTGACACCCTGCAGCATGGGCACTGCGCATTATTGCCCCCAGGTTATGAGGATCCTGTACATGATCAAGGATGAGCAGAAACGGCGCTTCTCCTTCTATGCCTTTTATTAAATCGGAAAAAGGCGTATAGCTAAACGGCTCTGTTTCTGCCAGTACTCCCTGGTGATTACGGGTGGCCGCCAGTTTCTCCAGCGAACTTTTATCTAAAAACCGTACAGGGATATTCCCCTGCTTCGCAAGGGCCAGGATTTCTTCCACAGGCTTGCCGTGGGAGCCTTTCTGCAATAATAAACCGGTTATCGGTGTTCCGGCACGGAGCGCCTCCAATACAGGGCGCCGGCCTTCAATCGTTCGTTTTTCTTCCATTCAGGCACCTCACATCACGCGATATTTTTCCCTGACCTGAGCCATCTGGCCACAGGTCATTGCCCCCTCCGGACATGCGCCTTCGCTGACGCAGGCCGGCCCGGCCAGGCTAAAGAGCGTCGGCGCCACTTTTTTTACTTCCTTATATATAGCTTCCGCTAATTCCCGTATTTCCCACTGCGCTCTTTCACAGCAGCGCAGCTGAAAAAAGTTGAGCAGGCTTCTGGCATTCATAGTAAAGACAAACTTGGTCTCACAGGCGTTGGGCAGAACATAGCGGGCATCTTCCTGATGGGCTACGGTCAGTAAAGCACGGTATGCTTCCCGGATTTTTTCCATTTGCTCCCGGTAGATACGACCGGCTTCCGGATCGGCGGCTATGGATGGCGGTACTATGTATTCAAAGTTATCTTCACACACGTAACGCTGTGATTTCTGCGAATACGAGGCAATACGATGGCGAACCATTTGATGTGACAACACACGACTTACTCCCGCTACGGCAAAGGTAAAAGACACATGCTCAATGGGTGAGAGGTGCCCAAGCTCAATTAACTTGCCCAGAAAACCCTGTACCTTCTTGTCAGTCATCCCCTCGTACAGCATATCGGCATCGTCTGGGGAATAGCACAGCCGTGCTGCTGCAGCCACTACTTTTTCCGGTTCGGGAGTATAACTTAATAATGTCACTTTCACTCTTTTTCAAACCTCCCCAACATCTATAAATGAAAACAATTCATCCAAACGTTCCTGTGCCCCCGATAAATACAGGTAGCCAAACAGTGTTTCCAGGCCGGTGGCCAGCCGGTATTCTGCCATATCGGCATTCTTTGGCACTTTGCTTTTTGTATTCCGGCCTCTGCGGACAAAAACCATCTCTTCTTCCGTCAGTTGCGGCTCCAGCCAGCGCAGAATCTCTGCCTGGCCCGCAGCGCTGGTAAAACGGGTGGCCGCCCTGTGCAATTGATTCACAGGCTTTGCTCCCTGCCTGATCAAAGCCTGGCGAATGTATAGTTCAAAAACGGCATCACCTACGTAAGCCAGCAGGATTGGCGGCAACATCTCACTCATTTTATTTCTTCCGCCAGCGGATTCCCTGAGGAGTATCCTCCAGCACAATCCCCAAAGCATTTAATTCGTCACGGATAGCATCAGCCAAAGCCCAGTCTTTTTCCTGGCGCGCCTGTTGACGCTTGGCAATCAGTTCATCAACCCGGGCGTCAAGCTCTTTATCTTCCTGAATAGCGAAAAAGCCGAGGATAGTACCCACTTCCTCAAAAAAGGCCAGCGTTTTTTCCACAACTTCCAGGGAAGGTGCAGGATTTTTTAAGTACGCGTTAGTGTCCCGAGCCAGTTCAAAGAGAACGGCGAGCCCGTCCGCTGTATTGAAATCGTCGTCCATAACTTCCACAAAACGCCTGCGATATTCATCGAGCTGTGCCAGATGCTCCTGCCGCGGCACTGCTGTATCTGCCGGCAACTTGCCTGCTAGGTCACGCAAATTATAAACTACATTATTCAGCCGCTCCAGGCCGCTTTGCGCTTGCTGCAGCAGGTCTGGTGAATAGTTGATGGGATTACGGTAATGGGCGGAGAGCATGAAGAAACGGACAACCTGAGGATCGACATGCTTACGGATTTCCCGGACAGTCATAAAGTTGCCCAGGGATTTGGACATTTTCTCCTGGTTAATATTCAGATAGCCGGCATGGAGCCAGTATTTGGCGAAGGGCTTACCGGTAGCTCCTTCACTCTGTGCCTTTTCATTTTCATGATGGGGGAAAATTAAGTCCGGACCGCCGGCATGGATATCCAGCGTATCGCCCAGATACTTGGTTGACATCACCGAGCATTCAATATGCCAGCCTGGACGCCCTTTGCCCCAGGGGCTGTCCCAAGCGGGTTCTCCCGGCTTCTGCTTCTTCCAGAGGGCAAAGTCAAGCGGGTGCTTTTTTTGTTCATTCACATCAACCCTGGCGCCGGAAACAAGGTCATCCAGCGGCTGATGCGATAGTTCCCCGTAATTGGGGAACGCGGGAGTATGAAAATAGACATCACCTTCCACATTATAGGCCATGCCCTTATCTATCAGTTTTACAATCAGTTCAACCATTTCCGGAATATGTTCCGTCGCCTTCGGGTGCACATCAGCCGCTTCCACGCCCAGTGCCTGTACATCTTCAAAATATGCCTGGATAAAGCGGTCAGCCAGTTGGGGCACAGTAATTCCTAATTCGTTAGCCCGGTTAATCATTTTATCGTCAATATCTGTAAAGTTTTGTACAAAGGTCACATCGTAGCCCCGGTACCGTAAATAGCGGCGTATTACATCGAAAACAATAAAAATCCGGGCATTGCCGATATGAAAGTAGTCATAAACCGTAGGACCACAGGCGTAAATGCCCACTTTTTTATCCTGAACAGTTACAAACTCCTCTTTTTTACGGGATATCGTGTTAAAGACACGGATTGTCACTTTATTTTCCCTCCTTGAGGCACTTTTCTTGCTGGAAGCGCAGGTCATCAATCTGCTTTTGCAGGCAATGAAGCATTTCAGCAACCGGGTCGGGAAGATCCTCATGATTTAAATCTATAGATGGGATGCGCTCCCCATCGTAAATAACAACCCGACCGGGCACACCAACCACGGTTGTATGTGGCGGAACATTGTTCAGAACAACGGACCCCGCTCCGATCTTGGCGTTTTCACCGATGATAATCGGGCCCAGTACTTTGGCGCCCGTACCTACAACCACATTATTCCCCACAGTGGGATGGCGTTTTCCTCTTTCCTTTCCGGTCCCGCCCAGGGTAACCCCCTGATAAATGGTGACATTGTCACCCACCTCTGCCGTTTCACCGATGACCACACCGGAACCGTGATCAATAAACACACCGTTACCGATTGTGGCTCCGGGGTGTATTTCAATCCCTGTAATAAACCGCCCAAACTGAGAAATAAGCCGGGCAATCAGTATCAGTTTATTCCGGTGTAAAGCATGGGCCAGACGATGTAAAACAATAGCATGCAGGCCCGGGTAACATAACACCACTTCCAAAAAAGTCTTTGCCGCGGGATCCCTTTCAAATATCACCTTAATATCCTGTTTAAGCCTGTTCATGCACTCACGCTCCCCGATGATTAACAATAGTTTTTCACCCAAAACAAAAAACCGCCTCAAATCAGAGACGGTTTGACCGCGGTCCCACCCTGTTTGGGCAAAATTGCCCCACTCATTGCGATTAACGGTCGCTCACGTGCCCTCTTACTTCGGTTCAGAGGACAAACTCCAAGGTGCACTTCAGGTTTCATAACCGAGAGTTCCTTCCAGCCGATGGGAACTCCTCTCTGGCGGCATCCGTATAACCTTACTCTTCCTCTTCATCGTATGTTTGTGTGTTTGTTTATTATATGACTTATATTATAAAAGGGTAAACACGTTGTGTCAACTACTGTGCTTAGCTACCTTACATGCTGTGCAGCGTGTGTTCAAGCCGTTTGGCAACAAGGGCAGGTCCCAGCAGCGCCAGAAGAGAATTCAGATCCGGTCCATGAGACTGACCGGAGACAGCAACTCTGACCGCCATAAAAAGCGGCTTCCCTTTAACACCCAACTCTTTACCGACTTCTTTTAGCGTTTGACGGACTGTATCTCCGTCCCACTGTGCAAACGTAAGTGCTTTGTCACGGAATGTATTTAGCACCGCAGGCGTTGTTTCCATTGCCATGACAAGGCGAATATCTTCCTCATCATCCAGCTCAACCGTCTCACCGAAGAACACACGAACAAGTTCCGGAGATTGAGCGCAATATTCCAGCTTTTCCTGAACGGTGGCCACCACCTGCTCCAGCCATGCCAAACGCTCCGGGGTTATATCCGTCTCAACAAGGCCTGCCTCCTGTATGTGAGGAAGGCACAACTCCGTAACTCTTTCTATAGATGCTTCCCTGATATAATGGGCGTTCATCCATTTTAGTTTTTCAAAGTTAAATACAGCCGGACTTTTGGATACACGCTTCAGAGAAAACCGGGAAACCAGCTCATGAACAGGGAAGATTTCCTCTTCCCCTTCAGGTGACCAGCCAAGTAAAGCTAAAAAGTTGACTAATGCTTCCGGCAGATAGCCGTCCTGACGGTACTGAACTACCGATGTGGCGCCGTGTCTTTTGCTCATCTTAGAGCGGTCTTCACCAAGAATCAGAGAGATATGGGCAAACTTGGGGAGAGTAAAGTTAAGCGCCTCGTAAATTAAAATCTGCCGCGGCGTGTTCGAAAGATGTTCTTCCCCACGTAAAATATGGGTAATATCCATCAACGCATCATCCAGAACTACTGCAAAATTATATGTAGGAATACCGTCAGATTTTATAATAATAAAGTCACCAATTCCGTCACTCTCAAACTCCACCCGCCCACGCACCAAGTCGTCCACTACCAGTGTTTGTCCTTCCGGTACGCGGAAACGGACCACCGGCTGCTTACCGGATGCACAGAGCTCTTCTCTGTCTTTCAATGTTAAGTTACGGCACTTCCCCAGATAGCGAGGCAGTTCGTTGCGGGCCAGTAGCGCCTCCCGCTCGGCTTCCAGCTCTTCCCCACTGCAGTAGCAATGGTACGCCTGCCCTGTTTCCAATAACTTGTCCACATATGGACGGTAAATCTCCAGTCGTTCCTGCTGCCTGTAAGGACCGTGTTCACCACCGACAGCAATGCCCTCATCCCAGTTAAGACCCAGCCAGCGCAAAGAATCAAGGATTAATTCCTCATATTCACCGGTAGAACGCTCCAAATCCGTATCCTCAACGCGAACCACCATTTTACCACCGTAGTGGCGGGCAAACAGCCAGTTGAATAAGGCAGAGCGTGCACCGCCGATATGTAAAGGCCCTGTGGGGCTGGGGGCAAATCGCACTCTTACGTTTTCCATAAAAAATCCCTCCTGCTACAGAATCTTACCTATTATACCACTATTGAAAAATGGACACAACAAAGACAATGTTTATGTTATAATGTTTTCAAGTCTGATATTTACAAACCAATTAACAATATACTCATTGAGGGGGAAACCCATGAACAACTTCTTTAATCTCTACCGTCACGGTTTTATCCGGGCAGCGGTTGCCATTCCTGAAGTTCGTGTGGCCGATCCGGCCTTTAATGCCTCCCGCACAATGGAGTTGGCCAGAGAAGCAGCCGCCCAAAAAGCTGTTGTAATCCTGTTTCCCGAACTGGGGATTTCTGCGTATAGTAATGAAGATCTTTTCCACCAGCAGGCACTCCTGGAAAGCGTCGAAAATCAAGTCGGGTGGCTTCTACATGAATCTGCCACTCTTGACTCCATGCTAATCGTGGGTGCGCCGGTCATGGTGGATTCTCTCCTTTATAATTGCGCCATGGTATTACACCGTGGCCATATTCTTGGCGTTGTGCCAAAGTCGTACCTGCCTAATTACAGGGAGTTTTACGAAGCACGGCAATTCAGGCCCGCTGCCACAGCTACCCGCGAAACAATCACCTATTGCGGCCATGAAGGCGTACCCTTCGGTACAGATCTGCTTTTCCGCGTCAAAAATATCCCTCACTTTACGCTCGCTCTGGAAATTTGTGAAGATCTCTGGGTACCTGTTCCCCCATCCAGTTTTGCCGCACTGGCGGGCGCCACAGTGATCGCGAACCTGTCAGCATCTAATATAACCATCGGCAAAGCGGAATACAGACACGCTCTGGCTTCCAATCAATCAGCAAAATGCCTGTCTGCCTACCTGTACTCTGCGGCCGGTCCCGGAGAATCTACTACAGATATGGCCTGGGATGGCCATGCGCTCATTTATGAAAATGGCCAACTGCTGGCCGAATCAGCCCGGTTTGGGCTTGAGCCCGCTATTACGATTACTGATATCGACTTAGGCCGTTTGGCCCAGGAACGCCTCCGGCAAAACACTTTTTCTGAAAATGCCCGCAATCTTAAAAGTTTAACGGAGGACTTCCGTACTGTTGAATGTGAAATCAGACTGACGGAAGGTACGCTGCCCCTTAAGAGGGAGTATCCCCGTTTCCCTTATGTGCCCGCCGATGAGCAAAGCAGGGACAAGCGTTGTTATGAAGCCTATAACATCCAGGTCCATGGCCTGATTAAACGTCTTGTGTCCTCGGGCATGGAAAGCATTATTGTCGGTATATCCGGCGGTCTGGATTCCACCCAGGCTTTAATGGTAGCTGTAAAAGCCGTCGATCTGTTAGGCTGGTCAAGGGAAAGGATTCGTGCCTATACCATGCCTGGCTTTGCCACATCTTCCCGGACAAAGGAGAATGCCTGGAGGCTAATCCGCGCTCTGGGTGTTAAAGGTGAGGAACTGGATATCCGGGAAAGCTGCCAGCGGATGCTGGAGAATATCGGTCACCCTGTTACCTGCGGCGAAAATCTCTTTGATGTCACATATGAGAATGTCCAGGCCGGAGAGAGAACGTCTCATCTCTTCCGGCTGGCTAACCTGCACCGCGGATTAGTGCTGGGCACAGGCGATTTAAGCGAACTGGCACTGGGTTGGTGCACCTACGGTGTGGGTGACCACATGTCCCATTATAATGTCAACGCCAGTGTACCAAAAACGCTCATTCAGTACCTGCTTCGCTGGCAGGCTTCTCCGGAACGGGTTGACGAAGAAACCTGTTCGGTCATCCTTGACATCCTCAACACTGAAATCAGCCCGGAACTCGTGCCAGGAGACGGTCAGGACAACCAACCGGCTCAACGTACAGAAGACTTTATCGGGCCCTATGAATTACAGGATTTTAATATATACTACACCACCCGCTTCGGCTACCGCCCAAGCAAAGTGGCGTTTCTTGCCTATACCGCTTGGCATGATAAATCAAAAGGCGCCTGGCCTGACATCCCTGAAGAAAAACGCAATGAATATTCTATCACCCAGATTAAACAGTGGCTAGAAGTCTTTGCCAACCGCTTCTTCCGCGGCAGCCAGTTTAAGCGCTCCGTGATGCCCAACGGCCCTAAAGTCGGCTCCGGCGGCTCCCTCTCCCCCCGCGGCGACTGGCGTGCACCCAGCGACAGCGAAGCCACCCCCTGGCTAGACGACATAACCAAAATCCCCGACTCCTACCCGGGGTCAGGTTTAACAATTGACCTAATTCTCTCGCATGATGAAATCTAATTTCACTTCATCCCCTTAGCTTGTCTAAGTTTAACTTCATAATCGGGTAGGATGCTACCCATTAGTTGAGTAGCCGACCTCCCACCGTACGTACCGTTCGGTATACGGCTCCTCCCATGTTTACACACGAACAGACTCGTAGTATTCAAGAAAATTGAGGTATCCTGCCTTCTTAAGTCTCTCGGCTGAGATGGCTTTGGCAATGATTGGGTTACGGGCACAGCGCCAGTAACCTTTTCTTATGTTTGCACCTTCCCAGAAGCCAGTCCTTCAACACACTAGGGCTGGTTTTTTTTATTGCAAAAAACAGCCTAAACGAAAAAGAAGGATCAAAATCGACCTAGCCCGCTCCATAGCGGAAAAAATGAACATCTTCGGCAGCATTTCTGCCAGCGATGAGCCTGTGCGCCTCGCTGGAGGCAGTGTGATTATCGCGAACTCAATAGTAACACATGCAATGCACGGGCACGGCATCATGACCTTTGCAGACGGCCACACTCACGAAGGCTACTGGGATGCCGACGAATTCCTGGGAGACCATCATGACTGCGGCCATGACCATCACCATTCCGGAGATTTAGATGACCATGAAGACTGTGACCATGACCACTAACAGAACATATCCTCTGAATCCAGCAAAAAATAGGCTCCTCTGGCTCCTTCTCCTCGGCATCGGCGTCTTCAACGTAGCAGACTACTTCCTAACTCTTTATGCCCTCGAAATGGGCTGCCGGGAAGCAAACCCCGTTATTGACCTGGTCGTTGACTCTATCTTCTTTGCCAAAATCAAACTCCTGATTGTTCCTCTTCTGCTGCTCTTTCTTTGGGTCCGCCGGAAAAAGGTACGACAGCGTCTGTACTTTTATGTATGGTTACTCTTTGTGGCCTATATGTTCCTAATGCTTTACTATGCGTGGCTTTTCTGGAGTGGGTCTCTTTAATGTTAACTGTTTAGGCAGCTTGCAATGCGAAAGCTGCCTTTTTTATGCAAGGTAACTCACGCAACCGTTAACTACATAATTATCGCTTTTTAGCTATCATTTGACAACTATTCTTTAGGGTAGTATTTTATTAAAACACCTAAAAGAAAACAACAATATCAGCCTGCAATGAGGTGGCGGCTTGCGTTAGTACTTACAGCAAAATTGAGGTAAGCAAACAACTGAGCCTCAATCTCGGCTGAGTGTAATTTTACTGAGCTCAATTTTGCGCTGAGTGAGATATTTATTAAGCGCACCTGTGACTGCTCGCAGGAGGCGGCGTAAAGGCCATAACGCACATTGCAGCATGCCCATTTTCTACTATGCCGGTTACCGGTCAGTCTGACAACTACCCTAATGGGTAGAATTGGATAATCTGCTCTCACAGTCTGTCCAAGAAGCTCATATTTGCCCTGTAAAGCGACGGAAACAATAAGGAATGGTATATATACCCTGCATTCAACCGGTGATAAGTCAACATAAAATATGAGCTATGCACTTAATATGCACTTAATCATGTTTCCGTACATAGCCCAAATTTCAGGTCTATTCTATTTTACGAGAGCTTCAACACTGTCGCTTAAAATCCAGCCGTCTACCTTTTCACCGTTAATTTGCGTCGATACAAGGCACCATCCTTCCCCTTCGTACCGAAGCAGGACAGGGTAGTTTGCGTCTAGCTGAACAGTGACCGCAGATGATGTGCTGTTGTTTGAATAAAGGGGTGTCTCATGCAGTGTGATTAGGATACCCTCTACGCTGTCACACTGGCATTCCGAATATTTTATGTAATAGTTGTAGACCGGCATATTTTGTTCGAAATGCACCAAGGTGTATGCGTTTCCCTGACCATTCGTTAATTGGTAAGCAATTAGCTTAGCTATTAACTCAATCAATATTCCATTTTTCAGTAATATACTGCCGATTCTTCGTAGAACCGATGGGTTTATGTTATGGGATTCAAAAGCAGGAACATATGTTTGCCATAATTATACTTCATGCGTCGAGAAAACTACAAGGAAAATTATCCCTGGCCCGCTTGTATTATTCATGAGTTTAGCATATTGCAAACATGCAATAACATTGTAAAGCATTGTGGTATATTATATTGACGTTTAACATATAATACAGTACAATAGCATTATGAAAGGGGGCTGATGTTATGGCTAATACATCCAATTTAAATATTCGTGTCGATGAGGAATTAAAACGCAAGGCAGAAGCTATTTTTTCTGAGCTTGGGCTAAATATGTCTACTGCAATGAATATCTTCCTGCGCTATTCCGTCCGCTATGGCGGCATTCCTTTTGACCTTCGCATTGAAAAACCCAATACTGAAACCATAGCGGCAATTGATGATGTCAATAACAACCGAAATATGAGCAAAACCTTTGACAGCGTCAGTGCTCTAATGGATGATCTAAATGCTTAAAGTAAGGTACTCCAGCAGGTTTAAAAAAGACTTCAAGACCATTGTCAAAAGAGGATACGATGTGAAGCTTCTTGAGGAAGTCCTTTATTTTTTGGTTCAGGAGAACGTTCTGCCACAGAAATATCTTGACCACCCTCTTGCCGGTAACTATGCCGGACATCGGGAATGCCACATAACTCCTGACTGGCTACTCATTTATAAAATTGAGAGGGAAATATTAACCCTGTCTTTAACACGAACAGGAACCCACAGCGACCTGTTTTAATCCAAAAATGTAGCCGCTCGAGATTTAACGAGCGGTTTTCTTTTGCCATCATCCGTCTTATTTGCATAAAAAGAAGGAAAAACCGAGTTGATTTATGATTAAATGCCTTACATCGAGGGATGTGGGGCCTCTTGTTTTAAAGCTTTAATTCAAGATTTCTACCTCAAGTGTGACCAATAGTTGTAAATCAAATTAAAGACACATTGGTAAAAAATTTAACCCTTTGCATAAAATGGAATCATCATACACTATTGACAATGATTGTAATCGATGGTATGGTTAGTTTGTTGGGTGTTTCACTATTATGGTGAAGCGCCTTGTGCTTTATATAGCGCTACCATTAAATGGATTTATGGAGGAATAAAAATGGATAGGGTTACATTGTCAGAATCTACGTTTGAAAAACTAGTTAAACACTTGGTAGAAATTGAAGAAGGTAAAAAGAAGCTTCTTGATCAATACTTTTCTACACCGTCAAAAGAACGTTATGAATTTAAGGATGCTATTGAAGAGTATATTAAACGTATTGATCAACTTCTTATAAATGCGAATAAGTCACAGACTTCTGACAATGAAGTCCCTTTTGTCACCATTGAGTGTGAAGTAGAGCTACAAGACTTATCACTCCATGAAGTCTTCAAGTATCGTATAACAAACCCCCTTCATGAGCGTCTAAGGGAGGGGGATATATCATGTTTATCACCGGTTGGTAAGTCATTGCTGTTAAAAAAAGTTAATGATGTAATTATGGTAAATGCGCCCGGGGGTATTTTCCGTTATAAAATACTATCAATTCAACTCCAAAATCATAGCGAAATTGGGAGTAGTGCATCGGAGTCGGTTGCTTCCGTTCTACCCGGAGATTCTTCCAGAATCTCCTAAATGGGCTCTGTCCCTCAGTACGTTAAAGCATTAAAGCAAAGCTGAAGGATAAGAGACACTACCCCTTAAGCCAGTCCTCTCAAACACTGAGGGCTTTTTTTATACCTAGGTAGCCTAACCCCAACTAAAAAGGAGGCAAAAATCAAGAAAGTTTTTATAATGTGAAAGGATTAGGTCAATTGTTAAACCTGACCCCGGGTGAGGATGACGGTGGCTTGGGCGGCGATGCCTTCCCCGCGGCCGCAGAAGCCCAGGCCTTCGGTTGTGGTGGCTTTAACGCTTACCCTGTCTGCTGTGATACTAAGGGTGCGGGCGATATTTACTCGCATCTCCTCAATATACGGAGCTAATTTTGGTTTTTCAGCGATGATGACGGTATCCGCATTACCGACTGAGTAGCCTTCCCGGTTGCAAAGCGAGTTTACCTCTCCGAGCAGATGTAAGCTTGACGCGCCTTTGTAACACGGGTCGGTGTCAGGAAAGTGTTTGCCGATATCGCCAAGAGCCAGTGCGCCAAGCATGGCGTCCATGATGGCGTGAAGCAGAACATCAGCATCGGAGTGCCCCAGTAAACCCAGGCTGTAAGGGATGGTCACCCCGCCTAAGATGAATTTCCTGTCCTCAACAAGTCTGTGAACATCAAATCCGGTCCCTATGCGCATGGACTTACCTCCCCAGTAGAGATTCGGCGAAAACAAGATCATCCGGTGTGGTGACTTTAAGGTTACTGTATTCCGATTGAAAAATATGTACCGGATAGCCGTAATGTTCCAGCAGCGCGGCATCATCGGTGGCATAAAAGCTGTCATTCCGGGCGCGTTTGTAGGTGTCTTCCAGCCAATCACGCCGGAAGGTCTGCGGGGTCTGTACCGCCCACAGGCTTTGCCTCGAAGGTGTTTCTAAAACTTTGCAGGATTCGTCAACCCGCTTAATTGTATCTTTGACAGGAACGGCGGCCACTGCCGCTCCTAACCGGGCTGCGGTTTCCAGGGAGCGGTTAAATAATTCAGGAGTAGCAAGGGGCCGTGCACCGTCATGGATGCAGACGAAATCACTGCTTGCAGTCACTGTCAGTAACCCCTCCCAGACCGAGTCCTGCCTCTCTTTCCCACCGTTGACTATAAAAATATTCGTATCGGGAAAATAAGGCAAAAGAACATCCCGGCGAAAGAGCTCTTCTTCGCCGGGAGTAACGACTGCAACTATTTGCTCGAAACATCCTGAAGCCAGGCAGGCGGCCAGGGAATAATACAGCACCGGCTTCCCGGCCAGGGGAAGATACTGCTTATTTACATTTTCTTTCATACGCTGCCCGCGTCCTGCCGCGACCACGATTACTGTAGCTTTCATTAACGCATTCCTGAAACTTTCTCGATAACTTTTGGTTTGGCAAAAATCATCCGGCCTGCGGCTGTCTGCAGTACACTGGTTACAATAACTTCAATGGTATCACCGATAAAGCGGCGTCCTCCCTCAACGACAATCATCGTTCCGTCATCAAGGTACGCAACGCCCTGACCTGCCTCTTTCCCGTCTTTAATGATTTGTGCCACCATTTCCTCTCCGGGGAGTACTACTGGCTTTACCGCGTTGGCCAATTCATTAATGTTTAATACCGGGACGCCTTGCAGTTCACAGACTTTATTAAGGTTATAATCATTAGTTACAATTTTACCCTTCATAACTTTCGCCAGTTTAACCAGCTTGCTGTCCACTTCCGGAATATCCTCAAAATCCTGCTCATTAACCTGTATGGTGATGTTAGATTCTTTCTGCATTTTATTGAGGATGTCGAGCCCGCGGCGTCCGCGGTTTCTTTTTAACGCATCGGATGAATCAGCGATGTGTCGTAGCTCCTCGAGGACAAAACCAGGTACTACAATTACTCCTTCAATAAAGCCGGTAGCAGTAATATCCACAATACGTCCGTCGATAATTACGCTGGTATCAAGAATCTTGGCACTGCGAAAGTTACCCCGTTCTCCAGCCTTAATCTGACGGGTAAACAGCCCTGAAAGAAAAGTCATCTCTTCCTTACGGCTAAGCATCAAGCTCATTCCCAAATAGCCGGCCAGCAGTGTGACAATCATGGAAAGGTAAGTCCCGAAAAGCGGAATATGGCGCAATGCTAGGCTTAGCAACGCACCAATCAGCAACCCAAGTACCAAGCCGATAACACTCACTGCTATATCAAGTGTTGGAATTGCTTTCAGAGCAGATTCCATCCAGCCGTTTACTACGGTTGCCAAACGAATCAACCAAGGAGTAATCATATAAGATATAAGTCCAAAAACTGTTCCGCCAAGAACCGAAGCACCGATACTCGTTGACCCCGTGGCTTCAACATTGGCAAATGCCGCGATGGCGGCAAAACTTGTGTTAACCAGTTGATAACCGATTGCAAAACCCACAACAAGTGATAAAATCCGAAATATTCTCTGCAACATACCGTATCACCTCCTTTAACCTATTATAGCGTATATTTTTTACCAAATTCAAGCTACTTGATACACCGAAACAGAAAAAATTCCTGATGCGTAAAAGCAGCACGCGGGAGTGGTTTCCTGCACGATAAGAAGGACATCATTATTCATGATGCCCTTCTACAAAAAATTGGTTGATAATTTCATCTACATCAGTGGCGCTGGAATTCTTCGCCAGCACCAGTTCGGAAATCAGGATTTGTCGCGCGCTCTCCAGCATCTTACGCTCACCGGTAGATAGGCCCTTTTCCTTTTCGCGAACCATCAGGTTGCGAACAACCTCAGCAACCTTATAGATGTCGCCGCTTTTTATTTTCTCCATGTTCATTCGGTAACGTCGGTTCCAGTTTGTCGACATTTTGCTGTGGTTCTCACGCAAAATCGAGAAAACCTGCTCGACTCCATTATCATCAATAACCTCACGCAACCCAATGTTACCCACATTATCCATAGGAATCATTACTTTCATTTCACCAATGGGTATATTCATGATATAATACTTTTTGCGCGCACCCAGGATTTCTTTTTCTTCAATAGCTTCAATGACACCGGCGCCGTGCATGGGGTACACTACCTTATCTCCTATATTAAACATCGGCAAGCCTCCCAGGTGTAACATACTTGTTTCATTTTATCACAAATGCCATAGCATGTCAAACAAAGAATGTATTTTACCATAATTATAAAACCTTGTCAACCTTAACAGAAACATTTTTTAAATTGGGACAAACCTACTCAATTTCGGCGTACACACGTTGACAACGTTTTGACATAAAAAGTATAATAAAGTGAAACTGGCCCAACAGCACTGGAGGGAGATCTAAAATGAAAAACGAAGTGGTAGGGCAATTTCAGGACAAAGTTTCTGAATTGTTGATTCGTCACCGCAGCATTCTTGACAGCCTAACGAAGTTTCAGGAATCATCCGCACGTGTTAACAGGTCTATTGCAAAAACTGTAACCAATTGCGGCTGTCTCTCCGTCAGTGCGTCAAAACAAACATGTCCGCCCGAAGTTAATTTAAAAGACTGTCAGCAGTATATGAACTCCCATTTAAACGGAGAGCTCTGCGAGCATTGCCTGGAAGCGATTGAAGAAGAACTGGGCAATCATCTGTTTTACTTAACAGCTTTGTGCAATTTACTTAATCTTGAACTAACCGATGTTTTTGACAAAGAGTTTGAACGCATTAACACCCTTGGGTTTTTCAATCTCTCGTAACTGACAGTGTGCATGTAAAATTTAGATAATTAAAGCCTCTCTACTGAGAGGCTTTATCTTTTTAACTAAATAATGGGGTTGACATATTGCCATAGGTCAGCCCCATTAACGTTTTTTGTTTTACCGTTTACGATGGCCCAGGCGTTCGGAAATTTTATCTGCGGCAGCCATTACTTCGGGGATTAACCTTTCCTGAATAAACGCGTCAGTCAGGCGGGTGTCCGGGCCGGAAACGCTAATGGCGGCAATGGCTTTGTTTTCAAAATCCCATATGGGAACAGCCACACAGCGCACCCCTTCTTCTAATTCTTCATTGTCCAGGGAATAACCGTTTTTTCTAACGGTCGCAGCTTCCTCTTTCAGCTTAACTGGGTCGTTAATCGTATATTTCGTGAAAGCCTGTAAAGGTACTTTATGCTGCAAAAAACGCTCAAAGTCACGGTCAGATAAATTGGCGATTAACGCTTTGCCTGCCCCGGTGCAGTGAGCAGGTCCGCGGCTACCGACCCGGGCAAAAATCTTAATCATATTTAATGATTCAATCTGGTCGATATACACGACTTCATCCTGATCAAGAATAGCAAGGTTGGTCGTTTCGTTACAGCGGTCAACCAACTCTTGCAAGAAAGGCCGCGCGATTGTACGGATGTCCATGGAATAAAGGGCAGCATGTCCCACTTCAAAAGTACGTAAACCCAGAAGATATTTCCCGGTATCTTTATCCTGATTAATAAATCCGTCATTCATTAAGGTATGAAGCAACCGGTGAGCTGTGGAAATGTTTAATTTCGTACGGTCCCTTATCTGACTTAACGTGAGTGGTGTCCCTGCTTCCGCAAGAATAATCAGGATTTTTAAGGCTCTTTCCACTGCTTGCACAGAATGCCGATCATGTGGGCTTTTCATGAAAAACCTCCTTTGCTCAAATAGATAGAAAGATGAAAAGCAGGCGAAAGCGCCTGCTTCTTTGCTGACGTCATCCCCTGTCGACAGCGCCAGGGACTTTCACGCTATGAAATGCATTCTCAAAATAATTATACAGGCTATCCCGTTTTTTTGTCAATAGCCTTGTAACGTGCAACCCGGGGACGTCCTCAAGTTGCAGAATGCACTTAGCCACTAGCATAGTTTTGCAGCTCGAACCGTCCCCGAAGTTGCATTCCTGAATATTTGCCTTGACTGACGGGGTATATTTTGATAAGATTAAAAAAATGTCCCGGCACCTTTAACTTAGTCCAGAGAGGCTAAAAAGGAGGCTTTACACATGTGCGTTCTAATCAGAGAGTTGAAACTGCTAACCACGGCGTTGTAAAACGACCGTATGGTTAGCTTTTTTTTGTAGCTATTGTTAATACAATTCAGGAGGGAAAAGCATGCTTGCAAGATTGGTGCTGGAAAACGGTAAAATATTTTACGGAAAAGGGTTCGGCGCAGAGGGCGCCAGTAACGGTGAGGTCGTGTTTAATACAGCCATGACTGGCTATCAGGAGGTCCTGACAGACCCGTCCTACTGCGGACAAATTGTAACAATGACCTATCCGCTTATTGGAAATTACGGAATTAACCCCGATGACTTTGAATCCCGCCGGCCTTTCGTTCGCGGCTTCATTGTCAGGGAAGCTTGTACCGACCCTAACAATTGGCGCACGACGGAAACTCTCTCCGCCTATTTAGAAAGAAATGGAATTGTGGGTCTGACCGGTATCGACACCAGGGCGCTGACGAGAATCATCCGTCAATTTGGCACCCTTCGTGGCATCATTACGACTCAAGATTTCAGTGACGCTGAACTTCTACAGAGAGTCCTGGATGTACCAACTCTGTCAGGGCAAAACCTGCTTGATGAAGTTACGACTCCGGAGCCCTATACCCTTGCCGGTCCTGGCAAACGCATTGTTGTTGTGGATTTGGGAATGAAGCGTGCCATTGCCCGGAATTTGAATAAAGCTGGCTGCGAAGTGGTTGTTGTTCCTTCACACACATCGGCAACAGACATCCTGGCACTGAATCCTGACGGTCTGATGCTTTCCAACGGACCCGGAGACCCTAAGGATGCTGTGCATACCATCAGTGAAGTTAAAAAGCTGGTAGGAAAACTGCCTATGTTTGGGATCTGCCTGGGACATCAGGTTCTGGCACTGGCACTGGGTGGAGACACATACAAATTGAAATTCGGCCACCGCGGCGCGA
Organism: Clostridiales bacterium; assembly: GCA_018335855.1. Classification (GTDB taxonomy): domain Bacteria; phylum Bacillota; class Dethiobacteria; order Dethiobacterales; family Dethiobacteraceae; genus UBA7523. The sequence continues at coordinate 87,440 of JAGXRM010000037.1, forward strand.
ACCATCCGGTTAAAGATCTGCAGAGCACTAAGGTGCAAATTACCTCACAGAACCACGGCTATGCCATCAACGAAGAAAAGCTAAAAGATTTGGATGTAACAGTCACCCACCGTAACTTAAACGATGGAACTGTAGAGGGCATGGTACACAATAAATACCCCATCTTCTGTGTACAGTACCATCCGGAAGCATTTCCCGGTCCCAGTGATTCCGCCCACATCTTCGAACGCTTCCTCTCCATGATGGAAGCCAACTAAATGAAGAGGAGGCTATACAATGCCCAAATATAAAGATATTAAAAAAGTGATGGTTATCGGCTCTGGGCCGATTATCATCGGACAGGCTGCAGAATTTGACTATGCAGGCACCCAGGCCTGTCGGGCGCTGAAAGAGGAAGGTATGGAAGTAGTCCTGGTTAACAGTAACCCCGCCACCATCATGACCGACACCAACATTGCTGACCGGGTCTATATTGAACCGCTCCAATTATCCACACTTACTGAAATTATCGCCAAAGAACGGCCCGACGGATTGTTACCCACTCTAGGCGGCCAGATTGGCTTAAATTCGGGCAAAGACCTGGCTGAGCAAGGTGTTCTGGAACGCTACAACGTCCGCTTACTGGGTACCCCTCTAGACGCCATACGCAAGGCCGAAGACCGCCAACATTTTAAAGATATGATGAATGCATTAAACGAGCCCATTCCCTCCTCCATCATTGTTTCCACCGTGGAAGACGCGGTCGCCTTTGCCAATGAAACCGATTACCCTCTGGTTGTTCGTCCCGCCTATACCATGGGCGGTACCGGCGGCGGGTTTGCCCACAGCGAAAAAGAATTACGCATTACAGCACAACAGGGGATCAAAGCCAGCCCCATCTCACAGATTCTTGTTGAGCAGAGTGTAGCTGGCTGGAAAGAGATTGAGTTTGAAGTAATGCGGGACAGCAATGACAACTGCATCACCATTTGCAGTATGGAGAATATCGACCCTGTAGGCGTTCACACCGGGGACAGCATTGTGGTAGCTCCGGCACAAACACTCACCGACCATGAATACCAGATGTTGCGTACCGCCTCACTGAAAATCATTCGTGCACTGGGCATCGAAGGTGGCTGCAATATTCAGTTTGCACTGGATACTGATAGTTTCAACTATATCGTTATTGAAGTAAATCCCCGTGTTTCCCGCTCTTCAGCGTTGGCATCCAAAGCCACCGGCTACCCGATCGCCAAAGTAGCCACAAAAATCGCCATCGGCCTTACCCTGGATGAAATCCAAAACGCTGTCACCAAAAAAACCACGGCCTGCTTCGAACCGACAATCGACTATGTTGTCATTAAAGTACCACGCTGGCCTTTTGACAAATTTGCACTGGCCCAGCGCACATTAGGTACACAGATGAAAGCTACCGGTGAAGTCATGGCCATTGACCGGACACTGGAAGCGGCAATTCTTAAAGCCGTCCGGTCTCTGGAAATTGATGTGCATAGCCTGAAGCTGGACGGTCTGGAAGAACTGGACATGGAAGACCTAAAAGAAATGATTACCCGGCCTAATGACCAGCGTCTCTTTGTTCTGGCCGAGGCGATACGCCGCGGCATTACACTGGACGAAATTTACCGCATCTCCAGAATTGATCCGTTTTTCAGCCAAAAAATTAAAAATATTATTGACATGGAAACGAAGGTCGCCGCTTACGCTGTAAGCGGTCCGGGCAGCCTCCCTGCTGAACTTTGGTTGGAGTCCAAGCAGATGGGGTTTGCCGATGAAACAATCGCTGAGCTGCTAAACGTCCCGGAAGCGGAAGTCCGCTCAACCCGCAAAGCGTCCGGTATCCTGCCCGCCTACAAAATGGTGGATACCTGTGCAGCAGAATTTGAAGCTGTAACACCATATTTTTACTCCACCTACGATGAAGAGGATGAAGCAATCCCCACAAAAAACCGTAAGATTGTGGTGCTGGGTTCCGGACCTATCCGCATCGGCCAGGGAATCGAGTTTGATTACTGCTCTGTTCACTCCGTCTGGGCTCTGCAACAAGAAGGCTATGAGACGGTAATTATTAATAACAACCCGGAAACCGTCTCCACCGACTTTGATACGGCAGACCGGCTTTATTTTGAACCGCTCCAGCCTGAAGATGTCTTAAATGTCCTGGATAAAGAAAATCCAGAAGGAGTTATTGTCCAGTTTGGCGGCCAGACCGCCATCAATCTGGCCGAACCGCTGGCAGCAGCAGGAATCACTATTATCGGTACGGCAGTAGAGAATATCGACCGCGCTGAAGACAGGGACAAGTTTGAAATGTTATTGGAAGAGTTAAATATCCCCCGTCCCGCAGGTAAAACAGTAACATCAGCGGAGCAGGCGGTTCCTGCGGCCCAAACCATCGGCTACCCCGTCGTTGTCCGTCCCTCCTACGTCTTGGGCGGCAGAGCCATGGAAATTGTCTATAACGACAGTGAACTGGAAGAATACATGCGCACTGCCGTTAAAGTCTCACCGGGGCACCCGGTACTGGTGGATAAATACCTGCTTGGCACCGAAATTGAAGTTGATGCTATTTCCGATGGTCATGATGTATTAATCCCCGGGATTATGGAGCACATTGAGCGTGCCGGTGTTCACTCCGGCGACAGCATTGCCGTCTACCCGTCGCAATCGGTCAGCCCCGCCCACAAAAAGCTGATTGTTGATTACACCACCCGTCTGGCCAGGGCGCTTCAGGTAAAAGGGATTATCAATATCCAGTATGTTATCTTCGAAAATCAGCTCTATGTACTGGAAGTGAATCCCCGTTCTTCCCGTACTGTACCGTTCCTCTCCAAGGTTACCGACATCCCCATGGTACAGTTAGCCACCCGCACCGCCCTCGGCCGCAAACTGGCCGATTTGGGCTACAAAAGCGGACTGCATCCCGATCAGCCTTTCATTGCAGTGAAAGCACCTGTGTTCTCTTTCGCCAAGCTGACCGGCCTGGAGACATCTCTTGGGCCGGAAATGAAATCCACCGGGGAAGTGATGGGCATAGACCTGGATCTGCCACGGGCCCTGTACAAAGCTCTGTTGGCCGCCAATCTCTACATTCCTCAGACAGGTAATATACTGGCAACCATCGCCGATAAGGACAAAAAAGATGCCATCCCGGTACTCAAACAGTTCGCCGACCTTGGCTTTACACTTCACGCTACCGACGGCACCGCCGCAGCTCTGGCCAAAGCTGGCTGCGATGTTAACCGGGTTAACAAAATTACCGAAGGCTCCCCCCATGTGGTGGATTATATTCGCGGCAACAAAATTGATGTGGTAATTAACACATTAACAAAAGGAAAAGCCCCACTGCGTGATGGGTTCCGGATTCGTCGGGCCGCCGTCGAACTAAATATCCCCTGCCTGACATCCCTGGATACTACCAAAGCCGTCCTTGATGTCATGCAAAAACTAAAAATGGGTCATGGCATTAACCATATACCCATCCAGGAATATTTAAACAGTAAAAACTCAGATTAGATAAGGAAAGCAATTTAACGGAGCCTAATTTGTAAGCGCCTGCAAATGAATATGCAGGCGCTTTTTTTATTACTCAAATAACACTTATCGTACTTCTATATTTCGTCTTTAATTACTTTCTTTTTGTTTAACCGCTGACTAATGACAACTAAGATGATACCAATTTCATAAAGAACTAAAAGAGGAAGAGCCATCATAATCTGAGACACGACATCAGGGGGTGTAAGGATAGCGGCAATCACTACGATAAATAACAACGCATACTTCCTTTGGCTTCGCAAAAAAGCCGCGTCTACAATATGTAGCCATCCTAGAAACCAAAATAAAATCGGCAACTGGAAAACCACACCAAACGCAAATAAAAAATTTGTTGCAAATGTTAAGTAATTAGAAATGGTGAACATGGCTGTGAGGCCCTCAGAAGCAAATTGCATAAAAAATATTATCGTATAGGGGAAAACAGTGAAATAAGCAAACGAAATGCCAGCAGTGAAGAAAAGAAGCATGGCTGCCATAACCGGAAGTATAATTTTCTTTTCATTTTTATACAGAGCAGGAAAAATGAATGCCAGGAACTGATATGTCAGAACAGGCATGGATATAAGGATACCCGCAATCAGTGCCAGACGGAAATTAGCCATTAACGCTTCCGGAGGTGAAACGAAAATTAGATCAAGATGTCCGGCCGGACGAGTCAGTATACCCCGTAAGCTGTCTACGGCAGTAAACCCAATAATGGTGGCAATAAACAGAGTGATTATACTAATGAACAAACGTTTTCTTAACTCCTCTAAATGATCAAACAGTGTTAACCCGTCCCATTTTTTAGCCATAAAATTCTTTTGTGCCTCCTTGTATGCGTAATGGCTACACAACATTCTAATTATATGTTATGATATTCACATAATACAACACTTTCGGCCACGTTCCTTCTTCCTCGTTGGACATCTCTATGCCTCAGTTCGTCAACATATTTCCAGTGAATATGTGTAAAAACCAATCATGGCCGCTGTTTCTCTCATCTGGCGGGATCTAACGGTCATAGCCAATTACTATAACTATACAGGTAACGTATGGCCACGCCAAAATAAAAAAAGAATTGTTTTTTTCTATAAACTTCTATACGATAAAGTAGGAAGAATTATTGAACCCTAGATTAAGGGAGGCACAGTAATGGACTATTACATTGACGCTTTGGGGGAAATGTGTCCCGTCCCCATTATCAAAGCAGAGTTAAAAATGCTCAAATTAAACGCCCATGACAGGGTAATCTTAACAACGGATCACAACTGTTCAACAAGTAGCGTTACGAATCATTTTTATAGCAAGTACCGTTATCCCTGTGAAGTAAAACGGTTAGATGACGGGATTTGGGAGATTATTATTGAAAAGACTGCTTAACAGAATCCCCTGTCTTTTGAATATAGAAAGTTTAGGAAAGCAGCATGATTTGGTTTTTCTACATTTTCTGCATGAAACAGAGTTGTAAATTCATGCTTGAAGACAAAGTTTTCCACTTTTACTTCTTTTACCATTTTATAATAAAGTTCCTTACGAACAGCCATTCTTGGAAGTATTGAAACCCCTTTTCCGGCAGCAACGGCAGAGACAATAGCATTAATTGTATTCAACTCTAACACAACATTTAAGTCGTCCAAAGTAATCCCTCTTATAGCTAACGCCATTTCTAACGTTGTTCGTATACCTGAGCCTTTTTCACGGATAATCAGAGGCATTGTACGGAATTGATTGTCAGGCAACATGCCATTAATGTTCTGCCATTTTTCATTATTGGGGACAATCAGAACTAACTCTTTTAACGTCACCCGCTTCGTCTTAATTTTTTCTGTGTTTAAAGCTTCTCTCGTCTCATTGCAAAGTGGCCCTTCCACCAGCCCCAGGTCAACACGGCGGTTAATTAGTTTCTCGATGACATTTTTTGAATTTGTAATATCCATTTGTATATTAATATGAGGATACCGTTCTTTAAAGTTATAAACAGTGCAGGGAAGAGCATAATTGCCGATGGTGCTGGACGCTCCCACCGCCAGTTCATACTCCTGACCTCGAGACCGGTCCAATTCACGTTCAATGTTTTCTCCCAGAGAGAGAATCTTCTGTGCATGTTGGTACACAATCATCCCTGCAGCTGTCGGCTTAATTCCCTTATTTGTCCTTTCGAGCAGCTTTTCATGATAATATCGTTCAAGTTCCTGGATTTTTACGCTTAGTGACGGCTGGGAGACAAAAAGTTTTTTTGCTGCTTTAGAGATGCTTCCTGATTCCACTACGACACAATAGGCGTATAAGCTATTAATTTCCATAGAATTTCTCTCCCTGCTATAGTAGTTATAATATTCACGTATATTATATATTTATTTGACACAGATACGAATATTTCCTGCTACCTTAATAAAAAGGAGCGATATTAATGGCAGAAGTTGTGATAATTAGAAACCGGGATAAAACAAGCTTTTCTGCCAGTGCTACTCTTTTTGTAATTACTCTTATCGGTTATGAGCTTTACACTTTGCATAACTATGCTTTCCTGCCTTATATTTTTGGTTTGGCTTTCGGGTATGTGATTCAGCGCTCACGCTTTTGCTTTGCCTCCTGTTTCCGGGATATATTTGTGATCCGCACTGCGTCCATGACAAGGGCGCTACTTTTGTTGCTTGCTCTTACCACGGTCGGTTTCGCTATCATTAATTTCTTACCCGGCCAGGCTGGGTTGGCTGTAACGGGAAAAATTTATCCTGTCGGGATACATACCGCTTTAGCCGGCATCTTCTTTGGTTTTGGCATGGTCATTGCGGGTAATTGTGTTTCGGGATGCCTGGTACGCATGGGAGAAGGATATCTGATGCAGCTTAGCACCTTTGCCGGTCTTTTGTTTGGATCATTACTTGGAGCCTGGCATCTGGATTGGTGGGTCTCTGTGATGATTACACCTTCGTGGACATATTTTTTGCCCGATTTATTCAGCTGGCCTGGTGCTCTGATTATTCAGCTTTCCTTGCTTGCTGTTCTGTTCAAATTAACCGCAAAAATAGACGGTGTCAGTGACCCACTGGCACTGTTCAGAAAGCAACAAGGCGTTCCCATCTGGAGTTATGGAACAGGGGCTGTTGCACTGGCTGTTCTTAATATTCTTATGTACTGGTTATGGGGTAAGCAATGGGGAATCACCGGCGGCATCACGCATATTTCAGGGTGGGCAGCAAATAAAATGGGGATACCTGCTATGAACTGGTGGTACTTCAACAATCTCTCCGGGGAAAACGTGGCGGCCAGCTTTCTGAGATACCCTCTTATTTTCTTATCTTTGGGAATGGTGGGCGGCTCTTTATTCTCCAGCCTGATTAACCGCGAATTTAAGATACGCCGTCCGAGGACTGCAAAGTATATCTGCGCTGGTCTGGCAGGCGGCTTTATGATGGGCTACAGTTCAAGACTGGCCTTTGGCTGTAACATCGGCGCCCTGCTTAACGGTATCGGGTCATTGTCAGTGCATGGCTGGGTATTTGGCCTTTTCATATTCATAGGAGCTATTTTCGGCGGGAAGGTTCTCGTACGCTACGTAATTAGCTGAGGAATATGTTATAGTTTTCACGAATACCCATGGCATTTTTATATAGCCAATTATTAGAATTATGTGCGTTAGCCCTTATAGTATATAGAAACTTTAGCAGGAGCCAAAATAGGCTCCTTTTTTGCAGCCTATTTTACAGGTAGGATTTCTTACAAAGCAGTGGTATATATAGATTTAAGAAAATAATCACAACTTGTATCCTACTTAGCAGGAGGTGAAAAGATGATCTCTAAAATTGGCCTGCCCGAACTGCTCGTGGCTTTTGCTGTAGCACTGCTCGTATTTGGTCCGTCAAAGCTGCCGGATATCGGTAAGGCTTTTGGCCGCGGGCTTCGTGAATTCAAAGATGCCACAAAGGAGATTTCTCAGAGTGTTTCTGATGCTCAGGAAGAAGAAATTGTCTAACTAACAATGTAAGCAATCAAAAGGAGGTTATTTGTAATGGCTACATGCGAAGAAAAGATTTTATCAAGAAGGAAACTCCTGCGTAATGCAGGTGTCTCCCTGGCCGGAATCACCCTGGCGAGCTCCATGGGTTTTTTATCAGGATGCTCCAATCAGGCTGCTCCGGTACCGGCAACAGTAGCAGAACCCGCTGAAGTACCTGTCCCGGTATGGCCTTTAAGTTACGTGAAACTGGATCCCGCTGCAGCTGAGCAAAAAGCTTATGCCGCTTATAAGGAGGACGGCTGAGGCTACGGTGCTGCTGAGGGGGTCCTCGGCTATTTGGCAGAAGAAGTGGGTTATCCGTTCAACCAGATCCCGTCAGAAGGCTTTTCTGCATTTAAATCCGGTATCCACGGATGGGGGTCCATTTGCGGTGCGTTAGTTCCGGCAATCTACGCGATTACACTGGTTGCTGAAGGTGACGAGCAAAAAGATATGGTTAACGAACTGATGGCTTGGTACAAAGACACCCCGTTCCCCATCTACCAGCCAAAAGGGCTTAATCTGCCCACCACCGTGGCCGACTCCAGTCTCTGCCACGTCTCCGTAACTAAATTTATGCAGTTATTGGATATTCCCCGCGATGATCCGCAACGGAGTGAACGTTGTGGCGGTCTGACTGCAGATGTGGCGAAATTTACTGTGGCCATGCTAAACGACTTTGCCGACAAGAAGTTAGCGACCGGCGTATTCAAGCCATCCGCAGTTGTGGGCGAATGTATGGCCTGTCACAGCAAAATGGAATGGGCTCACGGCAAAGAAACGTGCACATCCTGCCATGGCGACCCACACAACGATTAAATAGTAGTAATAAAAATCACGGTGAAGTATATAAACTTCCCGTGATTTTTTTATCGCATTAAACAAGCCGCAATTTCTAAATATTCAAATCTTCGTGAATTATTTAGCAGATCATGTTCGTGAAAACACGCCGCCGTCGTCGTCACTCATTTGAAACGGCAACAGGAACAAGGCTAACTCAAAAAAACAAGCCCTGGAGAGTAAAATCTCCGGGGCTTGAAAATTTTTCTAGAATTCCGGTGGCATTTGCTGCAACTGAGCCAGTGAAAAAACCGGCCCTTCTTTGCAGACATATTTGTCGCCAATATTGCAACGACCACATTTTCCTACACCGCATTTCATTTTCATTTCCAAAGTGGTAATGATGTTTTCCGGTGTATAGTTCATTTTTTCCAGGCTCTGCAGCACAAATTTAATCATAATCGGCGGTCCGCAAGTTATCGTAACCTTACCCTCAGGATTCGGGTTCAACTGCTCAAGAAATGCAGGAACAAAGCCTACATTTCCATCCCAGTCATCACTCTTCACATCCACGGTAAGATGGACCTCCGTGTTTTTCACTTTCGGCCAGTTTTCAAAGATCTCAACTTTCTGGATAAGGTCGGCGGATGAACGGGAACCGTAGATGATATCAATTTTGCCGTAATCATCCCGATTGTCCATACAATAATTGATTAAAGAACGTAGCGGTGCCAACGCAATGCCGCCGGCGATAAACAGCAGGTCTTTCCCTTTCATAAAGTCAAAGGGGAAACCCTTGCCGTAGGGACCGCGAATACCAATCTTTGTTCCCGGTACAATTTCGTGCATGGCGCGGGTAACGGAACCCACTTCTTTGATGCTAAACTCCAGAAAACCCTTCCTGGTCGGCGAAGAGGTGATAGAAAAGAGCGCCTCACCTACAGGAAAGAGGGAAACCATCGCGCATTGGCCAGGTTCATAATCGAAGAAGTCGTTACCGTCAGCCGAAACGACACGGAATGTCTTTACATCCGGTGTTTCACGAAAGACTTCCTCAACAATGCCAATCCGGGGCAATAACGGATTATTGTTACATGCCACCAGCCGCACCTCCTATTTCTTGAATCACTTCAAGGATATCAAGGTTTACAGGGCACTTGCGCACACAACGTCCGCAACCAACACAGGCGTAGTCGCCATGCTGGTGCGGGAAATAGTTCAGCTTATGCATAAAGCGTTGCCGCACTCTTTCTTTCTGTGTGGGGCGAGGGTTATGCCCGTGACCCATGAGCGTAAAGTCTGAGTACATGCAAGAATCCCAGCAACGAATCCGCTCACCGCGGCTACCTGTTGAGTATTCCTGCATATCAAAACAATGGCACGTCGGACAAACAAATGTGCAAGTGCCGCAAGCGATACAGCGCTTGTGCAAACGGTCCCAGTAGAAGTCTTCAAACATACCGTCAAGCTTCTCCATAACCCCTTGCACATTGACAGAGGTGGTATATCCTTCTTTTGCTTGCTCCTGGGCGTCTTTCACTTTGTTTTCATCACCGGACGTAGCTTCCTGAATCAGGCCGTTCAACTGAGTTAACAATTCCTCGCCTTTTGTTGTCTGGGCGGAAAGGACGATTTCTTCACCGGTATCCGTGGCCAACACATCAGCGCCGGGAGCTTTGCCGGGTTCAAGATCAAAAGAAGTACAGAAACAGGTTTCATCAGGGCTCTTGCACCCCATAGCAATGACCGTGGTATTTTCGCGGCGTTGGCGGTACGCAATATCCACCGGGTCGCCCAAATAGACTTTATCCATCATGGCAAAACTGGAAACATCACAGGGACGAACCCCAAAGAGTATAGTCTTATCCCCCGCCTTGCAAGCGAAGTCTTCTATTTCCAGCTCATCGCTAATATCATAGCGTAAAACTGCTTCTGTTTGCGGGAAGAAAAACTTTTTCGGCGGCACAAACACATTAATGGTTGTGAGATCCACCTCAACGTCCTCCTGCCACGGCGCAAAGTTGACAACTCCGTCTGAAGCGACAGGGACGTACAGCTTTGCCTCGGCAGACAGCATGCTCAACATCTTCGACAGTTGTGATTTGGCTATCTTTTTCATCGCTGCACCCCCTTAACTTTCGTCAAAACCGGCCGGATCTTCACCGCGGTACGTACCTAGCGGCGGGTTATCTTCCGGGTCCAGTCCTGCTTCATATTCACCGAAGAATTCATCCAGGTCTTTAATCAACTTACGGTTTAACTCCTGCAGCGGGATTCCGGCAGGGCAAATCCGTTCGCATTCACCGCACTCAAAACAACGGCCGGCCACGTGGAACGCACGGATAATATGGTAGTTCAGTGTGTCGCCCATGTCATTGGCTTTTCCAAGCCACCGTGGTTCCGCCTGGTCAAAGATACAGACGCGGCAGTTGCAGGCCGGACAGGTATTACGGCAGGCAAAGCAACGGATGCAGCGGTCCATTTGACGGGACCAGTATGAAAAACGCTCTTCCAGTTCCTTTTTCTCCATATTATCTATGCGAGCGAAACGAGCCTCGTTCACACCTTTTCTGACCGGGACTTCCTCCCAAATCAGCTTGTCAGAGACAACCGGATTCGGGTAACGGCAGGTTAAACATTTATCTAGCAGGTACTCCTCGGCCGCTACTCTTTCCTCTTTCCCGTCAACGTCGATGATTAAACTGTCACCATCAATGGTTACCTTTTTTATCTTTTTAGAGGCAAAGCTTGCTCTGATTTTGTCGGCATCTGCTTTCCCTTCACAGGGGACGCCGTAGACGACGACACGATCGCGATCCAGACGCTTATCCTGGATAAGGCGGTTAATGCCCCGGGAGTCGCACCCTTTTACGAAGATACCGACTTTATCATGACAGTCGTAATCTTCCAGGAGGTACTTGACCGGATTGAAAACGGTAAACGGATCCCAGACCAACTGGTCAACATCGTCCACACTTTCAATAAAGGCCACCGGTGACTGCCACCAGAAATCTTTTTTGCGCCAACCCAGGACTGCGGTCACTTCCTGTTTCTGCAGAGCATCCGATGCGACTTTGCGCATTTTTTCGCTACATTCTTTCATCGGACATCCCTCAACTTTCTGTTCGGGCCCAGGGCTTTTATTTCCTGAGTGATTTCATTCATCACCCCGGCGAATTTAGCGCCTTCGGAACCGGAAATCCAGCGAACCTGGAAGCGCTCCGGCTCGATACCCATATACTCTAACATTCTTTTGAGAACTGTAAAGCGGCGACGGGTGTAGTAGTTACCGCTGTGGTAATGGCAGTCCCCAGGATGGCAACCGGCAATCAGCACTCCGTCGGCACCGCGCTGGAAGGCGCGGATAATAAAGCTGGGATTCACGCGGCTGGAGCAGGGTACGCGGACAATCCTGACGTTTGTCGGATAGCTCATACGGCTGGTTCCGGCCAGGTCGGCGCCGGCATAGCTGCACCAGTTGCAACAGAAGGCCACAATTAGAGGCTCATGACTCTCAAGGTTTACAGACATATTGCATCCACCTCCGCTAAGATCTGTTCGTTGGTGAAGCCCTTGAGGTTGATGGCGCCGGGACGACAGGCTACGGTGCAGGCACCGCATCCCTGACAAAGGGCGGTATTGACCTCGGCAATTTTACGCGTAACCGTTTCACGACCACGGCGCTCTTCGATGATTTTCTCCGAAATAGCACCATACGGACAGACGGCCATGCAGGACATATCCCCGGAACAACGCTTCTGATCCACTTCAGCGATGGTCGGGTTACTCTTCAGGCTTTCCTTACTCAACAGTGAGGCTACTTTAACTGCGGCAGCAGAAGCCTGCGCTACCGTTTCAGGTATATCTTTGGGCCCCTGGCAAACGCCTGCCAGGAAAATCCCGGCGGTTTGTGTTTCTACAGGACGGAGCTTCGGGTGTGCTTCGTTGAAGAACTTATGAGCATTGGTCGTAATGGACAGTTTCTGCGCCAAATCCTTTGCATCAGAACGGGCATCGACGGATGTGGCCAGGACCACCATGTCCACAACCAATTCTACTAAAGCGCCGCTGAGAGCGTCCACACTGCGGACCACCAACTGATCGCCATCAGGGAACACTTTGGAAACATTTCCTTTAATATAGGTGGCGTTGTGTTGTTCGTAGGCGCGGTTGTAGAATTCTTCATAGTCTTTACCCGGTGTGCGGACATCGATATAAAAGACAAACGACTTCGAACCGGGTACTTTCTCGTTGAGCAAAATCGCATGCTTTGCGGTATACATACAGCAAATCTTTGCGCAGTATGGATTGCCCTTTGCTTTATCCCGGGAGCCTACGCATTGAATAAAGGCCACATTTTTCGGAGGCTTCCCGTTGGACGGACGCAAAAGCTTGCCGCCTGTGGGGCCTGATGCGTTAAAGAGTCGTTCCATTTCCAGGCTGGTTATGACATCGGGATGTTTGCCGTACGCGTACTCACCGTATTTATCCAACTTGTGCGTATCAAAACCGGTGGCAACCACAATGGCACCGTATCGTTGGGTAATGAATTCATCTACCTGATCATAGTCAATGGCACCGGTAGGACAGATTTTTTCACAAACACGACATTTTTCCTGGGTAAACCAACGGCATGTGGCACGGTCAATAGCCGGTTTGTTGGGCACCGCCTGTGGAAACGGTGTATATATGGCGCGACGCTCAGCCAGGCCCATTTCAAATTCGCTGGATACTTTTTGCGGGCACTTGTTCATACAGTCTCCGCAGCCTGTACATTTTTCCATATCCACGCTGCGTGCTTTATTGCGGATGGTCACTGTAAAGTTGCCAACGTAACCTTCCACTTTTTCCACTTCGGAGTAGGTAATTAATCTAATTTTTTCGTGCTGAGCCACATCCACCATTTTCGGCGTCAGAATACAGGCCGAGCAGTCAAGTGTGGGGAATGTTTTATCCAGCTGAGCCATACGACCGCCGATGCTGGGCTCTTTTTCCAACAAATCCACCTCAAAGCCGGTTTCGGCAATATCAAGGGCTGCCTGTATGCCTGCAATCCCGCCGCCAATGACTAAGGCGCGGCGCTCAATGGGCATCTCTGTAGAAAAGAGCGCTTCGTTCCGTGCCGCTTTGGCCACTGCCGTGCGAACCAGGGAAATTGCTTTGCCGGTTGCTGTTTCCTTATCCTTATGAACCCAGGAGCACTGCTCGCGAATATTGGCAATTTCCATATAATACGGATTTAAGCCGGCAGCTTCCACCGTTTTGCGGAATGTGTTTTCATGCATCCGCGGTGAACAGGCACCGATAACTACCCTGTCAAGCTGATGTTCTTTAATTGCATTTTTAACCATGTCCTGTCCCAGTTCTGAACAGGTGTATTTATTGTGGTCGGCAAAAACAACGCCCGGCATCTGTTTGGCCGCGGCAATTGTCTTATCGATATCCACAGTAGCGGCAATGTTTGAACCGCACCAGCAGATAAAAACGCCAATCCTTTTCACTGCTAATCCCCTCCCAACTGGTATTTTTCCTACTTAGCGTATTTACGAAATGCACTGACCAAACCCTGTTGCGGCGCGTTTTCCCGCACCCTGGCAGGCAGGTCATTGGGATGGAGGTAGTTGCCGCCTTTTTCCCGCATAATAATTAAGCGCAGAGCTTCAATAACCTTTGGAATATCCACTTCCCGCGGACAGCGCGAGTCGCAGGTCTGGCAGGAAGCACAGATCCACAGCGTCTTACTGTGTAACAACTCATCGATTAATCCCATTTGCGCATATCGAAGCACTTGGTGCGGGAAGATATCCATGGCCCAGACCACGGGACAGCCACCGGTGCATTTTCCGCACTGGAAACAAGCCGATACCTTCTGGCCGCTGACTTCTTCCACGTCCCTGACCAGGTTGCTGTTGATCTTTTCGGTGGTGATCTTCATTGATTTTCCTCCCCTGTGTTTACTCATGTCCTTTACACATCCAAAGCTTCAGCCAGTAACTCGGTAAAGTAAAGAACAGACATTTTCCCATTTTCACCCGCTACATCCTGAAGTTGTTTTTGGTATTCTTCCAAGTTGTATTTGCAGAGCGGGCAGGCAACCATGATCGCTTCCGCACCACTCTTGTATGCCGATTTGAGAATCCGGCCTACAGCAGTCTCTGCCACTTCTTCATTGGCCATGGAAAGATATGAACCGCAACACTCTGTCTTATACGGATATTCCACGGCAGTAGCACCTAAAGCACTGAGAAAATCTTCGAATATTGTTGGATTCTCCACGTCATCGAAGTCCATCTCATTCCTTGGCTTAAGCAGAAGACAACCATAGTACGGCGCAATCTTACGCCCTTCAAGCTTCTTCTTCACTTTTTCTGCCACCGCAGTGAAACCAATGTCCTTTTTGAGTACTTCCAGGTAATGTACAACATCAACTTCACCCAGATAGTCTTCTTCCAGATAGTCATTAATCTTGCGGCGCAGTTCACCATCTTCACGCATCGCTTTATTCGTCCTTTTAAAGACGTTAAAGCAACCGGCGCAAAGCGTGACCATTTTTTCGTGGTTTAATTCCTTCGCCTGAGACAAGGCACGTACCGGGGCTAACAGGGAAAAGTGTTCTTCGGTGTTCAGCGGATACAACGCTCCACAGCATTGCCATTCTTCCACTTCAACCATTTCCAACCCCAGTGCCTTAGCGGTCTGCAAAGTTGTATCTTCATAGACCTTGGCCTTTGTCTTCAGGGTGCATCCTGGGTAGTAGCTATAGCGCACCCTATCCACCTCCTATTGCTTCAATCTAATTAATAAACAAAACAAAGCGTTAGGCAACGCTCGTCTGTTTTATTTCTACAGGCCCTGTTAAATCCCTTTTTTTTAGGTTTAAATGAATGAAATAATTATAATAAGTATAATATTTAGAATAATCGCACTGCTTGTTCTCCTTTTCCCATACCAATCTTTCCATTCATTCCATAAATATCGCCGTCAAAGGGCGATTATACCCATCAGGATATAAAAAAAGTGATTCCCTGGTCAATTCCCAGGGAATCACTTTTAATGTTTCCAGATGTTATAATGGTTCTAAAAACTAAAATTAGAGGAAATTAACATCATTTGTCGAAAGATTGAATGTTTAGGTTAACAGGAGGCATTATCAATGGCCAAAAAGCTTTTTCCGAACAAGCAATTGCCACTGCGCTGGAAAATTACACTATTATCCTTCGGGTTAATTGTTGCTGTTATCTTTACCAGCGGTGTCATTCTTATTGAAAACTTTTCCTTAACTCTGGAAAATGAATTAGGTTCCCGGGCTTTGGCCGTGGCCAGAACAGTAGCGCAGATAGAAGAAATACAAAATCATGTCGGCAAACCAACTGGCGAAAATATTATTCAGCCCATTGCTGAGAAGATCCGTCTGGCCACCAATGTTGAATACATTGTCGTCATGGATATGGAGCGTACCCGCTATTCTCATCCCCTGCGGGATCGTATCGGACAGCAGTTTGAGGGCGGTGACGAGGGCCCAGCACTGGCCGATCACGAATATATTTCCCGTGCCCTGGGAATTATGGGGCCATCGGTACGCGCGTTTGTTCCCATAAAGGTTGACGAAGGCACCCGACAATCCGGTGTGGTCGTCGTTGGAATCCTGACGCCTACGATATCAAGGCTTCTGGGTAATATACGATCCCACCTTTATATCTCCCTGCTGTTAGGCCTGGTTGTCGGCCTTGCAGGGTCTATCTTTCTGGCTGACAATATAAAACGGACCATGCATAATATGGAGCCTGCGGAAATGGCCCGCCTTTTAGAGGAAAGAAATTCTGTTTTTCATTCTATAGGAGAAGGGATTATTGCGATTGACCGTGAAATGAACATTACGGTCATGAATGATGAAGCGAAAAGGATCACCGGGATTAACGATGATTTCGAAGGCAGGCCCGTATTAGAAGTGATTCCCGATTCTCAATTACGGCGAACCGTAGAAACGGGCCTTGCGGAATATAACCAGGAACGTGTAATTAACAACACGACCATTCTGGTATCGCGGATTCCAATCGTTGTAAATGACGAAATAGTCGGCGCGGTCGCCACGTTTAAGGATAAATCAGC
The DNA here is from genome assembly GCA_018335855.1 of Clostridiales bacterium. Classification (GTDB taxonomy): domain Bacteria; phylum Bacillota; class Dethiobacteria; order Dethiobacterales; family Dethiobacteraceae; genus UBA7523. The sequence continues at coordinate 103,863 of JAGXRM010000037.1, forward strand.
ATTGCATACTTTGGCTGAGGAACTAACCGGCGTTAAGAAATTTATTGAGGCACTTCGTGTGCAAAACCATGAACATGCCAACAAGCTTCATACCATAGCAGGTCTCGTCCAGTTAAAACGTTATGATGAAGCCATTGACTACATTTTTGATGTAACGACCGAGCAGGAAGAACTTACCCTCTTACTGACAAAAAACGTCCGTGATTACAGTGTGGCTGGCTTACTTCTCGGCAAATACAGCAGGGCCAAGGAACTCAAGATTGAAATGGAAATTGACGCTCGCACCCATCTGGATGAATTACCGCCCCAGTTGGACAGCAGTGCCGCTGTGATTATCATCGGCAATTTACTGGAGAATGCCATGGAAGCAGTAGCCGGCTTGCCCCAGGAGCGCAGAAAGATTCAGATTCTTCTGCGCAACCTGCCCGAGCACTTTCTGATTCGCGTAAAAGACTCAGGGACTGGAATTCCGAAAGAAATTATTGACGACATCTTTAAACACGGCTTTACCACGAAAAATAATCCCAACCGCGGTGTGGGTCTGGCCCTTGTCCAACGGTACGTTACAAACGCCCAGGGTCAAATTCAGGTAGACAGTTGTGTGGACAAGTACACAACTGTGGAAATAAAGATCCCACATGAAAGAAGGTCGTAGTCATGAAGGGTATTCGGACTATTATCGTCGAAGACGACCCTATGGTCATGCAGGTTAACCGTCAGTATATAGAAGAAATCGGCGGGTTTAATATCATCGGCACCGCCGAAACGGGATATGAAGCGCTGACTATTACCCGTCAATTATTGCCCGATCTGGTCATTCTGGATATTTACCTTCCTGACCTGGACGGCATACAGACGCTAAAAGAACTGCGGTCATCCAATATCCCCACAGATGTCATTCTGGTTACCGCCGCCAGAGATGTGGACACAGTACAAAATGCCTTTCGTTACGGAGCAATCGATTATATTATCAAACCTTTTAAATATACTCGACTAAAAAGTGCTCTTGACTCGTACAAATTACTCCATAGTAAAATGCACCGAAAAACATCCATGGATCAGGAAGAAATAGATGACTTGTCCATGAATAAAACCAGACAGCAAGAAGCATTGCCCAAAGGTCTTAATGAGGTGACACTGCGGCAGGTTATGCTGCACATTCTGAAAGCGAATGCACCCCTCTCCGCAGAGGATGTTGCTGACGGTGTAGGCTTAGCAAGGGTTACCGCACGCAGGTACTTGGATTACCTGGAAAAATCCGGCAAATTGTCTCTTAAGGTGCAGTATGGCTCGGTGGGACGACCTATCAACCGTTACAAAGTAATCTAATAAACTAAACAGGTGAAAGTGATGAAAAAATTTAGCAAAATATTATTATCTCTCATAATCATTAGCACATTCCTGTTGTTGGCAGGCTGTCAGAATCGCGCCCTGGATTATGAGCAGGTGGGCGAAGACGAGCGAATTGTCATCAAATTCTCCCATGTCGTTTCTGAATCCACGCCAAAGGGTATGGCGGCAAGAAGGTTTGCCCAGTTGGTGCATGATCGCACTGATGGTCGTGTGGAAGTTCAGGTATATCCTAACTCTCAGTTGTACATGGACGGAGAAGAGATTGATGCGTTAATCAATAATCATGTCCAACTTGTTGCGCCAGCCACGGCAAAGATGACAGAGTATTTCCCTGAACTACTTTTATTTGACCTGCCGTTTATTTTCGAAAATTATAGTCAGGTGCACAGGTTTATTGACAGTGAAGCAGGACAAGATTTACTGAAAAAACTCAGGTCTGAAAATATGCTGACCTTATCCATGTGGGACAACGGGTTTAAAGTCATGACATCCAACCGTCCTCTGCATAAACCCGATGACTTCTTAAACCTCCGTTTCCGGATTATGCCCAGCCGTGTGCTTGACGCCCAATTTGTCCAGTTAGGTGCCCGGGCAAGAGACTTGCCTTTCTCCGATGTTTACGCCGCGCTGGAAAGCCGTCAGGTCGATGCTGCTGAAAATACTCCCTCAAATATCTATACAAAAAAGTTCTACCTCGTTCAGGAGCATATGACTGTGAGTAATCACGGCTATCTGGGCTATCTGGTTCTCACAAACGAAAAATTTTGGTCTGAACTGCCGGATGATATCCGGATCATTCTGAAAGATACGTTAGACGAAGTTACAGAATGGGAAAGGGAAATTGCCCAACAACAAAATACCCGTGACCTGCAACTCATTATTAACACGGAACAAATTGAGGTGTACCACCTGTCAGAAAGTGAAAAAGCAATTTGGAAAAAAGCTCTGCTACCAGTACACCAAATGTTTTTACCGCAAATCGGTATTGAATTATTACAACAGATACCCCAGGTTGATTAAAACGGCAGAAATGCCGTTTTTTGTTTTTCGTTATCACGTAGGCTCGCTTGTTCGACAAAAATTCATTAACAATACTTAACTTGAATTCTAATAAGGCATAAGACCTAACAACAAAATATTTTTTTAAACGAATCTGTCCGACAGTTTCAAAAAGAAGTAAGTGATGCGGAGGTACATGCCGTTGTCAGTCAGATTGCCGCCGGAACGGCACATGAGATCCGCAACCCATTGGCTACAGCCAAAGGATTTCTTCAACTGGCTAAACAGCATTCAGCGGAAAACAATACAGTTTCCTGTTACCTGGATTCTGCGGTAGAAGAAATTGATCAAATTGATCGCATAATTACTGACTTTCTGGCCCTTGTTCATCCTAAGGCAGAAGGCTTGCAGTTTATTAACCTTAATGATTTGATTGCAGATGTGGTAATACTGGTGGGAAATGTGGCTACCATGTATAATATTGCTGTGCATACCCAATACACTGAACTTCCACTCTGCCTGCTAGACACCAAGCAGGTAAAGCACGCCCTGTTAAATGTACTGCAAAATGCGATACAGGCTATGCCTCAGGGTGGACTATTGCAGGTTGACACTGTGTTTGATACAGAGACAGAAGAAATCCGTATCTCGATTAGTGATACAGGAAATGGTATCAACCGGGAAAATTTAAGCCGTATATTTAATCCTTTTTACTCTACTAAGGTCGAAGGATCCGGCTTGGGCCTTACCCTGACAAACCGCATTGTCACCCATCATGACGGCCACATTGAGGTTTACAGTGAAGAAGGGAAAGGTACTACGGTAAGACTCTGTTTCCCGACCAATCAATAGCAGATATATTTCCCGATAATAAAAGCACATGCCCAACGCATGTGCTTTTATTATTGTAAACGTTTATTGTTCAGTACCTGAATCCTGAAAATTTGTCTAAATCAACAATATCTATTATACTGGTAATGAATTTCTTATCAGGAGGATACATAGATGAGCGATAAAGATAGGCGGGATAATGAGCTTCCGGCCCATGACTTTCCATGGCCGAAGGAGCTTTCCCAAGGTTTAGCTCCCGGTCTGATTTGGGCCGTAACAGTCTTTTTTATGTTTTTAATGAACTGGTGGTATGGCGTTTTTTCAATGGCTGCGATGTTTATATTTTTTTACAGCCAGAGGAGGACACCGGTTGGACAAGCCCGTAGGAACTACGTCCAAGGCCGTCTTGCTTACCGCAAAAATAATCTTCAGGAAGCACTGGATTACTTTTTGGCTGCACTTGAAATTATGCCTGAGGCATCTGCTATTTATCCGGCTGTTGGAGATCTTTATTTCCAGCTCGATGACGTTGCGAAAGCGAAAAATGCTTATCAGCAGTACTTTCAGAGAGTAAGTGAGGATGATATCACCCGGACATGGTATATAGGAAAGTTAATGGAACGGAACATGTTTTCTGAAGCATCTCAGGAATTCAGAAAACTTTCGATGAAGTCACGCAAAAATATCCAAATTGGCAATTTAATGGCAGTTTGTTACCTGAAGACTAATCGTGCCGACGAAGCTGTCCGGGTACTGGAACCGGGCGTACGCGATACAGGAACATCTGAGCACGAATTAACATCCCGGTATTTACTGGCTAAAGCCTACCTGCAAAGCGGAAAACACACAAAAGCCCATGAAATCTTGCAAAGAATACAGCAAGATCACCCGAACTTCGAAGATGTTCCACAGCTATTACATACAATACCTCAAAAAAAGTGACAGTTTTTCCATTGAAAAACTGCCAGATCCCCCCGGAGGAAGTTTATATATCACGTTAATTATAGTAAGGTGGATACTCCGAAAATAGTCGGGATTCCTGTATTTATTATCAAATCTTAACAGTTATTACCCGGCCTGCCGAATCAGAATTAGCGGCGTCTGCTCCCTGCTCTGACCGGCTGGGTTATCCTTAATTAATTCCGCCAGAAATTTGTCATCATATTTTATTTCTCTGTTTTTGCCGAGGATCTCTACGCTGATGTCGTTGGCATCGACAATCATGCAGTCCATACCGAATTTTTCTTTAATTTCCTGGCAAACGTTATCCGGCTCTGCAGGCGCTAAAACGCCCTTGTCAGCATAATACTCCCAGCCGACAACACAAAAACCGTCAATATTGCGCACATTTTTACCAAGGAAGTCGTAGAAAACACCGTGCTTGCCAAAAAGCTTGCCGATTGCGGAGAGTATGGCAGCAAACAGTACGCGCCACCATCCGCAGAGATCAATAGCCGTCTGCATTTTGTATATATTATCCATAGCAGGCCCTGCAGGGTTTTTCATGGCAAAACGGGAGAGTAACTTAGCAAGTAAGCTTACCTTCACCTGGTCCTTATATCTCACCTGCCCCTGACATAACGCAATCACTTTCTCTCCCATAGAAAGAATATCACCATCCTGATAATGGGGAAGGGCATATTTTTCTATCAGTTCTAAATAGCTCTCGCCTACCTCAACAAAATGTGTTGGGATAGGGTACCTGTAGAAAGCTTGTCCTTCCACCTCCCGGGTTAGTTCTCTGCCCGGGTTGGGACGAAGCTCAGCCACAGCTTCAGCTGTCGTCATTTTCCTCACCTCAACAGTATTCTTCGACCTGTTTCAGCGAAATCCTGCTCACGCCTATGCGGTATATATTGCCCACAGCACGAAGTTTTATCCAAAATATAGTCGTAAATGCATATACTTCCAAAAAAACAAGCGGATTTACTATTCCGCTTGTTTTACTATCTAGGCTCAGTTTCTTAGTTCCGGTTCCATTGTCAGCAATTCAACAAATTCTACGCTGGGTTTGACTTTCCAGATCCCGTTCTCTCTGTATAGCTGAAACCGTTCATCCTGCCTTTCATATTTTTCCCCGGCACTGGTAATTGTGTAATTAACCGCATACAAATCTCCTTCAGGCGTACCAATTCTGTATGCCGTTAACCTGCCGGTCCAGCTATCTACCCATGCTTTATATGCATGATGATCCATTGAGAAATCTGTTCCGTGGTTAACATGGGCCTCCCGCCAGTTTTTTGTGCGTATTGCCTCCAAAAATTCTGTGAGAGCATTGTCTGCTGTTCTTCCCAGCAAATCTTTGCCTTTTTCCTCACGGTTCTGTAAAGCAGCTAGTTCGAGCCCTTCTGCCTTCTGCATAGAATAGAACGAATCACTAATATATCGGTTCCCGGCATTCCAAATCAGAAACTCATCTATCCCTAACGCCAGCGCCGCATCAATCTGTAGCCTGACTTCTCTGGCACCATAGGGTATGTATCCTTTAACCCATGTGGCCGTAAAACTTTGTAGCCAAGGCCGGATAATTGCCGGGTTTTCCAGTGGGGCATTGCGTTTCGTCGCATCACTGAGAGCCCGCCGCACGGTGCCACTTGGGTTTGCGTCCGGTACAGGAAATCCAAAATAACCGGGGCCGTAGTGACTAGGGTAAATCATAGGGCAGATAAAGTCCACAATTGGCGAAACCATTTCCCATGTCTGGCCGATTTTATCTGAGTCTCCCCAGGACGTGGCTATGACACCGAATACATCCGCAGAGATAAAAACATTATAGTCTGCCAGCTGTTCACGGGCATAGATCAGGAAATCCCGGATAGCCTCGTCTTTCTCAATACCTTCCGAACCAGGGTAATTCGCTTCCCTGTCAACGCGGGCGGCATTTTCCGGAAACCTGACATAGTCGAACTGAATTTCACGAAACCCTTTTAATGCAGCTTCCTTGGCAATGGCAATATTATAATCCCAAACATTTTTCTCATAGGGGTTAACCCAGGCAAATTTCTTATTATCCCGCCACGGACCACCGGTTTTTTTCTGTATGGCCCACTCCGGGCGACGTTCAGGAAGATGGGGGTCCCGGAACACAACAATCCGAGCAATAGGATAAATATCCCTTTCTTTTAACTGCAGCATAACAGCATCAATATCCTTAATAGGTAATGATGTGTTGGCATTTAACTCTTGAACGATTTGGATATCACTGCGATAGCTCATTACGCCGTGATCATTTTTTACATCGATAACCATGGAGTTTAACTCTGTATCCCGTATCAAGTCCATTAATGCATTAAATCGGTCTGGCCTCCCCACAGTGTGGCTGGTCACATAGATCCCTTTTGCCTTAACAGCATTGTTGTCAGCCATATCCTCTGGAGGAAGGGGCACGTAAAATACCCCCAATTCTTCTTTTCGCTCTTCTTCACGCAGGCGTCTTTCTTCCCGTTTTCTTTCCTCAGCAAGAATTCTTTCTTCTTCCTCTTGCTGTCTTTGCGCTTCCCGCTCTTTTTCCAGGTCTTCCTCGCTAATTTCCTCTACAGGAGGCGGCTTCTCAACCTCTGAAAATGTTTCTTGCACACAGCCGGATATAAACAGAGTCAGGAACAGAACTAGAAGTAACATTACTGAAACAAGTGCGGTGATTTTTTTTCTGGATGGCTTGTCCACAATACTCCCCCTCGGCTTACTTCTACTTTATAATGTATGTGAGCTACGCTTAGATGTCGAATCAGCTAACAGGGGGAAACAAAGCAACAGCGTGCATAAACGACATGTTAAGAGCCTTTTTGCGCTCAATCGCAAAATCTTCGCACAACAAAGAAATCCGGGCAACTGCCCGGATTTTCACAATGTCATATCGTTTAGGGCTTATTTCAAGCTCTTTTGCCGAAAGACCCACACCCCGCAGAACTAAACGGTTTCCCCGAAACGAACCGATATTTAAATGCATGTCTTATAAATTAAGTATTTCTTAAAAATTAATAATACTATGTTCGGCAGGTATAACGCCTTGTCCTTTGAATTATTATCTAATATAAGCAAAATTTTGAGTAAAATTAAAATGAGTGGAGGATATTAGCGTGAAAAGGCGAATCAGTTTATTTTTAATCCTGGTAGTGTTGTTCTCCATCCCCGCCTCTTCTGTATCCGCTGTAACAACGTTTCCTGACGTAACCGGTCATTGGGCCGAAGAAGAAATTACATATCTGCAATTTAACCTAGGCCTGATTGGCGGCTACCCCGATGGAACGTTTAAACCGGCAAATCCTATTACACGGGCGGAAGTCGCCAAAATAATTGCCGTGGAGCAGGGCCTTACGTTACAGCCGGCAAACTATGCCGATGTCTCTGCTTCCCACTGGGCTAACATCTATATCGGGGCGGTGTCTGCCGCGGGAATTATGGGAGGTTACCCAACCGGGGAATTTAAACCAAATGCCCCCATGACGCGGGCTGAAGTGGCCAAAGTATTGGCAGTCACTTATGAAATCACCGTACCACCCGCCGCCCCCATGTTCTCTGATGTCAGCAACACTCATTGGGCGTTTGACCATATTGAAGCGCTGGCAGCCTATTACATTACGGTTGGATATCCCGACGGAACGTTTAAACCGTCAAATTCAATAACCAGGGCTGAGTTTGCAGTATTTCTTGCCCGTACTCTTGATCCTTTCTTTACCCAGCCACTAATGCTGTTAACGTTAACCTTTGATGTGCTTGAAATCCTGCAGGATGAAGATTTGATTTCTTTGCAGCCCTACATCCATCCTGTCAAAGGAGTTCGCTTCTCCCCGTATGAATATGTGGAAAACAATCACTTAATCTTCAGTATGGGGGCACTTCCCGGTCTGCTAAGTGAGACGACCATATATAACTGGGGGACTGAAGACGGAACTGGCGACCCCATTCTCAAAACGCCGCAACAGTACTTCGACCGCTACGTCAACAATAAGGACTACACCGCTCCTGACGATATCCAGATTAACAACCTGATCGGACGCGGCTCTTTAATAAATAATGTCCCCACATTTTATCCCAACGGAATATTTGTAGAGTTTCATGTTGAGGGAACCATAACCTACGGCGGTATGGATTGGGGCAGTACCTATGTTGTATTTGAAAACTATAACAATATATGGTATGTGGTAGCCATTGTCCATGGCGAATGGACCACATAAACTCTTTAGACCAGGCCTTCATTTGGCCTGGTCTTTTTTTACTCTAGTTAGTTAATCCCACTTCCCCGCTACGTGTCCCTTACGTACGCGAAATCTGTCACTTAAACGTTTCGACCACTGTGATGCATTAATAAAAAAGAACATTTGCGTTTATTTATCCCGGACAATCTGTATCCAGGTCTGCCCGTGGATACGCTCAATTTCCTGACCGTCCTGATAATAAAACCGGGTGGGTGAGGAAATGCTGTCCTTTTTCCAGATTCCTTTAAAGTGTTCTCCCTGGGAGTAAAAATCAATGGCTCCTTCACCGATCAGATCCGGCGTAGGGCGCAATTGGAAGTCTATACCGTGAGGAACGTACTGAACAATGACATTTCGGGCCATGATATCCTTGCCGGTTGCATCCTTGTGAGTTTGTTCATTAATTTGCCTCCGGTAAGCGTCCTGATTGGGAATATAGGTATAGCTAACACGATAATTTTTGCTGTATGACAGAGATATCGTCCTGGCTGGAGTACCTTGACGACTTAGGAATGCCGGCCGGATGACTACTTGTTGCGATTGTTGTTCAAAATTTAGTGTGGATAAATTTACGTATAAGTTATGGGGCGCTTTTCTGGAGGAATCCCGATAAAAGCTGGAACTTCTTGAGTACAAGACATCCGTTCCCTTAGTCCCCCATTCTTTTATTTTGGCAAGAACATCCCAGCCAGCACTTGTATAGAGAAAATGAGCATCATTTTCCATGGATAACATTATGTTATGCGTTCTGGCACTTCGAATTGGTCCAACTTTCGTTGGGAACGTGGAAAAGAGTGCTAAATAACGGGTTATTCGCCCTTCAACTTCATACTCGTAAACCACAGTCGCCTGAGACAGGCCGTGCTGCGGCCTGGCCTGAGGTGCATTATCAATGGATATACTGTACACAGGTTTACGTTCAGCCTGTGGTGTAACCCGGAACAATTCCCCAGTCAGACGTTTTTGTGCAGCGCTTAAAAGGGCCTCTTTCTCCCGGAGCAGATTGTCCATGTTTCTTCGCTCAGCTTCATTCTCGAAGCGGAGATCCTGCAGGCTTTGTCGACGCTCATCCACCGCTGCTGTCCAGCTCTGAAGTACGGCTTGCTCGCCGCGTATGGACGTAATCATCTCTGAGTCCCGGCTCAGGATTTGTGTCAGGTAACCCAGTCGGACAATCAAATCGCCAAGGTTATCTGCTGCCAAAAGCACTTCCAGGTAGGAAATGCCTCCTTTCATATAAACACCCCTGACCCGATTGGCGAAAGCCCGGTTCATCTCTTCCAGCCGAGTCTTAGACAGAGATAATTCTCTTAATGCCTCTTCAAGTTTCTTTTCTGTATCAATAAATTCTCTGTCGATTTCTGTAATTCGATTCACCCTGATTTTTACTGATTCTTCCAAAGCTTTTACTGTTTTCTGCAACTCTTCAATTTCAGCTTTCGATTTTTCAATTTCTTTCAGCTTCTGTTCGGAATTACCGTAAACAGGATTACTTAAACCACTTATAACAAGTACACACAAAGCCGCTATGAAAGCCGTAGCTATGTAAATTTTACGCATGCCTTTACCCCCTCGCACGTTAAACACGCAGATACTTGCGAACAGACAAGTAGCTCCCAATGCAGCCCATCAATGTACCCAAAACCAACAGCCCTGCAAATATAGGGAATAACCTCTCCGCATCAGTCACAGGTTGAAGAAAAAAGGCCAGTGACTCCCGTTGAAGGGAGGCAACTACCCGATAGTAAATGAGTCCAAGGGACACTGTGGCAATCATGGTGCCAAACCAACCCATGAGCGTTCCCTCAAGGAGGAACGGGAAGCGGATAAACCAGTTGCTGGCACCCAGGTATTTCATGATTCCTATTTCCTCCTGCCGGGCCATCACTGAAAGACGGATAATTGTCACAATCAGAAATACCGCACCCAGAGCCAATAAAACGCTGGCACCCAGGAAAAGAGCGTTTAGCCAACGGGTAATCCGTATGAGCATACCCACCAGTTCTTCCCCGTAATCAGCCAGTTCCACACCGGGGTAGCCCTGAATTACCCGTGCCAATTCCGGGACAGTCTCAGCCTGTTCAACCTGAACACGAATTAAGTCCGGCAAAGGATTATTATCCCCCTCCAAACCGCTTAACAGGATGGTGTCCCCTATAGCCTGGCCAAAATCAACAAGTCCCTGATCCTTTGAGACGAAGGTATAGCCTTGAACCCCTTGCAGGTTGTCCAGTTTAGCCTGAATTGCCTCCACATCGGCGTCATCGTAGAGGAACGCATTGATTTCAACGTTGGACTCTATGATACGTATTGACTGACCGACATTTACCGCCAGAAGCAAAAATCCTCCTAAGATTGCCAGAGAAATGGCAATCATCACTGCAGTGACCACAGCAAGCCAAAAATTCCGGGAGAGAGATACCAGACTCTGGCGAAAACTGTATTTTAAAGAATTAATATTCATCGTCGTAACTCCCCCGCTGTTCATCCCGGATGAGTTGTCCTGCTTCCAGAGCAACGACCCGTTTCTTCATCCGGTCCACTACATCGTAGGCATGGGTTGCGATAATTACCGTAGTGCCCCCCTCGTTTATTCTGGCAAAAAGATCCATCAGTTGTCGGGAGTTATCCCGGTCCAGGTTCCCCGTAGGTTCGTCTGCCAGAATTATCAGCGGATCTTTCACAATGGCACGGGCAATACCCACCCGCTGTTGTTCTCCTCCGGAAAGCTCCATGGGAAATGATTTTTCTTTGCCCGCTAAACCCACTTTCTCCAACGCAGCGGGCACTTTCTCCCGAATTACCTTTGGTGACTTCCCGACCACTTCTAAAGCAAAGGCTACATTCTCAAAAACAGTCTTTTGCTTCAAAAGCCGGAAGTCCTGAAAAACCATGCCCATGCGGCGACGGTGCTTTAGTAACTCTGCCTCTTTAAACGAAGAGGTGTTTTTTCCCCAAAAATAAACGCTCCCCGAACTTGGTTTTTGCTCGCAAAAAATTAGTTTAATCAGGGTACTTTTACCGGCTCCGCTGGGACCGACCAAAAAAACAAATTCTCCCCGTTCAATTTCGAGGGAAACGCCGGCTAAAGCCGGGGTAGCCATTCCGCTATACAGTTTTTTTACGTCTCTGATTTCAATCAAATTCAGCACTCCTTATGTCTACTTCCCTTGCATATGATTCGACTTTTTTCCAGCAAATCCTCCATTCGGGAAAATGTTTCACTACACCCAGGAGACAGAATTTACTGCAAAAATATACTCAGGCGATTGCCTGAGTATAGTAAATCACTTATTTTTATTGGTTTTCTGGCATCTTTTAATATAGCCACTTATAAGTCAAATAGGAATTTTTAACTTTGGTAATATATTCCCGTGTCTCAAAAAAGGCAATCGCGGTGGGAAAGCCCTCTGCAGTTCTACCTAAATTACTGCGGCTCCATCGGCCCACGTTACCTCCGCCGCCGTTATAGGCGGCCAGAGCCTTATCCAGGTCGTCACCAAACATATTCAGCATAGCCCGTAAATAGTAGGCGCCGAACCGAATATTTAATTCAGCATCTAGCAAGCCCCATTCAGTCAATTCAACCTTTAGGCGTTTGGCTATATCGCCGCCCGTTGCCGGCATGATTTGCATTAAGCCCAGAGCCCCGGCCCGGGAAAGAGCGTCGGCCTGAAACCGGCTTTCTTCCCGCATAACAGCCCAAATCAATGCAGGCTCCAGATTATATTCCTCTGCGGCTCTTTCCACTGCTTCTGCGAAAGGCCGGGGATACGCCATGTAGTACGCCCGGGTAGACGGCAAATCTCTCAGGGCCATGCTCCCCCACCGGACCGCCAAAGGGTAGCTGCGTCTTTCAAAGTACCATTCACCAAGAAATATTTTTTCCTCCGGTGTAGCATTTTTACCAGCTATCGCTAACTCCAGGGAAACCAAATCATTCCGGCCAGCTTCGCGATACGCTTCCGCTTTTTTGATAAAAATTGGCACGTCCGTGTCAGGTTCTGGAGCCATTGACCAAGACGGTTCCATCCCCAGTCTGTTCATCCAGGCAGGATAGTGTGATAACAGCGCCAGCATCTCTTCGGCTCGTTGATCATCATCGTTTTTTAGCAAAAGATACGAGCGGTATGCGGCGTCATCCTGATACACGCCGGGTTCAGCCGTAAGCCTCAGGTATAATTTCAATGCTTCTTCTTTATTTCCCAATTCATCCCAAAGGACGGCTCCCCGCCAAAGTGCTGCCCTTTCTTCACTCTGCGCATATGCCGCTGCAGCGTGATTTACTTTCCCTTCTTTTTCAAGTAACAGCGCCAGTCGACGGGCTCCTTGAGGCCCCAGCGATGTGTAAATTTTCTGTGCCTCACTTGTTTGCCCCTCAGCTTCCAGGCTTCTGGCGTAACGCCATCGTGTATCGGTATCATCAGGAAAGCTTTTTAAAGCATCCTTCAGCAACGGCAACGCTGTTTTGTATCTCCCCAGTTCTACCAACGCCTGCATGTAATCTGCAGAAAAAGGCTTCTCTTCATCGGCAGACAGCATGTCCATGTAGTCTAAAACCGCCTGCCAGTGCTTTCCCTCGATTAACTGTTGTATGATAACACCAGGCAAGGCACCCAACTCCACCAACGAATCTAATGCCCAGACGTCAGGGAGCAGTGACAGATACTCTAGCGTAGCTGCTTTATAATTCTCCTGCGAAACTAAATAATCTGCCAACCGGTGACGTACATCTTTACTATCGTAGAGCTCCAGAGCGCGGCGAAAATAGGGTTCCGCGTTATCCTCAAAGACCAATCTGTCTGTCAGAGCCAAATTTGCTTGATAGCCAATGGCGTCTTCCTGCCCGGCCAGGATTATTAAGGCTTCTGTTGCCTGTCCGCTCTCTTCAACTCGTAAATCTTCCAACTGGCGCAAATAAAATAAAACGTCCCGGGACTGGTTTACCGTGTCTGTCACAGGATCGGTTTCGGGATATGCCTCAGTTTCAATGAGCGGAAATGTTGTTAGTAAGAGGACTATTGAAGCCACCAGCAGTATCAAAAAAGCAAGCAACAATTTTTTTGACATGTACTCATTTTCCTCCGGACTGTTTTGCTTATTAATTCAACACAGCCGGCAGGATAACCTTGTTCTGATCTTACTCCCTTTTTACTTGTCCGTCTCAACAGCGCCGGGCCAAGACAACATTCCGCCTACAAGATTGCAGACACTCTTAAAACCTTTGTTAGCCAGGAACTGTGCGGCATTCCCGCTTCTGTTACCGCTTTATAAATTTGTAAGAATTATTTGCAAAACATTTTGAAATATAATACTGTAAAGTTACAACATAGAATAATTCTAGGGTATGTTTTTCTTGAGAGGATGGGATTTATGGAAAGCCGGTTCGAAGTTACTCTGAATCTGGGGGAAAGAATTCCGGCCAAAGAATTACTGTTATTGCTGGAATACATTGACCATTTAGGTTCGTTAAATCAGGCATCGGAAAAAGCCGGTCTTTCTTATCGTTATTCCTGGGGATTACTTAACCGTGCGGAGAAAGCACTTGACAAAACCTTGGTCGTACGCCAGACCGGGGGAGCTTCCGGCGGCGGTACCTGTCTAACCAATGAAGGGAAAAGACTTCTGGGCCATTTGAGGACACTCCAACGGGAAGTGCAAAGCCAAATTGATACGTTATTAGCAGAGAATAGTAACAACCCGGATAAAACACTCATGCTTGCCAGTACAATGGAACCTGTGGTTACAGGGCTATTAGATGTTTTGGAACAAGCATATTTCCTGGACACAGGAATTACTGTGCGGCATATAGCTGCCGGCAGCGGGCAAGCCATCGCCATGGCCATGTCCGGCCGGGTTGACATGATTCTGACCCACGCACCAGAATTAGAAGATAAATTTGTCCGTGAAGGCTGGGCGTTGCGCCGCTTGCCAGTCATGAGTAATAACTATGTATTTGTGGGGCCTGAAAATGATCCGGCAGGAATCGGCGATGCAAACGACGTAAAAGACGTGCTGCAAAGGATTGCACAGAGTGCCTCTCCTTTTATCAGCCGTGGTGACCGCTCCGGCACCCACCTTTTTGAAGTTTCTCTATGGCAGGAAACGGGTATAAATCCTGAGGGGAAAGCATGGTATCATGTGAGCCGTAATGTATTAGGCAGTTTTGGGGCTCTTGGCCTTGCTGAAGAACATAACGGATACACAATCGTAGATAAGGCCAGCTATGTTTCAGCCCGGCAAACTCTCCATATCTTGTTTGATGACGACCCAATCCTGCGAAATGTTTTTTCTGTCTTAACGATTAACCGGGCTAAAGCCGTCGTCAATCAGGAAGCGGCAGACCAGTTTGCCGACTGGCTGCAATCGCCCCGTGCTGCCCGAATTATCAAGGAATTCGGGATCCGGGAATATAAGACGACACTGTTTACTCCCATTAAAGACGATTAACGACATTGTCTTTCTCGCATTGAAGCTCCAAAAGTAACGGGCGCAGTCAAATTGACTGCGCTCCACTTTATCATGTCAGGGTTCACTGCTTATAATGTTCTCGTCAGGCTGCTTTTTTCCTTTGCACATCACAGGCAAAAGACATCGGGCAGTAACAGAAAAAAGTACTATCACTCCCCCTAATAAGGCCCATGAACCCGGTACTTCTCCAATAAACAGCAGTACCCAGACAGGATTCAGTATTGGTTCAACAACAGGGATGAGAATGGCATCCAGTGCAGTAACGTGCTTAATAGCAACCGTATACATAATGTAAGACAAACCCAGTTGAAACACACCCAGCCCGGCTATGGTCACCCATCCTGCTATATCTAAACGAGGCTGTCCCGTTAAAAATGGCAGTGCAATAACTGCTGTTAAAATGTTTCCATAAAGTACGGATTCCAAAGGGGATCCGTCTTTTTGTTTCCGCAGGCACAGCACCATCACTGCAAAGCACATACCGCTCAACATCGCAAAAATATTGCCAAGCATGTAACCGGGGGATAAGTCATCGATAAAAAACAGGATCATCCCTCCGATGACAGTAACAACAGTAATCCAGTCCGCCAATCCGGTCCGTTCTTTCAGAAACCAGGCACCGAACAGCGCCACATACACCGGAGCCGTATATTGTAGTAAGATCGCATTGGCTGCTGTCGTCATTTTGGTTGCGGCAACAAACGTAATCACTGTCCCTGCGTACGCTACAGCACCGCCAAGCTGCGCAGAACTGCCTGTCCATTTTGGTTTCCTCACATAGACAAAAAATAAGAGCGCCGCTATAGCGCTTCGCGAACCAGCAATAGCAATGGGGTGCCAGGGAATCAGTTTTATCAGAAGTCCGCCCATACTCCACAGCAAGGCTGTGATAATCAAAAGAACCACAGCTTTGGAACGTCCAAATTCTTTTTCTGTCATCATAGCTCTCCCTTAAGCGGCATCGTTTCGATATACGTTAATACGCTTTTCTTTCGTCAAAGGATTTGAAATTCCCTTTAATCCTAGAATCCGCGTTTAATGAAAAACATGTCGCGTCATAATCCACACGGAATAATTCGAAACATTGACCAGCATTCTGCTAAATGGTAAGATGAAGAGCTAACAAAAAAAATGATGCCTAAACACAGGCATCAGCAGCAGATTTACGCTTTAAGCCGACATTCCATTAAAAAATCCCAAACCATCTGGCCTGGGATTTGAATTCTATTCTGCTGTGAAGCAGCTTAGTACGTTTCTACAAACACTTCGAAATGAGCCTGGGGATGAATACACGCCGGACATTCTTCCGGAGCATCCGCTCCTTCATGCACATAACCGCAGTTCCCGCATTTCCACAGAATACTACCGTCTTTCTTAAAAACTTTTCCATTCTGAATGTTATCAGCAAGCTTATTATAACGGGTCTCATGTCTCTTCTCTGCAGATGCAATCATCATAAATGCTGCTGCAATTTCCGGATACCCTTCTTCTTCAGCAACCTTGGCAAACGCTGGATATAAATCTGCCCACTCTTCGTTTTCTCCGCTTGCTGCTGCCTGTAGATTCTCAAGGGTAGTCCCCTGAGCAACAGGATACATAGCACTAATTTCGATCATTGAGGGTAACTCGTCTTCGAACCCTGCAAGAAGAAATTTGTAAAACCTTTTAGCATGTTCTTTTTCATTGTCAGCAGTTTCAATAAAGATATTTTTGATTTGCTTGTACCCTTCTTTATCCGCTATGGAAGCATAATACGTGTACCGGTTGCGGGCCTGTGATTCACCGGCAAAAGACTTCAAAAGATTTTCCGCTGTTTTTGTCCCTTTTAAGCTTTTCATGAATAATCTCCCCTTTGTTCTTAGTTTTTCTTATTAAGGCAACCTGGACAGATACCTTTATAATACACACTTTTTTCCTTGATTTTAAACTGTGATAGCTCTTCTGTTTCAACACCGTCAATATCTATTGTAAAATCATAAATCTCTTTACACTCTTCACACTTAAAGTGTCCATGGTTTGGAATATTCACATCATATCTTGTTTCATTGTCTTCAATTGTGATAAGCCTGACTAAATTCGCTTGAAGAAAAAGCTTGAGCGTATTATAAACCGTGGTTTTTGATAACGTCGGAAGCTCCTTTACCAGATCATTATAAATCTCGTCTACCGTTGGATGGTTTTGCTTATCAAGTAAATACTCTAACACTTTAACTCTATTATATAACGGCTTTATATTGTTTTTTACCAAATACTCATGAACCACATTAATCCCCTCTCTCTAATCATCAGGGATACTCTTGTAATCATTACAAAATTATAATCCTTACTAATCCATTATACTTCCAAATATATATCACGTCAACTTCTTCTTGTTATACGCCCTTGTTTGTATTATCGGCGCTATAATTATCCATTTGACCATTGAGAATCCAAACACTCGTTAAGCCTAAAAAGTTTATTACATTTGGCTAAAGATAGGCAAACGGCAATTGTTCTTGTTGGTATTGCGCTGTATGGCGCCGGATACGGAGCTTTCCTCACTAATGTTCCGGCTTTCCTAATTGCCGTAAAAGGCTTCAATCCTTCCCTTGTCGGTATTTTCTTTTCTTTGTTTTACGTTGCTATCAGTGCTTCACAAGTCTTAACAGGACAGTTATCCGATAAATACGGCAGAAAATTATTTATGATTATCGGGCTTTACACCAGCGGTATCGGGGCTCTTTACAAAAAAGATGTGATAGCGTCCCGCTGCCCCACCTTTTTATCTTCACCTATAATACCGTATGATTTTGTATAGTTACTGGAAGGATTTTGTAATTTTTCGTCGAATCTTGAATGTGATATTATTAGCAAGCTTAAACACAGGAAGGGGATGATTTTAATGTCTCTAATGGGCAAAAAAAATGAAACGACTTCTGTTAAAAAAGAGGGGATTGCTTTTGGCCTGAAACAAAAAATTATGTTCGCTTTTATCGCGCTAGTGGCATTATCAGGGATTCTAATAATTACGGTAACGATACAACGGAGTACAGCTTTTCTTGAAGAACAGGGGCGTATGGAAATTGACGGGAGCCTGAAAGCGCTCGAACAGATTATTCAACAGGAGGCAGAAGGACTCCATGGAATGCTTGAAGTTATAAGCAGTTATCCCGGTCTGGCTAAAGCCGTTGCAGATGAAGACAGGGAAGCTGTTGCCATCATACTGCAGCCTATTTTTCATGCAGTTAAAGAAGCTACTGGCGTGACTAACCTTCAGGTTAATGATAAACGCTTACACGCCTTTTACCGTGCACACAAACCTGAAGAATTCGGGGATGATTTGAGTTCTCGCGTCATTCTTCGTAAAGTGGCTAATGAGAAACAAGGGGTTGAGGGCTTTGATATGGGTCGCTCCGGACTGGCGCTAAGGGCGGCACTGCCTCTCACTGACGAATACGGATTCGTAATGGGTGTGATCGAAATTGGCAAACTATTAAACAATGATTACCTGGATAATTTATCTGAGCGCCTCGGTGTTAACCTAACCATCTTCCAGGGCGACGAGCGAATCGCTACCACAGTTCTGACGGCTGACGGTGAGAGAGCTGTGGGCACAAAAATCGCCCATTCCGAAATCTTAAAGGATGTGTTGGCAGGAGGTGGGCGCTGGGCCGGACAATTGGTCATTGTGGGCAGCAATAATATATTCGGAGCATATTCGGCAATCCGGGATGTTGAAGGAAATATTACTGGTATGCTTTTCACCGGCCAATCTGCTGTAGCGTATGAAACCCGTAAGAAGCAAGACCTGAGGCTTGCCATTCTTCTTCTGATTATCAGCCTGGGAATCACAGCAGTCCTTGCCCTCATTCTTTCCACCAGGATTGTTGGCCCCATAATCAGTTTATCAGCAGTATTAAAAAAGATTGCCGCAGGTAATTTTATTGTTGAGATTAAAGACTATGGTAAAGATGAAATAGGCATAATTGCCAGAGCTGTAAAGGATATGACCCATGATTTAAGGGAATTGTTTGCTTCCGTAGCAAATTCCTCGCAAAGTGTTGAACAGCTTGCCGGAGGGGTATCAGGTGCTTCCGACAATATTTCAATATCTATTCAGGATGTAGCCAGCTCTGTTAATGAAGTAGCTGCTGCGACAAGTGAACTAAGTACTTCGGCACAGGATATGACCCACGAATCCACGCTTGTCGCCGAAAAAGCTGAATACGGCGAAAAAGAAATGAACAAGGCTCTGGAGCAGATGAAATTGATTGAAGATAGCTTCCGGCAGTTGAAGGTGAACATTGAGCAGCTTGGCCAGAGATCCGCCAGTATCGGAGAAATTGTCAAAGTCATCAATGATATCTCCGAGCAGACAAACTTGCTGGCGCTAAACGCAGCCATTGAAGCGGCCCGTGCGGGGGAATACGGTCGGGGCTTCGCAGTGGTGGCGGACGAAGTGCGGAAACTGGCAGAACAGTCTTCCACGTCAACCAAGGAAATTGAGCGCCTGATTTCGGGAACGCAGGTAGACTCTGCCGAGGCGGTAAAGGGCATGGAACAGAGTTCCGCCGCTGTTGACGTGGGAATTACGGTGATGTTAAACTCATCAAAAACATTCGGCGAAATTGTCCTTTCAATCAAAGGTCTTCTCGCTAAGATACAGGACGTTGCATCCTCATCCCAGGAGCTAAGCGCATCGAGCCAGGAGGTGGCGGCATCAACAGAGGAACAATCGGCTTCCATTGAAGAAATCAGTGCCGCGGCAGAAGAATTAAAACAGGCAGCTAAGACCCTCTCTGAGGAACTAAATAAATTCAATTTTTAATAGCTTGGAAATTACCATTAAAAAGTGCACTTCAGAAGTGCACTTTTTTTAGTAGAGCCTATTTATCCGCATCGGCTAAGTCTTCTCCGGGAAAAAGTACTGCTAAAAGCGTTGCCCCCGAGTCATCCCGACACTGGACGCAGTGGGGGACAATAGAATGAAAGTACACACAATCGCCTGGCTCCAGAGATTCCTTTTTTTTGTCCAGGATAATCTCCACGCCTCCATCCAAGACAAAAAGAAACTCTTCTCCTTCGTGGCTATATGAGTGCCGATCACGAATCGTAGCCGGCTCCAGTGTCCCCAAAAACGGCTCCATATGGCGGCGACGAAGATTTGATGCTAATGCTTCGTACGAATATCCATATTTTACGCCCTGTTTCGACGCCACACGGGCCACTTTTTTCCGCCCGTCTTTACGTACAACTTGATACTCTAAAATATCACGTTTTTACTGTACTTTCATATCTGCAAAACTTATCTCCGATCCGTTCTCCATAAGCTTAATCGCATCATAGTTTGAACTCACCTTAATTTGATATAGTAATGAGTTAGGCAGATCTGCTATGTATTTAAAATATTCTGTTTAACATTCGTCTATAATGCCACAAAGAATTAACGGCAACAGATTTACTGTTGCCGTTAACGTATTAGCGGTCATCAATTGATACGTCCTTTTACATGCAAGCATTCGAGCCCTTAATATAGAAACCCCGGTTAAAAAAGTTATTCGCGTAATCAATTATAGAGCTATTAATATATCGTTCAATAGCTGATGCATAAACGACCTTAACACCTTCTGATTCCACAAGTACATCGTCGTCATTGATTAACTCATCCAGAGTTAATTGTAACTGGGGACCGCCTCAACCAAAACCGCCGAAGGATACCCTTAGCATAGTGTCGGCTGAACCTTTTTTCTCTGTCACAATCTCTTTAAACTTTGTTGCGGCTACTTCTGTAACTTTCATCGTATTTACACCTCCCATTATCAACATCTTATACTAGAACTTATACCCCCTATGGGTATATTTAATTATAGCCATAAAAGCAATCATTGTCAATTCATATTGGCTGTTTTTCTAAAATTTATCATGCAAGATAGCAATTTATACATAGTACCTTGCATTGATAGGTAGCTTGTTATTTTATAATCAAGCAGCGTTTTCAGGAGAGGATGGAGACACTATACATCAAAACAGTCTCCGGCAATTTAGAAGTTTCAGATTTGGTACCCATGATTTTATCAAACATAACTATTGTCTGACCGCTTTTAGGAACGGTAAAACTGCTTAAGATTCGCGCATAAGCGAGTGCGTAAATACCCGTCTTCGCCGGATTAAACGTACGAGTCTGAAACCGCTTGGCTTCCTCCGAGAATAATTACTCTGGTGGCTTTTAGTCTCGTTATTTCATCTCTCGCAGACTTGTTTAATGAATCTTTTAAAGTAAGCAAAATAGGTGCATTATACTTATATGCCAATGGTGCACCGGCAAGGGCGTCGGCATACTCGTCTGCTCGGGCAAGAACAACCGTCTCCGCTTGCTGCCATCCTGTTTTGGAAACTTCAACGGCCGTAAGAAATCTGTCAGAACCAAAAATCCTTTGCCCGCCTTCCCCCTGCGCAACAACGCTGCCCCAGGGAATAAGAAAGATAAATACGGATGCTACAAACACTAAAGCAAAAATAGAAATGGTTACTCTGCTTTTCAACTTCATTCAGTCCCCCATTTTTTGTTTTCTCTCCCGATTCATATCCAACGGTATAATTCTCCCAGAAAGCGAAAAAACCCTGTTGTAAAATTGTGGCAGTGATGAAATCGTGGCTAAAAAAATCAAATATTACTTATCCCACAGGAAAAGTAAAAAGCCGTCTGGGTGACGACTTTTTATTTTTATCTTTAACCAGAAAACATAGATCAGCATATTCTAGGTAGCGGGATGCCGGCAGGCATCTCAACAAACCGTGTGCCGCCCGGCTCTGTTCGCAGGAGGACATCTCCGTTTCCGGAAGCCACTGTGCCGATAATAGCGGCATCGGGGCCAAGCGGATGAGTCTGTAGCAAATCCAATAACTCTGAAGCAAAGCCCTCTTTGACCACAAAAAGTAATTTCCCTTCATTCGCAAGAGAGAGCGGATCAAGGCCTAACATATCTGCAGCAGCTTTTACTGCCGGTCTAACGGGCAAACGGCGTTCATCCAGGATGATATTAACACCGGCGGCTTGAGCCAGTTCATTCAGGGATGCAGCCATACCACCCCGGGTTGGATCACGTAACCAACATATAGCCGGAAAAAGTGAATCCATTCCGGCCAACATCCCGCTTAAAGGAGCACAGTCACTTTTGACTACAGTTTCAAATGCCAGCCCTTCCCGCTGAGACAGTACGGCAATACCATGGTCTCCCAGCGTTCCGGAGACAATTATTGAGTCACCCGGCTTGACACAATCCGGCGATAGTGTAAGTCCGCTATAGATCCGGCCGATTCCGGTAGTGTTGATATAAAGCTTATCGGCCTGTCCCCGCGGTACGACTTTCGTGTCTCCGGCAACCACGATAACGCCGCATTCTTTGACAGTCTGGGCCATAGAGGCCACTATACGTTCTAGCTCTGCAATATACAGGCCTTCTTCCAGAATGAAAGCGGCAGTGAGAAACAGCGGTTTAGCCCCGCCGGCAGTTAAATCGTTAATTGTGCCACAGACTGAGAGCTTGCCGATATCGCCTCCCGGGAAGAAGACCGGCTGGACAACAAACGAATCCGTGGTTACAGCCAGAGAGCTGTCTTGGGCCGGTAATGTTGCGGCATCCGCCAGCCGGTCAAGATAAGGATTCCCCAAATAACGGAGGAAAAGGTTTTGGACCAGTTCGGCGGAAAAAGCGCCGCCGTCACCATGGGAAAGCGTAATACGGCTCATATATTCACCACTCTTCTGCGCTCAAAGCGGTAGTAAGCTGCACAGGCCCCTTCTGAAGAAACCATGCAAGGGCCCTCAGGGTGAAGAGGGCTGCACGCACTGGCAAATAAAGTGCAGTCAGGGGGCGTGATTTCCCCAAGCAGAACATTGGCACAGCGGCATCCAGGCTTTACACGAACTTCCCCCGGAATCACGGGGAAACGTAGGCGCGCGTCAAAGCCCGCCAGTTCGTGACGTAATGACAGACCACTTTGCTCAATGCTACCCAGGCCTCTCCATTGTGCATCTGACGGAGTAAATACCCTTTTCATAAGCGTGACGACTGCCGGGTTCCCGTCCTCCTGCACAACACGCGGGTAGCAGTTAACCACCGCCGCCTCATCGCTGACGATCATTTCCACAAGTACAGAAACTGCATATAATATATCCTGCAAATCAAAGCCGGTTATGGCGGCCGGCAGATGATAGCAACCGGCCACAAAATCCTGGGCTGCTCTGCCGATCACGGCGCTTACATGACCAGGCAGAATCAGGCCGTGAAGAGTGGCTTTGCTTCCCTTCAGCAGAGCATGCAGTGCGGGTGGCATTGTTTTCAGGCAGGAAAAAACTGAATAATTGCTGAGTCCCTTCTCGCAGGCCAATTCTACAGACATGGCTAATGCCGGAGCCGTTGTTTCAAAACCTACCCCGAGAAAAACAAACTGGCGCTCCCTCTCCGCTTCTGCCATTTTCACGGCGTCAAACGGGGAATAGACCACCCGTATGTCTGCGCCCCCAGCTTTCTCCATTTCCAATGTGGAATCACTGCCCGGAACGCGCAGCATATCTCCAAACGTGACGACTGTAACGCCGGGCTGCCGTGCCAGTAAGATCATTTGGTCGAGGTCGCCCTGCGATGTGACACACACCGGACAGCCAGGCCCGCTCACAAGCTCCACTTCCGGTGCCAACAGAGAACGGATACCTGAACGTCCAATGGCCGTGGTATGTGTGCCGCATACTTCCATCAGGCGCAATGTTGCTGGCAGGCGGCTTTTTATACGCTGAATCAGTGCTGAGACCGTTTCCCTGTGCTCAGACATCTAAATCCAGCTCCTTTAACAATGCCAGTGTTTGGGTTGCCTCACATTCATCTATCTGCTGAATGGCCAAGCCGGCATGAATAAGTACCCACGTGCCCGGAACGGCTCCAGGCACCAATGCCATGACCACTTCCCTGCGGTTGCCACAATAATCCACTGTGCCCCACATGCCACTATTATCAATAACGAGGCAGGGTATACCAATACACATCAGTTGTCAGACCTCCTCCACACAGCCACAAGGGCCTGCCCTAATGCCAGTCCGCCATCGTTGGCCGGTATAAGTTTATGGGTAAATATCTGAAAACCCAGTAACCGTAAACGTGCTCTCAAGGCCGTGAGTAAATATGGGTTCTGGAACGACCCGCCGCTCAAAACCACCCGATTCAGTCCTGTTTGCTGTCTTACCCGCTCTGCCGCTGCGGCAAACATCTCAACCACCGTTTTTTCAAAAGATGCAGCAATATCCCCTACATCTCTCCCTTGACGCAAGTCAGCCGCAATTCCATGAATCAGCCTTTTGCAGGTTAATATCTTTCCCTCTATAGAAAATGGATAGGCTTCACGTTCACACCCTAGAGCCACTTCCGCCAATTCCATGGGTGCCTGCCCGTCATACGTGTTTTCCCGGCATACGCCAAGCAGTGCAGCTACTGTGTCATACAATCTGCCGCAACTGGAAGCGAGTGGTGAGTTGAAATCATGTTCCAGCATTTTATGCAGAAGATTGATTTCTCTGTCCCTGTCTGGGAAAAGAGCCGCTGCCAGAGTAATACCTTCTTCACCAAGACAGTGCCATAGATAGGAGGCTGCCATACGCCAGGGATATCGTACTGCACCCTCACCCCCGGGAATCGGCACGGGCTCCAGATGATATTCCCGCTGAAAATCACGGTAGTCACCGGAAAGCACTTCTCCGCCCCAAATCGTACCATCCTGGCCGTAGCCAGTACCGTCACAGATTACACCAATAACCGGCCCGGTCAACATATTTTCTCCCATACAGGAAGCCAAATGGGCGTGGTGATGCCAGACAGGCTGGGAATCACGCAACTGTTGTTGTCTGGCCAATACAGATGAATAGTAACCCGGATGGTGGTCAAAGGCAACTACGGTAGGATGCACTTCCAACATTTCTCCCAGCTCTTTGGCCGCTACCAGGTGAACCTGACGGGTTTCTGCGTAGGCCAGATCACCAATGTGCGGGCCCAGATAGGCAAAGCCGTCTTTTAGTAAACAGAATGTGTTTTTATAATCACCGCCGGCTGCAAATACCTGCGGTGATTGTCTCGGCACTGGGACTGGCAGAGGTGTGGGTACATAGCCGCGGGAACGCCGAAGCATGCAGGGTTCACCTTCCACCACCTGCAGAAGGGAGTCGTCACAGCGTCTGTGAATTGGTCGGTCATGGGTAAGGAAAAAATCCGCCACATGGCCCAAACCCCTCAGAGCTTCTTCGCTGTCTTTGACCAGTGGCAAGCCGCTTTCATTTCCGCTGGTCATTACCAGCATTTCCAGTTGATCATCGAATAAAAGAAAATGAAGCGGTGTGTACGGAATCATCACACCCAGTGTACCAGACCCCGGAGCCAGTCCACCCGGCAAAAGACTGTCAGACCTGCGCCGGAGAACCACAATAGGAGACTCCGGGGAGTTAAGCAGTATTTCTTCTGTTTCATTTAAGTTGCAATGCCGGCGCACCAAATCGATATTTCTGCACATCACTGCAAATGGTCGTGCAGGCCGCCCTTTACGGCTTCGTAATAATTCCACCGCGTCCGGGTTATTAGCATCACAGGCCAAATGAAAGCCGCCCAGTCCCTTAACCGCCAGGATGTGACCTGCTTTCAGGAAGGAGAGCGCATTTTCCCGCCAGTAACCGGCGACCGTTTCACCCTGGCCGTCTTGCAGTACAGCCTGCGGACCGCATTTCGGACAGGCGTTCGGCTGGGCGTGAAACCGTCGATCCAGTGGTTCAAGATATTCGTATGTACATTCTTCACACATTGTAAATTGAGACATCGTTGTCTGGTTGCGGTCATAGGGAACGCTCTCAATAATGGTATAGCGAGGGCCACAGTCGGTACAGTTGGTAAAAGGGTAATGATAGCGGCGGTTCTCCAGTGATTGGACATCAGCCCGGCAGTGGGGGCAGACAGCCACATCAGCGGGAATACGGATCACACCCTCTCCCTCTCCGGCACTTTCCCGGATTAAAAAGGTTTCATCGCCTACCGGCTCCTGGTTGGTACAGCGAATATCACTGATGCAGGCCAGCCGTAGTGGACAGTGTCTCAATTCGGTCAAAAATTCATCAACCGCAGCAACCGGGCCCTCAATTTCCACCACCACTCCGTACTTGTTGTTCAATACCCAGCCATATAGTGAACGTTTTTTCGCCTCACGGTATACATACGGCCGAAAACCGACACCCTGTACCAAGCCGGTTACTTCGACACGGCGGCGTACCCGTATAGTGTCACGTTGCCCAGGCAGCCTTACAGCCATGAGTCTCACCCCTCTCCTACTTTTCTCTTACTTATCATTTCCTATAAATCCGAATTTTAGAAATATCTGCACTAAAAAAAGGAACTGAACGAATCAGTTCCCTTTTGCTTTAAGCCAGGTAAGAATTAATTACTTTTCTGCCGTCAGCCTATGTAAATCAACTATATCAAACTTATAATTTGAATTACAGAAATGACAATTAACCTCGATTGGTTCGCTTTCATCAATCATTTCCTGAATATCTTTCCTTCCAATACTAATAATCGCTTTTTCAACACGCTCTTTTGTACAACTGCAGTGGTATTTGGTCGGAATCTTGTCTAAAATTTCCACACCAAATCCGCCTAATATCTGTTCTATAATCATCTCCGGCGACATATCTGCATCCAGAAGACTTGTAATGCCAATAATCTCACTAATCTTTTTTTCTAGCGGTATGATCATTGATTCATCAAAGGATGGCATAATCTGGAGAATAAATCCCCCCGCTCGCCTGACAGTATAATCGGTATCAACCAACACACCTAAGGCCACCGAAGAAGGTACCTGCTCAGAAGTCGCAAAGTAATAAGTAAGATCCTCTGCGATTTCACCTGATACCAGCTCAGTCTGACCAACATAAGGCTCCTTTAATCCTAAATCCTTAATCACTCTTAAAATCCCGGAACCCACAGCCTTGCCCACATCAAGCTTTCCCTTCGCTTTTGGCGGTAGATCCACATCGGGATTATAAACATAGCCTTTTACATTTGCATTCGCATCAGCAGTCACTAAGAGCCCCTGTATAGGGCCATCGCATTTGATCTGCAGTGTTAACAGGTCTTTTTCATTTTTCATCATACAACCCATCATGCTTCCTGCAGTCAATAACCTGCCCAGCGCTGCAGTTGCCACAGGGCTTGTATGATGAATCATCCGTGCCTGTTCTACTAAATCTCTTGTTGTCGCCGCATATGCCCGAATCTGATTCTTTGCAGCTGTTGCTCTGACAATATAATCTGACATTCTTACCTCCGCTGACACTTTGATAGCAAGTGCTTTTTAATATTACTCTTAATCGTTATTATATCTCAATTATCTGTATCATGCTGAAATCAGGTTCGTTTATCATCATTGATCATAACCTGTAATCAATACAAATGAGGAGATCTTTTGCTTGTCCGCAGCGAACATTGAGCTAATAAATCTTTGTAAAGTAAATTAAAGTGACTAAAAACAGTCCTAACATGATTGCCATCAATAGTGAGTCGAAATTGAGGTTTTTAATGTTCCAGTCAGACGGGCGGCCACGTAACTTTTGCCAAAAAGTCAGGGAACTTTTTCCGGATTTCTCGTACATTTCGTCCAGAGAATCGTCGAATTGTGCAGTTATGTTGGCCATCTTTTTAGCATACTCTCCAGATTTTTCATACGCATCATTGAGTGATGAGTCAAACTTCTCAGTCCGCTCTGCTATGCTCCGGGCAAAACTCCCAGATTTTTCATACGCATCATTGAGTGATGAGTCAAACTTCTCAGTCCGCTCTGCTATGCTCCGGGCAAAAC
>JAGXRM010000038.1 GCA_018335855.1 Clostridiales bacterium
GTCCGGACAGAATTTGCTAAATTCGGACTCCATGGTGCCCTGTATAGGAAGAAACGTGAAACTCCACCGGTGCCACCGAAGGTTGACGGAAATCTTGAAGCTTACATTATTTCTATTAGTTGCAGTGAACCTCCTCAGGGGTATGAACGTTGGACATTGCGGTTAATTGCTGATAAAGCCGTAGAACTTGGACACATTGTAGGCAAAAACACAAAAACATCTGTAATGGTTGGATATATAGACGGATTGGCTTCTGAGGAACTATGCCAAGAAGTCATAACTAGAATTAATAATATTGAATTAGATGCGGTTCTTGATAGTGGATATATTGAGGAATATTTAGATGATAATCCGCTTTCTCCTTTCCCTAGTATACGATTTACAGAACGCCCGGATACAGTAGCGGCACATCTTTTAGAAGGAGGAGTGACAATTATTGTTAATGGAAGTCCCCAAGTTCTTATGGCACCGACGACTTTAAACTCTTTACTTCAAAGCGGTGAAGACTATTATCAAAGGTATCAGGTTGTTATTTTGATTAGATTGATGCGTTGGTTGGCTGTTTTTCTAAGTGTATCAGCTCCTTCGCTGTATGTGGCTTTTACAACATTCCACACTGAAGTAATTCCTACGTCTTTATTACTTCAGATAGCACAAGGCAGAGAAGGAATTCCATATCCGGCGTTTGCAGAAGTTTTATTTATGGATATTGCTTTTGAAATTCTTCGAGAGGCTAGTCTGCGCATGCCTCAGAACATTGGGCCAGCTATTAGTATTGTAGGTGTTTTAGTAATAGGAGATGCAGCAGTAAGAGGAGGATTAGTCAGTCCGATTATGATTGTTGTAGTAGGTATAACAGCTATCTCAAATTTTGCTATACCAACTACAAACTTAGCAAATGCCTTTCGCTACTGGCGCTTTATTATGCTGGCTTTTGCGGCTTCATTTGGTTTGTTAGGCTTAGTTTATGGTTGGTTGTGGCTTTTGCTCGATTTAGCTGCTATGAAGTCATTTGGAGTTCCATTTTTAAGCCCATTTGCTCCATTGAAAATTGAGGATTGGCAAGATGTTATTTTACGCGTTCCATGGTGGAGTAAATCTAAGTCTCCCTTTAAAACTCAAAAACAGGCACATTCAAAAAGTAATATTAGCAAAGAGTTGGACAAGTTGAGGAGGAATAAAAAATGACTAGGCTATTATTAATAGTTGTATTGACAGGAGTATTATTCTTGCCTGGTTGTTGGGATAGAAAAGAAATTGATCATATTGCCTTTGTTTTAACATATGGAGTAGATCAGGAGAAGCCTGGAGACTTTTTTCATTTTACCCATTTGATAGGAAAACCTGGCATGCAAGGGGCAGGAGAAAATGGGAATGGAAGTGACGAAGCATATTATATTGTTACAAATAAGAGTAAAGCTTCAAGTATGGCAATGGCTGGCATAATGGATTTTACTCCACGCGAAATGAATTTGCATCATACTAGCAATGTTGTTCTTGGAGAGCAGTTAGCGCGAAATGGGGTAGAAGAGATATTAGACAGAGGAATGAGATGTCGGCAATGTCGTCCTACTATCAACGTGTTTGTAGCAACGGGAAGTGCAAGAGAATTATTGCAGTTGTCAAAATCTAATCTAAATCTTAATCCATCACGCGCTTTGGTAGGTTTAATGGAAGACACGGAAGGTCCTTTTACAGCTTTTCCTGTTCAATTAATTGATTTTGTCAAAACTTTTCTGGCAGAAGGGTTAGACCCAGTAGCTCCCCTTGTTGGACTAAAGGGAGATGTTAATAAAATAGCCAATGATGAGGGAGAAAATGATGAAAATCAAAGTGAAAATCCCAGCGATGAACAGGAAATTAAAATTAATGGCTTAGCAGTATTTCGCGATGATAAACTGGTGGGATTGCTTCATGGTGAAGAAGCTAGAGGGATTTTGTGGGGAATGGGTAAAAAGAAAGGTAGATTTGTAATCGATTATCCTTCACCAGGGAAAACTACTATTTCAAATATTTCAAATAAGAGTAGAGCTAAAGTTGAGATAAATGACTTAAATATGCCAGTTTTAATTTTAGAAGTAGAAGCTAAAGGAATATTGTCAGATTGGTCCAGATTGACGGAAAGAATAGACATAAAGCCTCATTTAGCGGATACCATTAGGCAAGCGATGAAGGAAAAAATAGAAAAAGAAATTAAGCAAGTAGCGTTAGTTGTTCAAAAAGAGTTGAAAGCAGATGTATTTGGGTTCGGCCAGGTTTTAAGCCGTAATCATCCTGAAATTTGGAAAGAAATTAAGGATGATTGGAATGAATTGTACTCAATACTGGATTTGAAAATTATAGTTAAAACAGAAATAGTAGGAACTGGATTTATTAGATAGAACTATATTCTGAGCAATGGGGTTGATGAATTTTGGTGTCCAGTTCAGCCAGGGCTTCCTCTGTGTCCGTAAAGAAAAGTGCCCCTTTTGCTTTTAATCGCTCGAGGATGATTACGGCCTTTCCCCCGGTAAAATCTCTTTCCTCGCCCTCTTTTTCCAGGGGTTAATTCCACCGATCCGTACCTTTCCTGCATTCCACGACCCAAGCTCACCGCTCGAAGTCATAGTTTTAAAAAAGTACCTTCCCCGTATAAACGGGGAAGGTCGGCAAAGCCGAAATATATGGGTTTAACAGGTCCGCGTAAAAAAAGTGTTGCTTCTAAAGATTTCCTTTCTTTAGTGAAACCATATATCCTGTCGTGGCCAGGAAACTCATCAGCAGCAGCGCAAACAGCATAATCCGCCAGGAATCAACACGGATAGGAGAAAAGTCCATCTGAGCTGCGCTGACAAAATTGGGAATAAAAAGGCTCAAAGTTGCGGTAGCCAAACCGACGAACAGCAACAGTGCGTTAAACGCTCTGCCAGGGTTTATGTCTTTTCTGGCGATTAGCCATCGCGTCCCGAAAGCAACCAGAAGCAAAATCAGGACAAAAACCAGAGAAATCACCAGATCAACAACCAGGCGGTCCAAGCCGGTCTGTTGCTTAAAGAGAATGATGCTTAAGGCCATCGCTATGAGGCAAAAGGGGCAAGGCAAAAAGACTGTAATATAGGCAGCATCGCTTTTCTTCCCCTGTTCTTCCCCGCCACAACAATCATCCCTTTCATTAAGGCCAAGGTAGATAAACAGGCCGGATATGAATAAGGATGCGGGAAAAGTATACTGCTCTGTCAGTTGGACAACCTGCGTAGTGAAAGGCAGTATTATAACCGCCACCAGAAACAGTAATGCGCCAAAAACGGCTGAAACAATCACAACTTGCCTCTTCCCCAGCCAGGAAGTAGCCAAGATTGCCCCCGTTTTAAGGCTAAGAGTGAAAAGGGCGAACAAGATTCCTGAGATAAAAGCGGCTGTCATTCTATCCTACCTCCATTTTAACTCAAATACCGGTAACTTTTTTCTTTTTCAAGTAACCCAAAGCCATCAACCCCACCATGGCTAATCCCAGTATAATACTGATGAAAGCGACTCCTGCCGACCTGGGAGAGTCACTCCCCTCTTTTTCTTTTATAAGCTCGAAAGCTCTCACCTGATTCTGTGGCGTCTGAGGTTCTTCGGGTTTGGTTTCATCCACCGGGGGCTCATCCACTTGGGTTCCGGGGACGGGCGGTGCAGGTTGGATTCCAGCCGAAACAACAGGCTGTTTCTGGTAGGTGGAAGATGATGGTTCCTGCTTAGCAGGGACACCGGTAAGCACTACATCAATTTGAAGCTTGTCGGCCTGCGGAGGAGTTCCCGTCACAATCGCCTCATCCGCTTCGGGATGCTGGTTCTCTGTCGGCGTTTTATCCGGAAATTGTGGCAACGGCTCCGTATCCTTATCTTTGTGTTCTGGCCTGTTGATGGACAAATCATTATAGGTGGCCGTCCTGAATATTTCCTTGAATTGTTCCAGAAGACTGTCATCCAGCATGGAAAAACTTGCGATCCACTCGTTTAAGGTTATATTGTTGCAGGTATGGTGGCAACAAACGACGCCGTATTCAACAGTTGCCTGCAAATAGATGTCTGCCAGCTGGGTGATGTCATCTACCGGTGCGGCCCAGAGGTTCTTCCGCGCCGCTTCCAGAGCAGTGGCGATAATAGACTGCATGGCAAAGGGGTCTAGCGCATTTCTAACATTTTCATCATAAATATAGGTATTCACCAGTTGGCTCCATGCCCGGTCACTGATCACCCCGGTGGTCACATCCATATAGAAGGTATTCGCAAACCACTTGGCGATCGTCCTGGCCCCTGAATACCCTTCTTTTAGCATTTCCTGTACAAAGACAGGGTTAAGAAGCCGGCTCTGCAGTTCCATGGTTACAAACTCCTGGAGTGTCTGAATAAACAAGTTGGATGGACCGAGGCGGGAGTTGGCGATATAGGCGTCCACACTGTTGCCGGAGGCCCATTCGGCGGCCAGCTTTAACCCTCCAAGGTACTGAGCGGCGTCGTCATTGTCCAAAGTGCCGTAAATAGAGTCTTTCACTTGCACCACAGCCTCCACAGTGCGAAGAACCTTGGTTAACAGATGTGTGGCGGGAACCCCGTAAACCGCGCTTCCGTCGGCTAGGTCGCTGCCGTAAATATACCCCATGCGGCTCACATAAAGCTCAGCCAGGGCGTCGGTGCTTTCCCACTGATCTGAAAAATCCATCATGCTGGAAAGTCCCAGCCCGTAAGCTCCCGGTTCAGAGCTGAAGACGCGGGAAGCGGCCAAAAAGGATGCGTCCGTCTCGGACATGCCTTCCGCCATCAGTTCGGCTTTGATTACATCATAGTGCTTTTTAAGATAATTGTCCTCCGGAGATTCGTTCAACATGGCTAACTCCCTGACAGCCTTGTCCAACAACGCGTTCACCACAGAAAACGCGTCCCTGAATAAGCCGGAGGTGCTAATAACCACGTCCACTCGTGGGCGCCCCAATTCTGCTATCGGAGTAATACGGTAGGAACTGAGCCTACCGCTGGCACCCCATACAGGTTCGATACCCATCAAGCGCATGGTCATGGCAATACTTTCGCCGTCGGTGCGCATCGTCTCAATAGCCCAGAGAATGACTCCAACAGACTTCGGGTAACTTCCGTGTCTGGCAAAATGTGCTTCCAACAATTTGTCAGCCAATTCTTTCCCAGTATTCCACGCTACTTTATCTGGAACCGTACGGGGATCGAAACTTTTTATATTTTTCCCCGTGGGCATCGCGTCCGGGTTTCGTATCGGGTCCCTGCCCAAACCGGGGGGAATAAACCCGGCATCCAGAGCTAGAAGGAGCATATCCATTTCTTCCGTGGTTCCGGCCAGGTTGTCTGCAATCAAATTTCGCACGGCTTCCCGGGTTTCGGGATCGTAGTTTACGATGGCATCCACCATCTGGTCAAAACGGTCGCCCTGAGGGGCGACGCCAAAAGTGTGAAGACCCAGAGGCGTAACGGTCGCCTCCAGAAGATGGAGATAATCATGAACTGCGTCCAGCAGTTCCGCAAAGGGTGTTTCATGGGGGTCAAGCCCGATTTCCCCGGCAACCCCTTCATCATCCAGGATCCACATCATTCTGGCTGTAATACGGTCGATGGTGTCGGTGTCACCGGGATGATTAGCCATTGCATCTTCACACTGGTGAATAAGATTGTGCAGGTCCAGAAGGTTGCCGTAAAGCTCTGTATTGGCCACCGCAGCCGTCAGGTGGCTGATGAGTACCGCATAACCACGTCGTTTGGCCTGGGTACCTTCACCGGGGTTATTAACGATATAGGGATAGATGTTAGGCATATGGCCATGAACCACGTCAGGCCAGCATTCAGCAGAGAGGCCGATGGACTTGCCCGGCAACCATTCCGCTGTGCCGTGGGTACCCAGGTGGATAACAGCATTCGCCGAAAATTCGCGCTGAAGCCAAAAATAAAATGCTAAATATTGATGATGAGGGGGCATATGGGGAGAATGGATTATCTTATTAATATCTTCACCCCATCCCCGCATGGGCTGTGGCCCGAAAAATACGTTTCCGCTGATATATCCCGGCAAAATGATTTGGCCGTTGTGTACCATGACAGATCCCGGCGCCGGCCCCCACTCAGCCTTAACTTGCTCCTGAAGAGCAAGGGGTAGCTGTCCGAACCATTGTAGGTATTCGTCCACGTCAAGCTTGATAATACCTTCCTGACTGGCAAAACGATCCAGTTCACCTGGTGCCCAGCCGCCGATATTTCTCCCTTTTTGAAACATTATGTCAAAGATCTTTTCTTCAGTTATGACGCCTGCAGAACCATTTAAGTCACCGTTTCCATTTACCCAATATCCTGAACTCTGCAGGGTTTTAAGGATTTCTGTGAGGCTACGGGGCACGTTTAGATAAGACGCCCCGATATCATCTTTGCCGCCTTCCATATTATAGTACAGAACAGCAATTTTTTTATCACTGTTTTCTGTTTTTTTCAGCCAGGCCCAAGCTGCCGCCCGGCCAACAAGCCTGTCTAACCGATCCGGCAGAGTGATTTTCGTTGTAACTACAGCGCCGGTCGCTTCGTCCACTTCTTTAACCACTGTTCCGCCCATCATAACCGGTTCAATCCGTCCTTCCATTTCGGGCATGGCTACCTGCCAGTGCACCACACTTATGGCCCCGGCCGGGTCTGCCTCCCATTTTTCCAGGTCAGAACTGTAAATGGGGTTAAGTACCGGCACATTCATTTCCTTGAACAGATCTAACGTGGCCTGTTCATTCCCTGACTGAAACTGAAAGCCAATGCAGAGAATGAAGGTGTGGATGGCCGGTTCCTTTACCCCGTCTCCATCTAAGTCCCGGAAATAAAACTTTCTGGCTGCAGCGTTGCGCCCGGTGGTTGTCGGATAAACAGGAATAGCATTTAATCCCCTGTTCTCTAATGCTAAAAGTGTATCGTTATACAATTCAATATCTGCATTTTTAAAAAAAGAATCGTATCCCATAATCCCGATCCAAGGCGCATCGGGGTTGAAGCCAGCCCGACTTTCGTACCAGTCGAAGTATTCGTCGGCATCATAAAAGATACCCGTTGTGTTTTCTGTTAAGCCTTCCTCATAAAAAGGCGAGCTGGAATCAGCAGCCGGGTGGTAAATAAAGTTGCCTTGAATAAGTACAGGGCTCAAATCCTCATCAGTCACCGCATTTCCGAAAACCGAGGACAGATAAAGAAGCATCCGTTCGTGGTTCTTTACCCCGCCGTTCGTAATATACCGGTTTAGCCTGGTCCATACGTCATCATCATTGTTCACGGTTATTTCCAGGTCTTTGACAATATTCACCAGAAATCCGCTCGTGGCCCAAGTTCCGTCAGCAGCTTTTTCGCCGGAACGCTGCACAAAGATTTCCGGTTGTTGGGCAGGGTCCAATTTGGAGAATATCTCATTTAATTTTTCATCCCGGTTGGCTCCAACCATTTCCAGTAAAACGACGTCGGATTGCAGAATTGAGTCCTCAACAATGTCCCTTCTGTCACTTATCTCCAAATCACCGGGAGAATAAATCTTTAGAATAATGGAATAAGGCTCACTTTGGTTGCCTGTAAGGTTGTGGTACGCTTCCACCATGGGAGCCACCATGCCGGTCGTCCCTGTGATAACCGTAATCCAGACAGGGACAGCCTCTTCGGGCACTTCAGCGCTCTCCTGTTTTTCCGGCGAATTATCCCCGGTAGCCAGAGCCAGCTCTAAAGGAGCGGTACTGATTAGCATTAAGACAATAAGTAATAACGCCAGTATCTTTTTCATTTCTTTCGCTTTGATCATATCTTATTAGCCTCCCTCTATCTTTTTTTAATGGAAGACACCTGTTTGTGGCCAATCTATTAATTGTTGGCAGGGACTTCTTCGATGAGAATCAGCTTCCCCGTTTCAGGATCCTGGTAAACTTTTCCCCGTTCGTGATATCCCTGCCCGCCGGCTTCCTGAAGCTGTGGCAAATCTTTTATTTCACGCCCCTGTTCAACGTTGACAAAGATAACGCTCTGTAGGTTCCAGGACAACACCAGGGCAATCATGAGACCCACGCAAAATACCAGCATCACGTCCAGCAGATTGGCCAGACCCGCCATAGGATCAATTTCCTGCTCATCCAGAGATCTTCTTCTTCTCCTGTTCCTCACCGGTCAGTTTGCCCCTCCCTTCGATTAATTCCAAAATGTTTTCCATGTAATTCAAATCTTTTTGATACCAGCCTCTTCTCACTTTTGATATGACCGAACTTATGGCCCCCACGCAAATTCCCATTACGGTCGTGTCAAAAGCGATGATAACAGCTTCCGACAGTCCCTGTATGTCTCCTTTACCCAAGGCGGTGAGCCCTGGCCCCAGAGGAATCAATGTGCCCATCAAACCCAGCACGGGCCCCAACTTGCACACCAAGTCAGTCTTACTGAGTATTTTTTCGTAATAGTGTTCCTCCTGATCGAGAAGGTCTCTGGCTAAAATCTTTCTCTGCTTTTTCCCCAGGTTTTTCTTAGCAACAAATTCATAGATTAAATTCTTCTGCCTGCTGCTCAGAGAACTGTTTTCCACGGCCTGACGCAAGTTGTTGTCTTGCCAGAGAGGATTCTTTCCCACGTCATAAAACAATTCCATCAGCTTGGAAGAAGGTTTCCTTTTGCGGCTCTGTCTTTCAGCAATGAAATTGCCCAGTTCCACCACGATATAAAGCGTCATGGCAAGCAGGCCGAGAAGAACCGGAATTAAAAGGCTCTGCGCCAAGGCATGTAACAGAATAACGATGTACTCAGATCCGATAATACTCAAGGCAATCTTTCCTTTCCGCTAAAATATCCCCTTTAATTTCCACTACAGCCTCCCTTTTTATTGTAGTTACGCAAAAAAATTCCCTCCTTCTGAAGGGAGGAAATTTTTATAAAAATAAAAAATAACCTTATCCCCTGGCGCGAAGGATAATCGGTTTGCATAAACAGACAGGTTTCCTGACTTCCGGCTCAGATGATTTCCATACCTTCCCGGAGCTAATTGCTCCAGTGGCTTTTATAGAACTCTCGCCGGTTACAGTGGCGCGACCGTCCGGGATTTTCACCCGGTTCCCTTTTAACCTCTGACAGAGGCATCTGTTTATCGCGCATATTCAGTTATCGAAATAATACCATGCCAGAAAAATAAAAACAAGGAGTTTTTTCTTAGTCACTTCATAATACGCGGATCAGCTATTCCTTCCAGGTCCCGTCCCAGCAAAGCAAGTGACGACACCAGTAGTGTCAGAAAGATCCAGGGGTAAACCAACCACCACTTCCAAAAAGGGGTGAAATATATACCGCGAAAGCTCACAGCGTGGTTGATAATTAACCCCCAGCTGCGGGAGGTGGGGTCACCCAGACCCAGAAACGAAAGAGATGCCTCTGTAACAATAGCCATACCGGCAAGCCGAATCATGCTCACCATCATCAGAGGAAAAAGTTCAGGCAAAAAATGCCTGAAAAACAGGTGTCCCATACCGGCCCCATAGTGAGCGGCTATTTTAATATAAGCCTGCTCTTTTAAAGCAAGCGCCTGTGACCGTATAAGCCGTGCCGGCATAGACCAGGAAAAAAGCGCCAATACAATGATAATATTGTGCAGACTGGAGCCAAAAAAAACAGCCAGCACTATCATAACCGGAAGGTCAGGAAGAACAACCATAATGTCCACGATACGCATTAGGACACGGTCCGGCCAACCTCCCCGGTAAGCAGCGATTATACCGGCTATCCCGCCCCCCAGTCCGGCCAAGAGTGCTGTAAACAAACCAACCATCAGGCTTACCCGGGCACCAAAACAGATCATAGACCAAAGATCTACTCCCAGATCGTCGGTCCCTAACAGGTGGCCTGCACCAGGCGGTACCAAAGGTGGCCCCGAGGAAACATGATGAGGATGTCTGGTCAGGTAAGGTGCAAATACAGCCATCAGCACCAAGTTTAACAGAATAATCAGTGATATTTTGCCAAACAGTCCTAATTGCCCCCAAACTCCTTTTATATATCTGATAACTGCATTACAGCCCAGAAGGCTCGGTTTTTCCATAAGTACCCCTTCCGCATGCGTTCATTACATCCGTTGTTCTCGTACGTGGATCAAGATAACGGTAGAGCAAATCAGCCAAGTAATTTGTGCCCATTACACTGATGGCTAAGACTAGGAAAATCCCCTGTAACAGCGGGTAATCCCGGACTAAAACAGCATCGCGCATAAGCCTGCCCAAACCCGGATAGACAAACACGTTTTCTACCAGTACCGCGCCACCTACCATGGCTCCCATCTGCAGAGCAACACGGGTAACCAGCGGCAGCAGAGCATTGCGCAAGGCGTGACGGTAGCGGATCCGCGGTTCGGCCAGCCCTTTAGCCCGGGCGGTACGCATATAATCCCGGGCTAAGATCGTTCCCAAACTGTTGCGCACCAACAGGTAAATACCGCTTGTCCGGGTCAGTGAAAGGGTTAGTGCCGGCAGAGCAGCGTGGTGCAGAATATCTTTGATTCTATCCCAAGAGGATGTGTACCGCGCAAAATGAGTTATGGCCCCAGCCAAAGGGAAAAGGCCGATTCCGGCTGCCAGGAGGATAAGCAGGGCCAGGCCGATTAAAAAAGCCGGGATTTCACCGAAAACGACCATTATAAGGTAGAGCATCTTATCCTGCCAATACCCTCTGCGCCAGGCCGAATAACTGCCCAGCAAAATCCCAAAAATCAAACTTAATACTGTCGCAGTTGCAACCAAAAACAGCGTCCAGGGCAGCCGGCGGGCAATAATTACAAGTACAGGCTCTTTATAATAATAACTGAAACCAAGGTTGCCGCGGGCCACTTCCGATAGATAGCGCCAGTACTGTTCGGTGACGGGGCGGTTCAACCCGTAATACTCCAGGAAATATTTTCGCTGCTGATCCGTGTATCCTTCCACAATCTCCCCTGCTTCTCCGGACAGGTGCAGGAACGGATCCCCGGGCATGAGACGGGGTAAGGCAAAGTTTAAGGTGATGATAAGCAAGAATGTAAGCAGATATTCTAAAGACCTAAGCGATGTTTTTTGTAATGACATGATTACAGACTCCGCATCTTTCCAGGCAGTGCCCGAAGTATTCTTAATTATCTTTGTTCAAGGCCGGCATCCAGAAGTTCCCTGGTATGACGGCAGCAGGAGTACTCCGTCACCCGCTTGGCTGAACCCTCTTCTACAATTAGGCCATGGTGCAGGACAATAATGCGTTCCGCCACTTTACGGGCCAAGTGCAGGTCATGCGTAATGTATAGCATGGCAAAGCCACAGCTGTTCTGCAACCCTTTAAGCAGTCGCATCAGGTTGGCCTGGGTTGAAACGTCCAGCATGGATGTAATCTCGTCGGCCAGCAGCAGGGCCGGTCGCATAACCAGCGCGCGGGCAATGGCCAGCCGCTGTCGCTGGCCTCCACTTAGCATAAAGCAAAATCGCTTCAGAAATGATTCTTCAGCGGGAAGCTGCACCGAACGAAGCGCCTCGATGACTCTGTTTTTGCGCCCTTCCGGCGAAGCAATTCGATTAATCAGTAAAGGCTCTGCCACAGCTTCTTCCACCGTCAGGCGGTGACTTAGCGAGCCGAACGGATCCTGCAGAACCAATTGGATCCCGTTTTCCTGTCGGGCCACCCGGCCGTCCTTCACCACTTGCCCCCGAAAGGTAACTTCCCCTGAGTCCGACTTTAAGTAGCCCGCAAGGATTTGCGCCAACGTAGATTTCCCCGAGCCCGAAGCACCCACCAGGGCTAATGTTTCACCGCTGTACACTTCGAGCCCTACTCCACCCAACGCGCTAATCATTTTCTGCTTGAGAGCATAAATCTTAGTGATATCCTTGGCCTGCAACAGCGTAACAATCCCGCCGCGGTGACAGCGCACTGCGCGCTCCTGCAACTCGGTCAGAGAAGGTTTGGTTTCGCGACACACGGCGAGGGCCTGAGTACAGCGAGGAGAAAAAGAGCAACCCGGCAGACCACTACCAACAGAAGGCTCCCCGGGGATACCCCAGAGATCCTTGTACGGAAACATCTCCACGGAAGCGTTTAGCAGACCGCGGGTATAAGGATGCCGCGGCTTTTCAATAACATCAGCGGTTTTGCCGCTTTCCATCACTTCACCGTTGTAAAGGACAATAAGCCGTTTTGTCAGACTGGAAACAGTGGCCAGGTCGTGCGTAATCACAATCAGGCCAAACCCCAGTTCTTCCTGGAGAGATTTCAGCATCTCCACAACCCCTTTGCGGGAAACAGCGTCCAGTGAGGTGGTCGGCTCGTCAACCAGTAAAAGATCCGGGCGGCAGGATAGTGCCATAGCCAGAAGCACCCGCTGGCGCATGCCTCCGGATAGCTGGTGGGGGTAGGCCTCCTGCCAGTGCGGCTCTAACCCCACCAAAGCCAAAAGTTTTTCCATTTCCCTTTCCAGCGACACCCCGTTTAATTTTAGATGCCGTTTCATGGGTTCACTGACCTGCTCACCCACTTTAAGAACAGGATTTAACACTTCAAGAGAGTTCTGAAAAACCAAAGCAATTTTTCGCCAGCGCAGGTGTTTCCTCATTTCTTCCGATAAAGCCAGAATGTTTTCGCCACCTATATACACTTCACCAGACACGCCGTGCGGTTCCTTAATCAGGCCCAACAAAGCCAGCGCCAAAGATGTCTTGCCACTGCCGGACTCCCCGATAATTCCCAGGGTTTCGCCTTGCCCCAGAGACAGAGAGACATTATGCGCGGCCATGACATCCTTATGCTGCCCGCGGTACAGCACAGACAAATCTTTAACCTGAAGGAGGTAACCCGGTTCGGATGCTCTGGTTTTGCTAAGTGATAGTCTATTCATAGATTGAATTCCTTCATTTTTATTTTATGAATCAAATCTGTCACGAGATTAGACGGAATTAAATCTTCACTAAGATCTGCCCCAGCCTGGTAACTGTTTCTTGCCTGAACGTCCCGTTCTGAGACCGTTGTCCGACGAATACTTTTATTTTGTCTTCCAACTCTAAAGGATCCCTGCCGTACATGCTGATTGTTTCCAACATATTAGTGATAGCAGCTTCTGATGTAATGTTGTCACTCCATTTTTCTTCCCAGACCCTAAAGGATAATTCCAGGCCTTTTGCATACAGCAGATTAAATAGATAGATGATGTCCCCGGGCCATGGGGGCATTTTTTCGTCAAAAAGTTCGGGCCATAATTCCTCCAGAACATCGTTTTTTCTTTTCCCCGCGAAGCTGCTAATGTAGCAGTATTTATTGGCGCAGCACAGCGCTTTCTCAAGCGTTTCCCAGTTATTGATCCCCGGGCTCATGGAAGCAAATACCAAGTCAAAACGATCTTCCCATTTTTCTTTGTTCGGATCCAACTCCTCCCAAGTTTTCGCCACCACTCTGATGTTGCGGCATTCCTGCCTCGCTATTTTTTCTTGGAGAAAGCTGACCATAGCCTCTGCCGGCTCTACAGCCACCACTTCTTCCGCCCGCTCGGCAAAAGCAAGGGCAAACGTACCAGGACCGGCGCCGATATCCAGCACCTTTACGCTATCAAGGATCACGCCCTGGCTGTCCAACCATTGCAACACATTTTCGACTCGTTTTCTTCCTTTTTCCCCTGCTGTATTTTCTTTAAAACTCCTGGCTCTTCTGTTCCAGGAATTCACCTTTTCTTCCAAACTTTTATTGGTCCGAAAAAGAGATGCGTCTCTGGCCTGCAGCCAGGCAGTTTCCCAAAAAGCGGGTTCTTTTAATACTCTGAAATTGGTTACATGTCCTTTCATTGTCTGTTGGTCCAATTTAATCATCAACCCTTTCCTCCGTTATTCGCAAAAATTAAGCTTATTAAAAATCGTGTTTTTCTTATCTTTGCAGGTAAGAGAGCTTATTGTGAGTGGGCGCGTGGTGGTCGAACACGTGCACCCAGCCATCGTATACATCTTGACGGAAAACGTTGTGCCCCGTGGTAAGGTATAAGGGTATTTCCGGCACGTCCTCCGCCAGCAGCTGCTGGAGAGTGAAAATCAGCTCTTTTCTGCGTGCTTCATTGGTTTCTTTTAATTGCTCAGCGGCCAGGCGGTCTACCTCCGGATTGCTGTATCCCGGCGTGCCGCTAGTCCAGGTGGTTTCCGCACTGGAAAAACGGGCCCGTAAGTAATCCGGGTC
The DNA here is from genome assembly GCA_018335855.1 of Clostridiales bacterium. Classification (GTDB taxonomy): domain Bacteria; phylum Bacillota; class Dethiobacteria; order Dethiobacterales; family Dethiobacteraceae; genus UBA7523. Next base: position 14,197 of record JAGXRM010000038.1, read on the forward strand.
CTGGCCCCAGCCGCCGTGTCCCACCAGTACCAATTCGTAGTTACCCTCAGTAATGCGGGCGTCCCTGGTCTTCATGTCCACCGACGTAACTTTTATGTCAATCCCGGCCATGGCCAGTTGCTCTTTTAAAACCTCGCCGATACGCACCTCTTCTCCGCCCGCCACCAGCAAGTCGTAGGAGGGTTTATGAGAAATACCTGCCCCGACTATCAACTCCTTCGCTTTTTCCAGGTTACGCTGATATGACGGTAAATCTGAATTGTACCAGTGGTGGTGGGGTGAGAGAATGCCCATACTACCGGGGATGGCTTCACCGCGGGCAATTTTGTCCACCAGTTCCTGCCTGTCAATGGCATAAGCAAAAGCCTGCCGCACTGCCTTGGTTTTAAACTCGGGCAGTTTCTCCATATTGAATCGCAGGCGGTAGCCCCAAAAAGCAGGGTTTTCAATGGCCGTAAAAGCAGGGTTGTTTTTAAACCGGGACAGGACATCAGCCGGTATACCCGCTAAATCAATTTCTCCTTTTTCCAGCGCCAGTACCGCGTCGCTTACCGGGACAAACTCCAGGACATCAAGTGCACCGCGAGGACCCCAGAAATCCATAAAGGCTTCAAAACGGTACGTGCCGTGTTCCTTATTGTAATCTACCAGGCGCAGCGGTCCGCTGCCAATTACGGCCGCCGGTTCCAAAAATTCTTCCGGCTTTTCTATACCGCTCCAAATGTGCTCGGGAATAATTCTGACCCGGCCTACAGTTTCCAGGAAAGTAGCATTGGCTTCCACCGTGGTAAACTCCACCTGCATATCCGACAGTACCTTAATTTGCAGAAGGTAATTTTGGTCCATCACCATATCACTGATAGACACAGGCCGATATTGACGGTAATAGTTGAAAGAAAAAGCGACATCCCTGGCCGTCAGGGGCTGCCCGTCCTGCCATTTTACTCCGGGACGGATATGAAACACGTAGCGTGTTCCATCATCTAATATATCCCATCTTTCTGCCAGCCATGGGATATTACCCTTTTCGTCTCTTTCCAGTAAAGAGTCAAAAATATATGCTGTTTTTGCTGAACCCGGGCCTCGTGAATAGTGTGCAAACGGTGTAGGATAGCCCCAGTCCCCGCCCTCCAGCCTTACAATTACGGTTTCTTCTTTAACCTTTTTTTCCCCGGCGTCCGGAGCTGCTTTCTGTTCAACTCCGCCTTTCGGAAAACATCCTGCAACGAGGCTCAACAGTAGTATTGCTGTCGACATCAATGAGAGCATTTTTTTCACCGCTTTTTCTCCTCACTTTCCTTTAATTTCTTGAATCCGGCATACATCCTCAAGTGGCCTGGAAAGCATTTCATCTAGTAAACTATTTATTTTACACTTGAGACGCTCCCTGTCTTCTTTTACAGCCTTACCAACGGCCACCATTTCCTCATCCACATCCCGTACATTGCCGAAAGTCCGCATGACAGCTTCGGCGACCCGAAACCCCATGGCCGGTCCATGCAGCTGTGGCCGTGAAAGTCTGCGACCTGATCCCATAACGTTTTTTCAGAACACATTTGCATTCCTTCAGTGTTACAATTATTATATTCGTGTTACTATTCCGCATACTTTAATGAATTCCTGCTTAATAAATAAATTGTTACTCAAATTTTCCAGATAATCTTGAATTACACGCTGATCATAAAGCTCATGTCCTGTTGAGAGAAAAAACCTTTGAATATTTGGCAAATAGTCCATCGTGTAGTTCTCTAGCGTACCTGGTGATAGCTTTAGAGCCTCCAAGCTACGTTTGAAATCCACGATGATATTGCAGATTTTTGTTTCAACCACAATCCAAACCTCCTAAAAAATATTTACTACAGAATAACTCAATAATAATACTTTTAAGGAATGGTCTGTTGGGTATCAACAAAAATCCCGATAAAAACAAATAAAAGAAAGCCAAGGAAATGGTCAAATCGGAGGAAATTTTTTGGATAGGATGCAATCGTGTAGAATATCGGGATTAGGTGTGAAATTCCGATATCGGAATATCACACCAAAGCATGGAAGTTGGCTCAACATTGCAGAAATAGAATTAAGCGCCATGACAAGACAGTGCCTGGGTCGGCGAATTCCTTCAATTGACCAACTCGCGCTGGAATTGATGGAATGGGAATCTGCAAGAAACAGCAATCAGAAAGGCGTTGACTGGCAGTTCACGACTATTGACGCGAGAATAAAGCTACGTCAACTCTATCCGCAGTTTAAGAGTTGACACTCTACTAGCACATTGTAACATCTAAAACTTGCACAAACTGTCAGTCCATGCTATGATATCCTTAATTATAGGAAAGTGGGGGGATATCATATGCCAAAGAAAAAATATGTTATTGAACTCACAGATCAAGAACGCCTTGAATTAACAAAAATTATTAAGACAGGGACTTCTCCAGCAAAGGTAATTAGCCGGGCCAACATTCTGCTGGCATCCGACTCATCGTTTGGAAAGCCTCTTACAGTAGCGGAGACTGCAGAACGCTTTAACACAACACCCACAACGGTTCAGACGGTCCGGACAGAATTTGCTAAATTCGGACTCCATGGTGCTCTGTATAGAAAGAAACGTGAAACTCCACCGGTACCACCGAAAGTAGACGGAAATCTTGAAGCTTACATTATTTCCATTTGTTGCAGTGAACCTCCTCAAGGGTACGAACGTTGGACATTGCGCCTAATTGCCGATAAAGCCGTAGAGCTTGGATATGTTGATTCCCTTTCCCATATGACAGTTAAGCGCACCCTAAAAAAAACCAACTTAAACCTCACCTGAAAAAGTGCTGGTGTATTCCCCCCGAACATAATGCTGCCTTTGTTGCTGCGATGGAAGATGTGCTTGAAGTATACAGCCGCCCTTATGACAAAAAGTTTCCCGTTGTTTGCATGGACGAAAAACCGTTACAATTACTTGCCGATGCGCGCTGCAAAATCAAAATGGAATCCGGCAAACCGGAGCGTATTGATAATGAATACATAAGAAACGGGACGTGCAGTATTTTCCTTTTCACAGAACCATTAAGCGGATGGCGTTCTGCTGAGGCATGTGAGCGTCGAACGAAAATAGACTGGGCGCATCAGATCCAATGGCTGCTGGAAAAACAGTATCCTGCTGCTGAAAAAGTTGTGCTGGTCATGGATAACTTGAACACACACAATATATCATCTTTGTATGAGGCTTTCTGCCCAAAAGAAGCATTGTCAATGGCAAAGCGGTTGGAAATACACTATACACCGAAACATGGAAGTTGGCTTAACATTGCGGAGATAGAATTGTCTGCACTTGCTCGTCAATGCTTGGGAAGCCGACGTATCGGTAATTTGTCGGTTCTCAATCATGAGTTAGAGGCATGGTATGTTGACCGCAACCAGAGACAAAAAGGTGTTGATTGGCAGTTTACCACCGAAGACGCAAGGACGAAATTAAAACGGTTATATCCTGTGGTAAAATGAAACTTTTAGATGTTACACGGTACTAGGTAAAGTGGCAGAGTTTGCAGAATTCCAAAGCTCATAGAAGTTATAAGCCGAAAGCAAAAGCAATAAAACGTTGGGAAGAGTAATTGCAGTCGCTTTATGTTAGCAATTGAAAGAATGTAAGACAACATTTGTGCCACCTTAAAAGCATAACAACAGTGTCATACAAAATGACGAACTAGACTCCCGGACCTTGTTTTGAATATTAAACTGCAGCTTCACATCCTCAGTTCATACCGCTTACCCATGTGCGTCATTATACGGTCAATGGATGCATGGGCATTTTTGACTTCGTCTAAAAAGAGTGGCGTACTGGGTGCTAGAATAATCTGATCGTCGCTGTGGGTGATGGTGAGCCACGTAAAGATAAACCCGTTAACGCCCAGCTCTTCTGCAGCTTGTAGAACTTCGGTACTAATGCCTAGATGTTCCCAGATTCTTTCCCTTTTAGGAGAAGACCAGAAATTCTGGCCAGCATCTGCTGCCAAGTAAAGAAAGATAGCTTTAGATTTTATGTGGAGCCCTCTATGCTGCATAACCAATTTGGGTACTCTTCCGTATCCAAGAAATTCAAGCCCGCCGCTGTCAAGCCGTTCTAGCGCTTCTGCCCGTTGTCTCTGCTGGGTGTTCTTGTCAGGATAGGCACGGTCTATTAAATAAGATACATTAATTGCTTATTAAAGCTAAAAACTCTGTCCCAAACAGGTCAGAGTTTTTACTCACATAAAGTAAACTCACCGACTACTTAAAGAAACGCGGGATACCGGCAAATAGCAGCGCAAGGTAAATACAGCGTTGCTATTACTAGCCTTCCTTACCCTAATAATAGAAAGCGTAAACATCCTCTATCCGTATAATTTCTTCATGTGTGGATTATGATAATATATAAAAATTGGAGGATGTAAATGGACAGAGCAACTGTGGGTTTCGTGGCTGGTTTGGCAGGAGATGTCATAATCGGTGTGATAGCGATGGCTATGAACATACTTGGACTCTGCAAAATATGTCTTATCGCTCTTGGTGGAGGTGTTTTTCAGCAACAACTACTACAGGAACCTGTGGGGTTAGGTTGGATTCTGCTCGGTTGGGTCAGTCATTTGATTATAAGCGCATCACTTGGTGTAGGTATTGCTGTTATGTTTACCTATTTGGGTGAGAAACGAGCTGTACTGAAAGGTGCTTTCTTTGGTTCCGTTGTCTGGTACCTTCTGATTGGAATTTTTGCGCCACTCGCTGGATATTTGCCTGAATCCCCGAAGTGGATCGAGCTTTTTATCGTTTTTGGCTACCATATTGCCTTCGGTGGACTTGTGGCCTATCTCATTGTAAGATACGGTAATACAGAAAAAATTACATAGGTTTAATACGTACTAATAAGAAAAATCTATTAACGAAGGAAGCAACAAGGTGCCCATCTTGTTACTTCCTTCTTCATTTTAACGGTCCCGTTGCTGGAAACATCAAAAGTAAATGTAGCCTTAATGTTTTCTGAATGGTTCTAATGTTTGTACTTTCCTGCAGGTAGCGTGTATCAAAAGTATGCTGTAGGGGCGCAGAAGGATATGGTCATCTGAATATATATTTTCCCAGTTGGCAAACTAACCCAAAGTATCAATAGAGTTAAGGAGTGTAATATGGTTAAGAAGCTGACAAAGCTGTTTAATAATATAGTTAACGCAATTAATAATAAACACGGTTTAACGCCGGAAGTACCATCTTCAGTCAAACAGGAAAGCCGTTTATCGCGGAGGCTGGCCCTAAACCTCCGCCAATTAAAGCAAGCTCTTGGTGACAGCTCGGATATCGTAACCAGGGAATTTAGCATCGGCGAACAACCGCCGGTACATGCCGCCCTGGTATTCGTGGACGGCCTGACGGGGAAACCATTGGTGCAGGAGCATGTTATGAAGTCCCTGATGATTAAAGCACCACGGGAAATAGGGGGCAAAAAACCGGATTTGTCTAAAATCAGGGAAAACTTACTCACAATCGCGGATGTAAAAGAAGAACGGGATCTAAAGAAAATAATCCACAGCGTGCTTTCAGGGGACTCTGCCCTTCTGATTGACGGCTGCCCGGTTGCTTTACTAACGGATACCCGGGCCTGGGAGTCCAGGGGCATTTCAGAACCAGTAGCCGAAGGAGGGGTGCGGGGTCCCCGGGACGGTTTTGTGGAGACTTTACGGATCAATACTGCTCTGCTACGGCGTCATCTCAAAAGCCCTGACCTTAGAATCGAAACTATGATACTCGGCAATACAACGCGGACTGACGTGGCAATCGCTTATGTCCAAGGTATTGTTAACGAACAAATCCTGGAGAAGGTGCGGCAGGATCTCAGCCGCATAGATACCGACAGTATACTGGATAGCAGTTACCTCGAGGAATTGATGCGGGGGCATCCTTATACCCCTTTCCCCATGTATGAACACAGTGAGCGGCCAGACAAAATAGTTGCATCCTTGTTGGAAGGGCGGGTGGCAATCCTCGTGGACGGCACCCCTTTCGTAATTGTGGTGCCGACCATTTTATTCCAGTTTTTTCAGGCCAGCGAGGATTACTACACCATTTACCATGTTAGTACCTTCCTCAGGTGGCTGCGCTTACTGGGTTTTCTCCTAAGTCTGTATCTGCCTTCTTTATATATCGCGGTAATTACCATCCACCATGAACTGATTCCCACCTCCCTGGCCCTGGCATTGGCCGGCGCCAGGGAGGGGATTCCTTTTCCAGCTCTGGCAGAAGCCTTGCTCATGGAAATCGCTTTCGAATCCCTGCGGGAAGCGGGAGTACGGCTACCCAAGCCACTGGGACAGGCAGTAAGTATAGTTGGCGCCCTTATTATCGGTGATGCGGCGGTACGGGCAGGATTGGTCTCCCCAGCCATGGTGATTATTGTTGCCTTTACCGGTATTGCCTCGTTCACCGTGCCGAGCTACAAGCTGATTTTTACCACCCGCATGCTGCGCTTCCCCATGATGTTAGCGGCGGCGTTTCTTGGCCTGCCGGGAATTATCATGGTTTCTGTAGTACTCCTTGCTCATCTTACTACCCTGAAGTCATTTGGTGTCCCTTATCTGTCACCGCTGGCTCCCTATAGCGGTCAGGACCTTAAAGATGTACTTGCCCGTGCGCCATGGTGGGCTATGCGAAGACGGCCTCAGTCCTTAAGGTCTCCCGACCCTGTAAGGCAGGAGTCCGGACTAAGGCCAACCCTTTCCGGAAAGAAACCCAATGAGTAACCTGTTCGGCATCGTAGGCTGGGTTCAGACAAGACACAGAGCCATTGATTAATTTGAAAGGAAAAGTGCCCCATGCTTGAAGATGGAAGAATCTCCGGACGGCAGTTCACAACGCTGATTTTCCTAATTATCGTAAGCATCACTGTCCTGCAGGTCCCACCGCTGCTTCTGGGCTTAGCCGGACAGGACAGCGTTCTTGCTGTCCTGATAGCAGTGATTATAGACGGAGTCGTGGCGGCGGTCCTTTACTTTTTAGGTTTACGATATCCACGAAAAACTTTTATTCAGTACAGCGAGGACATCTTGGGCAAGATTCCGGGGAAATTTGCAGCCGTCATTTTCATACAGTTTTTTCTATTGGTAGCAGCCCTCTCAATACGGGGCATGAGCGACTTTCTTGTCACCATCATGCCTGAGACTCCCTTGACGGTTTTTATCATTGCCTTCACATTGGTGTCTGCCTTCGTGGCACGGGGAGGGATTGAATCCCTGGCACGCATGTCAGAAATAATCGCTCCTGTGTACATCGCCGCCATCGTATTCTTGATGGCCCTGCTATTACCTGAAATGGATTTCTCAAGGGTACTGCCTCTATTCAGGTACGGGGCCAAGCCAGTCATCATGGCTTCCCTACTCCCCGCCAGTTGGTTTGGGATTTGTATCATTATGGCAATGTTTATGGCCTACCACCATCGCCCAGAAAAGACCTTTACTGTCAAGATGACCGGAGTGGTAATGGGGGCAAGTGTTTTGCTGTTGTTGCTCATCGCCTGTATAGCCGTGCTTGGGGTAGAATATGCATCAATGCTCAGTTATCCGGTTTATATACTGGCCAGGCAAATTTCCCTGGCAGATTTCATAGAGAGGGTGGAAGTAATATGGGTAGCTGTCTGGTTGCTAGCGGGGTTTATAACCATCTCCAGCCTACACTATGTCTCTGCCCTGGGGACGGCCCAATTATTCGGGCTCCGTGAATACCGTCCACTGGTACTCCCCCTGGGCATTATGCTTGCATCCTTTTCTTTCCTGATTTATCCTAACGCGATGAGCGGAGTAAAGTTTATCCTGCAAATATTTCCTTTTTACGCGTTAAGCATCGAGGGCGGGCTGACCACTTTGCTTTTTTTAATTGCTCTGGTTAAACTGTTGACCAATAAATTGGGCAAAGAAAGGCGGCGCTGAGCATTGTCACAGAAGAAAAAAATAATCATTATGTTTCTGGCCGCGTTATTATTGTACCTGCACGCCGGGTGCTGGAGCAGGCGGGAAATTAATGAATTGGCCTTTGTAATGGCGTTAGGCATTGACAGTTTAGATGGCGGTAAGCTTTACAAAGTTTCGGTACAGACGGCAAATACAAAAACCTTTGCCAAAGAAGGGAGTGGCAGTACAGAGGAAAAAAGCTTTGCTGTGTATACGGCAACAGGCGCAACTCCGGCCGAGGCGGTGCGCAACCTGTCGCAGCAATTGCCGCGCCGGCTGCTACTGAGCCATTGCCGTTTGGTCCTGATAAGTGAAAACCTGGCTAAGTCAGGCGTGGAACCTGTTTTGGATTTTTTGCAGAGAAACCGCGAGGTCAGGGAAACAGTCTGGGTGCTGGTAGCAAAGGGCCAGGCAGACGTCCTGCTGGAGCAAGAATTCGATATGGAGGATATCCCGGCAGACACGCTTTCCCGCCTGATTAAACTGGGAGAGGAGACATCCCGCGGGTATGCCGCTACAAAGAGGGATTTTCTCTATAAACTAACTACAGCCCGTATAGACCCTGTTGCCGCATCCGTGGAGGTTCTGCCTGATGTTGCCAGAGAGGGGAAGCCCGGGGTACAACTTGGCGGACTTGCAGTATTTAGAGCTGACAAGCTTGCCGGCTGGTTAGATGCCAAGGAAACAAGAGGTTTCCTTTGGGTGACGGGAGAAGCCGCAGCTGGAAGTATTGTACTTGATTCCCCGTTGGTGCCTGGCAAAGTTACGTTTGAGTTTTTGCGCGTGCAGAGTAGAGTAACGCCCCAAGTCCGGGATGGTAGGGTTGTCATCCTTCTGGATGTGGAAACGCAGGGAGACCTGGGCGATTTAGCCGAACCTTGGGTGAGCCGTGGCCAGGATAATAGTGGCGGGGGAATGGAAGAACTCATTAAAGAGGTCGAGCGTGGGGTTCAGGAAACTATCGAAGATGAGATTCTGGCAGCTTTACACAGGGTTCAGCGGGAGTACAAAGCGGACATTTTTGGTTTTGGCGATGCCATTCACCGCCGGTTACCAAATGAATGGCGGAAGATAGAAGAAAGATGGGATGAAATTTATCCATCTCTAGAAATACACATAAAAGTCAGTGCTAATCTTCGTTCCTCAGGACAGACATGTCATTACCGCCACAGATAAGTTGCTCGTCGGAAGAATGGGATTGGTTTCCACTCTCATTCTTCCGGACCAAGAGGCCGCAGGTTCAAATCCTGTCGCTCCGACCATAAAATGATAAGTAACCACAGGTTCAAATTAACCCTGTGGTTTTTTGTATTGCATATTACATAACTATTGACTTCGGAAATACAAAATCGGCATGAAAACCATGAGAATGAATCAGCAGACTTAAAACTACACAAATTAAACCAAACAACGAATCTGGAAAGGAAACAATGATATGAAAAAACCTGCTGCACTCATTTTAATCTTGGCGATTGTAGTAGTCTCAGGGGTTATACTTTTCGGCCGCCTTACAGACAGGGAGCCTGAAAAGAGACCAGCGAGGGACTCCACACTTACACGGTTGGAAACGTTTATCGAGGAAAGCCCCAATGAAATAAGTCTCGTCTACTATGACTTCGCTGATGAGAGCATGGAAGGAATAAATGAGAGCAAGAAGATTTTCCCGGCCAGTATGATTAAGTCCCTATTTTTGCTGGCTGCTCTTGAGAAAGTGAAAGAAGGAGAACTGTCCTTGGATGAAACCTATACTCTGAAAGAAGAAGATAAGTATATGAATGACAAACCCGTAACAGGAAGCGGAACTATGCAAAATGAGGAGCCGGGAAAAGAATTTAGAGTGGAAGAAATACTGCACCTCATGGTCAGTATCAGTGATAATATCGCAGCCAATGTCACTGTTGACCTTGTAGGCAGAGACAGTATTACAAATCTTTTAGACCGGATGGGCTTAAATAATACCAGCGCTCAGCAGAAAATGTTTGAACCTCCAAACGGTGTACCCCGGAACATGTCCACTGCCATCGACCTTACTAAAATGTTGATTGCTCTGGAAAATGCAACAGTAGTCAATGAAAAACTAAGCCAAGAAGGTATCAGTATGATGAAGGACACAACCGATAAAAACCGTATTGGCCGAAATCTTGAGGATGGGATTACTCTGGCTAATAAAATTGGAACGGCAAGTTCTATGATCGGAGATATGGGGCTGCTTTATTTTCCTAATCGCCCACCCATTGCTCTTACTATTATGGTTGAAAATCCGGATGATCCGGATCAAGCAGAAGAAGAAATTGGACAGTTGACCTCAATTATTGTTGATTCGTTAGGACAATAAGCGCATCTGCCACAATAGGAGCGGAGTCGCTGATAATAATTGGGTTAACGTCAATTTCCGAAATTTCCGGATGAAGGCAAACGATAAAACTCAGCTTTTGCAAAATCCCTGCAATGGCCATATGATCGGGCTCAGGCATACCCCGAAATGATTGGAGCAACGCCTGGCTCTTAAGATCAGTTAGCATTTCCTTCGATTCGGCAATACTTAGCGGTGCAGCCCGGAATGTCACGTCTTGCATTGCTTCGGCAAAAATACCTCCCAGGCCAAACAGAACACACGGTCCAAATCCAGGATATTCGGCGGTTCCTGCTATAAACTCCCTGACACCGGATACCATCCTGGAAATAAGAACCGGCGTTTCTTCCGCCGTTGCAGCTTGAATGCTGGTAAAGGAACAACGCACATCTTCCTCGTTTTTTTGATTAAGAAACACCAGACCTTTTTCCGTCTTATGCAGAATTTCAGCAGAGCAAGCCTTTACAGCTACGGGGAATCCCAGTGAAACGGCATATTGGACCGCTTCATCTACGGCGTAAGCCAGCTTTTCCCCGGTTATGGGGATATCGTATGCAGCCAAAAACTTTTTCGCAGTATACTCATCCAAAGATTTCTGACCTTTTTCCATGGCTTGATTTAGGATAGCTGCGGCGACTGGAGATTTCTCAGGAAGTACCGGTTGTCCAATTGCTGGTCTCTCCTTGATATTTTTATACTGTAACATGGCCAGCATAGCTCGGGCCGCTTTTTCCGGCCCGTCGAAAACGGGAATGTCATTGTCCTGATATGCCGACGTATAGTTGTCTTCACGGTCTAAAAATGAGGACACGATAAGCGGCATTTTATATTTCTCAGGCAGAGAGACAGCCCGGGTAAAATCCGGAGGAAACCGGTTTAAAACCATTTCCAGTGAAACCCCGCCCAGGAGCTCACGGATGTGGGGGTACTTATCTCTTAAATACCCTGTACTCATAATGCCGTGCAGAATAACTCCATCCACTTCGCCACTTTTCATCACTGTTTCCGGGACAACAACACTAAGCACCTGGGCATCCAAGTCAAATGTCATGTCTACAGGATTTATGCTGGCAGCATGAGACGGGATATGCTTTTTTAGTTCTGCCTGCAGTTTTTCCGAGAATAGGGGAACGTCCAAACCACCGGCGTCGCAAGAATTGGCAATGGCGCTACCGGGTCCTCCGGAATTGGTCACGACGCCTATCCTTTTACCTCTTAGTCCCGGCTGCGTTGCCAAAGCCCACCCATGGTCATAAAGGTCTTCAATGGAATCAACGCGGATAATCCCTGCCTGCCTGAAAATACCTTCATAAAGTATATCCGGGCCGGCCATGGAACCGGTATGGCTCATCCCGGCACGGGCGCCCGCAGTTGATCCGCCAACGTATTGAGCTAGGACTGGTTTATGCGGCGTTATTTTCTGCGCAACGTCTATGAACCTCCGCCCGTCACTGATCCCTTCAATATAAAGGCCGATAGCTTTCGTATCCGGATCCTCTCCCAGGTATTCAAGTGCATCAATAATATCTATATTTGCCTCATTGCCAACGCTAATTGCCTTGCTGAAACGAATTCCTTTCCTACGCAAATAGCTCAGGGTTTGTGTTACATACGTGCCGCTTTGTGAAGCTAGTCCAAGGCTGCCGGGCTTGGCGGGGTGAGGAAAGACTGTCATATTCAGAGAAATTTGCGAATTGATAATCCCAATACAGTTGGGTCCAAGAAAGCGTATGCCATATGTATCCGCTATCTTTAGTAATTCATCCTCGAGTTTTTTACCCTGATGCCCCCTTTCTTTGAACCCACCGGTGATGATGACGGCATACTTCGTTCCTAGTTTTCCGAAGTCATCCAGCAAGGGAACGACTTGATCGGTGGGTACGATGAGTATTGCCAGATCGGGAACTTCAGGCAGATCAAATACGGAATGATATGCTTTATGACCTATAACCGTTTCTTCTCTGGGATGAATCGGATAGAATTTGCCATTATACCCGTCTTTAATTATGCTAAGGGCCTGTAGCGTGCCCATTTTCATCGGGTTATTACCTGCCCCGACCGTGGCGATTGACCGTGGATTCATCAGTTGATGAAGCGGATTCATATTCAATTTCTTTTTCCTCCAAGACTTCTTATTTTAATTAAATGTTAACTTTTGCAACTATTATCTCATAATGCTCAAATATTGTAAAATAAATAAATGGGGGCCGTCACCGACCCCCGTTTATTTATGAACTGCCACTGCCCTGACAGGTGAACCGTCCGCTTCACTAAATAGTAAAGGAAAACAATATAAATCTGCTAATGTACCGGATAAATTTCTCAGATTCGTTAAATTCTCAATAATTATAATCTCTTTTTCTAAGAAAATTTTATGATTTGTGTAATCTGTCGTCCCTACTTTATCAACAGAAATAGTGTCTACGCCAATACCCTTAAGATCAAAGTTGCTCAGCCAATGGGCGGCCTCTGCGGTCAGGACGGGGAAGTCGGAAAAGTATGTGTCAGTCCCCCAAAACTTTGACCACTCGGTATATAAAAGAACAAACTCACTTTTCCTGATCAGCGGCACAAATTGCTCTAATGATGTTTTGGTTATGGTTCTCTCCGTTGTGACACCCAGCACGGCAGCTTGTCCAAAAAAATGGCTCACCGGAAATTCATCCAGGGTTTTTGCTCCCGGGAGAATATGAGCAGGAGCATCCATATGTGTACCTGTATGAGAATAGAGGGAAATTTTTTTCTCCACGAAGCCGTCCTTTACCTTGGTACAGGCAGCAATAAACTCAGGAGGTTCAGTGCCCGGATATACCGGCATTTGAGGTGAAATCAGCTGGCTTAGATCGGTAACAATCAGTTATATCTCCTCCTTCAGATTTTCACAAAATTCTTTAACGGCCAGATTAAAAAGTTTCGCTTGTTCCAGCATAACCATATGTCCGGCTTCAGGGATTTCAACCAGTCTGGCTTTAGGGATTTGACTAGCCAGATACTGCGAATATTTTTTAGGCGTCAGCCTGTCCTCACTGCCGCAAACTACCAGCGTAGGCAGGGATATCTCGCTTACCCTCTCCCTGATGTCAAATCTGTCACAAGCAGTAAAATCAGCAAAGTATGCCTGACAGGTTGCCTGGCCAAAAAGTTGGTACCAATCTTTGATTTGCTCCCAGGTTGGCAGAGAACCATACGCCATTTTAGCCATAAGGTCTTCGATTTCAAGTGTACTGTTACCCTGGCATAAATTTAAAATCATCGGGGAAACACCTAGTTTTGCTCCCGTTCCCACCAGAATCAAACCTTTAAGAAGTTCCGGGACCGACAGCGCAACGGTCATTGCCACGGCCCCTCCCATGGAATGGCCGGCAAGGACAGGCCTCTCCCCTAATGTTCGAATAAACTCTGCCACCCAATCTGCATACTGAAAAATTCCATTCCGCGGATCACCGCCAGAGTTACCGTGTCCTGGCAGGTCAACGGCTATTACACGCCAGCCGGTCGGCGGCTCTGTCCCGAGCCAGTGAAGCGAATTGCCGCCGGCACCATGGAGAAACATCACTGCTTTGGGACCCTCACCACTGGTACGGTAAAAAGCCGGCTGCCCGTATACACTTATTTGGGGCATGTTTTCCCTCCTAATCCATCATAGCTTTTCGCAACATCAACCTTGCAAACAAAGGAAGCTGGTTAAGATTAAGTCCCGTCTTAAAATCAGCACTCAACTTTCCATCCAAGAGAAAACGGATAATTTTCGCCTCTTTCTTGAGGGCAAACTGGTTCCCAAGTGTGCGCGAAGCTTTGTATCCTGAGTGAAATAAGAATGCCAGATGTTCATTTAACTGACTGTGACCCAGTTCTTCATACAATTCTAAAATTTTCTTCTCCAATACAAGCCGTTTTCCCAGGATTTTCTCCACACGCCTGGGATACTCCCGGGGTCGTCCTTCGGCGATGGCCCGGCCAGCAAGAATACCGGAAATGCACGCCGTATCTATCCCTCCGCCGTGCAGAGGAGAAGCAAGGCCGGCGGCATTGCCAACGAGTAAAGTATTACCAAGGAGGAGTTCTTTTTTGCGTTTTACTGGAATAGGGCCTCCGCATTTTTTCAGTATAGCAAATTCAGAGAGTTCTTCTTGTTTTAATATCCTTTTTAATTCCCGGTGTATCTGCAGATTCTTTCTTCTTGAGCCAAACCACCCCACACCAACATTGGCGCTATCTATAGATTTGGGGAAAATCCAATAATACCCACAATATTCAGGCTCTGCTACAACTTTTATCTTACCCCCCAGAGCAGAAAAATCCCCGGCCAGCGTATATTGTGCGGTATGAGCAAAACTGTCCGCAGAATATTCCCTCTGCCCAGAGACCGGGAAAGTGCCTGATGCATCAATTACCCATTTGTATTCCTGTCTAATCCGGAAAAATTGTTCCGGGGTAATATTTGTTTGCTCAAAAATGTTACATCCTAAACGGGTAATTTCATTTGCCAGTGATTTTTGCCACTCTGACCGGTTAATAATCCAAAAATTAAGGTGGGAGCAGTCAATGGTAAAGGTATCTATAACAGTAACAACAATCTCCGAAACTTGATAGCATACACTGGCGGGAGGAGGCGCGAGCAGTTTTAGCAGATCAAAAAAGCCTTCTGCACAGGAAATATTTTCCCCTACGGCGTCCTTGTCGAAAACATCAACGGCTAATCCCAACGACGCCGCCTCCCGGGCCGCATAAAGCCCGCCGGGACCGGCACCAACCACCGCCACTGATTTCATCACGTTACCCTCCCCGCCTATGGTGGGCTCAACGATTTATTTACTCTGTCTAACAGACACGGATCCGGCACCTGCTTTAATCTCTATTTCGGCAATCGCTTTTTTCTCATTGAGCCGTTCACTTTCATATATGTGCTCACCCATACTGAAAACCCTGGCATCTTCACCGCTGAAGCTGAGCAGCGCTCCGCTGGTAGTTACTCGGACACCTGTTTCCGCAGGCACATAAAAAGTAATGTTTCCTGCTCCACTTTCCACACTTATACCGGTATTGTATTCACCAAGACGGATTGTTATATCTCCGGCACCGGCCTTAATCTGTAAATCTTGCACCATTAACTTTGACAGGTCAATATCGGCACGGGTAGCCCCTGTACGTAGAATAACTTCGCTGGGGATATCATCCGCCAGCCATAATTCCCACCGTGAAAATTGGTTTCCCATTTGCCATGACCGCTGGTCGTC
Source organism: Clostridiales bacterium (assembly GCA_018335855.1). Taxonomy (GTDB): domain Bacteria; phylum Bacillota; class Dethiobacteria; order Dethiobacterales; family Dethiobacteraceae; genus UBA7523. Next base: position 29,745 of record JAGXRM010000038.1, read on the forward strand.
ACGAATCGATATTTCGCTGACTGTACCTCTCATGATGCGCTGTGTTTGCGGCGCTGGAGAAGCCTGAAACCGTGCCTGAAGAAGCGTTGTGCCCGGAACAGATTGCCCAAAGTCACTGAGTTGCTTCAATGCAAATTCGCCGGCACGATGTGTCAGGTCAAGACGAACAAGGGAAACATTTTCTCCCGCCTGGGCTCCGTACCGCATTTCACTGACGCTGCCAGCAATACGATGAGTGGGAGCCTCCTATCTTACAGAATACGCTATTTTTTTAGAACTTCCTCTAAATCTTAACAAATCTTAAACTTATTTTACATGTACAAATAAATTTGTGTAATACATAATAACTCTGCACCGGGAAAAAGTATATCTACAGGAGGTGATTCTATGGAAATCGTGTCATTTTTAGAAAGAGCCATGCTTAATGAACAGGAGCAGGTGCGTGATTACCATCGCTTCGCCCTGGTTACCGACAACGAAGAGGTAAGACATGCTTTTCTGGAGTTTGCGGAAACCAGCGGCCATACAGCAGCCAAAATTAAAGATATGCTGGATAAACTACAGGGAGAATCCAGCTAAAAAAATGATATTCCCTTAATGCATGATAACAAATAAAAAAAGCCCGCCTGAAGGAGCCTCTAGTCATTCAAAGGGGCTTTTTTTGTTACGAAAATAACCGTCCTAAGCCTCTGCGCGCCAGTGTTATCGCGCCTTCCGGGCATAATTCCTGGCAGCAATAACACCGTATGCAATCGTGACTGCTGATGACTGCCGCTTTATCCATAGTAATCGCTTTGGTCGGGCACAACTCACGGCAAACTGTACAGCCAATACAAGATTGCACGTTAACCACAGGCTTGGCCGTAAGCTGATCCCGTAACAGACTTTTTAAAAATGGCGGTAGATTTTTTAATGCCGATGATGAACCCGGCACCGTCTTAAACCCGCGAATGCGTGCCTCACTGAGTGACGTGCCAATAATTTCAATACTGCGTAAATCTCCGCATCCCACGCCACGCTGATGTGCGTTAAGGATTGTGGGCACAGAGAAAGGGTCTAACCCAATAACACTGGCAGCCACAGCATCCACAGCCACCCCGTCCCTTCCGGCCAGGAGCACGCCGACCTTGCGGGGTTCACCGTTACGCGGGCCGTTTCCTTCCATGGCTACGATGCCATCGACAACAGACAGAACAGGACTTACTGTCAGATACACATCTACAAGGAAGCTGGCGAATTTATCAATCTCTTCCATACGAAGATGCATCTCAGGCTTAAGCTTTCCCGGCATACAGCCAAATAGATTTTTAACTGCTCCTGTATACCTTGTTAACGCATGAGTCTTAAGCTTGGCGGCGCTAATCACTGCATCCGCCCGAAGTACCGCCTCTGCCAGTTGAATTATCCTGCATACCGCACCATCCGGTGTTTCTGTAACGACCGGGTTTGCAAAGTCAACAAGAGTTGCCCCTTCCCGCTGACAAACCTCAAGAATCCCCGCAATAGCTGCAACATTTTCCGTAGACCCCAACCCGGGACTGTCACCGACAGATACCTTACTCCCCTGCAGTTGACGGATTAATGCTCCTATTACTTCCGGATGAGTGCAGACCGCCTTGTCGGGAGAGGCACCCGCTACTAAATTTGGTTTTATCAAAACCTGCTTTCCCTGTAAAAGCGAATCAAGACCAAGCGGGCCCCAGAACATATTAACAGCTTCATCTAAAGCGTCCGGATGATAACTGTCCACTCTGAGCAAATATACACGGTTGTCCATGACAGATTCTCCCCGAATTCTTTAATGTCTGACCGGCTATACAGCGGAATAAGTACGGCTACGTTTCTTATCAATTATGCCTTCATATGAATCAGCTAATTTTTTTGCCATGTTAATCGCAGATATCGCCTCGGATTCGATTACAGCCCGCTTGGACATTTCCTCACGTAGCTGGTCATTCTCCAAAAGCTCTAAAACTCTGGCATTAAAATGTTCTAATGACAATGGTGTTAAAAAACCGTCAACACCATCAGTAACCATTTCAGAAGCACCCAGTGCTTTGACAGCTACAACCGGTGTTCCCGCAGCTTTCGCTTCACCCAGAACCAGTCCCTGTGTTTCCGTAGTGGACGCGAAAATAAACACATCTGCACTGGCATAACTGTCCACCACATTTTGCCGGGTAAGCCCGCCGGTGAAAATGACGGCATGTCCCAAACCCATTTGCTCTGTCTGTTCAATTAAATGCACCCGCTCTGGGCCGTCGCCGACAATAACCAATCGGGTATCCGGTTGTTTTTTAATAATTTCACTGTATGCCTGCAAAAGAAACCCAATATTTTTTTCCTTACCCATACGTCCTAAATGAAGTAAAATCTTCGTTTTCGCATCAATCTGATACGTCTCCCGCAACCAGTTAGAATTTACCGTGGAGAACTCATCAAGATCAATTCCTGTTGGCACCGCTTCCACCTGGGTTTGCAGGTGTTTCTCAATTAGCGCCCGCACCACCTCCGTCGGTGTAATGACTAAATCGCAACGGTTGCAAAAATTACGGGACAGGCGCAGAACCACTTTGCGAGAAATATTCTGGGCAAAAGGCAAATAATGAACATATTGGTCATACATCGTATGGTATGTAAATACCAGTGGAATTCCAAAGCGTTTAGCAGAGCGCGCCCCCAGCAGTCCCATTGAAAACGGTGAATGGACATGAATTACATCCAACCCGATTTTCTTTATCGTCGACCGTAAATACAGGGAGAACGGTAATGCTATCGCAAAATCCGGATACGTTGGTGTTGGTACGGAAATGAACCGAAACACCTTGGCTTCTTTTTCATATTGCGGGTAACAGGGTGCAAATATATATACTTCATGACCAAGTTCTGTTAATTTTGCCGCAGTCGTTTCAATAGAACGAACAACCCCGCTGGTGTATGGCCTGTAGCTGTCGGTAAACATACCGATCTTCACAACATAACCTCCTGTTATAATAAGTATTTATAGTTCTAAGGAATACCGTTCTGAAAAGCTTGTGAAACTGAAATCACTAGCTTTTCTATCTATTAACCTCAACAACTTGACTCAATGCTATACATTCACGGTTTTACTGTAATAACTTTCGACAAAGGAAAAAATTCCCCTGCTTCTTTAGAACCAAAAAGCAGATATCCCGTGTTTCACACTCTCTAACCCTGCTCATAAACTAAGGTAGAAAGGGGTGAAACCGTGCATGTCCTCCATTTAAACCGTTTTTTCTATTCCAGTCAAACATCCTATGTCATTTCTCTCGTACATGAACAACGGCTTCAGGGACACCAAGCCCTCTTAATCATGGAAGGCCGTCCCTCAATCAAAATACTTGACGTCTATAAAGATGCGCTCGATCAAATGGGAGCAGCCGTTATTCCACCAAATGACCCCGAAGACTTACTAACACTTTTAAAAGGCAGAGGATTTGAGCTTATCCATGCCCACTCCCCCCTCTCCTTCTCTCTGGCAGCCAACCTCTCCTCCCAGCTAAATATTCCCTACGTCGTTACCTGCCACGGCTTGGGCCTAAATCAACCGCAATATCATCGTTTTCTCAGAGGCGCCGGTGCTATTATCTGCATCTCCTACCGGGTTGCCCATAACTTAAGGGACTTCACCGATAAAACATATATCGTTCCAATCGGAGTGGATTTATCTGAATATAGCCCCGGACAAAAAAAAGAGCCGGTTAAAGTCGTCCTTTTAACCCGAGTAGACAGTGGCAGACAAAAAGGCTTCGATCATTTTTGCAAAGCCGCCGACCTGTTGGATGGTATAGAGTTTTATGTAGCCGCCAATGCCCAGCCAAACAGCAAGCACGCAATATTTCTGGGAGGTAAATCTCAGGACCCCAACTTATTTGCCAAAACCGACATCGCAGCCGGTACGGGTCGCACCATTGTTGAAGGCTTAGCCGCCGGCAACGCTACGCTTATACTCGGCCGTACATACCAGGGTATCCTTACACCGGGAAAAGTAGAAAAACAAAAATATCTCGACCTGAGCGGACTGACAGGCCGCGAACCATGCTATCGCGATATCTTTCTAGACCTGGCCAAACTCACACAAAATCACATATACCTGCGCCAGTTACAACAATTCGGCCGTTCCCTGGCCCAACAACAATTTGACCACAAGCTCCTTACCCGGCACATTGTGGAGATTTATGAAAATGTGCTGCGGAAGTGGCAGGAATAAAAGAGAGGCTCTCAGCGAGAGCCTCTCTTCAAATTATTGCACTTGGAAAGTAGTATCTTCTGTGAGTCCATTGAAATTTGCTTCAACAACCCAGGTTCCTTTAGGATCATTCCGGCGGATGCGGTGGCGGACGATACCGACACCATTGTCACCGGTTATGACGGAATAGCTTCCGTAAGTACCGTCTCCTTGCATCACAGTTATCATGACAGTCTCACCAGCAATCCCTACACCACTGTAGTCCGTCAGCGTTACTGTGATATTTACCCAACTGTTCCATGAGTAAGAAGGTTTATCCGTCTCCACGGAAATATTTGAAGCATCTCCGGGGGGCGGTGTGTACTGTATTTCTTTAAAGTAGGCGATTGCGGTTTTATCGCCATCCATTTCAACGGTTATTACCCCGTCTGTATCCCCGACCTCGTTACCATCGACCTCCCACTTCTCGAATTCCCAGTTTGTCGCGGCAACAGCCGTGAGCTCCACAGAAGTTGAAGTAGTGGCTGCTAGAACATAGGGCAGGGTAACAGCTACATTGTCAACCTCAACCGTACCATCACCTACTTTGTTTACAGTAAGCGTGGGGCCAGTTTGGGAAATCTCGGTGAATACTGCGGTTAAGGTTTTGTTATCGTTCATGGTGATAGTTATAGTTGGGTCGGCACTTTCAAAATCGCCCTCCCAGCGAGTGAATTCCCAGCCATCAGTTGCTGTGGCAGTTAAAGTTACTTCAGTACCGGAAGAGTAGGTATCTGAAGATGGGTCAGCTACAACGATGCCATTTCCCTCGACGTTAACCGTCAGTGAATAATGAGTAGGAAGTGTTGCATTTACAGCAGCAACCGCCAAATCGGCGCGAACTAGGCCGTAACCCTGATGATTTGCAGCCATACCCAGATCTTGAGCGGTATCGCGTAATATCTGGCGCACAGCAACATTGCTTTGTGTTTTATCAGCAGCCCAGACCAGCGCCGCCACTCCGGCTACGTGCGGAGAAGCCATGGATGTGCCGCTGGCAGTAGCGTATCCGTTATTCAGGTACGTACTTAAAATACTGACTCCCGGTGCAGAAAGTTCCACAGCAGGGCCGGTGCTTGAGAAGTACGCCCGCTTATCGCTACTATCCGTGGCGGCTACCGCAATCACTGATTCATACTTTGCAGGATAGATTACATTATCGCCGGTTCCGCGTCTGTTGCCGCTGTTGCCAGCCGCTGCCACCAAAAGTATTCCTTGACTGTATGCAGCATTACAGGCATTCTCAATGGTCTGGGAACTGCTGCCGGAACCCAGGCTCATATTGATAATATTTGCGCCCTGCTGCGCTGCCCAGTCAATACCTGCAGCTACACTGCCCGCAGTCCCGGAACCGCTGTCGCTTAATACTTTGGCGGAATAAAGCGTAACGAGGGGAGCGGCGCCGACAACGCCATACGTGTTATTTAGAGCCGCAACCGTTCCGGCGACATGGGTGCCGTGGCCGTGGCCGTCATTATTGCCGCTGCCGTCAATTGTATTCGTAGCTGATTGGACAGCGGGCAGGTCTGTATGCGGGCCTACCCCCGTATCCAACACGGCGACAATTACGCCGCTTCCTGTCGTCTTATCCCATACCGCGGGAGCCTGAATGCGGTTTATACCCCAGGGAGTGGTTTGCTCAATGGCAAAGAACTCAAAGTTCGGCTCGATATAATCGATAAGGGTATTACGGGATAACGCGGAAATCGCATGAGCGGGAAGATCCACCTCCACAGAGGGAATGATGCTGAATTCCCGTGTCACGGTAGCACCATATCTCTTCAGCAGGGCGTGTTCTGCCGCGCCGGGGAAGTTGTGAAAACCAATCAGCATGGACTGCCTTCCCACTGGTACTGCAGCACCGACGGGCGCAATCATCATGAAGAACATAGCAAAAACAAGAATCAGGCAAAGCCAATTCTTCCTGAATTTTTTTATGGGCATAAGGACTCCTCCTTTTTCTATATACTCCCATTATAATAGTAATTTCTGTAATCAACAAGGAAATATTTTTATATTTTATATATTTGCAGCTTGTTTTTTGTTTTGACATTCTGTACAGCGTCCGTACACTTCAAAGATATGGCCAAGCACTGTAAATCCTTCGCTGGCCGCATGGTCACTATAGGCGGGAAACTCCGGACAGTATTCAATGCAAGCCACTTTTTCACAGTCGATACAGACTAGATGATGGTGGTGCCGCCGGTCATCAGCAAGCTCAAATACAGCACCGGATTGCAGGGAAATCTGATGTACAAGGCCGATTTCCGTCAGAAGTCTCAGGTTTCGGTACACTGTATCCAGGCTGAGGCTAGGGTTTTTTTTACGCAATGCCTGATGAATATCCCGGGCTGATACTCTTCCGCCCAATTGACGGAGTGTCTCAATAATTCTGCGGCGTTGAACGGTTAGCTTAAAGCCCTTATCCTTCAACGCATCCAGCAAATTCAGCTTCGACACGATGTCTTCCCCCTATTCCAGCGACTTTTCTGATACCTATAGACACTACAAAAAGAATAATACATACCATTACAATACTTCCACCCGGTGCCAGGTCGGCATGGTATGAGATAAAAAGTCCGGATAGTACAGCAACCAGTGCGTATACATACGATAAAAACACGGTTTGACGAAAACTTCTGCCAACCTGCAGAGCTGCAGCCACCGGGACTGTAATCAGCGACGACACCAGTAATATGCCGACCACTCGCATGGATACGGCTATTGTGAGCGCCGTTGCCGCTACAAATAGAGAATTGACCAAATCCACAGGGATTCCTGCTGCGCGAGCCGCTTCTTCATCAAAGGCAATGTAAAACAATTCTTTACGCAACAGAATAACCAGTGCAAGCACAACGGCACCCACCGCGGCGACCAGCTTTAAGTCATTTGCTGTTATCGCAATAACACTGCCAAAAAGATAGGAAAACAAATCGGCATTAAATGCCCGGGAAAGGCTGATGAGAATGACAGCTAAGCTGATTCCCGCTGATATCATAATGGCAATGGCCAGGTCTGCAAACATGCGGTAGGTCCGGCGCAATGCTTCCAGTAGTGCGGCCGCGAGCAAAGAAAGGCCCAGAGCTGATACCAGCGGGTAAATACCGGTGAAAATTCCCAGGGCCACTCCGGCCAGAGAGACGTGGGCAAACATTTCACCTATCATAGAAAGTCTGCGCAGCACCAGGTAAACACCGATAGTCGGGCATAGTATCGCGGCAATAATTCCCGCCATAAACGCTCTCTGCATAAATGTGTACGCGAGAAAATCAAACATCAAATCTCTCCTGTCTCTTCACTGAAACTAATGAGCATGATGAAGAACACGGGCTTTGGAGCCATATAGCCGGGACAGAGTATCCCCGGACCAAAATTCCGCAGGTGACCCGTGAAAGTATAGTTTTTTGTTAAGGCAGGCGACGCTTTGCACCTGTTCGGTGACAACACCGATATCGTGGCTGACCATTAAAAGTGTAATGCCCTGCTCCTTACGCAGTGTGGTCAGTAATTCATAAAATCTTTCCTGCGCATCCACATCCACACCGACGGTGGGTTCATCAAGAATGAGTAGTTGGGGTCGGGATACCAAAGCCCGGGCTATAAACACCCGCTGCTGTTGCCCGCCGGACAGTTCGCCAACCATCCGGGTTTTCAGATCACATACACCAGCATTCTCCAATGCGTCCTCCACCATCTGTCTTTCGGGCCGGCCTGGGCGCTTAAATATGCCCAGAGCTGCTGTTAATCCGGACATAACAGCTTCTTCCACAGTGGCCGGGAAACCATGGTTAAACGCAGTTACATTTTGTGCCACGTAGCCCACTCTGGTCCACTGCCGAAAAAGATGCCGTTCAATGCCAAACAGTTTTACTGTCCCCGCTGAAGGGCGGAGAAGTCCCATAAGAATTTTTAGCAGCGTACTTTTACCGGAGCCGTTTGGTCCTACAATTCCTAAAAAATCACCGGATTCGATGGTAAGATTAATATCATCCAAAACGATTTTCGCTCCATATGAGAAAGAAACATGAGAAAGCTCTAGAATCGGTTCATGCATAAGGTCCCTCTATTCTGCCAGCGCTTTTTTAAGTTGCTCAAGGTTGTTGTGCATGACGGAGAAGTAATCGATACCGTCGGCCTGTTCCTTTTCCGTCAGCCCTTCCAGCGGATTTAGAGTAAGGACTTCTGCGCCGATTTCCGCCGCCAGCACTTGGGCAAAACGGGTGTCGGTCAACGGCTCTTGAAATACATGCTTTATCTCATGCCGGCGGGCGAAATCCACAACGTCTTTTAACTGTCCCGGACTTGGTTCGGAGTGCGGGGATAATCCGCTGATGCCGATTTGTTCCAGGCCGTAACGCTGCGCTAAGTAGGCAAATGACAGATGAGTCACGATAAATTTATGCTGGTTTATATTTGCAAGTGCCGCTGAATAGGCCATATCCAGTATTTCAATCTGCTCACGGAACTGTTCAAAGTTATCTTGGTAGTAGTCAGCATGGTCCGGGTCCAACGTGATAAAAGCGTCAAGAATGCCTTCTGCCTGATGAAGAGCAAGAAGCGGATCCAACCAAACATGAGGATCGGGCAAATCGTTATGGTCATCATCGTCATCATCGTGGTCATCATCGTCATCGTCGTGTTCATGTGAGTATCCGTACGACGGTACTATGCCGTCGGATGTATTAACGACCAAAAGCGTTTGCGCCTCTAAACTCTCAACTATTTTATTCACCCACGGCTCGAGGCCGAGGCCATTGAAAAAGAAAACATCAGCTTGCAGTAACCCGGCAATTTTTTGCGGACCCGGCTCCCAGTCATGGGGTTCAATACCGGCAGGAACCATATTGACCAACTCAATCCGTTCACCGCCTATTTTGCCGGCGAAATCGTATAGCGGGTAAAACGATGTATACACTTTTAGTTTAGGTACATTCACTTCCGGTTCAACGACTGCCACGGGTGGCTTCGTGCAACCGCTAAACAAAACGAATACCGTCAAGTACAGAGCGATTAAAAAAAACTTCTTCATCATCATGACCTCCTTAGGGGGTAAAATCTCTCTAAATAGTAATATTCTTATTTGATAAAATTATACCTTCTCCGGCTGCTATAAGTCAAATTTAAAAGACGCTTCAATGAAGCGTCTTTGTTATCGGCAATCGATTACCGCTCTTTAACTCACTCTCGGTTTATGAATCTGGTTGTTCGATAATGCAGAAGTGCGGCACACTCCCGGAGGGTATAGCGGAATCTTTCCCTGGGTACATAGTAGGACATCTCAACAGATACGGGAGCGCGTAGCGTTTCAATTCCGTAATCCTCAGCGAGGAGGACAGCCCGCTTCATATGAAAGTAGTCTGTAACTATAAGTGCGCTTGTCCACCCATTTTCTTTCATAATTTCTGCAGCATAGAACATATTCTCCCTGGTGTTGGACGAACGGTTCTCGATACGAATCCAACGCTGATCCACATCCCATGACTGTGCCAGAACAGCCATCGCTTCCGCTTCGGCGGGGGGATACAGGCCGAGACCGCCGGTAAGAATCAGATAGGGGGCTCTTCCTTCATGAAATAATGTGCTTCCTCGCCATACCCTGGCTCGCAGAGCGGGACTGGGTCCATTGGGCCACACTGCAGCACCCAGTACAATAATGACATCAGCGTTGCCCTGATCATTTTCCAGGCCGTAGCGAACAATATGCAAGTAGAGACTCCCCATTACCAGAGAAAGGGTAATCGCCAGAATCCCTACAGTTAATAGCAAACGTTTTATCTTTCGCAAAAAATTCACCTGGTTTCACCAAGTATTTTCATCATTTCATCCACCGGGGGCCGGTCTTCCGGAAACTTGCTACGATGAATAAATTGAACGTTACCATCAGTGTCAATAATTACGTCGCCGCCCATCTGCCGGACATCCTTCCCTTTAGGTTGCCGGGGGTAACCTGCGAAACGGAGACGCAAATAGGCGATCACGGTCCTCCAGGTGATTACCGGCCCTTTTTCCCTGTATACCATGCCGTACCGGCGGTAAACCTGCTTTTGGGGATCCAAAAGAAAAGTAAAGGGTAGCTTGTGGTTTGTTGCAAGCCTGCGCACACCGTCTTCTTCTTCAAAAGATATAACAATCACTTCACCGCTTGCGTACTGAATTTTATCATATCGCTGACGCAACTGCGCCAGGTGCGCACGACAAAGCAGTCACCCCAGGTGGCGGATAAAAACCAGTACAACGATACGACCCCGATAATCTTCAAGGCTTACCTTCTTTCCGTACATATCGGACAGTGTAAAATCCGGAGCTTTCTGACCCACTTCCACATTGCTCATATTTACTCTTCCTTTACAGTAGCTTTTGTTAGTGCGTCCATGATTTCCGCCATCGGGGGCCGGTCATCCGGAGTAACTCCACGATGAGCATAACGGACAATGCCTTCATCGTCGATGACAAAGTCTCCGCCAAGAGTATTATTCCTCTCGATTAAATCATAATTTCTAAATGCACTTTGCAAGGGATCGCCGATTAAAGGAAAAGGCAACTTTAAGGCCTTAACCAGAGGAGCCAGAACTTCGGGTTTATCCGATGCCACCGCTAACACAGATACATTTAAAGATAAAATATCTTCCTGTTTTTGGCGCAACTGCACCAAATGGGCTCTGCATGACGCTCAGCCACTGCTGCGCAGGAAAACGAGCAGTACTGTTTTTCCAAGGTAACTGCTTAGGGTAATATTCTCTTTTTCTGAGGATGGTAATGTAAAATCCGGTGCTTTTTTTCCAACGGACGGGTTTTTCCTGCCAAACATTTTACCACCTTCCTTTCTGTTTATATATTCTTGATAATTTAATTATTCTCCTCTTACATTTTTTTTTATAATCGTGCAGGAATATACGGAAGAGAAACCGAATAAGTGTGTTACGAATATTAAATTCATGCTACTGGGAGGATGGTTATGAAAAAACTACTGGGAGTTTGTGTTATCGCATTACTTTTATTGTTTGCAGGAAATGCTGTCGCTCATGAAATCTACATAGGGATCGACGAGGATATTGAGGTCAACGAACAGACAGAAATACGGCTTTATTGGGGCCATTTTCCTGCTGACCCGGATCCGGTAAGCTCGTACTTCAACAGCGTACCCGATGGTGAGTTCTACATTGTTGAACCAGACGGAGGAAGGATTTCGCTTCCGCTGGAAAGGCTGGATGACCATTACCGGGCCGTATTTACTCCAAGCCAGGCCGGTGACCATTGGGTGGTTTTCAGTCATGACCGGGGCATTCTGGACTGGACACACAGCGAACCGCAGGGAAAGCAGTCTATCGCTACCTATGCCAAAGCATTACTGGATGTACACGGTGACGATGAAACAGTGGCATTTTCCCGCCTGGCAGGACATTACCTGGAAATTTTACCGTTGGTGGACGGCGGTCACTTACATGCCGGTGAACTATATATGGCGCAGCTGCTCTATCACGGCATACCCCTTGACGGTGTATCGGGGACCTACTACGGGCCCGACGACCAAAGTGGAGAATTTATAACAGGCCCGGGAGGTACGTTCGCCTTTACTCCCGACGTAGAAGGAGATTGGCTTGTTAAAATAAGCTATTTCGATGATACGAAAACCGGTGACGGCGAAGAGGAATTACTCGGTGCCCGCTATACCACAACGCTTTTACTTACACCTCACACCCATGACGATGACGATTACGTGCAAACTCCAACTGCAACCAGTAGCGGTTCATCCACCTACGGATATATTGCTCTGATTGTCCTCATGCTATTGGGAGCAGGGTTCTTCTTTATGAAATCCAATAAACAAAGCGCATAGTAACGTGATTATAGAAGGCCGGGATTACGTAAGGTAATCCCGGCCTTCTTGTATTTTCTTTTAGTAAACCATACTACCTTCGACAAACGAACGGGTATATTCGTTTGCCGGTGTGTTGAAAACCCGTTCGGTAGAACCTGATTCCAGTAGTTGTCCCTGGTAAAAAAACATCACATCATGGGCCAGCCGCCGTGCCTGAAACAGGTTATGGGTAACCATCAGAATTGTAGTGCCATGTTCACGGTTTAAGTCTAGGATCATCGTTTCCAGCAACTCAACGTTTGCCGGGTCCAAATTGGCCGTGGGCTCGTCAAGCAGCAGAACTTCGGGTTGAAGGACTGCCGCACGTGCAAATGCTACCCGTTGCGCTTCCCCGGCTGACAGTGTTTTACCCCGCTGGCTTCGTTGTTCTGACATACCGACTGTCTCCAGAGCCGTCATGACCCGTCGCCGCGTTTCTTCTGGGGGAATACGGCGTGCATGAAGGCCGAAGGCGATATTTTCATAGACCGACATATCCAAAAGAGCTGCTTTCTGAAAAACCATCGTCATCCTTCTTTGCAGCTTCAGTCTGTCCGCAGGCACAGTCGGTACAGGTTGTCCAAAATAGTTAACTTCCCCAGTAGTGGGCACCTCCAGCATATTTACGATTCTAAGCATTGTGCTCTTTCCCGCCCCGCTCGGGCCCATAACACAGGTAATCCCTCCAGAACGAATCGTCATCTGGTCGATACGCAGAACTTCTTTTTTATGATAAGATTTGCTTAGGCCAATGGCTTCAATAATTCCATTAGTGTTCTCCATCGTTTCCTCCAAGCAACAACCGATAGAATCCGGCGTTAATTAAAAACGCGAGAACGAGTAAAATCAAACCCAATGCCATGGCGAAGCCGAAATTACCCTTACGGGTTTCCAGCACAATCGCCGTTGTCAACACCCGGGTATGTCCCTCAATGTTACCGCCTACCATCATTACTGCCCCGACTTCGGCAATAACCCGGCCAAGACCCGCGATAAATGCACCAAAAATACCATATCGCGATTCACGAATCAGTGTCCATAATATCAGATGTTTCTCTGCCCCCAGCGTCTTGACGGTGTCAAGGATATCAAAACCCTTATTACGTACAGCCACGGACGTCAGTCCGGTAATAATCGGCGTTGCCAGCAGCGTCTGAACAATAATCATGGCTGCCGGTGTAAAGAGCAGACCAAGAGACCCCAGAGCCCCTCGGCGCGATAGGAGTAAATATACGACAAGGCCTCCTACTACCGGAGGCAGGCCCATAAATGTGTAAGTCACACGGGTTAACCAGCGGACTTTCCGCGCTGGCTGCAGACCCAACCATGTGCCCAGCGGAACACCGAATAGCGCAGCCAAAATGACTGCGCTGCCTGATACAAACAGTGACAGGGAAATAACTCGATAGAGTCCGGAATCAAAGGTAATCAGGAGTTTTAAGCCTTGGACAAACGCTTCCAGCATTGGTTTCTCCCTCCTACGCCCCTGGAAAGGAAGCTTACATACAAAAAATCGTTATGTTTTTTCGCACATAACGATTTTATCACGCACTTTTTTTGCTGTCAATCAAGCTATTATAAACGGACAGATGGGAAAATAATCTTATGTACATGATTGTTCGAATATTTCATTAAGCTTGTCGGCTTGCTTCTTAAAGGTTTTTAATATTGCCGGATCAAAATGAAAGGGCTCTGTTCTGCCATCCCCTTCAGTGATGATTCGAAAAGCATCTTCGTGGCTAAACGCTGTCTTATAAGGACGCTGGCTACGCAAGGCATCATACTGGTCAATAATATTGACAATTCGTCCCTCTATGGGAATCTGTTCGCCCCGGAGTCCAAACGGGTAGCCACTTCCATCCCAACGTTCATGATGTGTTAGGGCAATTTTCCTGCTCATGGAAAGCCGTGGAGCATCTCCAAGAATTCTTGCTCCGTAAATCGGATGCTTTTTTACCAGATCAAACTCTTCCACAGTTAACGTACCCGGCTTTTGTAAAATATCAGGATGGATTTGCACTTTTCCCACATCATGCATTTGAGCAGAATATTCGATGGAACGGCAGAACTTTTCCGGCAGGCCCAGTGCTTCAGAAATGATCCGGCTATATTTATTTAATCTGCAGATATGAGCGCCTGTTTCTGGGTCATTTGCTTCTGCAGCTCTGGCCAAAGCATTTACGGTATAGACAAATGCATCTTCCACCTCTGCCATCTGACGGGTAACCGAACAGATCAGTGCCGCTTCCAGCGCCAGATGGCGCAGCACATTCAGTTCCATATCGGATACCGACCCGCTATAATCCCAAGCGGCTATCACATACGATCCGTTTTTAACAAGGAGCAGATTTTCCCTGCCAATCCCCTCTCGATGTAAAGCTTCTGACGGCATCGCAGCAAGCTCTTTTGCCGACCAAAGACGGGTACCCTGAACTGCCAACCGACTTAGAAACTTGCGGATATCTTTGCAGCAATGTTTCTGTAGTGTTTGACCAAGTTGAATTAACAGCACACATTGGTCGTGTATATCGAAAATCAGAATCCCTTTGGGGATAACGGAAGCGTTGCTTACCGGAGTTAAGATTCGCTCTGCCAGAATACTGATGATCGTATCCGCTCCGGGGTTTGCCGGTTCTAAATTATTCATAGCTTGTTCAGCAGAGTGGGTAAGTTGGACCAGTTGCTCATGAGCAGAACGAAAACGGTCTGAAGCTACTTTTGTTTTAAGTAAGGCATTGACACGGGCCAACACTTCCTTGCCCGAGAAAGGCTTGCTGATGAAGTCATCTGCTCCCGCTTCAATACCTTTTATACGCTCGTTTTTATCCTGCAGTGCTGAAATTATTACAATGGGAATATGCTTAGTCTGCGGGGAATCCTTTATGACCCGGCAAAGTTCATACCCATCCATTTCAGGCATCATAATATCAAGCAGCACCAAATCGATAGCCGTTTGGCCAATAATCTCCAACGCTCCCTGGCCACTTTGCGCAGTGATTACGTCATAGCCCCGCGGCTCAAGATGGGCCTGCAACAGCATAAGATTTTTTTCCTGGTCATCCACTGCCAGTATTAATTGTCTTGCTGTCTCCATGTCTACCTCCGTCGCAGGACTTTAGCCTACGCTTTTGTCGTCATCCATTGCATTAGTATTATTATGGTTTAAGGGAAGAGTAAAGAAAAAGCTTGAGCCCTTGAGCTCTTCACTTTTCGCCCATATCCTTCCTTCATGCAGTTCCACCAGATGCTTCGAAAGTGCCAGTCCAAGGCCGGTTCCTTCAATTTTTTTAGTATAAACAGATTCAATTTGTGAAAACGCTTTAAACAATTTTTCCTGATTTGCAGGAGAAATACCGATTCCGGTGTCAATTACTGCAAATTGCAGATATTCCCCACCCGATGGTCTATTACCCCCTGAATCGTTTCGCCTGTCCAGTGAAACTGTAATGGCCCCTTTGGGCCGGCTAAACTTTACGGCATTGATCAGCAGATTAATTAGAACTTGTTTTACCTTGATAGCATCGGCATAAATCTGATGCGGAACTTCTTTTTCGATTTGTACAGAGATGTCAATATCGCTTCTGGCGGCACTTTCACTGACCATAGACACTGCCTGCTCCACAATTTCAACCGGGTTAGTCTGGCTATATTCCACCTCCATCTTTCCCGCTTCAGCTTTGGAGAAATCCAGTATATCGTTTATGAGTTCAAGTAAATGGTGCCCGCTGGCATTTACACTGTGAATGTACTCCGTCTGCTTCTCCGTTAACGGACCCGCCAGTAAGTCGAGCAGCACCTCAGAAAACCCGATAATAGAATTTAACGGCGTACGTAATTCATGACTCATTTGTGCAAAAAACCTGCTTTTTGCCTCATTGGCTTCTTCGAGTCTGGCGAGAACAGACTGAAGCTCACCCTGCTGTGCCTGTAGCTCTTCTGTCTGTGCCTGCAGTTCTTCAGCTTGCTGTTGTAATTCCTCATTTTGCTGAAACATTCTTTGTTCTGCTTCCTTTATTTGCGTTACATCCCTGCTAACACCGACCAAACCTTTGATAGTTCCATCGGCATTCTTAACAGGAACTTTAATTGTCATCGCGCAGATTTGCTGGCCGTTGGCCCCTGTGACCATTTGTTCATGTACTGTTAAAACGTTACCCGATGTAAAGACTTCCTGATCATCGGCTCTGTCCCGCTCAGCTTCCCAGGACGGGTAAATATCTGCATCAGTGAGTCCGATAATTTCACCGGGTTGCATACCAACGTAATCTGCATAAGCCTGGTTTACTGTCAAATAGCGGCCGTCCAAGTCTTTGTAAAAAATTAAGTCGGGAACTGTGTCCATAATTAAACGGTTGAACTGGCGTTGTTCAACCAATTGCTGATTGGCATAATAAGCTGCGATATGGGTAGCTACCTTATCCGCGGCCATCTCCAGATAGCCAAGCGCATCTTCGGCAATACGCTGTGGATATGCTAATTCAATGACACCAAGAACACCGTCATCCTGTAGCAGCGGCACAGCCACAACTTCACTGGGCAGCATTTCACCATATCCGGAAACTAATTTTTGGCGTGCAACCTCTTTCGTCCGCATCGAACGGAACGGAGCTTTTTTTGCGAAAGCCATTCCCGGAACGCCTTCATTCGGTTTAAAAGTGGGCGGCTCTCCTTTCACCGAATTCTTTGCAAAGGGGTAAAGGACGCCTTCAGTATATAGATAAAGGATTCCGCCCCACGCGCCTGTGGTTTCTGTTAGGATATCCAGTAAATTGTCACTAAATTTTTCCAGGCTCAGACGAGGTGAATTAAGAAATAGTAATATATTGCGATAGCCTTGTTCAAGTGCGACTTTACGCTCTAGCTGATTATTGAGTTGCCTGTCTTTTTCCTTCATAGTTGCCAACCGGTAGAAGTTTATAAACATAAATAAAAGCATGAAAAGGCTGGAAAGCAATAAAACGTAAAACAGGCTGTAAACCGGTGCAAATGCTGCCGCTGTAGGCTCCTGTGCTATCAGGCCCAAATGCCCGCCGCGAATTTGCATCCACGCCGAAAGACGTTGTTCGTTATGTAGGGGATTAAATAGTACGCCGTGGCCCTTCTCCCCTGCCAGGACATTCTGAACGGCGGGAACATCTTTATAGTTGATTACACTGTCAATAACCATATGTGGATGAAAAATAAGAATACCATTTTTATCAACTGCATAGATATATCCACTGCCTACAGAAGCTCGTAACGGTTCAAAAAGGTGATCCATGTCAGGTTGCAGAACAAGAACACCCAAAACATCGTCCCCGTCTTTAATGGGCACGGCTATGGCAATTACATACCTTCTCGGGTTCGCCGCATTCAGAAAAAATTCAGAGATATAGGGCTGCCAGTCCCGGGAAACTCCCTGATACCAGTCCCGGTGCGCAAAACTCGTTCCCGCTAATCCCGGTTCCGCAGGATAGTCGGCTACCATTATCCCCTCCGGTGTGCTGATTGACACCCGGTGCAGAGACTCCAGGTTATTAACAAAATCATGCAACCTCTCCCGTAACAATACTACGTCACCGTCCGACACGGCAGACAGAAGAACCGGATCAGAAAACGTATTCTGGCTGTAACTAATAAGATGATTAAATGTGCGATCCATTTCCGAGGAAGCCATTGACAATACTTCAAGTTTTCCAGAAGCAATTCTTTCACGTAATGTTGCCGCAAATATGTAATAAATCCAGGAGCTAAATGATAGAAAAACAATTAGAAATGGCAAAAATAATGTAATAAAGGTTTTTAAGTGTTCATTTTTCTCATGCATCGTAAAACTCCCCTCAGAAAAACGGTTAGGAAAACATTCACTTTCGTCGCTAGAAATAAAAAGTGTGTTGCAATTTAACCCATCTATGCCCTCAAGTGCTATAATATGCTAGATAGTTATTGATTTCGACATCTCCTACTAAACTCCTTCGTTTATAAACAAAAACATACCATAGTATAGAGGGTTTTTTAGAACACATGTCTAATATAGTTTTAAGCCAGTTTCGTGGAGGTGCAGATGAATCGTTGGGTTTTCGCAGTGCCGCTGGAAAGATTAGGTGAAGGTGAACCGCTAAGAGTCAAAGCAGACGATACGCAGGTTGTCATGATTAAGGTGGATGGTGTGATTCACGCAGTGTTAAACCGCTGTCCCCACCTGGGCTGCTTTATGCATAAAGGGCAGCTGTCTGGTCATCTTCTAACCTGCCCATGCCATGATTGGGTTTTTGACATTCGTACTGGCCAATTTACCGCAGCGCCTGAAATTACCATCCCCATCTTTCCCACAAAAGTGGAGAACGGGGAAATTCTGATTGATTTGGGAGGAAAATAAAAATGAAAGCATTTTTGTATGCATTAAGCACTTGTTTCCACTGTCAGCGCACAAAAAAATGGCTTAATGAAAAAAATGTAGAGTATGACTATGTTGATGTGGACCTTGCCGAAGAAGAAGAAAAAAAGAGACTGGTAAATGAAGTGAAAGAACTTACCGGCGCCAGTCAGTTCCCTGTAATAACACTCGGAGATAAACATGTTGCAGGCTTCAATGAAGAAAGGTTAAAAGAACTGCTGGGAGTCAGCTGAGATGGATGGAGAAAAGCGCAAGGAAGTCTTGAGGGCTTGGCATGCGGGAGTGGTTGACCTCCTTGGCTACAAGTTCACACCCAACGAAGAGATGGTAGATTTTCTGCTGGAACAGGAAGTCAAGCTCGAACAACAACACGGCAGTCCTTTCTGTCCCTGCCAGTGCATTTCGGGAAACAGGGAAGAGGACATGAAAATTGTCTGTCCGTGCATCCCTTTTCACCGAAAACATTTTGATGCCATGAAGCAATGCTGGTGCGGTCTTTTTGTGCATAAGGATGTTACAGACCCTTCAAAACTTCGCCAGATTCCTGCCAGCGAAATACCGGATGAATAAAGTAATTCATTCGGTACTTTTTAAATTGAATATTCTGAAGATTGGCGCAATTATAATCTTGTGATATACTGGTAGAAACGCCTTTATAAACAAAGGGGGCTCGGACAATGTCCTTGATTTTCCCGGATCGAAAGGGATCAAAAATACCCGATTTTCGTGAAATTTTCAAAAATGATTTGCCAGCCTCCATGGTCACATTTCTGGTGGCACTTCCGCTCTCGTTGGGAATCGCGCTGGCCTCCGGCGCCCCGTTGATGGCGGGGGTTATTGCCGCCATCGTCGGCGGGATTGTGGTCGGCACACTAGCCGGTGCACCGATGCAGGTCAGCGGTCCGGCTGCCGGGCTAACAGTCATTATCTTCGGCTTCGTCCAGCAGTATGGCTGGGGCGTCACCTGTGCCATGACGGTGGGTGCCGGAATTCTGCAAATCATTCTTGGCACATTGGGCATTGCTCCGATTGCAATGGCAATCTCGCCGGCAGTGCTCCATGGAATGCTGGCGGCAATTGGCATTATCATTGCTCTCTCGCAGAGCCACGTGGTACTGGGATTGACACCCACCGGGAAGGGACTTGCCAACCTTTTTGCCATTCCCGGATCTGTCATGAATCTGCATCCGGGGGCCACCGCCCTCGGCATCCTCACAATTGCAATTCTGATTGTATGGCCAAAGCTTAAAATCCAGCGTCTCCGCAGTTTACCCGGATCGTTGGCGGCTGTCACCATAGCCACAGCCATCTCTGTGGTATTTGCAATGAACGTGCCGCGGGTAGATTTGGTTGGCAGCCTGCTCGAATCCATTGCTCTGCCGGTCCTGCCTACCGGGAACTACGGAGCGTTCGCCGCCGGCATCCTGATACTAACTCTGGTAGCGAGCACCGAATCACTTCTCTGTGCGCTAGCTACGGAAAAGCTTCATATAGGCCCACGCTGCTGCCTTCATAAAGAACTAATCGCTCAGGGCGCAGGCAATACCATCTCAGGTCTGCTTGGAGGCCTTCCGATTACCGGTGTCATTGTCCGAAGTAAAGCAAGCATCTCGGCAGGAGCTAAGAGCCGTGCCTCAGCAATCCTCCACGGTGTGTGGATTCTCATTTTTGTTGCACTCATGCCGGAGGTGGTGAAAATGATTCCTTTGGCCGTACTGGCCGGACTACTGGTACATACCGGCATCCAACTGGTAAACCTCCATCACGTTACAGAATTAAGGAAATACCAGGAAGTATTCGTTTACTCCGTTACTGTTATCGCCATTGTTAGCATCAACCTGCTGGTGGGATTAGGCATCGGTTTTGGCATAGCACTCATCCGGTTACTCTGGAAGCTTACGCGTATGGATATCAAAATCATCAATCAGGGGAACCGATGGCATGTGTCAATCATAGGAACGCTTACCTTTGCCGGAATCCCAAAACTGACCAGTCAGTTGGCAAAGATTCCTCCTGGTGAAGAGGTGGAAGTAAGCCTGGCACTTCGCTATCTGGACCACGCCGGATGTGAAGCGCTACACTCCTGGCAGGAGAGCTACGAAAAATTCGGCGGACGTGTGCGCGCCGCCGCCCTCGCAGAGGTCTGGGAGAAATGTCAGCCAAGCGAAAGCATCCCTATTGTAAACTGCAGTGTTTTTGAAGATATTTGGACCCGTAATAACGGACTAAAAGATGGTGTGTATTCCTCGCAAGAAGAAGGAGCCGAATATTCAGCATGAACACAAAAATAATTCTTGCTACACAAAAACGCCAGCGCGATAAGCGCTGGCGTTTGTTAGTTAGTAAGCGATTTATTTTTGGTGATATAATTTCCCAGAGAAGCGATGAAAAGAAAGAAAGAAACACCTATGGCTGCTGCCAGTGGGCGGGGAATCTCCCGCCGTACTTCCCCTTGAATATATACTGCGCGGTGTCCGAGACCGTCGCTGGCCTCGATCCTGGTAAATTGCTTAATTGCAGGCTTTATCCTGCCGTCTTGGTCAGCATTTCCCTCCCACAGAACCCGATCTCCTTCACCCAGCAGAACAACAGTTGCATTGGAAGCAGGCGCGTTGTTGTCATATATTATCCGTAGATATTCGCCATCCTCTGTGATGAGCATACGGTGGGCAGATACAGGAGAAACAAAAGAAAATAACAGCAAAGCTGGGACTAACAACAAGCAAATCTTAGCGGCTCTTATAAAACACACCCCCTTTTTCAGATTTAACAAGGGCTGCAGCCAAAAATCCCGTAGCTAACCCTTCACCGAAGATTACAGGGATATAGATGACAAACAATGTACCGACCACCGCAGCGGGAAAGCCGGTTAACAGCAGAGTTGCTGCAAGTAAAGCTACCATAATAAATGCCGCGCCGAAGCCCGCCAGTAGTGCAAAAACTGTGGTGCCTCGCTGCATTCGCGGGAAAAGGTGTCGTGCCTGAAAAAGGTAGTGGCCAGCTAAAGCGGCCATGCCCATATTAAACGCATTAACTCCCAGTGTACTTAATCCTCCATGCTGAAACAGCATGCCCTGAAACAGGACAGCTACCAGTACAGACAGAAAAGCTGCCGGACCTAGCAGAATCCCGGCCAATCCTACAAATGTAAAGTGAACGGATGTGCCAAGGAGTGGAAAGTGCAACAGAGATGCACAGAATACCGCTGCCGTGACCAAACTGATCTTGGGAATATTTTTCATCGTAAACGTTCTGCCCGTCCAGACGGATAATACTCCGGACAGGGCAAAACCGTATGTAGCCAGAGAACCGCTGATGATACCTTCAGGAATATGTGCCATAGGACCCCCGTAGCATAATGCTTAGATTCGTAACACGTAAAACGCAAAAAAAATCTTCTTAGGTTGATTATACCATGGAGCAAATCATTGTTCAAAACATTTATATGCTTGATTCGCTATATCATGCTTATTCTTTAAAAGAGTTGAGTCAGATAAAACATGCTAAAAAGAGCCCCCATTAAACCAAGAAAAGATCCAATGGCTAGGGCAAAGCTTTTTAGTGTCAGCACTGTACCTCTCCGGTGTCTGTTACCCATTGCGGCCTCCTGATGTCATATAACTTGTCTGATTATATCATAGCGAATGTTTTCGAAAAATTCAAGGAAATTATACTAATGCATAAAGAAAGCTTCGAAAACATAGAAGATTAGAGCCAACCCCATTAGCAGGCCGACAAAACCCGCCATTGCCAAAAGAATACTGGATAATGTAAGGTATGTCTTTTGCCGTTTTGTCAACTTGTTGCGTTTCATTTTCTGCCATCCCTTCCCGGGTCTTTCTTGTAAGCAACACAGACACCGCCCAGGACCTCCTGCCAAAGGGAGTTCATTTCCGCCTCGGAAAGCCCCTCCTGGCGTTGCCGTAAAACAGCGGCAGCATTCATTGACAGCGGAGCTGTCAGGAGAATCAGATTCACCATATTCGGACAACCATGCTCGCCACCCATTGCGGATAGTACTTCCCGGGTAAAACCAGGACCTACCTGAAGACCGGTCATGGACTGAACTAATGCCTGAATCTGACTACAATCAGGGTGGGGAGTGCGCTTTAACTCTACACTGGCGTCAGAAATTATAAATTTCCCGACTTCAACAGTTAGCTTTAAGATAATATCATGGTACATGTCCGTCAATCGAGTTCGAAGTACCAACACTCCTTGTTTGCCTTCATCAATTTCAATGTCTATAGTACGATGAAAAATGCTCATTCTAAGCTCCTTTAACTACAAAATATATATTCATAATATTCAGTCTATTCTTCTTGTCCTGTAATTTTCCTGCTTTGATAAAAAAATAATTACAGAAAGCCGCATCGAGTGATGCGGCTTTGAGGAATTATTATTTAAGGTATCATTAAAGTAAGGAAACGTAAGCTGAACACAACGACCAGCGTGACGACTACGATAAAGATGCATAAATCAAGGTTCATCAGCGTTAACTTTTTGTAGAGATAGTCCCCCCGTGCATTATAATCCACTTTAACCATGGTGAAAAATGCTGCCAGTTCTACCTGCCGCGTATAGTCTGCCACCACTTCAATATGACGGATAAAATAAGCATACACTGCGTCACGGGAGCCTACCGCAAATTGAGAGATAAGGTGCCCGGTCCAGGGAAGGACTTTCCCCTCGAATGCACCTATAGCACCGGCTATGCCGCAAAACGGGCCCACAGAACCGACAAGACCCCCTTCTACCACTGTTTCCACAGCACGGCCGATTTTTGTGAAACCAAAGGTAAATCCTGCCACAACAGGTCGATACAGTAGCTTTTCAACACTAAGTTGCTTGGGTAGTGGAATGGCAAAATCCATCCGACTGAGAATAACAAACGCTACCAGGCCAATTCCCAGGGAGACACCTATTCCCTCAAGATCATGAACGCCCCAGAAATTCAGTTCATGTAAATGATCCAAACCATGATGGTCGTACATAAAACCGGCACTCATGGGAACGATGACGCGCTCCACCACTTTGCCGGGCAACACACCGCCCAGAATGATTAGAGAGGCAAATGCTGAAAATATTCCTTTTTCCACCCATGTCTCTTTAGAATAACCGTGCCCGGCAGTGTCTGATTTCGGGCCTAAGAAAATTGAAGAAAATAAGCGAATGATATAACAAAACGTCAGACCGCCTGTGATAACAAAAATCTTTTCTGCTACCATTAATGATGTACTGCCATGATGGGCCACTGCTTCAACAATGGCATGGTGCAACAGTGTTTTGCTGGCATAACCGTTAAACCCTGGAATCCCTGAAATCGCTGCACCGGCAATCAAAAATGAGGCGGCGGTAACAGGAAAGTTCCGCCACAACCCTCCTAATTTACTGTAATTTAAGTCATGGGTGCGAAGATAAACTGCACCGACCATTAGAAACATTCCCGCCTTAAAGAAGGCATGATTGAGAATATGGTATGTCAGACCGGCGAAACCCATGGCACCTTCATACCCCAGATAGGCAGCTGCTCCGATTCCCATTAAAATATAGCCCATCTGACTTACACTGCTATATGCCAGAACCCGTTTAGCATGGGTTTGCGTTAGAGCCAGGAAGGCTGCAGTCAACATAGTAACCATACCTACCCAAATTACCAGAAACCCAAATTCTCCAGTCATATTCCAGAGGGATGAGTGACCATCATGGGGTGTAAACAGCACATTAAATACACGAATAATCCCGTACGCACCTGTTTTAATCATAATCCCGGAAAGCAGAGCGCTGGCTGGCGTTGGTGCCACAGGGTGTGCTTGGGGTAACCATATGTGTAACGGTGTAGCACCGGCTTTTATCCCGAATCCGATAAAGAAAAGGACGGCTACCAGGTATCGTGTGGTACCCAGCGTGGCAAATGCTTCCAGATTGGGAGCGATGGCCAGCGTTCCTGTCCCAGTGTACAGCAATAAGAGCGCCCCCAACAGGCAAAGACCGCCGAAGATTCCCATGTACAAATAGTTTCTTCCAGCAGCCATTGCTTCCTCACTGTGATTATGAACAACCAGAGCGTAGGAGAATAGTGTCATCGCTTCAAAGAATAGGAACAAGCTGAAAAAATCAGCGGTAATAAATACACCAAGGCAGCCGCCAAGGGATAAGAGCAGAAATACAAAATACCGGGTTGGTGCCTGTTCATGGTGCATATACTCGCTGGAATAAAATGTGGCAAAAAACCAAACCAGCGAACTTAGAGTAGCAAAGACAAACCCGAAAAAATCAATGCGAAAGAACAGACCAAGACCAATAAAGAACGGTAACTCAAAAACCACAGGCCCCTGAACAACCATAGGATACAGTGAAACCGCAAGTGCAAACACCGTAAATGTCACACTGGCTGCGATACAATCTCGAAGCTCAGCGCTGTAGCGACCGATGAGTCCGCATGCCAATGCTCCTACAAACGGGAGCATAACTAGCAAGAGCGGAATAATGCTGTAAGGGGATGACGTTGGCATGCCCGCCGATGTCAGCGGTATGACTGAAATAAATGCTTCTTTTTGAAAAAGAAAATAAAGTATGCCTGCGAGAACTAATGCCAGCGTTAGACTGGCGCCTATCCAGTCGGTGGACCCATTTCGATAGCGGAATAGAGTACCTCCCGGGGAGCTGCGGTGGCGGGTAGCGAAGCTGTATGCAATGGCCCCCGCTGCGGGTATTAAAACAATAATAAACGGTAACATGCTTCTTGCAGGCCCTGCAGCCTGCGCTACGGATGTCGGACTAAACATACAAATCCTCCTTGTTGTTAAAATACTGACAAGAAAGGCGTGCTCTTTTCAGTCCCTCATAACACGCTTTTCAGTACTTTATTATTCACTTTACAAATGTAAAGTGAATAATTTCCTAGAGTATTAAAAAATAGCTGAAGCGATATTACTGGCTGCAATTACGGGCCAATTGGGATAAATAAAGGCAAACCCAACACAAAGTAATGCCATTAACGCAGTGGTCCATATCATGCTGGCCGGCACTTCATCCCGAATAAATGACGTTTTTACCGATTTGTTTTCATTGGAAAAAAATGCGTTAATTACAATGGGAAAATAATAAACGGCATTTAACAAGCTGCTAAGAACCAGGAGTGCTACCAGCGCAGATTGTCCTGTTTCCAGAGAAGCCACTGCCAGATGCCATTTGCTGATAAAAGCATTAAATGGCGGAATACCAACCATAGTTACAGCAGCGATGGTAAAGGAAATCATAACCACAGGCATTTGATAGCCAATCCCCGCCAATTGGCTGATATACTTCTTTCCCGTCTGTGTAATAATGGCACCTGCGCAGAGAAAGAGCGTCCCTTTCATTAAAGCGTGGGAAAAGATATGAAATAATGCACCAAACATCGCTCTTTCGGTAAGCAGGGAAATCCCCAGCAGAACATAACCAATTTGCGCAACACTAGAATACGCCAGCCGTCTTTTTAAGTGATCCTGCTGCATAGCCAACGCAGATCCTAGTAAAATTGTAATTACCGCCAGCACCATAAGAACGCGGTCGAATGAAATAGCACGTACCACATCTAGCCCGTAGACAAAATGGATGACTCTGATAATTCCATACGCTCCGGTTTTTATCATACATCCTGACAGAAGTGCGCTTACGGGAGCCGGCGCGGCGGGATGGGCGTCTGGTAGCCAT
Organism: Clostridiales bacterium; assembly: GCA_018335855.1. Lineage (GTDB taxonomy): Bacteria > Bacillota > Dethiobacteria > Dethiobacterales > Dethiobacteraceae > UBA7523. Next base: position 55,926 of record JAGXRM010000038.1, read on the forward strand.
ATATGGAAAGGGAACATGCCGGCTTTAAGACCGAACCCGGCTAAAAAGGCAAATAATGCATACGCCGCATAAGGGGACGATTGCGTAATATACCCGCCAGGGACAAAATCTAACCTACCTGCCAGATAATAGGTGACAACAAGGCCAAAAAAGACAGCTAGGCCGGCGCCAACGGTCATGAAGAGATATTTCGAACCTGAGAACATAGCCGGTTCATCTTCTTCATGGATAACAAGTAAAAATGATAGTACGGCCATGATTTCAAAGAAAAGAAAAAGGCCGATTAATGAGTATGCCATAAACACGCCGACAATTGCGCCTTGTGATGCTACTAGTAAAGAATAATAACGTTCCGGCGCATGGCTGTGCCCCATGTAACCCAGTGAGTAAATGGTAGCCAGAAGATAACAGAACGATAAAATTAAGGCCAGAAAAATACTCAAAGAATCAGCACGGAATGAAATCGGCAGAGGAAAGGTCAGGTAAGGTATTCCTGTACCCAACGTCTCACCACTCATTAAGGCGGGGAACATGGCAGCAACGACTGCCAAGCTAACAAACGAACCGACGACCGCTAAAACTTTTATTACAATTACCCGTCGTGAAAAAAGAATAATCATAATCGCAAACAGAAAAGGAAGTAGAACAGATACTGCAGGTAAATGGTGCATCATGTGACCTCCTAAATATTATGCTAATAGAAGAAACCTGCAGTAATGGCCCGGGCCCACTGCAAAGGAATATTAATTTGACCCAAACCGAAAGCGAGACAGCCAACAGTCAGCACAACAATTGACAGTGACATGCCTAAAGGTAACCGGTCCCAAGATAACTTTTCATGAAGATCATGGTTCCTCTCACCGAAAAATGCCGCTATGGCAATAGGCAGATAATATGCGGCATTAAGCATACTGCTGATTAACAGCACCACCAGTAATAGAGGTTGCCCCGCATCCAAGGCACCTAAGCCCAAGTGCCATTTACTGATGAAGATATTCATTGGCGGCAAGCCAACTGCTGTCAGTGCTGCTATAGAAAAACAGATCATGGTAAACGGCATCTTCCATCCGATTCCTGCCAAATCATCAATATTTCTTTTTCCTGTTTTCGCCAAAATGGCACCTGCGCACAGTAAGAGAGTTCCTTTCATCATCGCGTGGGCCATAATATGATAAACGCCCCCAGTTAACGCATCCGGTGTAAGCATTGTTATGCCGAGTGTAATATACCCCAGTTGTGCAATCCCGGAATATGCCAAGCGCCTCATTAAATCACGTGTTGCAAAGGCGCATGACGAACCATATAAAATTGATATTACAGCAAGTACAAGTACATAGTTGTGCCAACTCACATCTCTTAACAGATCTATGCCAAATATATGGTGGGTAATGCGCAGTATGCCGTAAGCTCCTGTTTTCAGCATGATCATGGATGATAACGTAACGGCAGGAGCAGGTGCCTGGCCATAGGCATCTGGCATCCAGAGATGCAAGGGGAACATTCCAGCTTTCATGCCGAATGCGACAACAAAACCGATAAATGCCAGTAACGTATAAGGTCCGCCGGCAGTCATAATCCCGCCATCACGCCAGGCAAGTTCACCGGCTTGGTTGAATACCGCAGCCAGTGCAATAAAATACATCACACTGCCGCCGATAGTCATGTAGAGGAATTTAAATGTGGCGCTAATTGTTTCCTGCTCCCGGTTGTGAATGACCAAGATAAAGAACGATAAGGACATGGCTTCAAAGAAGAGAAACAGGCTGAGTAGATCGCCGGCCAAAACAACGCCCACACTGCAGGCCAATACAAATAGAAACACGGTTCTAAAGCGCCGCTTCCCGCTTTCTAGAGGATAGGCTCCGGTGTAGAATGTTAGCACCAGTCCTGTGAATAAAAATAGAAGTGCCAATGATATACTCAATAATTCCACACGAAAAGACAGGCCAAAGGGTGGCAGGATCGAGTAACGTATGACTTGCACATGTCCGGCCAGGACATACGGGGATAGGGGCGCCAGGAACAGTAGCGCAGCAGTGATAGCCGACGCGGAAATCGCCGTAACCGCCTTTTCCCCTTTTTCGCCAATCACCCAAATGAATAGCGAAGCAGTTAGCAGTACTATAATAGAGACCGCTGGTTGCCAGAGTACTGTTGTTAAACCATCCATATCAATGTACCCCTCTTTCCTCTATTGAAAAATATTCGTAACAACAAGGTTCACGATTGGCAACGTTGTATAATGGGCGAACACACCAAAGAGTACACAGAAAACAGTTAGAACCGCAGTTGGGAAAAACATACTGGGCGGGCTTTCCAATCCATTTGGTTTATCGTATGATCCCTCTGTAAAATACGCGGAAATAATAATCGGCAGATAATAAATAGAATTTAAAACTGCGCTTGTCAGCAATACAAACCCGAGTATAGGCTTGCCTGCCTGCAAACTTCCGCTCAGCAGATAGAATTTACTGATATAACCTGTTAACGGCAGTACGCCGATTAACCCGATACTGGCCAGCGAGAAAAAAAACATGGTATAAGGCATTCGGCGGCCGATTCCCGCCATCTGGTTAAGGTGGGTTGCTCCTGTCTGGGTAATAATGGCACCCGCACAGAAGAAAAGCACAATTTTGAGCAGGGCGTGATTCACGATATGGGATATTCCTCCGATAAGTCCATACGGTGAAAGCATGGTAGCCCCTAGCGTAATATACCCTAGTTGCCCGATGGTCGAATATGCCAACCGTGATTTAAGTTTTGTCTGTTTAATTGCTAACACAGAAGCAACGATAATAGATAATGAAACGATAATTGCCAAAATATTGGCAACACCAAGCTCACGCAATGTATCCACGCCGTAAATATAAAACATAATACGCAGAATACCGAAAACACCTGTCTTGACGATGGCGACGGCATGGAGCAGTGCACTGACCGGAGTCGGTGCGACCATGGCTGACGGGAGCCATGAATGAAGCGGCATCAGCGCAGCTTTTACACCGAATCCCGCTATGGCTACAAAAAACATGACGGATATCAGTAAGCGGTTATCTGCTACTGCTGAGGCCAACACACCGGTTGGGGAAAATGTCAGTGATCCTCCTATGCCGGCTAAAGTAAACAGGGCAAGGAAGACCAGTGCACCGCTGGCAAAACAGTAGATAATATATTTTGTCCCTGCGGAATATGCTTCGGCTGACTGTTCATGGATGACAAGAGGATATGTAATTAGTGCAAGATACTCGTAAAAAATGTATAACGTAAAAAGGTTTGCCGAAAATGCCACTCCCATGGTAGCACTCAACGCCAGAATATAAAAGGTAAAGAATCTGCGGCGATGGTGTTCATGACTCATATAACCCGTAGCGTAAATAACGGAAAAAATCCACAGCATTGAGGCCAGTATTGCGAAAATTACCCCTAGAGGTTCTACGCGAAACGCAATACTTAACCCGCCGCTTATCCTTACCGCTGTAAAAGCTAGTTGTTCGCCTGTCAGCACCAGTGGCAGGGTGGGTGCGACAATAGAAAAGGTCAGAATTGAAATGAATACTGCCAGAGCGTTTCGCGGCCCATCCTGTTCTTCCTTTAAGAGAGCAATTAAGCCGCCGCCTAGAATTGGCACCAGTATTGCGTAAAATGGTGAGATAAACATTCCCGCTCTCCTCCTATAGTCCAATCATTCTTAAAAACCAAACGCTAAATGCCGTGACCAGCGTGATGACGACAATAAAGACACACAGATCCATATTCATTAGCGTCAGCTTGCGGTAAAGTTGTTCGCCCCGAGGATTGTAATCAAGCTTAATCAAAGTATGAAAAGCAGAATACTCTGCCTGTTGGATATAGTTTTGCAGTTCTCTTACACCCACGATTGAAGATGAGTATATATATTCTCGCACTGCTGTCATCAAAGCTAAAAGCCTCTCCCCAAGCATCGGCAAAAACGTTCCTTCTATTCCTACTACAGCATGTGCCAATCTGCCCATGGGGCGAACACTGCTGACCAACACCGCCACACTGAAGATTTCTATTATCATCCCAGTAGCCGCAAAGCCAAAGAGAAGAATCGTTAATGCCGGTTGATATACCATCCTCTCAATACTAAGCCCCTCAGGCAACCCCAGTTGAAAATCAATCCTGTAAAGAAAGAGAAATACAATTGTCCCGATAACTAGCGATACCGTAATTCCGCCTAAGTCATGGATATTCCAGATACATATATCAGACAGATGAGCCACAGTATAGCTGTCAAAGGTAAAAACACGGCTCATAGGGACAATGATATGCTGAATGATTTGTGTCGGTAGCAACCCTCCGGCAATAATTATTACGCCAAAAGTAGCAAAAATAATACGTTCAAGCCATGTTTCTCCAGCCAGCTTGAAAACGGGTGTGTCAGCCGGCCCGGTGAAAATTGCCAAAAACATGCGTAGCATATAACAGAACGTCAGGCCGCCGGTTATCACAAATATTTTTTCTGCCCCAAAAAGTGCTGTGCTTCCATGGTGGGAAGCGGCCTCAACAATACCATGATGCAACAGTGTTTTACTAACATACCCGTTAAAACCTGGAATCCCGGAGATGGCAGCGGCTGCAGTAAAGAATACAATGGTTATAACCGGAAATCTGCGCCAAAGCCCGCCCAAGTCTTTAAACTGTGCACTACCGGTACGCATTACGACGGCACCGGCCAGAAAAAACAATGCCGCTTTAAAAAATGCGTGATTAATGATATGGTACGATGTACCGGCAAAGCCCATCGCTCCTTCATAGCCGAGATATGAAGTCACGCCGATTCCCATCAGAATATAACCCATCTGGCTCACACTGCTGTATGCCAGGGTGCGCAATATGCTTTTTTGCATCAAGGCTAACCATGCACCGGTGGCCAGCGTAATTACGCCCGCCCAAATTAGCAGATAACCAAGTGACTCCGCAGCCGCGACAGTCTCACCTGAATGGGAAGTGTAGAGTAAATTAAAGACACGAATAAGTCCGTAAGCACCCGCTTTAAGCATTGCAGCTGAAGATAAGGCATTGACCAGCGGCGGGGCATGTTCATATGCCCCGGGGATCCAAATATGGAGAGGAACGGCAGTGGCCTTGATACCGAATCCGACAAAGAAAAGTACGGCAATTAATGGACGAGCCTGATTAAGAACGGCCAAACTCTCTATATTGGGTAGAAAAGATAATGATCCGGTGTAATTGAGAAGAAGCAACTGAGCTGACAGTAGACAAAGGCCGCCAAAAATACCCATATACAGATAAGAACGCCCTGCGGCATGTGCTTCCTCTGTTTGCTTATGGACAACAAGGACATATGACGAAAGAGTCATCGCTTCAAAAAAGAGGAACAGAGTGAAGAAATCAGCAGCTAAAAAGACGCCAATGCAACCTGCTAACGTTAACAGTAGAAAAACGTTAAAGCGGGTAGCTGAGTCATCTTTCCGTAAATATTCCGTTGCATAGAGCGTTGCCAGAGCCCAGATGATTGAAATAAACACGATAAAAACAAAACCAAGATAATCAACATTAAAGAATAAACCAATACCAAGAAACCCAGGGAGTGAAAACTCTGCCGTCCCCTGTACCACTTGAGGGTAAAGTGAGCAGGCTAAAACTAAAACTGTAAAACTTGTACAGTTAGCCAGCCAATTCCTTAATTTATCACGGTGCCGTTCCAACGTACCACAACCAAGAGCCCCTGCCAACGGCACAAGAATTAAAAGAAGAGGCAACATGTTTTGCATCCGGATTCCTCCTAATTACTTAAAAAAGGATGACGCAATGTCGCTTGCCATCATTACAGGCCAATGGGGCTGAATAAAGGCAAAGCCTACACAGAGCAAGGCCATCAAAGCCGTTGTCCAGAGCATACCGGACGAAATTTCCCCACCAAAGGACAAAGGTACTTCCACTCCTCCTTTATCGGAAAGGAACGCTTTAATTACAATGGGAAAATAATATAAAGCGTTGAGCAGGCTGCTGACCATCAGAACCGCAACCAATATTGCCTGACCGGATTCCAGAGAAGCAAGAGCCAAATGCCACTTGCTGATAAATGCGTTAAAGGGAGGGATGCCGACCATCGTTATCGCGGCTAACGTAAAGGACAGCATAATCACCGGCATTTCACGACCAATACCTTTTAACTCACTTACATACTTCTTTCCGGTCTGGGTGATAATGGCGCCCGCACAGAGAAAGAGCGTTCCCTTCATTAACGCGTGGGAAAAAATATGAAACAAAGCACCAAACAGTGCCCGCTCGTTCAGGAGAGCCACACCTAAAAGAACATAACCGATCTGCGCAACACTGGAATAGGCCAGTCGACGTTTTAGGTGATCCTGCTGCAGCGCAAGCGCTGAACCAAACAAGATCGTCACCACTGCTAATATGAGAAGGACTTTATCAAAAGAAACAGCTCGAACCGTTTCGGTCCCGTAGACATCAAATATAATCCGGATAAGGCCGTATATCCCAACTTTAATACCGCATCCGGAGAGCAACGCACTAAACGGTGCTGGAGCAGCGGGATGAGCCTCGGGAAGCCAGATATGTACGGGAAACATACCTGCTTTGACTCCAAATCCAATCAGAAAGGCAAACAAAGCTGCCGCAGATAGCGGGTTTGCCGACATATAACCACCGTGAAAAAAGTCAACCCTTCCGGCCATAAAGTACGTTGTAGCCAGCCCGAAAAAGATGAACAGACCTCCGGCTACAGCAGTATATAGAAATAATGCGCCCGCCGCCATGGCAAATTCGTCCTCTTCATGAATTACCAGTAAATATGCCGCCACAGCGTACACCTCAAAGAATAGAAACAGGCCAACTAATGAGGGCGTTAGGACAATGCCCATCATTGCTCCCAACGTAATAAGCATTAACGTGTAATAACGGTTTATGGCATGGCTGTGTGCAATATATCCGAAGGAATAAATAATAGCCATTAGGTAGCAAAAGGAGAATATCACGGCAAAAAAAACACTAAGTGAGTCGGCCCCAAAAGAAATAGTAATGGGGGAAGACAGGAATTTCCCACTTGAATATATCCAGCCATCCGTTCTCAGTAACGGCAACATGACCAGGGTAATTAAAAATGTAATGAATGATCCGGTCAGTGCGAGGATATTTCTTACATAGCTTCTATCACGCCCCAAAACAGCCATGAGTAATGCAAACGCAAAAGGAGTAAGCACAGCTGCCATTGGTAGGTAATTCATACCATCCCTCCTTCTACAAACTACGCATGTTCGCTTCCGGCCTTAATGGTTAAAAAGATGGCGATAATGGCGGTAAACAACACTGTAATTTCAATCAGCGTATCATAGCCGCGGTAAGCAACAACTATGTTTGCAACCAAATTGTGCCCACCTGTTTCCTCCACGCCCTGATCCAGGTAACGGTCAACAACATAATTGTTTGTGGGGCGTACTAATTCTCCATATGTGGGAATTTCGCTAACTGTCATCAGGAGCATATACCCGATCAACAGCAGGAGTAACACAATAAAAACATTGAAGATCTCTTTCATTCACGCGCCCCCCTCACTCTGGTCACCACGGCAACCATCAGAATTGTTGTCCCAACGCCAACGGCAGCCTCTGTTATCGCAATATCAGGTGCATTAAAATGCTGCCAAAGCAGGGCCATAACAAGAGAAAATCCACCAAAAATAATAACTGCATACAATAAACTGCGTACAAAAACGACCCCTAAAGCGGCAACGATTAAGAAAGTTAGCAGTAAAAAAACTAGCCAATCAGGCACGTATATCCTCCTTCCCCGTTACATCCTTACCCGGATAAGGCAAGTCATAACAGTCCTTAAAAAAAGTTTCAGCCGTATGATCCTCTCCGCGGATATAGGCGGTACTGCCAATAGCATGGGTGACTAAGGGGTTAATTGTCCAGATAAAGGCTCCAATCATCACCAGCTTAACGACTTCGTTGTAGCCCCCCACTTGGGTCATCAATGCCAACAATATCAACCCTGTGCCCAATGTGTCACACTTGGATGTGGCATGCATCCGGGTATAAATATCCGGGAGTCGAATTAAACCCAAAGTGCCGACGAATAGGAAAAACATCCCGGACCAGAGTAAAAAGCAGACAACCAATTCCATCAATAATTTCATGACAGACGCCCCTTTGACAAACTTTTTAAAACACAAAGGGAACCGACGAAGGCGCTGAGAGTATACACAAAAGCTACATCCAAGTATGTATAGTTGTGAAAAAGATGGGCGAGAATGATAATTGCCAGGATCACATTTGTCATAACAACGTTCGTACCGACAATTCTGTCCGACGCATGCGGTCCCCAAATTATCCTGTATAACGACATGAACGACAGAATTACCAGTCCGAGAAACACAGCTTCCAAGCTAAACGTAACTATGGTCCGCTCCAAAATTTGCTGCTCACCTCTATTCCCCGCATTTTATCCTCCATATACCAATTAGCAACACCCTCTGCGGCTTCATCCGTTATCGCATGGACAAGCAAACGGTCTCCGTTTAAATCGATGGTAATTGTACCCGGAGTTAGTGTAATAGAATTGGCATAAAGAACACGACTTAATTCTTTCCTTAGTTTTGTTTGGAGCAAAATAAAGCCGGGCGATATCGGCATCTTGGGGCTTAATACAATCTTAGCTACGGCAAAATTAGCGATGAGGATGTTATACCCTAGGTGGACAAGGTAGCCCATCAACTTTATTACCTGAATCGGAGTAAAACCCATGGGTGATCCTGGACGAAATAAGTCGGGGCTCCAAAAGTATGTAATCCCTAAGCAACACGAAGTCCCAATAATAATATTAACCACGCTTAATGTGGGAGACATCAGAAACCAAAACCCCAAGAGTATAACGGTTATAATTAGAAAACCTTTAGGGTCAATAATTCGTTTTATATAATACATGGCAGCCTCCTATTAATTATTGCAATAACATCCCTGCAGCCTTCATCGCTAAGGAAAGGGGAATCTCAGGACTGATGCCAAAGTAGAGCACAGCTAGCGCTAGCAAAATCATGGACACAGACATACTTACAGGAATTTTATCAAGGGAGAATGTTCTGGGCTTATGAGCATCAATATCAAAAAACGCTTGCCAAATAACTGGGAAGAAATAACTAGCGTTTAACAAGCCGCTTAAAACAATTAACCCAACAAACAACGGCATCCCCGCTTCTATACTTCCCAGAGCCAGATGCCATTTTGTGATAAAACCACTAAACAGCGGGAGCCCGACCATGGAGAGCGCAGCGATAGAAAATGCACCCATTGTAATAGGCATTTCATAGGCAATACCCTGGAGCGTATTCACCTGCTTGTGCCCGGTCTGGCGGTAAATAGCTCCTGCCGCCATAAACAGACATGCTTTCATTACCGCGTGGTTAAAAATATGCAAAATGCCAGCAGCTAGGCCGGTAGCTCCTCCCAAGCCGATACCAAGAAAGATATAACCAATACCTGCCACGCTGGAATACGCCAGCCGCCGCTTTAAGTTCAGTTGGACGAAAGCAAACAATGAACCACCGATGATTGCTGCCGAGGCCATTATTAAAATCAGATGTCGGAAGTAGATTTCGTTTAAAAGTTCAAAGCCGAACATAATAAAATAGAATTTAATCAGTGCCACGATATAAGCTTTTACCACCAGACCTGAAAGGACAGCGCTGGACGTAGTGGGAGCAGAAGAGTGAGCATCGGGAAGCCAGACATGAAGGGGGAATAAAGCCGACTTAATACCAAAGCCTACCAGGAAAAAGCTCAGAATAGTCCAACTGAGGAAAGGATACTGAGGAATAATGGATGTAAATTCAGCCGCGATAAACGTGATATTCAGGTGACCTGTAACCAAATACGTTAAAGTGATACCGAACAGAACAAAACCTGAACCCACTGTAGCTAATAAGAGATACTTAAAGGAAGCCTCAGTAGCTAGTTTCGTGTTTTTGGACAATACTAGAGCACATGCTGAAATTCCCGTTACTTCAATGAAAACATACATATTAAACATATCGTTCGTCATAGCCATTCCCATCATTGAAGCTACCAACAATAAAAATACCGTATAATACCAACCAATGGCATTCGGGGGAATTTCCGACTCCAGAGAAGAAACACTATAAATTAAAATTGCTAGTGTTACAAAGGAGATTGTCAATAACATAAACCCTGATAGCGGGTTGATGAGAATTTCAATGCCAAAGGGTGCTTCCCACCCACCGGCGGCATATGAAATAACTCTACCCACGCTGGCAATCTGAGCGAAATGGATACTTCCAGCCAGCGCAAATAACAAGGCGACACACGCTACCGGACCACACAACTTCCGTTTGAAGTGGGCAACAGTCGGCATGATAAACGCAACAATTAATACAAAAACAACAAGGGCGGGAGGGTGCAGTTCCAGGAATGTGAACATCAGTCCAAGCTCCTTATCTCTAATATTTCATGAGATTCAATTGTTCCAAAATGCTCATACAACTTAACAACGATACTGAGGGCAAACGCTGTGACACTTAAACTGACGACAATTCCTGTAAGCACAAGTGCTGCAGGCAAGGGATTTACATAGTAAACTCCCTCTGGCAACTCCCCGCCATGGGGTACAATGGGGGCGATCCCACCGCGGATATTCGCAGCGGCAATCAGGAGAAGGAAGATTGCATTTCCCATAATGTTAATGCCGATAATCTTTTTCATAAGATTTGAACGGGACAAAATTGTATAAATGCCTATGCAGAACAGGACGATAGATACAAAGTAAGGGTAATTTTGCACGATGCGTTCGGTAATATCCACGTTAAACCTCCTCAACCAGAGTGGAGAAGATGGATAGAGCAACTAGCGCGACAATAAGTCCGATGCCAATTTCAAACACATGACCAATTAACAGTTCCGCAAAGATTGTCAGTACCAGAATAAGGCCGCCAACCATAGCCAAGTCATGGGGCACACGCTTTTGACCCTCATTTAGCCCGAATATTAAAGAATAGAGGACCAGGCCCACACCTAATACCATACCGCCGGCAAATCCCCCTCCAGGGCTTTCATGCCCGTGGAAAATAATATACAGGCCATATACCTGCATGACAGGTATTATATAGCGGGTGACAACATGTAAAATTGAATCTTCCATAACTAACCATCCCTCTCTGTTATATAATTCACAATATTGCAAAAAATAGAAACTGCCCCTTAATACATTGTATTAAGGGGCAGTCATTTTAACCCTTTTTAAATTCATGCAGTATCAAATTATTATGTTTAGGGTGCAAGACTTATCCAGATATGCAACTCTCCGATGCTCCCCTTACGCTAAGGATATTCGCGGGGGGACCAAAGAATCCCTCTATCTTACATGGGACATATGTCCCTGCTTCTAATAAATAGAACATACGCTTCTACTTACGCTTCATATTTCCCCGCTACTCTTTGCCCAGGGACTGTAACAGCACTGCCATATTCGCACCTAACCTGCGACAGGACAGTAGAGCGACTTCATCCTCACTGACACCTTTTTTAAAACGCATCCGTCCGTCTGCTTGTGATTCAAACATCGTGCCCATAGGACCGGTGCTGACGATATTGTCCTTTGGACCCCGATCCGAAGCAATAATCATACCGTGCCCTGTTAAAAAGGTGTGGAGTATCTGTAATGCCAGTTCCTGTCCGCCGTTTCGCAGTCCTGCATGAACAACAGCACCGCCCACTTTACTATCAAGAGCGTTTGTTACCATATGAAGGGGACGGCTTCGGTCAATGAAGTCCTTAAGCCTTCCGGTAACATTAGAGAAATACACCGGTGAGCCAATTACAATCCCATCAGCAGAAAGCATTTTTTCATATAACTCTTCCATACCATCATCCTTAATAGAGCACTCCGCTTTGCTAAGACATTTATTACAAGAGATACATTCCTTAATTTCATAATCCATCAGTTCAATCAATTCTGTTTCGGCACCTGCATTTTCAGCTCCTGCCAGAACGACTTTGAGCATTTCTGCCGTATTCTTCCCTTTTCTGTGGCTGCCGTTAATCGCTAATATTTTCATGTTGTCATTCCTCCTGATTCATTAATGGTATTTAATTTTTCTTTTTAGTGAACGGTAATTCCTTTTTTTGTGTAATCTTTTTTTTCTGCGATGTTTGCGGATTAGCTTTCGGGCCCGCAGTCCGGTTAACCCAAACATGCCGGATAGTAACCAAAAACGTCCGGTAGCAATTGCCGTACGGCTAACTGCCTCTGCGGCCACTAATTGCACCCTACCGAGAGGATTTCCATTGATAACGACTACAGCCTCTCCAACAACCTCCCCCTGCAGAACAGGGGCAGTCAGTCTGTCCAATGAATCTACTTCCAGCTTCACTTCCAACAGCCCGCTTGGCACTGTAATCTCATAATCTTCCGCCGTATGCAATACAACAGGTTCTCCGTAACAAAAGTATTGTGGTCAATATTTTTTTTGTGCTAGCTGGGTGCAAGGAACTATGAGCTTCCTTCTCCCAAAGGATCTCCCCAGTTCTGGCGTTTATAAGAATACCGGCGAAAGCATCAATATCAATACTGCTCCACGCCATAGAAGGCGGAAACAGAAAAAAAAGAAGCAGGCCGGCAAGTAGTTTTTTCCAGCTTGTCATCTTTGGCCACTCCTATTTAATTTAAGCAAGGAATAAGGTCTAAGGAATCTTATTCCTTGCTTTCTGCTCCAGCAGTACTTTCTTCTTTTCTCGGCAATGATGTCAATCCTTCTACATGTGAAATATCCTTATCACAATAGGGACATAGCCATTTAACAGAAGGTGATTCAGCGGCGGAATAAGAAGCTTTTCCGCAATACGTGCAAATTTTGTAGGGCATTTGCATTCCCCCTCAGTAGTAGTCTTTCTTGTGAAAACATTCTACAAAAAAACAGAATATCCTCTTTTTGTCAAAGAAATATTACTGATTTCTCTCATAGATAATTCGCAAACCTTCCAGTGTTAACAGCGGATTTATAACTTCCAGTGTTTGAAACTCTCTGGCAATCAGTTGAGATAAGCCGCCTGTAGCGATAACCTTAGGCTTCACCGTAAATTCGGGTATCATACGGTTCACAATTCCGTCAACTTGTCCTGCAAAACCATATATGATACCTGACTGCATGCTTGATATGGTATCCCGACCGATAACCCGTTTAGGCTTAATTAACTCAATACGGGGAAGTTTTGCCGCCCTCTGAAAAAGGGCTTCCGTCGAAACGCTAATCCCTGGTGCAATGGCACCCCCCAGATAATCGCCTTTATCAGATATAGCATCAAAGGTTGTTGCCGTACCAAAGTCTACGATAATTAGTGGACCGCCATACAGTTCGAATCCGGCAACCGCATTAACAATCCTGTCTGCACCTACTTCTCTGGGGTTCTCCATCAGGATATTGAGTCCTGTTTTAATACCGGGGCCAACTACTAAAGGGTGTACATTAAAGTAGCGCTCGGACATTTCTTCCAAAGAAAACATTAATGGGGGCACCACCGAAGATACAATAATCCCCGTAAGACAGTCTTCAGCAAGGCCAGACTGGGATAACAGGTTTTTTAAAATAATTCCGTACTCATCGCCGGTTTGCTGGCGATTTGTAGAAATCCTCCAGGATACTTGTAGCTTCCTGCCCTCATAGATTCCCAAGACAATATTTGTATTTCCCACGTCCACGGCTAAGAGCATTCATTTCGCCTCCACTATCACGGTTATTTTTTTAGTGAAACCTCACCGGCCATAAAAGTTTCAATACCATCATCTGTTTTAACCTGCAATGCGCCATTGCTATCTATATCAGTCGCAATCCCTGTTACCACCCTGTCTGCAATACGGACCGTTACCGGCTGCCCCAGCGTAACGGAGTAGCGGCGCCAGGAATCGAAAACCGCTGCAAAGCCTTCCTGCAGCACTAAGAAATAATAACGCTCCAACGTTTCAAGAAAAGATCGAACCCAATGGGTACGCTCTACGAGTATCCCGGTTTCAGCAAGTAATGAAGTAGCCTCTCCCAATAACTGCCCATGGAATAACTTCGCCGGTATATTTGCATTGAGCCCAATACCGAGAACCAAATAATTTACACGTTCCATTTCTGCGGAAACTTCAGTCAGTATGCCGGCAACCTTTTTTTTTCCGAGCAGGAGGTCGTTTGGCCACTTAATTCCCGGTGTCACTCCTGTGGCATTGTACGTCGCCTCAACTGCAGCCACGGCAGCAGTTAATGTAAGTGCCTGCACCTGATATGGCGCCAATTCAGGCCTGAGAATCACCGACATCCAGATTCCCCCTGTTGGCGAACTCCACTCCCTGCCCATCCTGCCACGGCCGGTTCGCTGTTGTTCCGCCAGAACCACACTGCCTTCTGGTTCACCATCTATAGCAAGTTGTCTCGCCAATCGGTTAGTTGAATCAATTTCTGCGCTATAATGAATCTGTTTCCCCAATACAGTGGTATGCAACCCTTCCCAGATTTCCGCGGGCATAAGTAAATCCGGCACAGATACCAGCTTATACCCCCGTCGCGGTGAAGACTCAACGACGTAACCATCGTCCCGCAAACTGCCGATATGTTTCCATACCGCCGTTCTGCTCACACCAAGCTCCCGACTTAACTTCTCTCCGGATACATACTTCCCTGCATTATCTTTAAGTACAGCCAGTAGCGTATCTTTCACATTCGCACCTCCGCCAAACCACATACAAGGTTGACATTTCCATTCTAGCTTAGAAAATGCTTTCGCGCAACACGTATAAAAAAGACGCTACGCGTTTTCAGATGAACGTCTTTTTTATTCCGCTAGGGGCTGCCGCCCCTTCGGCGGGTCTGAGGACCCTGAGCACCCCGCAAGAGTAAGGGGGAACACCCCCTTACAACCCCCACGGCAAGGATCGTAGCTTCCCTGAGCGTTATAATTTCCTTGCCTATAAAAAAACGGCCGGATGTCCGGCCGCTAATGTCAATTGTTAAACCTGACCCCCGGGGGGATCGAGCAGGGTTTTTAGTTTTTCGGCAAGCATTGGCAAACCGACAGGCTGGATGCGCAGACTTTTGATGACACGGCGGTATTGTCGCAGTGTGCCCATGAGTATCACATCGGAAACGCGCTGCCGACAGTTGACTACACCTGCATGGACAGCGGCGTCGCCGCCTTTGGATAACATCTCCTGCTTCAGGATGTTAGCCGCCGTGGCTGAAACGCCGTGCACTTTAACGACATGAAATACAGCTTTGGGCGCCATAATGTTTACGCTAACCGGACTTGCGCCTACTGCAGCAATCTCATTTTTGGCCTCTTCAAGGCTACCGATGCTTAATTTCTCAATCTCCATCGGCTACTACCTCCCTGCATGGTAAGCCGTGACATAATAGCGGAGCTTTGATGTCAGTGCAAAGGTAAAAAAGGCGTATACGGGAACCTGTACCAACATGGCAATTAATCTGGGTGGCAGGATTACGAGAAATTCCTGTCCCAATAACCATGAAAGGCCCCAGGTTGTCAGGAATATGCCGCTGACTAATTCGGCTGCAAAAACTGAGACTATGACTTTAGGCAGCCAGTTATTACCGTTGTTGCCAATGGCGCGCACGACCAGCGGTGGGATAATCCCACGCATAACTGACGCCAGGAAAATGTGAGGGACAAACGTTGCGCCAAAGGGGTTAATCAGGAATCCCACCAAATCAGCTACAGCACCAACCAAGCCGCCAATACTGGGTCCAAATAGCAGTCCGGCCATATAGATGGGTATTGTGCCAAATGAAAGCCTGATTGTATTTAGCACCATTACTGCAGCTAAACGGGTCAAAATGATGCTGAGGGCGGCAAGTAAACCAGCATGGGTTAACTGACGGATCTCTAACTTCATAAAAATACCTCCTTTCTCTCGAGATGGCAGAGTCGCCACACTGCGAGAGAAAGGAGGCTGTCCTTACTCTTTTGTGCGGCAGCGGATGCGGTGATATATCGCAGGAGCACCTTTCGTCTAAGGGCAACTTCCCATCCCCTAGCACTTGACGCATATCACCTACTCTGCACAATATCCGTTCGGATCGGGAGTGACCCGGAACAAATCTTGCTTGCCTAGCAGTATTCAGTTTTAGAAGATTTTTAGAACAATCCCTGTACCTTACCGGTTTCCACATCCACATCCACACGGCGGAAGGCCGGGTTAGCAGCAGTACCGGGCATCAGAGAAATAGCTCCGGCTACAGGCACCACGAAACCGGCACCTTTGTAGGTGAGAATATCGCGGACAGCAAGTTTCCAGCCGGTCGGTACACCTTTAAGCATCGGGTTGTCAGTCAGGCTGAGGTGTGTTTTTACCATGCAGGTGCCTAGCTTTTGAATTTCAGGATCTTTCTCCATGCGAATCGCTTTTTCCAACGCTTCCGGAGTATACGTAACGCCATCGGCGCCGTAAACTTCTTTGGCAATCAGTTCAATACGCTCACGAAGCGGGGTTTCCAGCTCATAGAGAAACTTGAAGTTACTAGGCTCATTGCAGGCTTCAACAACGGCATCGGCGAATTCAAGCGCACCGTCGCCACCGAACTGCCAATGTTTCGATACAGCGACACGGGCACCGGCCGCTTCGGCCAAACGGCGAACCGCTTTAATCTCGTTATCTGTATCAGTATGGAATGCGTTAATGCATACAACAGGGCTAATGCCTGCTTTTCTGACTGTATTAATATGGTGAATAAGGTTGGAACAACCTTTTTCCACCCATTCAACATGTTCCTTGCTGTAAGCCGGATCAAGCGGCTGGCCTGGCAGTGGTAGCGGAGCGCCACCGTGAGCTTTTAAGGCACGGATGGTGGCAACAACGACAGCACAATCCGGAATCAGGCCCGACATGCGGCACTTCAGGTTCCAGAACTTTTCAAAACCGATATCGGCGGCGAAGCCGGATTCTGTAACAACATAGTCACCCAGTTTTAAAGCAACACGGTCTCCAATAATCGAAGACTGGCCGATAGCGATATTGGCGAAGGGACCGGCATGAACAAAGGTAGGCTGTCCTTCCAATGTCTGCATCAGGTTCGGGTTGAGCGCTTCTACCATCCAGGCAGTCATGGCGCCATCAACGCCTAAATCGCCGGTGGTAACAGGCTGGCCTTTTTTATTGTAAGCCACAACAATTTTGCCCATCCGCTCGCGCATATCCTTTAAGTCCGTCGCAACGGCTAAAATGGCCATTACTTCTGACGAAACGGCGATGGCAAAGCCGGAATTCATCATAAAGCCGTCTTTCCTGCCACCCTGGCCGATGGTAATATTACGCAGAGCCTGGGCGCAGAAGTCGATGATCCACTTCATTTCCACGTTACGTGGGTCGATATCCAGTCTTTTCAGACCGCTTCTCTCTAAGAAGGCATCACTGGAGTTAAATTCATGCTGAATACGGGCAGTCAATGCAACCATAGCCAAGTTGTGGGCGTTCATAATTGCGTTAATGTCACCGGTCAGGCCCAAAGAAAAAGGTGTCAACGGAATGCACTGAGCAAGACCGCCGCCTGCAGCCGAACCCTTAACGTTCATGGTCGGGCCACCAGATGGCTGGCGAATGGTAGCAATAACGTTCTTGCCCCGCTTGCCAAGGCCCTGAACCAGACCCATGGTCGAAGTGGATTTACCTTCGCCAAGAGGAGTCGGTGTAATGGCCGTAACATCTATGTACTTTCCATCGGGCTTGTCTTTCAGGCGATCTAATACCTTTGCGAAGTCTACTTTTGCCACATAATGGCCATACGGTAGAAGCTCTTTTTCTTCCAGTCCCAGTTCATCCCTCAGTTGATAAACCGTCTTCATTCTCGATTCTGCTTCTTCAGCTATTTCCCAATCCGCGTGCTTCGTGGGGTCAAGTACCATAAATTTATTCCCTCCCTAAAAAAATTTCTATTTCGGTGAAACCTTTTCTTAACTTCTACACACTGGCAAAGAATCCTGCTTAAATATCAGAATTTTTTAATATTTTGTATATTTTTCCAGTACGACCCTAAGCTTTCGTGTACCCCATTCACAAGAAACTTTACAAATCTTAAGCATATAATCTCCCACATACAAAAAAGTGGAGGCTAGCCTCCACTTTAGTTTTTACTATTAAAACGTTTACTATTATTCTTTTGTAGCACCCGGACCATCCGTTTCCAGCTTCTTTTCATTAATAATAACCTGGACACTCTCTTTTTTTATCATCGATTCCTTACCTGCGGCACGGAGGTCTTTGGTTTGCTGCTCTTGCACATCGTCATATTTAACGGGCTGACTCTTGTGAAAATCTGTCAACGATTGTCCTTCCATCAGTGCGGCAATTTCTTCTGCATCCAGCGTCTCCTGCTCTATCAGAGCATTGGCTAAAAGATCGAGCTTATCTCTATTTTCTCTAATAATCTCTTCAGCCTGCTTGTAGGAGTCATCAATGGTAGAGCGGGTCTCCATATCAATAGCTCTGGCAATTTCTTCGGAGAAATCCCTGTCCCTTGTGAGGTCACGGCCCAGAAATACTTGCTCGAACTGTTTTTTCCCAAGAGTTATCGGTCCCAGTTGATCACTCATGCCATACTCCATAATCATCTGTCTCACGATAGCTGTCGCCCGCTCCAGATCATTTTGGGCACCAGTGGAGATGTCATCCAGAGCCACTTTCTCAGCAACCCGTCCTCCAAGCAATACTGTGACCCGAGCTTTAAGCTCCGATTTCGTCATATAGTAGCGATCCTGCTCAGGTAACATCAATGTATACCCTCCGGAACGGCCACGGGGAATGATGGACACTTTGTGAACCGGGTCTGTATGCGGCAAGAGATAGCCTACCAGGGCATGCCCTGCTTCATGAAAAGCTACAATTTTTTTCTCAAATTCACTAATGACACGGCTTTTCTTCTCGGTTCCTCCGATGACACGATCTACAGCTTCTTCCAGTTCGCCCATACCTACTTGTTTTTTATTGATTCTTCCTGTCAGAAGCGCTGCCTCATTAATCACATTTTCTAAGTCTGCACCGCTAAAGCCAGGTGTGCGCCGGGCGACAACACTTAAGTCGACGCCGCTTGCCAACGGTTTTCCCTTGGCATGAACTTGCAGAATTTGCTCGCGCCCCTTGACATCAGGAAACCCTACTGTAACCTGCCTGTCGAAACGACCGGGACGGAGAAGTGCCGGATCTAAAATGTCAGGACGGTTGGTTGCAGCCACAATAATAATACCTTCATGGGCATCAAAGCCGTCCATTTCCACCAAAAGCTGGTTTAATGTTTGCTCACGCTCATCATGGCCTCCGCCGAGGCCTGCGCCACGCTGACGGCCAACCGCATCGATTTCATCGATAAATACAATGCACGGGGCGCTTTTCTTGGCATTCTCAAATAAATCACGAACGCGTGAAGCACCCACACCAACAAACATCTCCACGAAATCAGAACCGGAAATGCTGAAAAACGGGACGCCCGCCTCTCCGGCCACGGCCCGGGCAAGCAACGTTTTTCCTGTTCCCGGAGGACCGACAAGCAAAACCCCTTTAGGGATTCGTGCACCAAGCTCAATGAACTTTCGCGGCTCCTTAAGGAATTCAACAATTTCCACCAATTCGGCCTTTTCCTCATCGGCACCAGCCACATCCAAAAAGGTTACCTTCTTACGTGAGCCATCATGCAGTTTGGCCCGGGACTTGCCAAAGTTCATTACACGGTTGCCGCCGCCCTGGCTCTGTTGCATAAAAAAGAAAAAGATTACCATGAGTAAAACGAAGGGGATGATAAAGGTAAGCAGGTTCGCCCACCATTGTGGCTCAGGAGGACGGGCCCCCCGGATTTCTACTTTGTTGGCTTCCAGCCTTGGCACCAGCAGATCGCCGCCCACATTAAATGCTGTAAACTTGCTTCCATCCTTCAACGTACCGGTAATCTCCCGATCGACAATAATAACATTATCAACCTGGTTTGTTTCGACCAGTTGAATAAATTCGGTATAAGATAAATCCTTGACCGTTTCGGGCCGTTTATCAAAAAACTGAATTACAACAACTGCTATCAGCAGAATTAACAGATAAAAAGTCGCTTGCCGGATAAATTTATTCAAATTATTGCCTCCTCTCTGAAAAAGGCTCTGAAGTCTCATCAACCAATTGTAACACATTCTTTCCCGACCGACAAGGATAACTCAGCCAACAAAAAGCTGCCCTACACTATACGCCGTGCTCGCGGCGCATATGCCAGAGCAGCTTGCCAATTCATCCTGCTACTATCTCACGGAGATTTCACCGCTTAACTTTGCCATTTCAACCACAGTTACACCAGCCATTCCGTTCCCCAGAACCTGATTTGCCTTTTCCTGCGATACACTCCTGTATAAAAGCCTTGCTTGCACAGTTATCTTGCCAGGCAGAGGTGCGCCGGGGATTTCAAAAAACTCGTCTACATATTTTTGCGGTGGAATTCTCCTGTCATAGATAACAGAGGCTGCTTCCCAAAGGTTCGTGGTTTCTTTGCCTGAAGCATCCGCCACCGTTGTTTTATAAACCACACTCCCATCAGGCACAGCTCCGTTTTGATCAAGGACGCCGTTCTGGTATAGGACGTTACCTTTTTCATCCGTTACCACAACTTCCAGCCACATCTCCTTGAACATAGTCAGACCGGTAGGCAGGGAGTGGCCTGCCCCGCTGTTTCTTACGCGCACATTGATATTTGCGCCTTGATACGGGCTTAATGTTTGCGGTAAACCAAGGAAAAGAGTGGCAGCTGCCTGCAAATTCTCCTTAGCCTGGAGTGCATGACCGTCAAAACCGGCCTGCTCCAGATTAAAAACATTTCCTCCAACCATGCTGTGCGTCCAGGTGTGCTCCCTCTTTTTAGGCACACCGGTAGCCGCATAGCCAGGATTGGGTTTTGTTACACCGGGACCCGGCGTCATGTGGCAATCCTGACAGGTTGCACGCTTTGGCGCAAAACCGCTGGTCTTCCATTCGCTGTAGGTGGCACCCAGAACCAGACCTGTTTGCGGATTCGTAACCTCATGGCATGTCGCACAGAATTCAGCCTCATTATATATGGATGAGTATTCACTGTCGTGCAAAGGAGTATGAAGTGGGTCATTAAACGGCCCATATTTTACAATGCCCGGACTCACCCGGTAGGATGCGTTTCCGTCAGCCGATACTTCGGTAATTGTGTGGCAAAAATCACAGGAGATGCCGCGCCGGGCCACTTCACTCAGTTTACTGCCATCGGCAGGGGGAATTTCCTGTGCCAAAAAACCGATGGGAGCATGACAGGATGCACAAAAAGCGTCCGCCGCTCCGTCCGTTTCCCTGCTTGTCTTTTGTGCTTCGGCCTGGTATACCGGGTTGGTAAACGCTAGTGCGTGCATTGAGCCTTGCCACTGTTCATAAATCTCCAGATGACAGTACTGACACATTCCCGCCGGTTCGAATTCAGCGGAATCCATTGTTTGAGCCGGTCCCACAGGTATCGGGCCCGGCAGAGAAACTCCGGGGTCTTTACCTTTACTGCAACCGGCGGTAAGCAGTATGGTAAACAATAGCAATGTAAAAATACAACTTGTCTTTTTCATGTAGTCCACCCATCCAATGAAGTCAGAATAATATTCGTTAAGAAGTAGTAATTCGACTCTCTCTACAAAATTCCTGCAAAAACAGCGTGTTGTTCATTACTCTATTCATAAAGACCGCAAGGGGGTCAGGTTTAACAATTGATCTAACTCCGGCTATCACCTTTTGCTGACAGTTAGATCAATTGTTAAACCTGACCCCCTTGCGCGGTCTATACTTAGCTGATGACAGTTATTGTATCTCCGGGCGCAAGTCGCCCTCCCGTTAATACCCGGACAAAAATACCTTCTTTGGGCATAACACAATCGCCGGCCTGATAATAGATGGCACACCGTTCATGACAAACTTTTCCGATTTGGGTAACCTCCAAAAGCGCTGATTCACCAATGCGCAGTTTTGTGCCAACTGGCAAAGAAACCAGGTCAATGCCTTCTGTTGTTAGATTTTCAGCAAAATCACCGGCATGAACATCCAGACCCAGATCCCGCATTTTATCTATACTTTCCTGGGCGAGCAGGCTCACCTGCCGATGCCAGGGCCCGGCATGAGCATCCCCTTTAATTCCGCTTTCAACCTCTAATATCACTTCATCCACATTTGTCTTTCTCATGCCTTTTTTTTCACTGACAGAAACTGCAACTAGTTGCGCCATCTTTCTTACCTCCTATTAACCACCAATTTCCACCATCCCGCGCGGTCCGCAGGATGAACCCCGTGCCGCCGGACTGGTGTCTGCATGCTCAGGCTTTTGTTTTGCCGCAGCCTGATATAGTAGAGAGAGATTGTCCCCCGCTAGCAAAGCGGGAATCAGGTCAATTTCTTCCGCCGCAAATAAACAGGGTTTAAGTTTCCCATCACTGGTGAGGCGCAATCGATTGCACTCCGCACAGAAATGCTGGCTTACCGGTGTTATAAATCCAAGTCGGCCTGCAGACCCGGCAAAGCGGAAATTTCGGGCTGGTCCGTGCAAATCTTCCTCAGGCAAAGGGATAAGCGGGGCAACATGTTCACAAAGAGCCATGATTGCTGCCGATGTCAGGTAATGCTCCCGCCATAATTCTTCCTGACCCAGCATAGGCATGTATTCAATAAAACGAACATGGAGCTCCTGATCCATGGTCATACGGGCAAAGTTGGCTACTTCATGATCGTTAATACCCTTCATAACCACCATATTTATTTTAACCGGTGTCAGTCCGAAGGCAACGGCAGCGTTAATTCCGTCCAATGTGGCCTGAAGCTGTCCGCCCTGGGTAATATGATAAAAATTTTCGCAGTCTAAGGAGTCCAATGAGATATTTACCCGGTTTAAACCGGCTGCGGCAAGAGGCCGAGCCAGTTCTGCCAGCATAGACCCGTTTGTTGTCAGGCTGAGGTCTTCAATCCCCGGTATCTTTGCAATTTCCCGAACCAGTTCCACAATATCTTTGCGAACCAGGGGTTCGCCGCCGGTCAGACGGACTTTTCGGATTCCAGCGTCGGCCGCTCCGGCAACAGCACGGACAATCAGTTTACGATCCAGTTGGCCGCGAACACTTCTTGGCTTACACGTGTCCCCGGGACGGCAATAAAAACAACGGAGGTTGCAACTGTCAATCACCGAGACCCGCAAGTATTCCAGTTTTCTGCCAAAAGAATCAAAAAGTTCTGCCATACTATTTCCTCCGATCATTAATACAGATCCAGTCGGAAATCACCTTCATCAATGAGTTCGGTCAGATCTTTGTTTGTGGCTGCAATCACGCGGACATCAATTTTCCGCAGACGGTTGTCACCGATCCTGACCACTTCCCTTTCCTGTAACACACGGAGCAGGGATGCCTGTACATTATGTGGCATGTCTCCAATTTCGCACAGTAGCGTTGGTTTGGGCAGCTTTTTCCGCTCTCTTAAAGACGCTCTTTGTCGCTTCACTGCGGCCGACCCACAGTAACTGCTCCCGCTCTTGGGTAGCTGCAGGGCGCAATACTCCTACCGCTACCATAGCAAAACCGTCTTATTCATAACCGCAAGTCCTCCAGCTCCATATCTAAAAGGGTAATCTGCAGCGTATCAGCCGCCTCCGACCGGTGGAAAGAGAGACAGAGTATCGCCATCACGGATTTCATGATCAACTTCCACCGAAATACCATTGACTAAGGTCAGAGCCAGTTCTTCTTTGGGTATATCTAAGTCGCGGGCAACATCTAGTATAGTTGTCCCGGAAGAATAATCGAGTACTTTAACCTTAAAGCGGTTTGTACGCAATGTTGCAAACAGCTTTACTGTTACCTGCACAGGTATCACCTCAATATAATATTACCACACCTATTTACTTCAAACAATCGCCACATGCTGGTACTTATCCGGAGATATCGCCGGGTGTTTTCAGCTTCGCTACAACCCGCTTATAGGGAAAGGAGGGCTTCCCGTAAGGAAAGCCCTCCGCCTACATCTTTACAGCCCTAAGGCTTTCTTCTTCTCTTCGGTGGGAATTCCCTGGGCATCCCAACCGCGAACTTCGTAATACTTGGGCAGCATCTCTTTTAAAGGATGGACATAACCCTTGGTGGGGCCATCAGGCATAGGATCTTCAAGCAAACGCTTCGGCAGAGTGTCGTCTGCTATGCTGTAACCTTCGGCCAGATTAAACATCCGTTCCACGTTAAAGCAGCGTTCTCCTGCTGCCAATACATCCTCAGCTGAATATGCGATGCCGGTGGCTGCGGTCAGCAGGTCGGCGTACTCCTGGGCTCCGATGGCAAACGATGTGAAGAGGCAAATACCAGCGCTGTCAATGGCAGCTGTAATATCCTGGAATATTTTAACCCATTCTGCTTTGCCGTCTATGGCGAACCGATCCAGTTTTTCCGGCACGCCGAGAATCTCAGGAGAAACCATATAGCCGCGGACGTGGCAACCGCCGCGGTTAGCGGTGGCATACTGCAAACCGTGGCCAGCCAGACCGCGGGGGTCATACGCGGGCAGTTCCAGTTTCTTGACAGCCATGGAAAGCTCGGGAGCACCGTACGCTTCGGTGAGGCGGGCGGAACCCATGGCCATTTTGGCACCAAGACCTTCGGTGTCAGCCATCTTCTTTGTCCATTCAACAATTGCTTCAGCATTACCCCAGGTTAAAGCAGGACCAGTTACTTCTTCCGGCTTGATATAGCCGCGCTGAACCAGTTCCATGGCAGCAGCTATGGTAGCACCGGCAGAGATGGTATCCACGCCAATTTCATTACAGACATTGTTGGCTTTAATGATTGCCTTTAGGTCTGAAACGCCACAGTCACTGCCGTAGGCCCAGAGGGTTTCGTATTCCGGACCGCCGCCGCCTTCACCGTCTACTTCGCAGTAACGGCCGCAAGCGATGGGACAACGGAAACAGGGATCCTTCTTCTTCAGATACTTTTCAGCAAGGGCTTCCCCGGAAATTTCTTCTGCCAGGGGGAATACGCCTTCCTGGAAGTTATTGGTGGGGAAAATGCCGCTTTCATTAATGATGTTCACCAGTACGGCTGTACCGTATGCAGGCAAGCCCTGGCCGGTAACACCGTTCTCTTTAATTTTCTTAATCGCATCGCTGACTACTGCTTTAAACTTGTCGGGATCAGCCGCTTCTACCTTCTGACTGCCGCGGACAACAATGGCCTTCAGGTTTTTAGAGCCCATGACGGCACCAACGCCGGAACGGCCGGCAGCACGCCAACGGTCATTGATAATGCATGCAATACGGGAGAGGTTTTCACCGGCAGGGCCGATGTTTAGTACACGGGCTTTCGGATCGCCGAATTCTTCAAGCAGCATGTCGGTCGTTTCATTGCTCTTCTTACCCCAAAGTTTGTCGGCAGGACGGATTTCCACCTCGTCATCTTTGATGGCGATGTAGACAGGCTCCTTTGCTTTGCCTTCCACAATAACCACGTCATAACCGGCGAATTTTAGCTCTGCTCCCCAGAAGCCACCGGAGTTGGAGGATGCAATAACATTGTTCAGTGGTGATTTGGTAACAACCATGTAGCGTCCGCCCGTGGGAGCGGCAGTACCAGTCAGCGGACCTGTTACAAAAAAGAGTTTGTTTTCTTCAGATAGAGCATCGATACCGGCGGGAATTTCATCTGCCAGCATTTTGCCTGCAAGGCCGCGGCCGCCAATGTATGCTTTGGAGAGCTCCGCGGACAGCGCCTCGGTAGCGATGGCTCCCGTGGACAGGTTGACACGTAACACTTTTCCCAATATGGAACTCATAAACACATTCCTCCTGTTCTCTTAATAAGTATGTCTCTATAGCTATATAATGCAAGATATATACCAGCTTGTCAACGTTCCGTTTGCAACAAGCGGATAATCCTGCAGGAATGTTACCAGAACATGAGAACTGCACCAAACTGAAACAGCGCTGTTTTGGCGCTGTCCCATTTTGACACAGTTACTCGTCATCCTGATCATCATTTAACTCAAGCGCCGCCTTTTTAAAATCCCGAATGCCGCGACCCATCGCGCGGCCGATTTCAGGTAGCTGCCTCGGTCCGAATATGATTAAAACCAAGCCGAATATTAACAAAAGTTCCGACATACCCAACCGGCCAAACATAAATATCACACCTTTACCATGTATTTAAGGCATTTTTTATCTTCCCCCATTTAATATAAGAAAAACGCGTTTTATTTTTATAAACAAGAAAAACACTTCTCACGATTTGGAGAAGTGCAGGCTTTGGAGCTTTATTTATTTTGTCTTATTCACTAAAAACGTTTTCTCTATAAACTCAGCCAAGCCGGAGTAATCATTGATTGAGTAGACAGGGACGCCGAGACCTGGATTTATGTCGCTGGCAAATGCCAGCAGATTATCATCTGCTGTGCAGAGGGGTTTATCATGGACAGTGGAGCGAAAGATCTCGATTTTAGGCTTATTATTTCTTTTATACCCTTCAGTAAGAATCAGATCCACGTTGTCAATCTTCGCAATGACCTGATCCATTGTTAATTCCTCGTTCACTTTTTCAATCATTGCCACCTTTTGCGGTGAAGAAATGATAACAATATCAGCACCAGCCTGGGCATGCTTCCAAGTATCTTTACCGGGCTTATCAATATCAAAGCCGTGCACATCGTGCTTAATCGTTGCCACCCGGTAGCCACGCCGTTTTAATTCCGGCAGTATGCCGCAAATTAACGTTGTTTTACCGCTATCCGATTTACCAACGATGGAGACAATCGGTATCTTCAAATTTTCTCCGCCTCCTCAGTTCTTTCCTCAGCAATTTTAACGGCATGAAGGTAATCTTCGGGGTTGTTTACATTAAAAAATGATAACAACTCGGGATCATACACTTTTAATGCATTGGTATCTATCTGCCTGACACGGACGCCGGGAAAAAAATCGATTATTTTATACCAACCGCACTCCAGCAATTCTTCCATGTGCGGCAGGCAGTTTTTAGTATACACCGCGCAAAGAGGTTGGAGGTGCTGGACTTCGCGTGGAATCGTAACATCATATCCCTCACACAATTCACAAAGATAACGAACTAAGTCCGGTTGTACAAACGGCATATCTCCAGCTATTACGAAGTTATAATTAAAAGAGGAAACCCTTAGTCCTGCATGGATTCCCGTTAATGAATTTCGCACCGGACTGGGGAATACGTCCCCGGCAACCTGGACAGGCATGGACAAATAGGCATTGGGATGATCAGTCACGACAATAATCTCAGCAAAAAGGTCCTGTAGTGTGTGAATCAGGCACCCTATCACAGTACTCCCGCCCAGGGGCAACAACAGCTTATTCTCTCCCATACGGGAGCTTCTGCCTCCAGCCAGAATAACTGCGGCCATTTCACCGGGATTCATGCCACCACTCCCTTTTACTGCCACTACAAAAAAGCCGCTCTCTGTATAATATCCCTCTTTCTTCACCACTCGCAAGGAGTAATCCTGCCTGACAATAAATATTATGTTTTATCTAGAAATGCTTCCATTCTGCGCTTTCGCAAACACACCAGGAAGGAAAGAAGGATACTGATCTCATAGAGGAATAGTAACGGTCCAGCCATTAATGTCTGTGAAATAACATCAGGGGGAGTAAGCACGGCTGCGAGAATAAAGATAACTAGAACGGAGTATTTCCGGTTTTTCTTTAAGTAGTCCGGTGTAAGCAGACCTATCCCCGTAAGGACCACCACCAGCAGGGGAAGCTGGAAAACTAAGCCTAAAGGAATTACAATTCCAAGAACAAAGGAAACATAGCTTCCGACAGAAATCAATGCAACCAGCCTACCATCACTAAAACCAGTAAAAAAGACATATGTCATAGGTACCATAACGCGGTACGCAAACAGGATCCCCAGGAAAAAGAGCAAAAAAGCAGCAGGGAAACCGAATTTGATATATCTTTTTTCTTCGCTGGTTAACCCAGGCATAGTAAACAATGCAATTTGATAAAGTGTGACCGGAAGAGCGAAAGTAATGCCGATTACCACAGCTAACCGAACGTGTGTAAAAAATGCCTCATCACTTTCCTTTTTTCCAAAGATGTGCATCTCATCAACCCTGCCTGTTTATCATTTACTTCCAGAGTAAGAAAAACAAACCCACCTGCTATTATCCCACATCCTATCTCTATTATTGAAAGATATCTCTTGATATCTCCGTTATTCTTAGAATTACGAAAAACTTTATTAAAGCCTAAATCTTTTCAAATAAAGAAATAATTAACAGTAGCAGTGGTTGTGGTAATGTGGTCAACGCTTTTGCGTTGTCCAAGCAGTTGTGGAGTCTGTGGGTAACTCTCTTGAGTTATCCATCAGAATCCATAGCTGCGGCATTTCCACAGCCTATTCTAAAATAATTCGCCAAATAATTCCGACTTAAGTTAACATATAGAGGTTTACACGCCGATCTCATCCCTAAACTCACCCTATCATGTCTCGCTGGGTCTATGCCCTTACATTCCTTCGTACGGTTTTAAGGATAAAAGCGGAGATAGCTTTAAGCTTAGATACTGCCTCAGTGGGCTAATGGATGTGATCTCCTTATCTCCGCTTTATCGGCTTGATAGACTCTTTACGCAACTTGCTTTATTTGGTTCTTTCTGTACTCGCCTAAGACTAATTCTGCCTTGTATTCGGTCTGCTTTTTGACCAAGTTGTAGATTATGGACACAATCTTTTTTGAAATAACGACAAGGGCTTGTTTTTTCTTCAGAGGGTTGTCAGGCCGTGTCTTTAAGTACTGATACAATTCTTTCATTTCCGGATTTTTGGCTACCATCGTCCTGGCCATTTGGTATAACACACTTCTTAAGTTTTTACGGCCTCGTTTTGATATGATGGTCCCACTTTTATTTTTGCCCGAGCTGTCCTCTACTAAATTGTAGCCGGCCATTTTGCTGATTTGGCGGGGATGAGCAAATCTCATAGGATCTCCTATCTCACCTAGAAAACTGGCTGCTGTTACAACACCGATCCCTGGGATCCCAAGGATAATTTCCTTTATCCCTGTCTCATCCAGTGCCAGTTCCATGGCTTTTTCAATTTGCTCCAGCTGTCCAGTTAATAGCTCTAATTCTTCAATCATTAGCTCCAGTTTTAATTTGGCTGCTCTGAGTCCGTAATTGACACCTATGGAGGTTTGAGCTACATCTATTAGCTGTTGTGCCTTTTTTAAACCAACGGTCTTTACAACAGCCTTCCGAATCTCTACAAGGACTCCATCTACGCCCAGCTCAAGGATCAGGGAGGGAAAGGGGCAGCTTTTTAAAATTTGTATCGAAGCCTTCCCTTTGAGTGGGTTTTTAAATACGGTTACGATTTCGGGAAAATATTCATCCAATACGGTTGTTATGGTATTTTTCAGAGCATTGTGCCGCTTCATTAGGCTTACTCTGGCGTTGGACAAGCCTCTTAATTCTGCAAAAACGTCATGAGGCATGTATACCTCATAGTACCGGCCATCGCGAACCAACCTTGCTATTGTTATGGCATCTTTTTTATCACTTTTTGTAGGACTGTTATCATCAAGTTCCTTCGCACGTTTCGTATGAAACGGGTTAATCATCACCACTGTTATTCCGCGCAAAATTAAGTAGTTTGCGAGAGGTTTCCAGTAATGACCTGTCGGTTCCATTCCCATAATAATTTTATCCAGTTTCTTGAACTTGCATATCGCTTCTATGCTTGCTAAAATACTATCAAAGCCTTCTTTGTCGTTATTGAATTTCAAGGCTTTGCCTATCTCCAATCCACGGTAATCTGTAAACCTTGCCCAATGCACATTCTTTGCAATATCTACACCAACAATTAATGTGCTTGTCGTTATGGCTTCAAGTTTTTGAGTGTTGTTCATCTTGTAACCTCCGGATTTATGATTTTTGTGCGTTTGCAGAGCACACATTTATCATACCTGGAGGTTATTTATTTTTCAAAGTTCATTTTCACGTATTACAGGAATGCTTTAATAAAGATATTCACGTTGTTCCAGAACAATTGCTTTAGAATAAACGACACTCATCTTGTCTGAATTAAAAAAGCCTTTGGATACTATCCAAAAGCTTTTCGAGCTTTATTTTTCTGCTATTAGCCACTTTTTGATTTCTTCTTTTCCGGGAACCCGGCCGTACACTTTTGTATTCCCGTTAATAATTAAAGCGGGAACTCCGGGGACATTAAATGTGTCAATTAGAGCAGGATCGCTGATGCTGTTCAGCTCAGCAGCGATATCAAGTTCCGACAGGGCATTAAATACCTCTTTCTCCAAGGCCTGGCAATTATAACAACCCCGACCTAAGATGACAACTTTCATATCGTCACTTCTTTCTGAGAAATTTTAATTTACTTCCGGTTGCTGGCGGGAAAAAGGAGAACAGGGCGGATGGAGTCACGAATGACATTTTCTGCCGTGCTCCCCACAAAAAGCTCCCGAATGCTCCCTGCTCCCCGGGTAGCCATCATTACCAGCGAAACATTATCTTCTTCCGCAATTTCGGCGATTTTTCTTGCAGGCATACCGATGCGGACACGAATTTCTGTTTTAACACCGGCGTCCTCCAGGTTTTGGCGCAACGCCGTCAAACGGTCAAACGCCTCATCTTTTTGCTTCTCCACGACTTCTTCCGTATTTCCCTTATCGACCACATGAATCAGCACCGCTTCTTCAACCCGTCCGGCCAACTTGTTAATAAAGAGGCTGTAAACACGGAGAGAATCCTCGGAAAAATCTATCGGCAAAAGTACCCGCCGGAATTTTTTTGTGCAAACTGCAACACATTTGTTGTTCTCCATTAAAAACTTCTCGATGAGAACCGGATTGCGGCTGGTGCGGATTAAATCCCAGACAGTGCTGCCGAGAAAGATGTCGCGAATTCTGTTCTCTCCTTTTGCCCCCACCAGGATCAGATCCGCTTGCTCTTTTACAGCAATGTCATTTATCTCGTGGGCGGGCAAACCTACCCGAACGATGGATCTGGCGCTTATACCGCGGGACTCCAATTCAGCTTTCTTCACATCCAAGGCTTCCCGTGCCTGATCCTGGGAACGTCCGCCTGACATCAAAGGAGCAATATGGACAATCAGAACCTCTTCCATCCCCAGTTCTTTCAGTTCATCCACACAGTTCCAAAGCTGCTCAGCGCAATGCGAAAAATCGGTTGCCAACAGAATTTTTTTAAACATCTTTACACCTCCGTACGCATCTTTGGGTAAATTCATATTTTTAAGTTCTTCCTTGTTTGCAAGCCGCCCGGACAAGACTACATTACCGTTTTCAATTATATAATCCCGTGCCTCAGGCAAAACAACCAGTCTATCCATAATCGTCCCCCCTGAAATTGTGTTTGCTTATTTTTCACCGAGCACACAGATTTCAGGGAGGGAGCGGTACTGTTCGTTAAAATCCAACCCGTAGCCAACAACAAATTCATCGGGAATCCGGAAGCCGCAATAGTCGGGCTGAATATCGACCTTACGCCGTTCCGGCTTGTCCAGCAGAGTAACAATTTTCATGGAAGCAGGTTGCCGTGACAGCAGATTCTCCTCCAGATATTTTAAGGTCAGGCCGCTGTCAATGATGTCCTCGACAATGAGACAGTGCTTATTTTCAATACTGCAGTCCAAATCCTTTAATATTCTGACGACCCCAGAAGACTCGGTAGACGCGCCATAGGATGAAACCGCCATAAAATCAATTTCTAAGGGCATGTCCAAATGACGCATCAAATCAGAGAGAAAAATAACGGCGCCTTTAAGAACACATATCAAAAGAAGTTCTTTACCCTGGTAATCCTTACTGATCTGGGAACCAAGCTCAGCAATCTTCTTTTCTATTGCTGCTTTATCAAGTAAAACCTTTTCTACATATTTATCTGTCATAATCCCCATCCTTTTCTGTTTTTTGATGCAATTTCAAATGAAGAACCTCTTCTGTGGCCGCGGTGACCCGAAAAGGGTGGGCAATTTCCACACCACCAAGCCAGGCTACATGTTTACCGCTCAGTACCAGGGGAACACTGTTCCTCTGCGCCAGCGGCACCTTCTTATCTATTAGTATGTCCTTGACTTTGCGGGTTCCACCGCACCCTAACGGTTCCATCCTGTCCCCCGGCAGACGCGGCCTTACACACAGAGGGCGTTCGAGTAAAGCCCAGTCAAGATAAGCTTGATTTCTGTCCGTCAACGGCAATGTAACGTCCCTTCTGGAAATAATTTGGGCTTCAATAACGGCACTACCTGGCAATACAGTCCGTCCCGGGACCGACAGTTCAACGGGGTTAAAGGATAAAGAATGATTATCATGGGCAACCCGGCTAAGTCGAAGCTCCGAGTAACGCCTGACGGCCGTAATGCCGCCAGGCAAGGAGATGCGAGCCGACGGGGACGGGTTGCGTGCCAGCGATAAAAGTTGCTTAGCATGGACGACGGAGGCCCGCTCGATGCCAGAGGACCACATGCTCATACGCAGTAGCCGGAGTTGCAGAGCCGGGGATAAACGGAGGAGTTTCATTACATCTAAATTTACTTCGCCGTCATGATTGCTACTTGCCACATCGTGGTAAATGTCTCTGACAAAACGATGCAATAGCTCCCTGTCCATTATCAATAAATCCGCACTTTTAGCAAGGGATGTGCGCACATGTCCGCCAAATTCCTTTTCTAAAAATGGAAGCAGATGTAACCGAACGCGATTACGCAGATAGTGATCATATTCCTCATTGGACGGGTCCATGACTGGCTTTAATTTATGTATGCGACAGTACTCCTCAATTTCATCCCGACTGACAGCAAAGAAGGGCCGGGCAACCGTAAGCGTGTCGGCCATTTTACGCTCCACCGGGATTCCCGCCAGTCCGTCAAGCCCGCTACCATGCAGCATTCGTAGCAAGAGTGTTTCCACCCGGTCGTCACGGTGATGGGCAGTGGCAACTCGGGTTGCACCGACCCGCCGGGCGGTTATACGGATTACGGCATAGCGGGCGCGCCGTGCTGCATCCTGAACAGAATATCCGCCTTTTTGCTTCAGTCCCCGTACGTCCACACTGCAGACAGTGACAGGCACCCCCAGCTTACAGCCCTGCTTCTTCACGAAGAGTGCTTCAGACGCTGACTCCGGTCTCAACCTGTGATTAATGTGAATCACATGCAGAGTAATATTCAGTGCTGCTGCAATATCATGCATTACGTGCAGCAAGCAAAGAGAATCCGGTCCGCCGGAAACAGCAAGAAGGACTTTCTCTCCTGGAGGAAACATGTTATATGTTTTAATTGTTTGCAAAACCTTATTTTTCATGACATCCCTCTCAAAGTATTACCTGTATTGTTCTTCTCGACCGTCAGGGAAATTCCTGCCAGAAAGAAAAACGCTTCGATCATTTAAAAAAGCACACAGCGATTGAACTGCGTGCTTATTTCTTGGTTGGCATGGTGATAACGGAACTGCCGTCTCGAAGAGTCTTCTTCACAGTTGGTTAGCCTGTGGCAAAATCACGGACTTTATACTTTAGTCGTTTTACACTACAGACTAAAACAGTGATATCATCCCGCAATTCAGCCGAACCATTGAATACATTGGCCTGGTGGATGATTTCGTCTGCCAGCACTTGGGGATGGCTTGGCACATGACCGGCCAGATAGCTTTTCAGCCAACCCGGGTTTGAAGGATGCACATCAAAAATTCCGTCTGTAACCATTACCAACAGCGTATCGTCGTCCAGTCCGACACGCACTTGTTTCACTTCAACTTCATTCAGGATACCCAGAGGTACAGAGGGGCTGCGGATCTCGCGGACCCGCCCCTGGGAGCGCATAAAGCTGGGTGCGGCGCCAATCTTAATAAATTCTGCTTCTCCTTTTTCCGTATCCACTAAAAGTGCGTCCAACGTGGCAAATATCTCATCCTGAGAGCGCAGTTGCAGTATGGTATTTACAGTACGAACAATGGGCTCCCGTCTAAATCCGGCAAGAAGCAATTGTTCAACCAATTGTACAGCAGAACTGCTCTCCTGGTAAGCTCTGGGCCCGTTGCCCATGCCATCGCTTATGAGGAACGCCTGCTTTCCGTCCCTCAGTTCCAGGTAACTATAATAATCGCCGCAAACTTCCTCCGCGCCTTTGGCGGCCTGAGCAACCCCTATTTCCACATGAAAGTACTGGTTTTTTACTCGTTTTAACTGTTCCGGCACACCTTCTCTGACTTCTTTGGAAAGGTCCAGCATAATCTGTGACAGTCCTGATAACTGCAATGTAACCAACTGGCGATTATCCTCCAATCTTTTATGCCAGGAATCATTGACCTCATCCAGTTCCCTGACAAAACTCAGTGTCGCCAGAAAATCGTCTTTTTTCCGGCAATACTTTTGAAAAAATTCAGGGCTGCGGATTTCCTTGATATTCTGACCATTGTTTAGATCAGCTAAGACACGAAGCATAGAGTTATACGTGCGATGAAGATCTTTTTCCCAACAGCGTCTGCGGGAAGGACAAAACTTACAGACTCGCTCTGCCACTGTTTCCACCAGCGCAGCCAGTGAAACATCTTTTTCCTTTTCCAATGTTCCTGCCTGCTGGAACGCTTCGGCAAGTTCCTTAAAAACCAGGGCATAGTCTTTTATTCTTCCCGCTGTTACATCACGTACCCGCTTCCCTTCATCCTCCTGTTCTCTTTTTAAAAAAGGAGCCAGGGCCTGTACACGCATGGGGAACACAGGCCCCAGGAGGAAAAAGAGTATCGCCACGGTTGTGACTGATGTTTCCACAGGGATTGTCTCCCACCCGGTCAGATAAAGGGAGAGAGCCGAAGCACCGAACAGAAAACCTAGCGCAATGGCAAAACGTCCGTATGGACGGAATAAGCCGGATAAAAATCCGGCAAACGTCAGAATACTTAACCACGCTAACCCGCCTCCCTGTACTCCCAGGAAAAAACCTAGCAGAGCACCGGTGGCGGCAGCCATGCCAGGCCCAAATAAAAAAGACGCCCAAAGCACAATGACACGGGCAATTCCCCCTGCCGTCAGGGAAAGATATGCACCTCCCTGAACAAGGGACAGGAGAAGTAGGCCTGCAAAGATTATCCAGGATGTAATCGCTTCGAGATGCTTGTCCGGGCTGAGCACAGCAAACGGTCTTTTAAATACCTGGAGAAATACGGCAACGGCCAGCATCGCCAGTGAAATCTCAAAAAAGAGCAGAAAAAAGTCATAGGTATGTAGCAAACCAAGCCACATACGGGGTATCATACCAATCAGCAGAGCTAGTCCTACCAGCGGGACAACAGGTAACCAGGACATCCGCTGATAATTTCGTGCCAGGTAATATACCATCATTGAAATCAGAAGGCTGCCAACGTAATATGGTGACCCCGTTGTGGCAGCAGACAACATGACTACTGCGCCGTAAAGGGACATCCTTCTTTTTTCATCCCGGCCCGCCACTGCCCAAAACGCAAAACCAAACGGCGCTAACTCCCCCAACAGATGCAATCTGGTTAACAACAAGAGTGCTGTGACCGTCCCCAGTGACTCCCGGGATAAAAGGTCTGTGGGGATTTTTATGCTGTGTGCCTTGCTTCTTTTCTCCGCGAGAGATTCTCTTTGTCGATAAACTCTCTGATATGGCTGTACAGCGGTACTGTTTTCCGGCATATAGACCCCCCTTTATGGAGCTATCACTCCCCATATTATAAATGCTTGTCCAATTATTTT
The DNA here is from genome assembly GCA_018335855.1 of Clostridiales bacterium. Lineage (GTDB taxonomy): Bacteria > Bacillota > Dethiobacteria > Dethiobacterales > Dethiobacteraceae > UBA7523. Next base: position 91,723 of record JAGXRM010000038.1, read on the forward strand.
TTGTCGTTGTACCGGACAAAGGCAATAAAATTTTTCGACAAATTTTAAAGCGTTTGCTTTATGCGAATCAGCATTGCCAGTTCGGTATCTAAGGCCACTTTTGTATAGCCAATTTGCACAATAACACCGGAACTACGGCGCAGCAATAGAAATGTTGTCCCCGGAATAATGCCGAGGCTCATCATTTTTCCAAGAATTCTGCGGTCAGTGGATGATATTTCTACAATTATCCCCCGGGTATTTTCTTTGCATTGATTGAGTGTAATCATATTTTTCATAAAAACCTCGCAAAATCATAGTTGTGGCCAGGAAACTAGCATGTTTATCACTATACCTGCAATAACGGCTATCATGGCTACGGCGGCAACGATTACGGCAGAAACTGCTAACCCCCGCTCCCTGATCATAACAGCCAACTGAGCGAGGCATGGCAGAAAAAGAGTGAGGACAACTGCAGCAACTAAAAGTTGTCCGCCACTAACTGTACCACTCCGATAAAGATCATACAGGCCGGCCGCACCGTAATCCCGTCGGAAAAAGCCGTACAAGAATACCATATTTAGAGAAGGTGGCAGGCCCATTAACTGAAGTACGGGCGTAAGCTTTACTGACAGGACGTCTAAAAGACCTGTTGCCCCCAGCAGCCATAAAAGGATACTAACCAAGATAAAAACCGGAATAATTTCGGCAAAATACCACCGCATACGAGCCAGTGTCTTCTGTGTTACCGCTGCTATTGTAGGCAGGCGCAAAGGGGGCAGTTCCATAAAAAACGGAGCGCGCTTGCCCGGCAAAAGGATATTCAGCAATGCTCCCATGATTAAAAATACTGTGCCCACAATGCAAATCCAGTAAAAAAGATAGCGCGGCTCTGATGCCAGAATGGCCATAATCAACCCCAGTTGTGCTGAACAGGGGATAGCCAGTGCCAGTAAAAAGGTGACGATTATCCGCTCCCGGGAGCTTTCCAGCGTTCTTGTTACCAGAACTGCCATCGTACCGCACCCGAACCCCAATGTTAAAGGTATTACAGCCCGTCCGTTGAGGCCGACTTTTTCCATCCAGCCATCGGCAAGAAATGCCAGTCTGGGTAGATAACCGCTGTCCTCCAGTATGGCAAAGACAAAGAAATAGGTGCCGACAATGGGTAGAATAATACCAAAGGCATAGCGCAAACCCAAAGTCATAATGCCGAAGTCTCCGGCAAGCAGTTGACGCAACGCAAGCCATGGGATATACATATCTGTCCATCGTTCCATCAGCGGAACCAGTAACTGTCCAAAAAGCGTTCCTTCCAGTACGTCGACTAAATACCCGGCGCCGAAACGTCCCACAATTAAATATAATCCCACATAAAGAATAAGGGCCATGGACATCAACCCGCCAACCGGATGCAGTACCAGCTTTTCCAGTCCCTTAAGGGAATCGGGTGTACCCTTAAGAAACACTCCATCAAGGATTTTCCCCGCTTCCCGATGGTTTTCCAGCGAATTACCGGTAAAGGCGGAAACCCTGTTTCTCTTTTTTTTCTCAGTCCCTAAACGGGTACACACCATACTGTTAATTTCTTTTTTTAATAAGGCAATACCCCTTCCCTCGGCAAAAGCAGCTCCCAGCACAGGAATACCAAGCCTACGGCTTAGCTCTTTATGTAAAATTCGAACACGCAGTTTCTCAGCTTCGTCCATCATATTTAGCACTAAAATCACGGGAAACCCGCTTTTTAACAACTCCAGCGTCAAAGGTAGCATTCTGGGAAGATTTTTAGCGTCCACGATGTGAATAACCAAATCCGGGGGGGTTTCCAGCAACAGCCGCCCGGTAACAGCTTCTTCTTCTGTAACCGGTGTAAGGCTGTACATGCCGGGTGTGTCTACAATTTCAACGACCTTACCGTTTATATTTGCGGTGCCGCGGAAGATTTCCACAGTGGTTCCAGGATAGTTTGATACCGTCACATACTTACGCGTCAAATGGTAAAAAAGCGCACTTTTGCCTACATTGGGATTACCGACCAAGACAACAGTTTTCATAGTCCCACCCCGCTCATTGATAAATATGCAAAAAGAAGCACCGTGTTGCAGAAAAGATTTTCCGCATAGACGGTGCTTCCCTCGTACACAATATGTGTGAGAAAGGAGACGAAAAAATGTTTCTGATTGCTTTGCTGCTCGCGTTTATCGCTGGTATCTCCATGGCTGTCCAAGGATCTCTTAATGCCGGACTTGGTAAAATAATCGGCCTGTTGGAAGCCACATTTACAGTACACGTTATCGGTACGGTGGCCATTTTTTTTGCCCTTTTTCTACTTCGGCTGGGCAAGGGAAATTTGGGTGAAATTCCCAATGCACCGTGGTACCTTTATTTAGGCGGCCTGATTAGTGTTGTAATCATTTACGCAGTTTTAAGCAGTATCGCCACAGTGGGCGTGGCAACGGCAACGACCGCTATCATTGTCGGGCAAGTCGGCACTGCTCTGCTCATCGATCACCTGGGTTGTTTCGGACTGGAGCGAATTCCCTTTACCTGGCTGAAAGCTGTGGGTGTACTCTTTTTAGCACTAGGGGCTAAGTTCATGTTAATGAAATAAGTGAACAGATGAGACCGGTAAGGATGTCACCTTCAGATACAGTGAAGGATGGTGCGCGAAAATGGGACAGGATCTCTTTGACTACCAGCGCCCCTGCAGGTAAGATATCTGCGCGGGCCGGTTGCACACCGGCAATTTGGCTTCTTTCGTTTAATGGAACAGCAAGAAGTCGCTGTAATTGAGCCGATACCATCTGTGCCGTTAATATTCTGCCATGGACTTGCTTTGCGTCATACCTGGTCATTTTCATTTCCATCGCAGCAAGGCTGGTTACCGTACCACCGATGCCGACAACCGGTATCCCCCTAAGTGTAAAGCTAGACAGTAGCTCCGCCGAATGCTGGCGAATGCATTGAAGCTCTTCTGCCAATGGCGGGTCGTGTCGGATAAACATTTCTGTCAAATATACGGCCCCCAGTTTTAGACTGGCGAAACACAGATTCCCGTCCTCTGGCCAAATCAACTCACATGACCCGCCGCCCAGATCAAAAACCAGCACTTCGGTGGGCAGGCGTAAACTGCTGGCTGCACCTTCATAACTTAAGCGCGCCTCTTCATCAGGCAAAAGGATATCCACATATGCTCCCGCTTGCCGGGCGAGAGTCCGGGCAAATGATTGTCCGTCTGATGCCTCGCGCATAGCGCTTGTACCTGCTACCCTGAGTTTTTGTGCTCCTAAAGACCGGGCAAGGGCAGTACATTCCATGACTGCTGCAACAGTGGCTTCTTTACCGGGCTTGGAAAGACAGCCGCTCTGCATTAAGCCAGCTCCCAACCTGGTAGTTGTAAGTACTCTTTTTATCGGATTTATACCGGTTTCTGATATCTCAGCTACCAGCAGGCGTACCGAATTGGTACCGATATCGATGGCCGCTAAACGCATCATTTTACCCCCTGAAATAGAACAAGTATCCTGCAGGATACTTGTTTGGCTTTTATTATGAGATTAATTACATTACTTTAAACGGCGAACCTCTGCCTCCACGCTTCGACTCTGTGTTACGGCGAAGATCCTGAAGTCTCTCATCACTGTCTTTCATAAACTTATTCAGCTTATCCTCAAAGGACAAACGGGGGACTCTGCTGTGGGACCCGCGGTCACCGCTGCTGTTGGCCTGCTTAATAGAAAGGCCAATTTTACCTTTTCCATCAATGGAGAGGATTTTTACTTTGACTTTATCCTTTTTCTGCAGATGCTCGTTAATATCCTTAACATAGGTATCTGCAACTTCGGAAATGTGCACAAGGCCGGTTTCCCCATTGGAAAGTAGGATAAAGGCTCCAAAATGGGTGATTCCCGTGACCACCCCTTCAACAATGGCTCCCACCACTAAAGACATTAGAAAAAAATTCCCCCTTAAAGATTACTATCTAAACCTATTATACCGGGTTTAACTCGTTTGTCAAGAATATGCTTTACTTTACCGTTGATTCACAGGCGGATTGTCCGCTTCCTGGAAATAAAACAGCAATTCGCCGGGACGAACCATTCCCAGTTCCTGCCGCGCCATTTGCTCTACATAGGAAGTTGAATGAAGCTTCTCAATTTCCTTTAGCATTTCTTCATTCTGCAAGCGGACGGCCTGAATGTCCGCTTCGATAGATTGCAGAGAGTGGCGCAATTGAACAAGACGACTGTACTGGCCAATAAACAGCGCAGAAAAATAAATGACTGCTAAAACAGCCAAAACAGGCATCAGGCGAAAACGCGGTAAACGCGGCACCTTTTTCGCTGCCGGTAAATATGTTATTTTTTCCTTTCTGCGCGCAGGCAATTGGCCCATACAATTTCTCCCCACATAGAGTAAAACATAATTATGTTTCGCGCAGACTGAACACTATTCCTTCTTTTTCCTATAAAAGATTGCTTTAATTTTATGGCTACCTTTTCTTATTCTTCTTAAAAACCCCCGAAAAAGCCGTTTACAGAATGACCATACAACCAGAACTCGTTTTGTAATCCAAACGAACGGACGTATAATCGTACGGACAATCAGGCACATGTACAACATAATTCGTTGCAACAGTCTGTAACAGGGCTTACTTAGCACAATTGCATAAATTACAGCTCCAAACCCTAAACCGATAAACACATATGCCCGTACCTCTCCCCAACTACTGGATAATAATACAATGAATGTAATCACCGTTATCAAAATCCAGAAAAACAGATCATAAAAAAAGAGTGCCCGACGAGATGGGCGAAATGTACCCCGTATCACTCTGAGCACATCATAAGCCAGGCCTATAAACATTCCAAGAGCAATAGTCACCGCAAACGCTACAACCTGATATGTGACAAAGGTCTCCTGCACTGTCGGCCTCCTAATTGATCATTCTTATTTAAACAGACGTTCAAAAATACCTTTGCCCCGGTCCCGGAACCTTTTATCATCGGAGTAAGCCAGTTCTAAAACCAACCCTTCGATGGACAGTTCGCCCTTTTCCAGATTTAACTGTTTAATATGCAACTCTTCTCCGCGAACAGCAAGCAAACCCTGTTCTGTTTCTAAAATCACTTCTTCATCATCAAAGCTGTCCACATGCAGGACACCGGTGATATCCATGGTTTCCCGGTTATTAATTACCAGTCTGTGCTGACTTTGTGGTTTGCCGTATGTATGGTCCATTGTCATTTTACATTCCTCCTTGGATAATGCGCCCTCTTAATCCATAAATATGAAGTGGACAAGAATTTATGCAAAAAAGTTTTATCTAAAGGTTAAACACAGTATCCATATAAAAAATTAAAAGGAGAGACCGTTTTTTAATAAAACAGTCTCTCCTTTTGATGTATGCCACTACACTAGTCCCAGAGTTTAACGATATTTACATTACGGTAATAGTAGTTCACTATATCTTCTGCGCTTCTCCCTTCCTCGGCCAGGGCATTGGCACCCCACTGGCACATCCCTACGCCGTGCCCGAAACCGCTTCCGCTCATAACCAGACGGTTTCCTTCTATGCCGATCCTGTTCACAAACGTGGAGCGCATCACCGTACTATCCAGGCCGAGACGCATTTGCGGACCCGTAAGCTCCACGTCGTTGACACGGAAGCGGGTAACTCTGCCCGAGGGGCCCTTTTGATTAATCTCCACACTTGTAATGTTTCCGGGATCCTGTCCTGTCGCCTGTCTCACCACACTGCGAACCTGTGATAACGGAAAGCCAGCCTGCCAGTCTTTTTGATCTTCGGGAATCACAGGGTCAGCCGGACTGTCCACAATTTGAATATACGGCGGGTTTGGTCCACGAAAATCCAGTCCCTCCCTGGCCAAAGCTGTGCGCGGTCCAGCGTAAGCATGGAACCAACCTCGGATAAATTGACCACCATGAACGGCTACCTGGCCTCTGGTCGCTTCTACCGCTTCCCGCACATTGTCGTTAATCCGGGCAGCGTCATACGCCTGAAATTCCTTGATATCTGTGGATGCATGGGCATTGCGTGCCGGCACACCGCCGTTCTCAGCAATTTTCTGCAGTGTGAAGCTACGGGCAATAATCGCCTGGGCAGCCAACGCTTCCCGTGGCCATGTGGGCTCCATTTCCGCCGCAACGACTCCCATTAAATATTCTTCCATTTTCATAGTACGAACCTGATTTTGCTCTGCGATAAACACCCTAAGTTCCGGTTCCACATCTGGCCCCTGATTTATGGGTGCGGGAATGGTAGGTTCAGTAGCTGTTCTCTCCCTTAGACGCCGGAATTGCTCGGGAAGCGGCGTAAGCTCCGGCGCACGGCGTAACAGCGCACAGCCTGACGTGAATAACACGGTTAGCAGTAATGTAATGATCAACAACTTTCGTTTCTTCATCTTTTTCCTCCTTCTTAATTCCATCCCCTTTAGTATTCGGAGGAACAAAGAAAATATTATGTTTGGACATAAAAAAATTAGGCCTTCGCGAAAGGCCTAATGGTCATCATCTTTTTTTGCTTTACTTAACGTTATCTTTTAAAGCTTTGCCGGCTTTAAAAACAGGAACTTTTACTGCCGGAATCTTAATCGTGTCGCCGGTAGCCGGGTTGCGGCCTTCACGGGCTTTACGGTCGCGAACATCAAATGTCCCGAAACCTATTACCTGGACTTTATCACCTTTGGCCAGTGCTTCACCAATTCCGTCAAATACCGCGTTTACCACTTTTTCTGTGTCTTTTTTTGTCAAACCTGCTTTTTCTGCTACAACACTGATGAGTTCAGATTTGTTCACAAAATTCCCTCCTATTACCATAATTTAATAACCTAGAATACTTTTAGCATATTCTCTAAAATTTACGTAATTCCTGCTAATTTTAAAGGTTTTTTCAACCTTTTTACTGCTTTTTGGCCTCTTCCCACCATTCGTCAAGTTTCGACAAGGAGTATCCGGAAATTCCTCTCCCTTCTGCCTCGGCCATTTGTTCCACATAACGGAGGCGTTTGTAGAATTTTTCTGTACTACCCGCCAGTGCCTGCTCCGCATCAACTTTGAGGAAACGAGAAACATTTACTGCTGCAAAGAGTAAATCTCCGAATTCTTCCACTATTTTTGCCTGATCCTGTTGATTATATGCATCTATTAACTCTTTTAACTCCTCATCCACCTTTTGCCATGCACCTTTGTCATCAGGCCAGTCAAAACCGGCACTGGATGCCTGCCTTTGTAATTTTTGCGCCCTCAGTAAAGCAGGGAGGTAATTCTCCAGGGTAAACAGGGAAGTCCGTTCTGTTTTTTCATCTTTTTTGATTTGCTGCCAGCTTTTCATTACATCCCCCGCAGTTGTGGCCGAAGCAGAACCAAATACGTGGGGGTGACGCCTGATTAATTTTTCCGTGATACCATCCACGGCATCATAAAACGTAAACGTTCCGTTTTCTGACGCGATCTGACAGTGAAAAACCACTTGAAGAAGAAGATCTCCCAACTCTTCACACAGATCCTTGGCTGAACCGCTGTTAATCGCACCCAGAACTTCATACGCTTCTTCCAATAAGTACGGTTTAAGGGTATGGTGGTCCTGCTCCCGATCCCAGGGGCAACCCTCTTCGCCGCGGAGACGGCGCATGACGCGCAGGAAATCTGTAATGCCACGCGGGACAACAGGCGGTAAATAGAATGTGGTCAGGTGGTCGATAAACGGTATGCGGTCCATCTTGTAAAGGGGGACCGTCACTGTTTTTTTCCCGGAAAAAAGCCCGGCACCGCGAATAGCGGTGACAGGGTGGTCATCTGGATATATTGAACCAAGCTCCAGCTTAACCCGTGATGCTATGAAACTGTTATATGCCTGCATAATAAGAAGATGTTTTTCAGGGTAATCAAGTAGCTTGTCCTGCTGCAGGGCGTCAACGACTGCTACTTCTTCATCACGCGGCAGACAAATCTCCGCAGCCATCGCCTCCATAAAGGAGACAGAAGGAATAATCCGACAACGGATCCCAGCAGCAGGAGCTTTTTTTAGAATAATTTCCACTGCTTTCTCAGCAAACAGCGGACTACCCGGAACGGCATAGGCAACGGGGCCTTTCTTTCGTGCGGCGTTCATGACGAGATAAGCGATTTTTTGATATGTCTCGTCAAATGTACTGGACTTTTCATAAACAAAATCTAATGCTGTATATCGGATTTGATAACGTGTAAGCAATTGCAATCCCGGATGCCTTGCAGTACGCAGATAAACCGATTTTACACGTTTTAAAGTCTTTAATGCCCGTAATGTCAGCGCCTGGGGGTCCCCTGGACCGAGTCCGACCAAATATATTGTGCTCATTGGTTTCATCCCCTCAGTAAGTGAAGTTTTGCGGCAAGACGCGCCATTTTGCGTCCTATTTTAGGCACAGCCTCCAGGTCTTCCCTTTGCACGACGCCTAACAAAAAGAGTAACAATACGTAGACAGCGGCACCCACTGTGATTGCGGAAAGTGTGGCAATCGCGTTTGCCCTGGACGGGCCGTAGGCTATAAGCATAATTTCCAGTTGTTTATAAACATATATCACCAGAGCCGCCATGCCCGTAGAAGCCAGTAAAGGCTTAATGATTGTCTCCATGGGCCGTAAGGACGTTCCGGTAAGGGTCTGTACCTTATAGACATTCATAATGGCTGCAACACCAAAGCCAATCACAGTCGCCAGTGCCGCGCCGCGGATATGCACATCCGGCAGTGATGTCAGCGTCCAGGTTAATACAGTTTTAACGGCTGCTCCGTATAGCAGGCTGATGACAGGATCCATCGTTTTGCCCAGCCCCTGAAGTATTCCGGACGTTGTTTGATAAAGAGTGAGAAAAAGGACACTAAAAGACAAAACGGCCAAAACTAAACCCGCTTCCGCGTTTTGAAAAAGCAGGACAGTAATCGGTTCTGCCAATAGATATAATCCTGCAGCAGATGGAAGTGCGAGCAACATAGTCATCCGTATTGCCATATAAGAGCGTTCCTGAATCAGCCGCATCCTCTGCAGCGCCAGCGCTTCGGAGATAGCGGGCACCAGTGAGATCGCCAGTGCTACCGTAATTATAGTGGGAATATGGACAAGAGGGCCAGCCATCCCCGTCAACTGTCCGTATAGCGCAGTTGCACGCCCCGTTTCAAAACCGGCCATATGTAATCTTTGCGGAACGATGGAAAGATCAACAATGTTAATAACCGGCATCACCAAACTGCCTAATGTTATGGGAATAGATAAGGCAAAAATGTTGTAGGCGATGGTAGTATTATGATCCGGGTCTTTGTGGCGTTGACGGCTAAGCCTGGAAAAAAAATCTTTCTTTTGTTTTTGCCAAATTACAAGCAAAATCAACAGGCCGGTAAATGCTCCGGCTGCCGCCCCAAAGCTGGCGCCGGCTGCGGCGTATTCCAGGCCTCTGGGAAGGAGAATTAACACCAATATGAGGGCAACGACTACCCGGCCAACCTGTTCCGCAATCTGTGAAAGTGCGGTAGGAAGCATTTGCTGCTGCCCCTGAAAGAACCCGCGATAAGCAGACATGAGAGTTACCAGAAAGATTGCCGGGGAGATACTAACCAGGGGTAAATACGCACGGGGATCCTGAACCACAGTCCGGGCGAACAGCCCTGCTCCCAGATAGAGAAGCACGGAAATGAAAAGCCCCGATATGGCCAAAATGGCCAAGGCAACATGAAATACCCGTAACGCCCCACGATAATTACCTTTTGCCATATTCTCAGCAACCAGCTTTGAAATAGCAATAGGAATGCCTGCTGTAGAGACAGCCAGCAATGTCGTGTAAATCGGATAGGCCATCTGGAACAACCCAATACCTTCATCGGCAATCAGCATTGCTAAGACAATGCGAAACAGTGCGCCGATTAAACGAACGGAAATGCCGGCCAGCGTTAATATGGCCGCTCCTTTAACAAACGACTGCCGTGCCAATCCCTCACCCCAGCTTTACTTGAAAAATTGAGCCTGCAATCCATTTTATTATAGCACAGTAGTAAAAAATAACCACATCATGTCTAAAAAAGGGGCGGTAACCGAAGTTACCGCCCCTTCTTAGCTTATGTGAAGACTACTGCTCCATTTGCTTAGCCAAAAAACCGGCTGCTGTTTCCACAAGCTTAAGTTCTAAATCACCCATTTTAACGTCCTTGTCCTTTATCCCGAGGATAACGGCACCGATAGGATCTCCTTCGGAAATAATCGGGGCGATTACTTCTGCGAAAAACTTGGGAACACTGTCTTCATCCTCACCTTTGTAGAATTTATGTTCAGCTGTGTTGCTAATAAGCACACTTTTCCTTGTCTCCATAACTTGTTCTACAGCGGAAGACAGTGGCTTACCCATAAATTCTTTTTTTGGCGCACCGGATACGGCGATAATTGTGTCCCGGTCAGCGATTAGGGCAATGTGCCCCATCGCTTCATGCAGAGAATCAGCATATTCCTGAGCAAAATTACCAAGTTCAGCGATCGGCGAATATTTCTTCAGGATCACCTCGCCGTCACGGTCGACAAAAATTTCCAAAGGGTCGCCTTCGCGGATTCTAAGTGTCCTGCGAATTTCTTTGGGGATGACAACACGTCCCAGGTCATCAATCCTGCGTACAATTCCTGTTGCCTTCAAGCAGACTTCCCCTCCTTTTTCTGCAAAGAATTACAGTCTTAACCTCTAGTGATAGTATATATCGAGGGTTATCGTTTTATTCATGATAAAGCAAACAGGAAAAAAAAATGCTCTAATGGTTGTTCTAACAGTTTTGTTAGTTTGGCTAAAAAAATACGGTCTATACGGCATAAGACCGTATAGACCGTATTTACATCACTTTATCGAGTTGCTTACAGGAAAATCTTGACTGATTGCTCAGTGTATAGAGCATCAAAGTATGAATTGAAACTTTCTTCTGCTGCAAACCCACGAGCTTCATCAAGCGACATGACAGACTCCTCTGTCCGGTTGTGTAGCTTAATTAAATGCCAGCCAAACTGACTCTCTACAGGTTCGGAAACTTCTCCGGCTTCCACCAGCATATTAGCACCGGCCATAAAATCCCGATCCATATCTTGTGCATCCGGGAGAATATCGTTTCCTAAATAGCCACGGTTCATCGCAACAGACGGGTCAGTGGAAAGTTCTTCAGCCAAACTGGCGAAATCTTCACCAGCCAACAGTTGTTCCCTGGCATCCAGCGCTTCTTCTTCTGTTTCAAATAGTATATGGCTTAATTCCAGCATGGACGGAACACGTACAAAATCAGGGTACCTTTCCATAAAGCTGACAACATCCTCATCCGTAAGTTCCTCAGCAAATGCTGCCATTACTTTATCTGAGTAAAGGCTGCTGCCAATAAATGCTTTTAAATCTTTCTCGTCAATTTTTAAGTCTTTTAACTTTTTGTCCAATTCTGATTCAGAACCAAACATCATCGCCATTTGCCCCTTAGACTGCGCATAAAGAGCATCTGTTTCCTCGGCGGTCACCACAATATTCCGCTTACGGGCTTCCTGTTTTATCAAAACTGTATCTACCATAGTATCGAGGATTTGACCCTCCAGGGCGGAACGTCCGGCTTTATCTTTTAGCATTGGTTCCAGTTGCGGCATAAACAATTGTAAAATATTAATATAGGTATCAAGCTGGGCCCGGGTAATTTTTTCACCGTTTACTTCTGCCACCGCTTTCGAACTTCCGCCGCAGCCGGCCGCGGCTAACAACATGGCTAACAGTAAAAGAACGGCTCCCCACTTCATGACTCGTCCTTTTTTAAACAGCATCAGTGCACTTCCCTTCTGATTTTGGACATAACCCCATTATAAACGAGAATTCTTCTCTTTGGCAAGCCCTTTTAACTCACTAAAAAGTTCCAAAAGGAACATCAGCTTATCCCTTCCGTCCATTCCCTGCCGCCGGAAAGCAAGTAAAAAGTATTTTCCTGTTCCTACGGTTAGCCGTCCCCGGTATTTTTTTGAGAGTGCAAGCAATATTTCACTGATTGCACTGACTTGGGGACCAAAGCGAATCTGTAACTCATTTTTTTCCTCACTGAGTGACAGCACCCCCAGCTCTCCCGCCAGAAGTTTAACGTGGGCCACATTAAGCAAGTTCTCCGCCGGCGGCGGCAACGGACCAAAGCGGTCGCTTAATTCTTCCCTGGCTTCTGTCACATGATCTAAATTCTCCACAGCAGCCACTTTTTGATAAAAAACTATTTTCTGTCGGGTATCTGAAATATAAGTTGCAGGCAAAAACGCATCCACATTTATTTCCACCCGGGGTTCAGGCTTACTCTCCTGTGTACCCTCTTTATACGTACGGACAGCATCATCCAACAGCTTTACGTACAGGTCAAAACCCACAGTCATCATAAAGCCGTGCTGCTCCGGGCCCAGTATGTTCCCCGCACCTCGAATTTCGAGGTCTCGGAGAGCAATCTTAAAGCCTGAGCCCAACTCGGTAAATTCTTTTATTGCCTGAAGCCGTTTTTCGGCAATTTCTGTAAGTACTTTGTTTTTCTGGTAAGTAAGGTAGCAGTATGCAATTCTGTTAGACCGGCCAACCCGTCCACGCAACTGGTACAACTGAGACAAGCCAAATTTATCGGCATCATGAATAATAATGGTATTCACATTGGGAATATCCAGGCCCGCCTCCACAATTGTGGTGGAAAGAAGGACATCATATTCCCCCTGTAAAAAGTCGACCATCACATCTTCCAGGCGGTCCTCCGCCATCTGACCGTGGGCTACCCCGATTTTAACCTCAGGCAGCAGCGTGTTTAAATGTTTTGCCCACTTATCAATAGACTGGACTCTGTTGTGAACAAAATAAACCTGTCCGCCGCGATTCACTTCTCGTAATATTGCTTCACGAATCAACCCGTCTGAAAACTCCATCACATACGTTTGAATGGGATAACGGTTTTCCGGAGGCGTCTCAATGACACTCATATCTCTGACTCCTGCGAGGGACATATGCAACGTTCGAGGTACCGGTGTTGCCGTCATCGTCAGCACGTCGACATTGTGCTTTATCATTTTAATGCGTTCTTTATGGCGGACTCCGAAACGCTGCTCCTCATCGATAACCAGAACTCCCAAATCTTTAAACCGTACATCTTGGGAGAGCAGGCGATGGGTACCCACAACCAAATCCACACTTCCTTCCCGCAGTCCCTGTAATGTTGCTTTCTGTTCCGATCCACTTTGAAAACGACTAAGAACACCGACTGTTACAGGGAAACCCTCGAACCGCTCCAGAAAAGTCCGGTAATGTTGCTGAGCCAACACTGTTGTCGGGACAAGGAACGCTGCCTGGGCACCGTCCATAATCGCTTTAAACGCTGCGCGCAGCGCCACTTCTGTCTTTCCATAGCCGACATCACCGCACAGAAGCCGATCCATGGGACGGCTTTTCTCCATATCTTCTTTGATTTCGCGGACAGCCTGGAGTTGATCCGGTGTTTCTTCGAAAGGGAAAGCAGCCTCAAAATCTTGCTGAAAATCATGGTCCGGAGAAAACGAACGACCATGCTCCGTTTCCCTTGCAGCATATAAGGCCAGCAGTTCTTTCGCCAATTCCTGTACCGAGGCCTGGACACGGGCCTTAATCCTGCTCCATTCATTGCCTCCCAGAGCGTAAAGTTTTGGCTTTTTACCTTCTGCCCCAATATACTTTCGTACGACCTCAATTTGTTCTACGGGGATAAACAGTTTGTCGTTTCCCGCATACTGAATAAAAAGATAATCACGATGAATCTTGCCCACTTCCAAAGTACGCAGGCCCAGGTATTGGCCGATGCCGTGCTGTTCATGCACCACATAATCACCAACCTGAAGTTCCTGATAATCGCCGATTCGGACCCCCTCTTTACCTTTGAGCCGGCGCCTCTTTTTTCGCTGTGGCAGTATTTCCTGTTCTGTTAATACGGCAAGTTTTATCTCCGGGACGACAAAACCGCTCTCTAAGCCTCCGTGCAGCAGTGCCACTGTACGCGGCAATAATTCCGGCTTTGCCAAGGCATACCCCGCCGTAATCCCTCTCTCAGCGAGGATATCTGTAATGCCTGTGCTTCGCTCCCGGGTGGAGGTAAGAATGATAGTCCTGTAGCCAAGATTACGCCAATGACCGACTTCTTCCCCAAAAAGATCCCACTGACCCAAAAAGCGGGGTACCGGTTTTGCGGAAAGTGAAATTGTCCTTCTGTAAGGGTGAAGGGGCATATTATGAGAAAAGAGAGAAAAGGAGACGAGTGGTTTTTTTGACAAAGAAATCAGTTCTTTATAATCCCAGACTAACTCTGCCTGGCGTGACAGCAGTTCGCCTTGAGCCAGCAGAGCGCTTTGTGCTTCTTTTAGCTCATTCCCCGTTTGTTCAGCTACCTGCTCACAGCGTAGCGGGTCATCTAAAAAAATAACGCCATCATCAGAGCAATAATCCGGCAGAGAAGCCGTCTGCGGGTAAAAATAAAGAAGATACTGTTCAATCCCGGAAAAATAAACCTCTTCCCGTATTTTTTCAAGATGTTCAGCCAGTTTTTCACGAAGTCGCATAACCGGGTCAGAGTGTCCCCTGTTCTTTAACTGAGAATCGAGAAGTTTCAGTTCCTTCTCCAGTTCCCTTACAGCCAGTAACCGTTCTTCTTCCCAGATGGGAACTTCTTTGGCAGGGAAAACCTTTAGTCTTTCCACCTTATCTTTTGAACGCTGCGTCTCCAAGTCAAAACGGCGGATAGATTCCACCGTATCGCCAAAAAATTCAATACGATATGGGAGTACCTGGCCCATAGGGAACAAGTCCACAATGCCGCCGCGCATTGATGCCTGTCCCTGCATTTCCACCATTTCCGCCCGCTCATAGCCAGCACGCATCAGGTTTTTTAGCAGACAACCTATTTCCAACTCCTGCCCGGTTACAAGCTCAAAAGATGCTTCCAGCCACCGTTTAGGCGGCGTCATTTTAGTCATCAATCCTGCAACTGTGGTTATAGTTACACTGCCTGTACCTTCCGCCATACGTTGCATTGTTGTAATCCGTTGAGCGGAGGCATCTGAACTTTCAGACAGCAAATCATAATAGTAATACAACTCCCGGGCTGGAAACAGATTCACATGTTCTTCCCCGAAAATAGATAGCATGTCTTCATAAATTTTACCCGCCCGCACGGGATCGGAGGCAACAATTAATATGGGCCGGCCTGTTTTTAGCTGAATCGATGCCATAAGCATACTACGGGCACTGTCGTCAAATCCGTATACTAACTGGGAGCGGGTATTTCGTCCCAGGCCTTCAAAGAGAACATCCAGTGCAGGCAGTGCCAACAATTCCACGGCAACATTTTTAAGCATAAGCAGCCCTCCCATAGCCGTAAATCTTCCTGCAGCTTGTTAAACACAAAGCAGACCTTGTCGGTTGAGCAAGGCCTGTTATTGATACCCTTAATTTTTCAATGTAGCTCAGGTCCCCGTAAAAAATCAATTTCACTGTCTTCTTCTTCCTCCAGATCCATGGTCTCGAGGCACTCTTCACAAAGTAACCGTATGGTTACATTCCCTTCCGGGTCATAATCTATTATATCTTCCCCCACTTGTGCCGTCAACGCAGCTACCCGCGGATCATCCCTTTGCACAGCCATCCTTGCTAATTTACATTCACAGT
This sequence comes from Clostridiales bacterium, assembly GCA_018335855.1. Taxonomy (GTDB): domain Bacteria; phylum Bacillota; class Dethiobacteria; order Dethiobacterales; family Dethiobacteraceae; genus UBA7523. The sequence goes on from JAGXRM010000038.1 coordinate 107,408, forward strand.
TTCTGCAAAGCCACGTTAAAAGCATGTTTCCACCTCTTGGCGCGCGGAGCATCCGCACATTCGTTCCTTCTAGTATGGTCAGAACAATGCGGTTTATTCCCGCAGCCTAGTGGAGAACAGGGTAGGTTCCCAGCAATTTTAACATCACCGCTTCCCCGCCAGCTTCCCGCAGGGCATTTTTAACATTTATGTTTTCAGTTGTACCGTCTATGTCTACGAAAAAAATATAATCTCCCAGTTGGCTTTTTGCAGGCCTGGACTCAATACGGGTTAAGTTAACATTATGGGCGGCAAAGGCTTGCAGAACCCGAAACAGGCTGCCGGCAGCATTTTTAACGGCAAAGAGTAGCGACGTTTTTTCGGCGGTGGCAAAAGCGGTTGCCGCTTTGGTTAAAACACAGAAGCGGGTGCGATTTACGCCATCCTGGACGGCGGCAGCCAATATCTTTAAATGATAACGCCCGGCGGCCCGCTTACTGCTGATGGCGGCTGATCCGATCCCGGCTCCAGCCGCGGTTGCTGCCGCCTCTGCTGTACTAAAAACAGGAACAGTCTGCACGTCCGGCAGGTTTCGGCGTAAAAACGTCCGACACTGTGCCAACGCCTGGGGATGGGAGTAAACCTTATTAATTTCGGCCAAACCTCCAGCCGGCACCAGTAAGTTATGCTCAATATCCAAGATAATTTCTGCACAGATTCGCAGTTCTACGCTGGTCGTTAATATGTCCAGCGTAATACTTACAGAACCCTCCAGAGAGTTTTCCAGTGGTATCACAGCAAAATCAGCTACGCCGTCTTCCACAGCTTCCGTACAAGCCTCAATCGTGGGGTAGGGAATAATATTTCCGGTAAGGGCGGTTACGCGCAGAAATTTTTGCGCTGCCTCTTCAGAGAATGTTCCCTCCGGACCCAGATATGCAATACTAACTGCCACTTTCCTCAACTCCCTGCCAAAGCTTTTTACCCAATACAGGCGCCAGTGCACCCAATTCAGTCATTAACTCGTTAAAATGTTCCGGAGTTAATGATTGCGGTCCGTCACACAGAGCCCTGGCCGGCTCGGGATGAACTTCAATCAGTAGCCCGTCTGCGCCGGCTGCCATGGATGCCAGTGCCAGCGGCTTAACCAGATGCCAATGCCCGGTAGCATGGCTCGGGTCAACAATCACAGGCAGGTGCGACAACCGCTTAGCTAATACAACAGCGCTAAGATCCAGCGTATTTCTCGTATACGTCTCAAACGTCCTGATGCCGCGCTCGCAGAGGATAACTTGATAGTTCCCTTCGGATAAAATATATTCCGCGGCCATAAGCCACTCTTCCACGGTAGCGGACAAGCCGCGCTTTAAAAGCACTGGTTTACGCAGCTGGCCCACTTCTCTTAGCAGTGGGAAATTCTGCATATTTCTGGCACCAATCTGTATAATATCTGCCGTATCGGCCACTCTAGCCACATCAGATGGGTTAACCACCTCGGTGACAATGGCTAAACCCGTTTCTTCCCTGGCTCGCCTTAGATACTGCAACCCCACATCTTCCAAGCCCTGAAAGGCGTAGGGAGACGTCCGCGGCTTAAACGCGCCGCCGCGTAACCCGACCGCACCGCCGCTACGAACGGCCCGTGCCGAAGCAGACAGCTGCTCCATGCTTTCAACGGCACAGGGTCCTGCCATGACTGAAAAAAAACCGCCCCCCAGCTTGATTTTACCCGTTTCCACCACAGTATCTTCTATTTTTACTTCCCGGCCTACCAGCTTAAACGGCTTCGTGATGCGTACAACATCGATGACGCCGGGCATAGTCTCTAATCCCGGAGGAATCTCTCCTTTTTGCGCCCCGACTGCGCCCAGTACCAGCCGCTCCTCGCCGTAGATGGCGTGACAGCGGTAGCCATATTCCGCCAACATGTCTTCCACCGCTTTAATCTCTTCTGCACCGACTCTTAAATCCATAACAACAATCATGGTAAATCCCTCCAAGTTTTGTGAAATAAAAAAACCGCCCCTGGTTAGGGACGGATATTTCCGTGGTACCACCCTGATTGGCGCAATGTGCGCCCTCTCAATTCAGGTACGGGAGCAATGTCCGATACCTGTTCCTTTGATAACGGGTGGAATACCCGGCTCAGCCTACTTAGTTCAGCCTGCAGCTCCGGAGGGAACTTCGGACAACCCGTATCTTAGGAACGCTTACAGTCGGTGACGTTCCCTCCCTGAAAGACCGGAAAGCCTTACTTTTCTCCATCAACGCTTTTTCATCTGCGATATAAAAAATATTTTATCATGTCTGCACCAAATTGTAAAGGGCTACTGTGCATCTTTTTTATTACTGTCTTTTTTATTATATTTATTCATAGCTTCGAGGATACCGTGTTTAATAAATTCGGCGGCTGCTTCTGCAGCAAGTGGCAGGAGCTCCTCCAGCACTGGCTGCTCGTCAACAGAAAAAGGTTGAAGGACATAGTCAACAACATTACCGTCATGGGGTCGGTTAATACCGATACGCATACGCGGAAATTCTTCTGTACATAATTGATCAATCATTGACTTCATGCCGTTATGACCACCGCTACCGCCCCCCGGACGCAATCGTAGTGTCCCCAAAGGCAGATCCAGATCATCATATACAACGAAAAGGTTTTCCGGTGGAATCTTAAAAAACCGGCACAAAGAAGCAGCGGCCAAACCGCTGCCGTTCATATATGTCATCGGTTTGGCAAGAATTACTTCTTCACCGGCAAGTTTGCCTTTTCCATAGTAAGAATGGTGACCTACTTTATAAAGTGGGATTTTACACTGCTCACTCAATCGGTCGACAACCCGAAAACCCACATTATGTCGGGTTAGAAGATAGCGGGGGCCAGGATTGCCAAGGCCGATAATAATTAACATCCGTTTCTATTCTTCTTCTGCTTCAGTCTTTTCAGCAGGTGTGGCTTCTTCGGCAGACTCTTCCGTTTCCCCAGCTACCCTTAGTGCAACTATGGTGACGACTGCCTCATGGGCATCGCTGATAAATTCAGAACCTGCAGGCACATTCAAATCCCCCACAGTCAGCGTTTCTCCCATACCGAGGTTGCTGATATCCAATTCAACCTGATCCGGGATTTCTGTTGGCAGGCACTTTAACGCAACTTCACGCAAAGACTGCTGAACAATGCCACCGTCTTTAACTCCGGGTGCTTCTCCTGTTAAAACTACGGGAACCTGTACCTCAAGTTTATCTTTCAGGGAAATTTGCAGAAAATCGACGTGGGTAAACCGATCTTGCAGCAGAATATCCCTTTCCAGTTCCTTAATGATCACCGTTTCCGTTTTGCCGCCCACAGCAAGGTCAACCAAAGTATTGGCACCCGATGCGGAATGAATAATGGTATGAATGTCTTTGCTTTGCACTGCCACTGCGGTGGCTTCTGTATCTTTCCCGTAAACAATACCCGGGACAAGGCCTTCCGAGCGAAGCTTTTTCAGCTGGCCCTTGGAAGATGTTGTCCGTGGTTTTGCCTGGACTTGCATTCGCTCCATAATATGCGTCCTCCTTCTCTATTATCCATGGTATTATACCCTATAATGTCTAATCGAGTCAAACCAGGATTAATCAAACAGTTTTGAAACGGAAAGCTCTTCGTGGATTCGTATTATGGCATCACCAATCAAAGGTGCCACAGAAAGGACCCTAATCTTGTCCAGCTTTTTTTCTGCCGTAACAGGAATGGTATTGGTAACGACTATTTCCGTAATGGGAGACGCTGCTAACCGCTCCAGTGCAGGGCCGGAAAGGACTGGGTGGGTACAACAGGCGTATACTTCCCTGGCGCCTTGTTCAAGCAGTGCAGTCGCTCCTTTTGCAATGGTTCCGGCAGTATCGATAATGTCATCCAGCATAATGACGGTTTTCCCTTTTACCTTACCGATAATACTCATTACCTGCGCCACATTCTGTTCGGGACGGCGCTTATCAATAATTGCGATGGGAAGCTGTAATCTCTCGGCCAGTTCCCGTGCCCGTGTAACTCCACCCATATCCGGCGAAATTACGACAGCATCCGTGAGCCCTTTTTGCTCGAAATACTTGGCAAGAATGGGCAGGCTCTTTAAATGATCCACAGGAATATTAAAAAACCCCTGAATCTGTCCCGCATGTAAGTCCATGGTGATTACCCGGTTTGCCCCGGCGGTTGTTAAGAGATCCGCAACCAGCTTAGCAGTAATCGGATCCCGGGCCCGGGTCTTTCTGTCCTGCCGTGCGTATCCATAATAGGGAAGTACGGTGTTGATGCTTTTAGCTGACGCCCGTTTTAACGCGTCCATCATAATCAACAATTCCATGAGGTTTTCGTTGGCCGGACAGCATATGGGTTGCACAATAAAAACGTCTGCTCCCCTGACACTTTCCCCGATATAGATATTAATTTCTCCGTCACTGAAACGTTTTACTTCCGCCAGACCCAGTGGAACACCGACATGCTGTGCGATTTCCTCTGTCAGCCCCAGATTTGCTGTACCGCTAAATATTTGCAGTTTGCGACCTCGATACACACCATACCCTCCCGCTTATTCATACTGTAGGAAATGATAGCACTTTACATGAGTAAAGTCCTGTGCTTTCCTTATTGTTCGCCCCGGATGACAAGTTTTCCTGCCTAAACCGTCATGATTCGCGATTTCGCTGTGTATCGATAAATCTTCCTGCCATTTTTTCTTTAGTCACCTGGGGTGAGCGGGACATAGATAAAGCCCCGGCAGGAACATCTTTCGTCAGTGTGGAGCCGGCCGCTATAAAGGCGCCTTCACCCACACGAAGCGGTGCCACCAAATTACTGTTGCAACCGATAAATGCCCCGTCTTCTATTTTTGTTACATGTTTCTTACGTCCATCATAATTGACCACAATCGTTCCGGCACCCATATTGACACAACTGCCTATCACAGCATCGCCGACATAGGACAAATGAGGTACTTTTGAGCCGGGACCGATATCCGATTTTTTTATTTCCACAAAGTCACCAATTTTTACACCCTGTCGCAAAATTGTTTCAGGACGTATATTGGCAAAAGGCCCCACTGATACTCCGTCCTCAAGGATACTGCCGTTCACTGTGGAATAACGAATCAAAACCCCATTGCCCACAGTGCAATCTGTAAGCTCTGAACAGGGGCCGATCTGGCAATCCTCACCGATGACTGTTTTACCAAGGATGATTGTGTTTGGCAACAAAACCGTATCCCGGCCAATCGATACATTGATATCGACATATGTAGTTTCGGGGTCTGTAAACGTTACGCCCTTTTCCATATGACTATGGTTTATTCGGTCACGAAGGAGCTTTGAGGCTTCCGATAATTGACTGCGGTCGTTTACTCCCAGTGCAACCCGGTAGTCGTCCAGGCAATACGATGCCACCGTCAGTCCTTTACAAATCAACAGCTCAACGCAGTCTGTCAGGTAGTATTCGCCCTGAGCATTATCACTGCTGAGGCTCCGTAATGTTTCATGTAAAGCAGCCGCTGAAAACACGTAGGTACCGGTATTTATCTCGCGAATTTCACGCTCCTTATCAGTTGCATCTTTCTCTTCAACAATTTTAACCAAAGTGCCACCTGGTTCACGAACCATCCGGCCATATCCCGCGGCATTGGGAACTTGGGCGGTAAGTACTGTTGCTGCGGCACCGTGAGCTTTATGGACATCAAGTAAACGGCCCATAATGTCAGCCGTTAAAAGAGGAGTATCGCCGCATAGGACAAAAACAGATCCATCTGCCGGTAAAAGAGGTGCTGCCTGCAAAACCGCGTGGCCTGTACCTAACTGTTCTTCCTGAATTGCAAAATGTACAGTGTCGCCCATAGCCTGCCGTACCTGTTCTGCACCATGCCCGATGACAACTATTACTTCCCGGCACAGTGGCCGAACGGACGATAGTACGTGGTCTATCAACGAACGTCCACAAACAGTATGCAATACTTTAGGTAGCTTTGAAATCATTCGTTTGCCTTCGCCCGCCGCCAGTATTACCGCTGTTATCTTTTCCATCTTCCAGCCTCCTTGCCTTCGCCCTGTTTATTTTACCCCTTTGTTCATTATTATAAATTCTGTATTCATTATGCATTTACATCTAAAGTGTATAATTTCACAGAATAAAAAAAAGGAGCTCCTGCTCCGTTTTTTAAGCTCCTACTAATTCTTTTTCTAATTCCATGCTGTACGCCATAAGTACAGCCGACTGAATAATCTCACGCGTCTCGGAAGTAATCGGATGGGCAATATCCTTGAACTCTCCGTCCGGTGTCCGCTTACTCGGCATCGCAACGAACAAGCCGTTATTGCCTTCGATTACCCGCACGTCATGAACAACGAACTGTTCTTCCAAAGTAATAGATACAATTGCTTTCATCTTTCCATCCTGGTTCATTTTTCTAATCCTGACGTCGGTAACCCTCATGTTTTCACCGCCTTTCATATCTGCCTAGCTACTTACTTGTGCTATTTCCACACAAAGAAATAAATTCCTTCTTTATCTGGGAAAATAATAACAAATACATTTGTTTTTAGGAGTATCCCCCGAATAACGCCAAAATTCCCTTTAAATCAACAGTTTTTTCATAAGCTCTAAATCACTAGGTTTATCCACATCCGTACCAATTTCCGGGTAGCTGCTGATTACAGCCTTTCCACTTAAACCCAGCAATCCGGGGATGCGCATTTCCACTTCCGTAATAGATAAGCGTTTGCTTACAAGTTTTACTATAAAGGAAAAGCCCAGCACTGACACCAGCTTTAGAGGACTTTTCCTTAGCTCAAAAAAGCGGAGTAATCGTGGCAGGCTCTCCTCCAGTTTCCCGGGATTCATAAGAAATAAATTACCGCCGGTAAAGGTTCCTTCACGCAGCCGTGCATACGTACGCGTAACTCCCGGATAACTCTTTTCGCTGTTCTCCTTACTGACGATGGGATAGTAAAAATCATGGGAATACGGACTGCATTTTGCTAAAAAATCTTCCACAGAAGTCGGGGTTAACAGGGGAATATCGGCGGAAACAATGAGAAAATGCTGTTTCGGCTGCAGTGCCGCAAACCCTTTATCAATGTTATCGGTAATATTGCCCCCCTCGGCAACCACAAGAATACCGTATTCATCTATTAAGGGCGATAATTGCTCCACAGGTCCCACAACAGCGATACGGTCTATGGCAGTAACTGCGCGTAATGCATCCAGTGTATAGCTTAACATAGCCCGCCCGTTTATATGGATAAATGCCTTATTCTTCACATTCTCCCCTACGGTCAGAGGTGTTTCTTTTCCGGTTCCCGCCAGTACAACGACATCAATCATTTACCCACCTCCAATAAATTACCCGCAACTGTCTGCGTTAGCCAGGCGCTACATCCTTCTTGCTGTAATGCCCGGTACAGCTCAACGGCTTCTCCTCTGTCATGAAACAGGGCGAACACGGTGGGACCACTCCCGCACATTAATGCGGAACCGGCCAGGGACATCCTGCTTTTTAATTCCCCCACCTTTGGGAATAGCGGGAACGTTGCTGTTTCCAGCACATTATTCAGGTGAGCACCCACAGCCGACCGGTCCCCGGAGGCAATGGCTGCACACATTGCTTCCGTATCCGGACGTTCCCGTGTTTCATGTAAACGAAACGCCTGATAGACAGCTGCAGTGGAAACAGCGAATCCGGGGTTTGCCAATACAACAAAAAAATGAGGACAGGGTGGTAAAATTTCAACCTTCTCTCCCCGGCCGCGCCCCAGCGCAGTCCCTCCCTCCAGGCAAAAGGGGACGTCAGAACCGAGCGTTTCCGCCAGAGAGTAAAGAGTGTCCCTCTCCAGGGGAAGTCGCCAAAGACGAACAAGGCCGCGCAGTACTGCGGCCGCATCACTGCTGCCTCCGCCCAACCCGGCAGCGATAGGAATTTTTTTATCCAGAATAATATGTACTCCTTCTTGTATTCCATATTGCTTCTGTAGCAGGCGGGCTGCACGCCCGGCTAGGTTCGTTCCGTCCGTCGGCAGCGGCGCGTTCCCGACGGACAAAGTAATCATGCCCGTGTTATTCCGGCTTAACGACAACGTATCATGCAGAGCTAACGCCTGAAACACTGTCAGCAACTCATGGTAGCCATCGGGCCTTTTACCTATGATATCTAACGTCAGATTAATTTTTGCCCATGCTTTTTCCTCTACTGTTTGCATACTTCCAATATTCGCCGGTAACAAGTTTAATCCTGCTAGGGAAGGGAGACGGGATTTATCATGTTTCCGGTGTTTTCCGTAACCCCTGCCGTATCTTTAGGCATCTGGCGGGCATGGTGCGATACCAGTTCGGTTAATGTGGCTTCCAGTTTCTCATAGAATATAACAACCAGGTTGCTGGGGCAGGCCATTGCCAGCGCCTCTCCGATAGCTTTGCGCTCGTCAAGATATACTGAAATACTGCTTACATCTTTTCCTGCAGCCAATGCTCCTTCCAATAAGAGACGGGCTGTCTCCCCTACTTTCCTGCCGCGTAAATCTTCGTCTTCTTTAATCACCAAATGGTCAAAATACCTGCCTGCCACTTCACCTGTTTTTATGATCGCTTCATCACTGCGATCACCTGGTACACCAATAACGGCCACAGTTTTATTGGGATGCAGCTTGCGGGCCAATTCACCGGTTTTAGCAATTCCGTCAGGGTTATGGCCATAATCCACCAAAACCCGGTACGCGCCCATGTTAAATAAATTAGTTCTGCCCGGATTATCCTCAATATTAGAAGCAAACTTCCGCAGATACTGCCCTGCCTGACGCGGGAATAAGCCAAAGCCCCAACATGCCGCGATAGCATGTAATAAGTTCTCTACCTGATGCGCGGCCTTGCCACCAAAAGTCACAGGAAAATCGCGGAGTCGACCCACAACAGTAGCACGGTTTCCCTGAGCCGCCAGAATCGTTCCCTTGCGGGTAAAAACGGCCCGTCCGCCTTTTCCCAGGTGACGACGGACAATGATGCTCTCATTTCCTGTACTCACGTAAATAATTTCAGACCAAACACGGGCTGATACATCATGAATATAGGATTCATCAGCATTTAACACAGCGGTGCCGCCGGGGTAAACCGCTTCGGCAACCAAACTTTTGATGTGGACAAGATCATCCAGTGTCTCTACTCCGTCTTGGCCTAAATGATCCTCACGAATATTGGTGATTACCGCGACATCAGCCCTGTCGTATCCCAGACCGCGGCGAATAATTCCACCCCGGGCTGTTTCCAGGATGGCTACTTCCACCTCGGGATGCGCCAGTACGGCGCGGGCACCGGCCGGGCCGGTTAAGTCCCCTGATTTAGCCTTACTGTTACCAAAATATATCCCGTCAGTACAGGTCATGCCGGTATATAGCCCGTGTCGCCGCAGTACAAATTCCAGCATTCGCGTCGTTGTTGTCTTTCCGTTCGTACCGGTAATACTAAATACCGGAACCCTATACGGCTTACCCGGAGGAAAGAGCATATCAATAACTTTTTCTCCCACATTACGGGGCTGACCTTCTGATGGATGCAGGTGCATCCGCAGACCAGGAGCTGCGTTTACTTCAATAATTCCTCCATCCTGACACTGTGGAGGTGCCGCAATATCTCCCATCACCACATCGACGCCGGCAATATCCAGCCCAACCACTTTTGCAGCAATGATTGCCAGCTCAGCCTGGAGTGGATGAACCTCATCAGTTACATCCCTGGCGGTTCCACCCGTTGAGAGGTTGGCGTTCTCACGGAGCCAGACCAACTGTCCCTGAGCCGGTATGGACGATAGCGCAAGTTTATTTCTGGCAAGAACTTCTTCCGTTATTCTGTCGATATTTATTTTCGTCAAGGGCAACTCATGTCCCTCACCCCGCAGGGGGTTATCATTTTCACTGTCAATAAGCTGCTTAACCGTTTGTCTGCCGTCCCCCAAGACACAGGCCGGCATCCTTTCGGAAGCAGCAACCAATTCTCCATTGATAACAAGTAAACGGTAGTGGCGTCCGGGCAGATATTTTTCCACCATCACACCTGGACTGTACAACGTTGCCTGAAAAAATGCTTTTTTAACTTCTAGCTCCGATTCAATCTTTAAGGACACTCCCTTTCCCTGGTTACCGTTATCCGGTTTCATCGCCAGAGGAAAGCCCAGCTCGGATGCTGCAATTAAGGCATCTCCGACATTGGTCACTACCTTACCCCGGGGTACCGGCAATCCATGTTCTGAGAGTAGTTTTTTTGTAATTTGCTTATTACACGAGATATCTACGGCCACGCATTTTGTCTTCTCACTTAGGCTTGCCATAATCCGTTGCTGATACTTTCCTGTTCCTAAACGGTAAAGGCTTGTTCCATCTTCCAGAGAAGTAACGGGAATACCTCTTCTGCGTGCCGCGGCCAAAATCGCTGCCGTGCTCGGTCCGGGCATATGCCTGGCAGCAAGGCACCTGGCCTCTGCCACCGTTTCAGAAACAGAGAAAGAATTTCCGGTTAGGATTGCAGACACAACACTTACAGCAGCGCGGGCTAAAACTTCGGCTGCTGAGCGGCAACGGTATTCACTGACGACTTCTACTAATCCACCTTTAACAGTCAACGTTTTTCCGTATTCTGTACCAATACCGGCCTGCTCCTGAAGCTCCAAAAAAACATGTTCTGTTACATGGCCAAGATATGTTCCGTCATGCAGGCGTTCCAGGAATCCTCCCTGCCTCCGGCGTGAACAATGATGTTCTGCCAAGCCCGGAAGGTGCCGCAAAAGTTCCCTGCCAAACTCCGGGTGCCGGTCAGTCCGAAAGGTACGCCATTGTGCAAGATCCAGAAGCATCCTCATCACGGGACGGTGGCTGTAAATATTTCGCCCCTGATAAAAATGCAGCTCAACTATTTTCACTTGTTTTCCTCCTTAGTACCGGGCATCATGACATAGCGCTCTTTTAAATGAAAGCCGTAGTCCCTGGCGAGAAGATGCAGGCATACATCAGTGAGTGCCAGGGATTGATCAGAATCAGATTCGGAAACATTGGAATGGGATACCTGCTTACCGTCAATCACTGTTACAGCCCCTGAGCCAATGACCTTGAATGAACCACTCTCTCTGACGACAATCGCTGTATCTTCATCGATACCAACACCTAAAATATATGGATTATGCGCAACAGCGGCAAGCAGCCGCCCAATGCGCCCACGTTGTGCAAAATGCTGGTCAACCACCACGCCGTTTAATAGCCCTAAACCGGGCGCCATACGGATGATTTCTTTTTTGGGTGTGGCATCATCAAGACCGCCGACAAGCATTGTTTCACTCATTGCCGACGCCCCGGCACTGGTGCCTGCAACAATAGCTCCCGTCACATATGCCCTGTGCAATGCCGTTCCCAGTATACTGCCGCCCAGAATGCCGGTGATCCGCAGTTGATCGCCACCTGTGAAAAAAATTCCGCTGTTATCATCAAAAAATCGAAAGAACTGGGCCTGGTTTGCTTCCTTTCTGTTTTGAACAGCAAGGACCCGGACTTCTTCAGCTCCCATATCCAGAAAAATACGCCGGTACTGATCCCCTGCTTCAGGGTCTTCACTGGCGGTAGAAAGTACATTTAACCGGCTTTTTCTGCCCCCGGCCAACGAGAAAAATTCACGTAAAATCTCACACTCACCCGTTTTATCTTCGGCACCGCCAATGATGACCAAAGTACCTCCATCTTTCTTCGTCAAAACAAGGCACCCCCATGATGACTATAACAATAGTTAGAATTTCCAAGCTCCTGGAAAGTATGCAAAAAAGCACACTGTCTACAGTGTGCTGCTTTAATAAACATCATGATTTGTTCATCGGAAAATTCTGCGGTGATGAGCTTATGGGCAAGTTTTCAACCGCTTGCAACTTGCTTATCTTCTACTGCAGGCAGTTCAATAGTAAACGTTGTCCCTTTGCCTACAATACTTTTTGCTGATAACCGACCGCCATGAGTTTCAATAATCCGGTAGGAAATGGTAAGGCCCAGTCCTGTGCCACTCTCTTTCGTGGTAAAAAAAGGATCAAATATTCTCAACAGTTGTTCATTAGCCATCCCGCAACCGGTATCTTTGAATTCCACATAAGCTTTACCACTATGAGTAGAAGTGGAGATCTCAAGCTGCCCATCATTAGGCATTGCCTGAATCGCATTCGTTGCCAAATTAAGAAACACCTGTTTTATCTGCGCCGGATCCACATGAACAAGCGGTAAGCTTTTTGTATATTTTTTTCGAACTTCCACGTTTTCTAACAAAGATTTACTTTCAATCAATAAAAATATTTCTTCGAGGATAACATGCAGATCTGCTTCTCTTAACTTAGGGGCAGCCGGTTTTGTTAACAACAGAAATTCTTTAATAATAGCGTTAGCCCGGTCGATTTCATCAATCATTAAAGTACAGTACTCATATCCTTTTGTTTCTGTTCTGAACTCCTTGGAAAGGATTTGCAGAAAGCCCCGTAGAGTAGTCATGGGGTTACGAATTTCGTGGGCTGTCCCTGCAGCCAATTCAGCGACCAGTGAAAATTTCTCCATCTGCAGAAGTTCTGTTTCCAGAACTTTTTGTTCCGTAATATCCTGAAAAACGCTGACAGCTCCGCTCACATAACCGTTTGCATCACTGAGAGGTGCCACGTTAAAGGAATAATATCTCGATCCTTCCGGAAAAGGCATATTGAGTACCTGCTGGTTAACACCTGTTCCGGTATGCAACGTTTCCGAAAGTATTCTCTGAAAACTTTCCGTGACCAGTGTATCCCAATAGTTTTGCACGTTAAGCAAGTCTTGCGCTGTTTTATTCATATATGTAATTTTACAGCTTTCATTCACTGTCAGTACGCCCAGTTTTAAGTCTGTAAAAATTTCATTTCTCAGCTGATTATATTCACATTCCAACTCACGGTGAATAGATTGCAGGCTCTCCAGACTCTCCACATATTTGTTATATACAGAGTTGTCAATTAAACATTCCTCGTTAAACGTTTGAATCTCATTACGTGTAAGCAAATAGGATGTCGGTTCATTTTTAAACACGACACCGTCGGCACAGACAGCTTCCCCTGTTTCCGTTAGGTAATACACAATCTGACACGTAGAACTCTTGGTGGCAATGCTTTTTTCAATATGACCCTTACTATAGGGAAAGTTTCGGGCGGCAATACCCCCGATCAGGCTGGTATGGATCAGACAGAGAGCCGGCGTTTTAAGCGCCATATGACCAAACGGGCAGGAATAGCAATTTAAAATTAGTTTCTCATCCAGTATTTGAAATGTATACTCTCCACCCAGCTTATTAAAAAACTCAGATGACAAGTCAACTAATTGTTCCATTGTCAGCTTCTCATCAAGTTGATACTCTTTTCTATATCGATCCTCAACTCTCATCCCGTACTTTATGCCTACTTTATGCAGGCATTGTTCCGTAAAAGGAGCGGCCACAATTTCATTGAGGATGATATAGTCCACCAGTATCTGCAAGAAGAAGTCTTCCCTATCCTCATAACTCATCATCAACTCTCCCGAAATTATATTTTTTTCAATCGGGCACTTTCCGTAGTTCCCGGAATGCGCCCTCTTTTGGCTATCGCCTTCCCCTCAATTTCTTTTATATCCATAGTCATATCCACCGCAGGAGCCCTGGAAATAAAGCTGCCCACACCGAAAGCATCTATACCTGCCTCTATCAGGGCAGGCATACGTTCCTCGTTCACGCCACCGGAAGCAAACAGTTTAACATAATGGTAGCCAGCTTGATTCAACCGGGCCCGTACTTCACGGACTAAACCAGGAGTCACTCCACCCCGCTCACTGGGCGTGTCCAAACGTACCCCTGTCAAGCGCTCACGCAGCGCGTCTGCTACTCGAAGCGTTTCCTCTGCTTCATCTTTAAAGGTATCGACCAAAATAACACGGGGATCTTCCAAGGGCATGACATGATCATAAGTAAGTGCCACTTCAACCGTGTCTCCCACAATCAACATCACAGCATGGGGTACTGTCCCTGTCGGTTTCCTTCCAGCTAACTTAGCTCCCAGGATACAACTGCACCCGTCGGCACCGCCTACAATTGCGGCTCTTTCCATGACCGATGCTACCGCAGGGTGAACATGTCTTGCGCCAAAACAAAACACTGCTTTATCTCCGGCAAGTTGTTTACAACGCCTGGCTGCCGTGGCCCAGCCGCTGGCACTGGCCAGCATGCCTAGTATAGCAGTTTCATAAATACCAAATTCACTGTAGCGCCCCCGGATACGCAAAACAACTTCTTTTTGCGTAAACTCTTCTCCTTCTTCCAGCGCCCAGATCTCCACATCTTTTTTTTGCAGAAGCCCGACGGCTTCCTGAATTCCGCAAAGAACACCTGCCTTACTGGCAAAAATCTCTGCCGTGACCACTGTATCTTCCTTGCCGGTAGCACGCAGTATTTCCTGCGTTCTGATAAAGTAAATATCTGTCGTTGCGCCTGCTAAAATTTCTTCATGAGTTGCGGAATGAATAACACGTGCTTTATCTGGTTGATATTCTTTTACATCTTCCAGGCTGCGTAATTCTTTCATTGATATCTTCCCTCCAATGGCTAGTACCGTTGTTGCTATTTTTCCCTGAAAGAGAGCGTTTCAACAATTCAAAGACTTGCTTTACTATTCCACATTAGGCTGAAAATTCCTTTTAGCCGTTAAAAATCATATAAAAAAACAGAAGGGTATGCCTCCCGGCATACCCCATACGTCTATTGTTCTTCCATCAGAGCACGTTCGGCACGTTCAATGGCAAGTTTCACTAAATTTCCGCAGTTTCGTGAGGACACACTGCCCCAACCTTCTTCACGGACAAGATTAACTACACCAAGTTCTTCGGCTAACTCTTCTTTTAGCGTATCCGACATCACTTTGTTCCGCCTTGGACTCATTAGCCTCAACTCCTTTTATTTTAGAACATTTAGACGCATTATTATTATTACCCTCATATTTTTTCAGTATAGCTGTAAATTTCTCTTATTTTCTCTATTATTTTATTTAAAATTTAAGAATGACCAAATACCAGCAGAACACATAGAATATATAAAGATTTTGGGGAGGCAAACCAAATGACACGGATTGAAATAAACCGCGCCATGAAAAAACTGGATTTTTACCGGCAAGGGCAATATTACAAAACATACCCTATTGCCATTGGTAAACCGGAAACACCGACACCGCTTGGTGAATATAAAGTCTATGAGAAAAACCCCAAGCCCCATCCGGGGCTTGGGACACGCTGGATGGCATTTACCTATCAGCGCCACGGTGTCCACGGTACTTTTAACCCTTGGACCATCGGCACTGCCGCCACTGCCGGCTGCGTCCGCCTCCACAACGAAGATGTGGAAGAGATATACCCGCTGACACCTATCGGCACGCCCGTCATTATTTTTGAAAAAGAAGAAGAAGTTAAAGTTCCCCAGCACATAGGTAAAGAAGTGTATTTTGTCCGGCCGGGAGATACAGTGGAGAGCATCGCCCGCCGCTTCAAAATAACGGAAAAGCAGTTAATTGACTTTAATAAAATCAAGTATCCCAATTACCTCCACCCTGGGAAAATGCTGTTCATCCCCAAGTTTGCTTAAAAAGGTGAGGCCGACTGCCTCACCTTTTGAATATTAACGATCAAGTCACCAATTTCTCCCGCAGCTTTTGTGCTTCCCTCCGCCAGCCAATTTTTGCACGAATTCCCATCTTCATATAGTTCCCCCCTGAATTTATCTAAGTTTATCCTTCCGCCAACAGTAGAAGGTCTTCCTGTTCATCTGAACTGAAAATTCGGTTAAGATCAAGCAGGATTAACATCCGGTCTTTGTGATAAACAACTCCCTTAATATATTGATTATCGATAACACTGGTCATTTTTGGCGCTTCTTTAATATCACACGGCGTAATTCTGACCACTTCGCTGACCTGATCCACAATAAGTCCCGCGTTTTGGGAAGTCAGCTCCACAATCATTACCCGTGCTTTTTCGTCAACTTCATCATGACTTAAATTAAGACGTTTTTTTAGGTTAATAACGGGAATGACTTTCCCCCGGATATTCATAACACCTTCTACAAAATGGGGGCTTTGCGGTATTTTGATGGTTTTTGGCAGCTTAATGACTTCCCGTACCTGAAAAATCGGCGCTGCATAAAACTCCTGGGCAATACTAAATACAACAAGTAGTTGCTCTACATCTTTTGCTTGGTGTTCTTGACTGACAGCTAAAGTCAACACGTCTCCCCTCCTTTTTACTAGACGATAAAGCGTCCAACCAGAATATTCAGATCTTCCGACATTTCAGCCAGTTGTGTAGCCGTTCCGCTAATTTGCGTAATAATCCCGACCTGCTCTTCCGTACCGGCTGCGATTTCCTGTGCTGAGGACGCCTGCATTTCCGCCGCTGCACTTACTTCATTAACCAGGGCTACTTCTCTGGAGGCTATTTCCTGTACCTGCCGAAGGATTTCCCGAGCCTTGGCAGCCACTTCTTTCCCTTTCTCAACCATTTCCTTGTTTGTATCCATTTTTTTCACGGCGTCCTTTACCCGGTTCTGGATATCATTAATCAGCTTAACGATTGCCACGCCTGCCTGGTTACTGTTTTCTGCCAGTTTACGGACTTCCTCGGCAACAACAGCAAAGCCCCTGCCGCTTTCGCCTGCCCTTGCCGCTTCAATGGCGGCATTTAAAGCCAGCAAGTTTGTCTGCTCCGCGATGCCGGTAATCGTCTCGATAATAATACCAATCTCACTGGATGACTGTTCCAGCTCCTTAATTACCGCGCTGGTATCTCCGGTAGCTTCACCAATGGTATTGATGACTTTAACAATATCCTGTACCGCTTCATCCCCTTGCTGAGACGCTAACTGTGTCGCTTTAGCCTCCTCTAACGTTGTCTGTGCTTTGAGAGATATATCCTGGGCTTTTTGGGCTATCTGGGACTCCACGACGCCGGTAATTTCCTCCATAGAGGCGTTGCTTTCCTCCGCCGCTGCTGAAAGCTCCTGGGATGACGAGGATATTGTATCAACGGAGACTTTAAGCTTCCCTACAATCTCCTGGAGTTGAGAAACAAATGTGTTGAACCAGTGCGCTAATTCTCCAACTTCATCTTTTGATGCCACATTAATTCTTTTTGTCAGATCACCATCACTCTGTGCCATATCTTTCAGCATTTCCACAACAGATTTAATGGGATTTGTAATCCCCCGGCTTAAAAACAACACGAGTAAAACACCGAAAATCAACGCTATAAGCGCTGAAATAATAATGATTCTGTTCGCTGATAGCTCAGTAGCTTCAGCCTGGGCCACCAGTACGCCACTCTCGTCAGATAAGCCATCGGATATTTTCCCCAGCAATTCCCGCACCTGTGCCAGGTATTTGTTTGTTTCCTGGGTATAAATAACCTGGGCCCCGGCTAACCCTCCACCTCCGGTGACCTGACTGTTTATACTACCAGCTGTTTGATGAAGCAAGCGGTGTGGCTCTTCCATTTCGTGAAACAGCGTTTTTATATGACTTGGTAACGCTTTAAACTCATCGGACTCAAGAAAAGCATAGTACCAACTGCCCAGACCGCATTTTGTATGATCCAGTTGTCCCTGAAAACTTTCACCGGTTCTAAAAACATCGGACAGTTGGTTCACCCATACTAAGTGATCGACTTCCCTCTCTGACAAGAAGTATTCCAGTTGGCTGTTAGTGCGAACCTCTGCATTGCTGTTGCCGATTGCACCCATCATGCGATAAGAAACCAGACTAATGACAAGCAAAAGTAAAACGACAAACCCTACCCCACCAAAGAGTTTTGACTTGATTGTCAATTTCATGGATAGACCCCCCATTCAAAATTATTGTCTTCTTGGTTTCCAACAACAGCGGTTTGCATTTGTTATAACAGAAATAGACGAAATGAGGATTTGATAACAGCTTCCCCGCCCAGCAGCTATATAGCATTGTGATAACAGGCACAAGGCTGCTCGTAATTAGCTACGCTCCCGTCTCGTGGCCTAATCCATACATGCTCACCTCCCCGCTGTCAACAAATTGGGTAAAATACCGGCTTTGTTTCGTCATTTCCCGCAGAGCATCTACCGCACTTTTATCAAACTGGATACCGGCAGCCTCCTCTAAACAGCGAATGGCCGCGGCAGGTGTCATTGCCTTACGGTATGGCCTGTCAGCAGTCATAGCTTCATATGCGTCAGCAACGGTGATTAGCCGACTTAGCAATAATCCTAAAAAAAGCATGCACAGTGTTAGCACAATCGCAGAAAACATAAAAACGCGAAGCATCCGCTTCACAGGCAGACCGACTTCCTCTGCCGACTGGCTAAACCCCACAACTAAATCAAGCCTTTCCAGAGGTACTGCACCGGCTATACGATTAACGTTTTCCATGGAGTAATGCAGCAGAGAATATGACGCTTGTGTAAAGAATAACTTGCCTGTTTTTTCTATTGTAGTCACATTTGCCATATATCGACAATAGTCCCTATGTTGTATTTTTTGTGTCAAATAAAAAAACTAAGCCCATAGGCCTAGTTAAATAGTTGCGTTTCTCTATTTGTTTGTTAAAAAGAAAATAGCAGCCTGCGTCCTGTCTTTTAGTGCCAGCTTTTGCAAAAGATTAGAAACATGAATTTTTACTGTTTTTTCACTAATATACAATTCTGCTGCAATCTCGTTATTATTTTTTCCGCTTGCAATCATTTCCAGAACCTCGCGTTCACGCGGTGTCAGCTTTTGATATACTTCCGAGTTATCCACACCTGCTGAAGCATTGATTCTTGCATTAGTGGACACAACTTTTTTAAAAATAGAGTAATAAAACATGGAAAGTTTTTTTTCTACTTCTTTTGCCATACTATCCAGCGCCAACGCCTCTTGCAGTGTATCCCTGTATGCGCGCGTTGCCGTTAATGCGCTATACGTTGAAGCGATACGGATGATGAGAGAATGTGGATGGATTTCTTCCTCCTTCAGTCCACGGGGATAGCCACTGCCGTCCACATTCTCCTCCAACTGCGCTAGCACCGGGGCATAACATGCAAGCGTCGGTATGGATGATAAAATTTCGGCCCCGAACATGCCGAACCGCTCAAGCCTTCTTTTTTCTGCCAGCGTTAACTTACCCGACTTTGAAAAGAGGGCGGGCGAAATTTTAATTTTACCGATATCGTGCAGGCGGGCGGCTATAGTAAGGTCACTTACTTCCCGTTCAGGCAATCCGGCGGCCCTGCCTAATGTTGTAGCATACAAAGCGGTCTTTTCCGCATGTTCTTTTAACCAGGGCAAATGCCCTTCCAGCATTGCAATCATCCCGTCCATCAATTCGTAGATCCGCTGATTTTCCTGTTTTTTGTGCCTTTGCCGACTAAGGAAAACTTCGCATATTTTAGCTACTCTTAATATACACTCTTGTTCTTCATCGTTAAATTCTGCGTTTTTACGTATAATAAGAAACCCGTCATACCTTTCAGACGCCCCCCCAATAGGAACCTCCCAGTATCCTGAGCCCTGTGGCCTGTTCATGCGGAGTGGATGCTGAATATAAACTTTCCCACCGTACAATTGTTCAAGCAGAATACAATCCTGCTTCACCTGTGCCTTGCTAAGACTGCATGCGGCAGTAGTGTAAAATTGCCCTTCGTCTCCTTGCAGGTAAATGCCAAGGGAATGGCACTTTAACCCTTTAAACAGCGCCTCTGCTACTAAATGAAATACATTTTCATCCCTTTCCTGTCCCAGTAAACCTATTATCAGGCCTAAAGAGCAGTCCAGAAGGCTTTCCTTACGTTTCGTGTGTTTTGTGGAATCGTAATCTTCTAAGTTTCCCAAGTACTGGCCAAATCCCTGCAATAGCTCCAGGTCCCGGGGACAAATGTCTGCTTTCAGCGCGAAATGCAGGACTCCCCAGACGCCGTTATCTGACTTCAGTGGAAGACTTAACAATCTTTCCAGCTCCGGCTCTAAGAGCAGAAATTCTTCCGTTCGCAGATCTTTAGCCGCATCAGGCAAATACACTGCTTCCCCCGTTTCTTTTATCCATTGGGAAAGCATGCAATTAAATGCCTCCAGCCTGCGAATTCTGTTCTTTTCCGAACAGATAAAAGCATAGCTATTTTTCATAGCGGGAAAAAGCACGACTCCTCCCCAGTAGGACGGAAAAATGCTGCATATTTTTTTCAGTGCTTCTTCCCAGAATGTTTCGCCCTGAATACCCTGGTTCGCATAGATAAGCCTGATAAACTCGTATATTTTTTGAATCTCATCGTTACTCTTATGTAGTTTCCTTAAAAAATGTGCCAGATTATTATTCATACTGAGCAGTAAGTTCCGTTTGTCGTTCCACTCTCCGGTGAGATTCTTGGTGATTAATTCGCTCATAACCTGTTCTGGGAACATCCGGTGCAGTTGTTGATTTGCAGTGTCTGTAAAATACCCGGCTACTAAGTACATGGGCTGGTTAAAGACCGTGGCAGGGGAAATTACCGCTTCCAAGCCCGGTGCAATACTATAAAGTTTTCCTTCATCTGAATTCACGCAAGACAGTGTTTTTTTAAGACAGGTGGACAACTGCGACTCCAAATCAAAAGAAAAATAATAACTTGAGCGAAATACAGGGTTTGCGTCGGCATCAACCAGAAGAAGAGGAACTCTTGCGACTTCCGAAATTGTGTTAATCAGATCCAATGTGTCGCATTTACATGTTAACTGCATTGTTTGAATTTTTATGCCCCCCCAATAGAAGTTACTCCCCCACCAAGCATTGTAACATTGTCGGAATATTTTAACAATAGTGCTATCGCATTATACGACTGTTTTCAACAAAAAAAGCGCCTTTCCTCTAAAGTGACGAAAAGCGCTTTTTTGAGACTATCGTCCCACAAACATTTGCGTAAACATCATCCCGTACCGTCCGCCGGTGATGGCACCGATGCCGATATGGGTGAAATTGGGATTTAAAATATTGGCGCGGTGGCCGGGAGAATTCATCAGCCCTGTATGAGCCCGTTCCACAGTGGGGGCACCGGCCAGGTTTTCACCGGCAGTACGGTAAGTAACACCAGCAGCCCTCATCATATCAAAGGGAGAACCATAAGTTGGTGACTGGTGCGCAAAATAGTTCAGATTAATCATATCCTGGCTTTTCAGCCGGGCTAAGCGGGTCAGTTCCATATCGGCCTGCAGCGGACGGAGGCCACGGCTTGTCCGCTCATAATTTACCAGGTTAAGCATTTGCTGTTCTGCCTGGGTCAACCCGCTGACGTTTTGCTCAGGCGCAGGGGCAACAGGCGCAGGGGCAGGAATCGGGGTAGGGGCGGGAGCCGGCTGTGGCGCAGTGGCAGGCTGTGATGTAAGAGGAACAAGGAGTAGCCGACCAGCGTAGAGAGCATCACTGGTTAGGTTGTTTAGCCGTTTTAACTCTGCCACAGTGGTCTTAAAACGCTGACTGATACTAACAAGAGTATCTCCCGATTGTATCCTGTAGTACGCGTACGTAATTCTGGTCGTTGTCGTAGTGGTGGGGGAAGAGACAAGCCGCCAGCCGTTTGCTGTATATTGATATGTATAACGGTAAGTGATGGTTGTTGCTTCGGCTGTGGCGGAGAGGGGAATGAACAGCAATGTGATAAACAGCACAAGGGAGAGTAGGCACGTCCACTTTCTCTTCAAAAATAACACTCCTTTTTTCGTAAATTGTTAACATAACTTCACAATTAGATTATAGCTTACATTACCGGAACTCAGCAAAGAGTAAATATTGGTATTCTCTAGGCTTAAACGAGATTACAGGAAAAAATGAGCGGTAAATGAACCGCTCATTTAAGAATATGCTCTCATGGCATATGCTGCCAGCTATCCCGGAATGATCAGTTTTTGCCCAGGGAAAATCAGGCTGGGGTTTTGTAAATTGTTGGCGGCAATAATTGATTCCATTGTTACGCCGAACATACGGGCAATCTTCCAGATACTATCTCCGGAACGGACAATATACACTCTGCCTGTGGGCTGAGGCTTCGGGTGAGACGGGGATATGGGGGATACAGGAAAGAAGGGATGCTTAGTGATAATATCCTTCTTTACGGCCCTTGTTACCTTGACTGTAATTTCTATAATAGTGACCTGCCGGGCCGTCAGGCCTCCGGGGTTAATGTCGACCTTGACAAATTCCACCCGAGCTTTAACACGGGCCCGCATTCCCGGAGCCGCCCCGGGGACATCAACAAAATGTACAAAGCTTTCATCCACATCCTGCGCGAAAACCACGCTGGTTTCGGCGTCAACTGCGAAAATCTGCTTGTGCAGCACTCCGCGAACGATAACTTTATTCGCAATAACTTCTGTGCGTAGATTCCTTACTTCCGCATCTACCGGCTCCCTGACTTTACGGGCAGGCCTGCTGAAAAAAATCTCCCGTTGTATTAATATCTGTGATGAACCGACCCCCAATACCTGATCTAAAAGGAATGGATCCTGAAAGTGAGAGTGATGGAAGTGGCTCCGTGTATCCGCGGCCACTTCGAGCGACTCTATCTTGGAAAGACGGACGCCGGCATGAAGCAGTCCCCGCAGTACACCCTTATTGCTCCCAGGTTCTCTTTGGCAGGTAAATAACTGGGCCTGTGCCGCACAGTCCGCCAACATTTCTGTCCCTGCGTCGGCCGCTTCTAAAAAGCGCTTAACCGGGAAAACAAATGTCTCTACAAACGTATTTTCCCTGGGACCCTGATAGGGAACTGTGGCAACCACATCCCCCTCCAGCTTTAGCCAACCCCGCATCGGTGTTACTTTTGCATTAACAAAGCGACTCTCGATTGTCCCCAGACTCTGCGGCGTTTCCTCGAAACTTACTGGCAAAGCCAGATCCCACGAATCAGCATAACGATCAAAGAAAGTTTCCACATTTACCGTCTCTGAAAGTATAGACGCATCTACATCGCCGGGTTTGTAAATCGTTATTTCCCTTTGTTCGTAGACGGTATAATCCATCTTTAACTGGCAATTACCCGTCATTAGTGTCGTATGCTTGCCCCGAACAGCCATGGACTCAGTCCGCCATTGTCCTTTCAGGCTCGCCTCAGTGGATATCTCAATTTCATCACCGGGCTTAATGCCAGGGACAGGAACCAGTTCAATAACCGTGTGAACAGTGGCCGCTTTTTCCACTAAGCCGGTTTCCGGTGCAACGTAATGGGTTTCCTGCTGAATAACTAAGTGGGCGCATAGTTCTCCGGACAGTGCAAGTGCACTGGCCTCCAAAACGGTTAATACGGGGTCGTCAAAGTCCTTCGTCTGATCCGGCAGTGCCCATTTAAGCGGAAATGCTACACTTACCTCACCTGTGGCCTGAACTATCGGTAAAATCCGGTTTACTTTTTGCGGTTCTGTCATAATAACCTCCTCCCGCTTTATCGTATGACAAGCACAACAAAATTGCTTCTTTTTGAATAAAAAAAATGTAGCATCACCGATGCTACATTTTGCGGATTATCCTTTGGGTGGAGCGGGGATAATGATTTTTTGCCCGGGGAAGATCAGATTGGGGTCTTTAATTTCCGGGTTTGCTGCAAGAATTGCATCCACCGTTGTCCGGAACCGCTGTGCTATTTTAAACAGCGTGTCGCCTTTCTGGACGATATAGACAGTAAATGTGGGGAGCACATCAATGACATCCAGATCTACCACAACCTCTAGCTGGACAAACTCCGTCACCTTGATGAAGATTTCGATAACTACAATCTGGCGAATACGTGTCCTGTCATAGGGGTCAATTTCAAAGTCTACAAATTCAACACGGGGATAAACCTGAACGACCTGACCCGGCATGGCCCCTGGAATATCAATAAACACGGAGAAGCGTTCACGGACTTCAAATTCCAGGACATCTGGGAATTCGCCTTCCCGGACAAAGAAGATTTGCTTGACCAGATCCCCTTCTACAATAACTTTGTTTTCGATAATGCGGGTTTCGATGTTCTCAAAGCGGGTATCGGGCGGGCCTGCAATCTTTTTGGCAGGTGCCGGTGCCACTAAGTCCATGACAATCTTGTGTTGGCGAGCGCCTTCACCGACTACTTGTGAGACTTTAAGTAACTCTTTTGTTACTTTGACGTCTTTAATGTCTGTAACAACTTCAACCTGGACAGTCTCCGTCACCTTGACAAAGATGTCAATAATCGCTGTCTGCACACCCCGTGTCGGGTCATACGTGTCAATAACTACGTCCACAAATTCTACCCGGGGATGTACCTGCGCGTTCGCTCCGGGGAAAGCGCCGGGCACGTCGACAAAGTGAGTAAACCGTTCATCCACCGATACCTCAAAGACGATATCGTCTTCACCCACGAAGAAAATTTGTTTATGCAGAATGCCTTCCACAATCACTTTATTTTCAATGACACGGGCTACAATATTTCTTATTTCGGTATCAATGTTTTTGATTTTCCTTGCGAAACGCCCAAAATCAATGTCTGCTCTGACCGCAACCTGTGATGCGTTTTCCCCAATTACACTTTCTACTTTCAATAACTCTTTGACGATTTTTTTGGGATCAACACCGATCACATCTACGACAACTTCCAGTTGCAGTGTTTCCGTGACCTTTACGAAAATTTCCAGGACCACAGTTTGCCGGAACAGTGAATCAACCATATTGTTGTTCTCATGGTGGGGGACTTCGCGAATAAAATCGTGTCCAACAAATTCAATACGGGTATGAACCTGGACGTTCATGCCGGGCATGGCACCGGGCACATCTACAAAATGGACAAACCTTTCATCGGGTACCGTAAACTCTTTTAGCTGGCCGGTGTCGTCATCCACATAGAAAATCTGCTTGTGAATAACCCCTTCTACCACAACTTTATTTTCGATGACCCTCGCTTGAACATTCCGGATCGTGGCATCTACTTCCGTAATTTTTCTGACCCGGCCCGGCAGAGTTATATCTCTGATCACCGATGTCTGGGCGGCGTTCTCCCCGACCACCTGTTCCACCTTAAGTAGGTCGGTGATAAATTCCACCTTTACTTTTTCATCTTTACCCATAGTTCAGCCTCCTTTCGTCTAATTTACTACACTATATGCAAACAACGGAAAAATGTATCCCCCGCCCCCTTTCCCGTTGGTTCATCAGATTAATTATATGCTCAATCTCCGGAAAATGTGCGCAGGGGCTGAACCGTCTCTAACATATCTATTTTACTAAAAAGAAAAATATGCAAGAAATGCCGACTTACAAGAAAAAGGATCGTAGCCTCCCTGAGCGTTATAATTTCCTTGCCTAAAACAAAAAGCAGCCCCCTGTTTGCAGGGGGCTGCTTTTTGTCTGCGAGAAAATTATTTTACCATGTACTGCGGGCTCATACCGCCATCTTTTTGCACCAGTGTCAGTTCAACTGTCTCCGTGAGTACATCGGCATACGAAAAAGATAGTCTTTGATTATAGTTGGGTTCATCAATCCGAATGATAAAGATGGAAGGATAGGTGTTTTCCAGTACACCTATTTTCTCTAGCGTCTTGCGACGCCCTCTGTGGGCGCGAAGTCGAATTTTCTGACCGACATGTGATTCCAGGTCACGCCTGATATCAATTAGCGCTTTTGTAGCTGCCAACATTCATCACCCCATCTAAGATTTACTCACTAATTGTAACATATGACAGGGCAAAAGTCAAATTTTAAAACTATATTATATCAGCCCCATTTAGAAAGTGTCAAGGGTTAAATTCATTGTTAATTATTTGCTTATACGTGGCTGTTTATACGGAGTAAAACGTAATCAATGATACCTGACAGAAGTGCATCAGCCGTTTTTTCGCGAAAATCATCGCCTGCAAGGAGATTTTCTTCTTTTCGGTTGGTAATAAATGCTACTTCAACCAGGATTGCCGGCATTGCCGTATATCTCAGTACATAAAACGATGCCGCCTTAACACCGCGATTACGCCTGCCCAGCATCTCTATTAACTTTTTCTGAACAAACCCGGCAAAGATTTGACCAGGGGTGCTGCCCGGGTAATGGTAAGTTTCCGTTCCATGCGCTGCCGGATTTTCATGGCCGTTGGCATGAATACTGACAAAGACATTTGCCTTAGCCTGGTTTGCCGTCGCCACACGATTTTGTAAGGTAACAGTACTATCATCTGCCCTCGTGAGAATTACTTCTGCACCGTGTTTGGACAATTTTTTTGCCAGGCGCAGTGAAATATCAAGCACAACATCCTTCTCTTTAACCCCGCTTGGCCCTACAGCACCGCTGCTGTTTCCACCGTGTCCCGGATCTACAGCAATGACCGTTCCCAAAAGCGGCAGTGGGTCGGTATCTTGCTCATCTGTCGCTTCAATGGGTTGAATTTCGGTATCACGGTAATAATGTGCCAGAATTTCCTGCCAGGACAATCCTTTTCGGGCATAGCCGTCAGCACCGTACTGACACAGGCCGACCCGGTGGCCATAACCTTTGCTGATAAACTCAATAGTCGGCAAACTCCAATCCAGCCATTGTGAAGGAAGATTGAGCGCCTGCCGCAAAGTAGCGCCGGAGATACTTTTGTCGGCAATGCGGACCTGCCGTAAAGTCCCTGCATCAGTTACATTTTCTTTTTGTAATAAAGGCGTTCCACCCATTATGGCAGCGTAAATTTCACCAAATGAAACTCCTGTTTTTTGCGAAAGTTCAACCGGGTTTATATGATATTTCCGTTCGTAATATGGAGAGTGCTTGTCGTGCATACAGGGGACAGAACGAAGGTAAGGAAGGTCATTTTCCCAAACGTTGACGGCACTTTCAGTCTTGCCTCCACAGGTAGAGTGAAAAACAGTATCTGCTCTTTTTCCCTGGTAAAACAATACGGACCAGGCCGTGGCTTTCACTGCTTCTTCTATATTATTCCGGTGGCGCGGGTAATCCCCGCCCCACAACTCCCGCTGTTTTTCCCGGGAGAGCCACCCCTGACAGTGTGCCGGGCTTGTGCAAATATCGGCGTCCGGGCTTCTGTTGCATCCCTGCCCGCCGAAGAGCAGCATTTTTCGTGCAGCATAACCCCGGGAGGCCACAGTCTGCGCACGCAGAGCTTCGGGATGGAATAGAGCCGGCATTTCAGCAGCCACGACCCCGGCAAGGTAATCTTCCATTTCCATGTTGAGTATTGTCTCATCATGAAAAACCTTAAGTAGTGTCCGGCTGAGACGCACTGTTACCCGAAAGGGGGTATATAAGCTTTGAATAGAATAAGGGTGAGACCTTTCAAGATCAAGAACAACACGGAGTATCCCTGGACGCGGCCGACCAAACCGTATACCGCTGATTAACCCGTCATCAAAGTTATTGCTGTCCGGAACAGAACCGGTTTCAGCGAAATCAATGACAACCCGCGGCGGGTTGTCAAGGATAAAATGTTCATATTGGACCGGGTTATTAAATAAGAAATCAAAACGACTAAAGATTACACTTTTTTCCCTATCCGCCTCTTTTACGTATCTCCAGCTCAGAAAGTCGGACATATTACACTCCTTTGTTTAATACGGGGATTTTGGCAGGCCCAGCCGGAACTTACCCCGTGTTTCCAGCCCTCCGACCCCGTCAAGCCCCGTAATTGTATGTTTTATTACTTCATAAATGTTGACCGTCTCGATAATGGGAGTAAAAGCAACTTTTTCCATAATAAAAACGGGGTCCAGTGCATGAATGAGAACGCGTTGAGGCGAACTGGCAAAGTTAGCTCCTGCATCCAAAAGTGCCTCATAATGAGACTGACACGCTCCCGCAAATATTACCAAGTCATCTTTTCCGGGCTCATATTGCCTTGCCTTTACCGTCGCATTTACAAAAAACTGTGAATTCCTATAGCTGTTTATATCCTGAAAGTTTTTCTTGTGTTTCAAATAAGCATCGTGACCGGTGAGGATAAGAATATCGGGATGATGTTCATGAAGCAAATTCCATATCGCATCCGGTTGATCCCGTTCCGGTACAAAAACACCCTGCGCCGTTAACCCCAGTGATTGATATACTTTTAAACACTCGTCGAGGTAGTCAGCATCTCCGTCAAGATGCAAGATTTTTCCGGGCATCTCAAAAAACTGTTCCGGTGCCATACCGCTTCGTCCACGCAGGTGTTCCCGCTCCATAATGCGGCGGCGGTAAATTTTTTTTATACATTCCTTTTGTGCATTTTTTGAATGAGAGTTGTACTGCTGCACCTCATCAGGTTGAGGGTGGATCAGATCACTGATTTCCGCGTCCGCCAAAAGCCGCATATCCAGACCTTTTAGCATTGCCGTTCCCTTTTTTTCATCAATGTAAGCGATTTTAAACAATATATCCATGCCGTATGACTTGCGTCCAACAATATCTCCCACACTAAACTTCAATGAACAATCCCCCTTTAAAGCTCGTCGCTGCATCACACGTATTCCCTCACAGTATATGTATATGTAGGGATAAAACAATTTGTGCTTGCCAAGAGAAGTTTTTGGAGTTTGATAATATACTGTAGCAGGAGGGGTAGTCAATGTTTGCTGCTGTTGTTCCTGTTCATAACGAAGAAGCCCGTGTCGGCAGTCTGTTGCGGCGGCTGCAAAATATAGAAGAAATTTCAAAAACGTATGTCATCCTTAACGGATCCAACCGCTCTACAGTAGAGGAGGTTGAATCCGTCTACCGCCGTAATAAGCAAAAAATAACACTGGTTTCCTTTAAGGATCCTTTGGGAATTGATGTGCCCCGGGCTGTGGGGGCCCAGCTGGTATATACCTTCAGTATGTGCCATGCAATTTTTATTGACGGAGACCTTGTTGGTGAAATCACCAAAGACTTAAGAGGTTTAATTGCCACAGCCCGCTTAAACAAGTTGGACCTTGCTTTAACAGACTGCTACCCGGAGAAAAAAGCATTGGAAGCAGTCAGTGAACCCATGCATTTCTTTCGACGGCTGCTCAATCAGGAGTTGGGCCTGCAATCCCGGTTAGGTATCGCCACACCGTCTCACGGCCCGCATATCGTATCCCGGCGGCTTCTTCCGCTGGTCCCGTGGGATGACTATGCTGTACCACCCATGCTTTTGGCGCATGCCAAGTGTAATAATCTGAATATTGGGATTGCCGGTGTTATCCCCCATGGCCTGTTGGGCTCATCCATAAAGAACCAGACCCATAGCCAGCTTATTATTGATACTATTGCGGGTGACTGCCTTGAAGCCCTTTCTGTGTTACATCATCAACCAAGGAACAGGAGCTTTGAAGGTAAAACGTATCTGGGATACCACAAGCAACGGCGTTTCGATTTATTGCAACAATTTTTAGGAGGACGACTCATGAACTAAAAAAGACGCTTCATCACATTTCAGATGAAGCGTCTTTTGCATACTTTACCCACCAAAAAAACGCCTTTCGGCGTTGGCAGTACATCTTTATTCTGACAGGTTCAGGACAAGCTTATCTGCAGAAAAGTGCCGCTTATTTTGTATACTTATCGGCTACTGTACTGGCCCCATACGATTCAGGCTTAATGCACGCATGAAACCCGCTGCCAATTACCATACCGACCACTTCCCGGATTAATTCCCTGGTATCCCCTTTTTCACCCACATCCAAATGAACCTCCATGTTCAGGCATGAATGGCCGTTTTCCGCTAGTTTTGCGGTGACCAGCGTGGCGACTTCAAGGCTGAGGAATGTCTCATAGTAGATGCGTTGTCTCAAACTTTCCATATAGCGATGCTTCTGTCGTCTGAAAAAATACCTGGCACCTTTGCCAACACGGTGGATAATAATTGCAGTAACAAAGCAGACATCCTGCCGATAATGGGCATGGGAATCCGTCCCGATAATCAGCTTATATTGCTCCTTTGGCTTATCATCAATATAGGCGATAATATCAGCAAACGCTTCATCCAATGATAAGCTTCCGCGTGAAGGGCTCGTAAAGTTCATTGTTTATCGGCACCTTTCAAAATCTTTACACGCTATACTGCTGTTTTATTATAAAGCAAGCGAGATAAATTTGCAAATTCCGCCACGCTAAGCGTTTCACCCCGTCGAGCTAAGTCGAGGTCGGCTTCGGCTCCTAGTTCAGTTAATTCTCCCTTTGAAAGTGGAAAAACAGCATGTAACGTGTTCAATGCCATTTTACGCCTTTGAGAAAATACTGCTTCAACTACACGAAAAAAAACAGCTTCATCTCCCACATCATACTGTGTTGCTGCGTCGGGCCGCAGGCGGACCACCGCAGATGAAATCTCAGGTCGTGGGAAAAAAACCGTCCGGGGAACGGTAAAGAGCAATTCTGTTTTTGCCGCAAACTGGCACACTACCGAAAGAGTTCCATACTCTTTGCTGCCAGGTTTGGCGACGATGCGCTGCGCCACTTCTTTCTGCAACATACAGACCATTACCGGAAATTGCTGTCTGTGTTGCTTAAGCCATCGATAGAATAAGGGAGTCGCAACATTATACGGCATATTAGCCACCAGCTTGACCGGCTTATCGCCAAGCAGGCCCGGATAATCCACATCCATGGCATCCTGGCGGATAATTGTAATATTATCATATTCAGCCAGGGTTTCTTTTAGCACCGGAATTAGCCGCTCGTCAATTTCCAGAGCGGTAACCCTGTCGGCCCGCAGAGCCAGTTCCCGTGTCAGCGCCCCAATCCCGGGACCGATTTCCAGCACATGGTCACCGCACTCAATTTCTGCCGCAGAAACTATTTTAATCAAAATATTTTCATCGACTAAAAAATTCTGGCCCCATTTTTTTCGTAATCGAATACCATGGCTGCTCAGCAACTGGGTTACAAAACCCGGATTCGTCAGCTTACTCACAGTTTCCCCCTATTCTTTCAAAATCCTATAATTCTTGTGGTAGCAAGTATACACGAAGTCGTTTACGTCCGAATTTCCAGGCCGTGCTGTGATCAGCAATCAGCAGATCAATTCGATTTCCTTTTATGGCACCGCCCACATCAGCGGCAACAGCAAACCCGTAGCCGTCTATGTATAAACGGCTGCCGAGGGGGATAACTCTCGGATCTACCGCCACGATATGTGGATTTCCCTCTTGCCCGTTCCCTGCAGTTGCACGTATACCTGTGGCGGTAATTCCATCATTAAAATGGCCGGTACATTTACTTCTGCCGTACTCGTCTATAGGACACCCGCTTTCTGCGGTACCAGGGCAATATGCTGTAGCAGTCACATGAATTACTTGATTAAACTGAAATGATCGCCCGGCCCGGGAAAGCAGGGTGTTACCCCCATGCTCAACTACCCGGTCCTGTTTTACGCGAATGATCTCCGATTGGACCAGATGTAAATCAACTTCCTCACCATTCTCCATTGTTACTTCCACAGTGTCTTCCCGTAACCCGGTTACCCCGCGCTGCAACACCCGACTCTCACCGCGATCCATGCTTTCATTAGTTCGCCGGATTTCACGGAAAGGAATTTCACTGCGCTGCGTTATTAAATGCTTACTAACACGAATTACTTCCACTGTATCACCCGATTGTAGCTTTTCATCAGCTCCAGGTTGTATCCGGTCCAGTTCTCCCAGTGTAACCCCCAGGGACTGCAGAGCCTGACCGGCAGTAGTTTCTGCCGCCCACAGCACAAAATCATTACCATCCGCGGCTACAGTAATGGGGAAAGCTGCCCTGTATTTAATCTCCATACCATCGTACGTTCTCTCCTCCGGTTGATGGGAGAGCATATCATACTTACCTGGCTCAATACCGGCCTCACTAAGAACTCCGGCCACATTGTGGCTGTATGTGTACACTACACGACTGTGCCCGTCTGCTAACAACCTGACTTCTTTCCGGGATAAATGTACAGAAAACAATACTAACATACCTGCTGTTATCAGGAATAAAACAGGTATCCAAGTAGCGGCTTCAAACCGATCACTCCTGGTAATTTTATCCATAATTCTTCCTCCTTACAGCCTTTCTATTTTACCCAATTTGGCAAAGATTTGTCAAGAAATTCCGCTTCACTGTACCGGGCATCCCCGCAGATAGTATTTCCATTATTTTCTGCCCTATACGGCAGTAAAATTTTTGACAACAAGAAATGCGCGCTTATTCAGTTCCCTCAGCGTGCGCTTTTCAGTACTGTATACCGCTGCCGATTTGCAAATGCAAACCGTTATAATTTTCTGCAGTAAAAAAAAAGCACCCTGCAGGTGCTAGCGTTTGCTGATAACCTCTCAGGCGACTTTATTTCAACACTTCAACCGTAACCTTGCCAACCCCGGCAGAGCGCAGGCCAATAGCTTCGGCAGCGGCCATGGATAAATCTATGATGCGATTTTTACCAAACGGCCCACGGTCGTTAATCCGAACATCTACGCTTTTACCGGTTTTCAAATATGTGACACGGACGCGGGTGCCAAAAGCCAGGGTGGGATGGGCCGCTGTATAATCATTTTTGTTAAAAACCTCACCACTGGCCGTTTTCGCACCATGTAAACCGTCTCCATTGCCGTACCAGGAAGCAATCCCTTCAATAATATTAGTCACTACGCCACCCCCCCGCGCACTGGCGGTTACAATAGGCTCAGGATCGGCAGTGCCGATTAGAACTACGCTGTTTGTCGGTTCATTCAATTGCTTCTCTTCAATTAACTGTCGACTTTCTTCGTTCCCGTCGGCTAATACAATCTCGTATGTCTTAAGCAGTGTGCCTACTTTTCCCTGGACGGTTACCTTCTTTTTTCCCCGGGGTATGGTTGGATCATTTTTTTGTTCTGTCTTAAAAGGGATTGAAACTTCCTCACTGATTAGCGAAGTACTGACCCGGGTAATAAGAATATCGCTACCGTGGCTCAGTGTGGCCTGTAAGCTTGGCTCCACCCTGTCTTCAAGGGCAACTGTCACAGCCAGTTCATTCAGCAATTCTGACGTGCTCTCTGCGGTTGTATAAACTAGTGCTGTCTGCCCGTCAACATGGAGAAAGACGGGAAACGCTTTGCGCAAACTGATAATCATCCCTTTTTCAATCCGCTCATCGGCGCTCGGTGAGAGTTTGTCACGCCCTCGTACATATATTCCGATTTCGTCCAACAATTGACCAACTGTTTTTGCTTCGGTCATAATGATTTGCGACTCATAATCTACAATAAGAGTGACCTCTTTTGCTGTCGCCTGCCGATAGACAAAGATGGAAACCAGTAGCAACATGCTTAATAAAATGCTTTTAACGGCGTACTGTTTTACGGAGAACTTTTCGTTTAAGCCTGGAATGGCCATAGGCCACATCCCCTCTTTTTTCTTCTTCTCTCTAAGTTTTGAGCTTTAAATATATCTATGAAAAGAACGTCTGAATATGCGGAATTATTTTCCCGTTATGTAAGCGAGAACAACCTTCTGGCGTTTTCACTGGTTTTTTCAGCAAAATCCTTTATACTTTCACCGCGTAATTTTGAGACATAGTCAGCAATTGCCGTCACATACGCAGGTTCATTTCGTTTCCCACGATATGGCACCGGTGCCAGGTAGGGTGAATCTGTCTCTATCAGCAATCTCTCCGTTGGAATCTCTGTTGCGACTGCCTGTAAGTCCGCGGCGTTTTTAAACGTCACCGGACCTGCCAGAGATATATAAAAACCCAGGTCCAGACACTTGCGAACAAATGAGATATTACCGGAAAAACAGTGAAACACCCCTCCGGCCTCCCATGCCTGCTCGTCTAGTAAAATGTTGAGCACTTCTTCATGGGCATCCCTGTCATGGATAATGACAGGCAAACCCAGTTCTTTTGCCAGACGGATTTGTTCACGGAAGACTGTTTCCTGTGCCTGGGCAGAGGAGTGGTTGTAATAGTAGTCAAGGCCGATTTCGCCAATAGCCACAACTTTCTTTTCTGCAGCCATGGAGCGGACTTTGTCCTTCCATCCCAGTCCGACCCGACCGGCATCGTGCGGGTGAACACCTACTGCAGCAAATACAGATGTATATTTTTGTGCCAAGTCAACAGCCGCCAGGGATGACTCCAAATCAAAACCAACGTTAATAATTGTGCTGACTCCAGCCTGTGCAGCCCGTCCAATCACTTCCGACAAATCCTTGCCAAAGCGACCGTCGTTTAAATGGGCATGGGTATCAATCAATTCAACCATTACTTCACCTTGCTACCTGGAGCAACCAATGTCTCCGTGGTGGTAAGTACCAGATTCCCTTCTGTATCAGACGCAGCAAGCAACATTCCTTCCGAGAGAATGCCCCGGAGTTTAACCGGCTTTAAGTTGGCCACAAAAATAACGCTTTTGCCAACCAGCCCCTCCGGTGCGTAGTGCTTGGCAATCCCCGCCACAACTTGCCTTTCTTCATTCCCTAAACTCACTTTTAATTGTAAGAGTTTGTCCGCCCCTTCAATCCGCTCAGCCTCAATAATTGAGGCGACACGTAAGTCAATGCGGGCAAATTCGTCAATACTGATTAATCCCTCAGTCTCTGCCATGTTGCCGGCCTCCTTTGGTTTTACCTCACGTTCTGGTTGCGGCTTATCTTTTTTCGTTGCCTGGCGTACTGGCACCCGGTCTTCTCCCACCAATTCTAAACGGGGAAATAAAACAGCTCCGGGAGACGTGGCGGCACCAGAGGGAAACTTGCCAAATTCCAGAATACTTTCCCATGTGTGCAATTCAGGCATATCTATGATACCCAGTTGCGCCCAAATCTTTTCCGGCGTTTGTGGCATAAACGGCTGAAGCAACACGGAAATGATGCGGATGCTTTCCAAAAGGTTATACATTACAGCATCCAGCCGGTCCTGCCTGCCTGCCTTAGCCAGGGCCCAGGGTGCTGCTTCATCTATATACTTGTTGGCACGCCCGATAAATTTCCACAGTTCCGTAAGGGCGTTGGAAAAAAGCAACTCATCCATTAATTGTTCCATTTTAGCCGGTAAATCAAAAGCCATATTTTTCAGTTCATCATCCAGAGGTTCACCTGTACCGGACGCAGGCGCGGTACCGCCGTAATATTTTTGCAGCATTGCCAGCGTTCTGTTCAGAAGATTGCCTAAATCGTTGGCTAAATCAAAGTTTAACCGTTGAATCAGTGCATCTTCACTAAAGTGTCCATCGGCGCCAAAAGGAATTTCCCGCAACAGAAAATAGCGAATAGCATCTGAGCCGTACCGATCTACTAAAACCTCTGGGTCAATTACATTGCCTTTAGACTTTGACATTTTCCCTTCGTCGAGAAGAAGCCAGCCATGACCAAATACCTTCTTAGGCAGTTCCAATCCCAGTGCCATCAGAAAAATTGGCCAGTAAATCGTATGAAAACGGACAATTTCCTTACCGATTAACTGTACATCGGCTGGCCAATATGTATGTACTTTATGATCATCTTCAGAAAGGTAACCAAGAGCTGTAATATAGTTACTTAATGCATCCAGCCAGACATAGATGACGTGCTTTTCGTCGAACGGAACAGGAATGCCCCAACGGAATGTAGTGCGGGAAACACACAAGTCTTCGAGACCTGGCTTTAAAAAGTTGTTAATCATTTCGTTTTTACGGGAAACGGGCTGGATAAACTCCGGATGATTCTCAATATACTCCATCAGTCGGTCAGCATATTTTGACATCTTAAAAAAGTAACTTTCTTCCGCCACCATTTCCACCGGACGCCTACAATCAGGACAGCAAGTTTCTTCCAACTGCCGCTCTGTCCAAAAAGCTTCACAGGGAGTGCAGTACCAACCTTCATACTTGGATTTATAAATGTCTCCTTGTTCATAAAACTTTGCGAAGATTTTTTGTACAGAATCCTTATGCCGCATCTCAGTCGTACGGATAAAGTCATCATAGGAAATATCCAATATTTCCCACAGCTTCTGAATCCATGCTACAATTTCATCAACAAATACTTGCGGTTCTTTCCCCGCCTCAACGGCACGACGTTCCATTTTCTGGCCGTGTTCATCGGTTCCGGTGAGAAAATATACTTCGTAACCGGTGAGCCGTTTAAAGCGAGCCATAGCGTCGGCAGCAACTGTGGTATAGGAATGGCCGATATGCAGTTTATCGCTGGGATAGTAGATTGGTGTTGTAATATAAAATGTTTTCTTGTTCACGGGTATCTCCCTACTTTTCATATAGAAGTTAATCTTAATTATATCAAAAAATCTCCGTTTTAAGCAAGTAACGGCAGGTACACTTGTCCCTATATACCAATGTTTGTATAAATTACAAATTTAACACTTGTTTTTTATGGGAATTGCTGGTATAATTGGCCTGTGTCGAAACGTGTTGAATTAGGGGAGGGAAAATGTTGAAATCTACCGGGATTGTACGTAAAGTCGATGAGCTTGGACGGGTTGTTATCCCCATCGAATTACGGAGAACTTTAGGCATTGATGTTAAAGACTCCTTGGAAATTTATGTGGACAGTGAAAAAATCATCCTGAAGAAGTACGAACCAGCCTGTATTTTCTGCGGTAATGCCGACCATGTTAAGCATTACAAAGGACGAATTATCTGCGGAGAGTGCATTAAGGAAATGGCTACCGAATAAAGAGCAAGTTTTACTTGCTCTTTATTTTTTTTTATGAATTACGTTATATACATCCCGGCGCGGAACACCAAGGCGGCGGGCTGCTTCACGAATCGCATCTCTTTTGTCGAAACCTGTCGCAAGAAGCTCGTCTACCAGCGCTTCCGGACTCATGTTAATTTCCATTTTTTCAACCTTTTTTTCAAGGAGAACGGTACACTCACCCCGCGGCGGGTTTTGCGTAAAGTGATCCAATACAACGTCCAGCGTACCACGGATAAATTCCTCATGAATTTTCGTCAGTTCTCTGGCAACTACAACCTGACGGTCTTTTTGGGACATCCCGGCCAGTTCGGACAATGTTTTCAATAAACGGTGTGGTGCTTCATAAAATACCGTAGTTTTTGTTTCCCTTTCTATATCGGCCAGCATTCCTTTCCTTAGCTTGCCACGGGCGGGAATAAATCCGTAAAACGCAAACGGCGTTGAAGTCAGACCTGAGGCGGACAGAGCAGTTACGGCAGCGACCGGACCTGGCAGCGCAATTACGGGGATCCCGTTGCCAATTGCCTCCCGTACCAATTCTTCTCCGGGATCAGCAATACCCGGTGTGCCCGCGTCACTGACCAGCGCCACATCCTCTCCGGCTAACAGCCGTTCCAGGATGTACGGTGTTTTTTTTATTTTATTATGCTCATGGTAGCTGACCAAAGGAACATGTATATCAAAATGGCTGAGAAGTTTCCTTGTATGCCGGGTGTCTTCGGCCGCGACCCTGGAGGCTTGCTTTAATATTCTCAGCACCCGCAGGGTTATATCTTCCAGGTTGCCCAGCGGAGTGGGACAAAGATAAAGTTTCCCCACAGTCATTTTCATCCCTCCAATAACCGATACATAAAGGTTATCAAGTTCACAAACAATATAGCCGAACTTGCTCAAACGTAGTAATTTCAGGTAAAGGAGCACCCTATGATCCATATAAAAAACGCGCGTCCGGTGATTGGCGTTACAGGGACAAACGGGAAAACAACAAGCTTACTCATGGCAAAACACATTATGGAGTACTGTGGTCAGTAACATCCGTTCCCGGTTCCTGTACGTTCTGAAGCGCCGCCTTAGCCATTTCGTAAGCATCGGACTCATAGCGCAGGCAACACATCAGACGCCCGCAGACACCGGATATTTTTGTTGGGTTTAAAGAAAGATTTTGATCCTTAGCCATACGGATGGATACAGGCTCAAATTCACCCAAAAATGTATGACAGCATAGTACCCGGCCGCATGGGCCTAAGCCGCCAATCATTTTAGCTTCATCTCGTACTCCAATCTGCCTAAGCTCAATTCGTGTCCGAAACACAGTGGCCAAATCTTTCACTAATTCCCGAAAATCAACTCTGCCGTCCGCCGTAAAGTAAAAAATTACTTTGGACCGGTCAAAGGTATATTCCACATCAACCAGCTTCATATCCAAGGCGTGTTCCTGAATTTTTTGCAGTGCGGCGTCAAACGCCTCCTCTTCCTTCTGCCGATTTTCCAGGATTTTTTGACAATCCTCTTCACTGGCGGCTCGGACCACTTTCTTTAGCGGTTGGACAACGTCTGCCGGAGGTACCTGTTTGGGCCCAACAACAATCTCGCCAAATTCCTGGCCGCGGGACGTCTCTACAATCACAAACCCCCCGGGAGTAAGCTCAATTCCGTCGGGGTCAAAATAATAAATCTTTCCCGCTTTTTTAAAGCGGATACCGATGACTGTTTGCATTTTCAAAAACCTCCTTTATACGCCTTAGCGTCAGCTCCAAAGCAAGACGAACATTCACAGGACTACGTACCATTTTCTGCAAGGTTATAATTTCCTCAATTACTTTAATCGTCGCATCTTCAGACCACTTTTCCGTGAACGTATTGATAATATCCATATGCTCCTGATAGAGTATAAGCTCCGGTTCCCCCGTCGACTGCATTACTAACAGATCCCGAAGCAGAGCTAAGAGCGTGTCTATAATCGCTGTCAGGTTTTCTTTACCCGCCAGCTGGCTTGCCAACATGCTTGCTCCATCCCCCACAGAAAGGGCTGACAGCACATCGGCCGCTTCTTGATAGAGTTCCAGCCAGGGGGACATATCTGCCATTGACAGCGCCCTCCCGGGGATTCCCTCGGCCAAAGTCAGCATTCGTTCCTTTGAAGATGGATCGGCACCAGGCAGCATGTCCAAAAGTTTGCTCATGCTTTCCCTGTCCAATCTTTGCAGCGGGAATAGCTGACAACGGGAAACTATGGTAGGCGGCAGACTTCCCGGATTTTCGCAAAGAAGAATAAACACCGTCGCCGGCGGCGGCTCTTCCAACACTTTAAGCAGGCTGTTAGCCGCTTCCGGAGTTATCATGCCTGTTACATCAAGGATAAATACCTGGTAACGTGCTTCGTGGGGTTTTAATGAAACCTTCTTTTTAAGCTGCCTGATTTGATCAATCTTTACCGATTTACCATCTGGTACAATCCAATGGATATCCGGGTGGCTTCCTTGGTAAATCTTTTTACAGGATATACACTGTCCGCAAAAATCATCCGCGATATGCGAACAATTTAAAGCACGCACTAAAGCAGTGGCTATTTTTTTTTTGCCTATTCCCTCGGGGCCATAAAACAGATACGCGTGGGAAGTCGTTCCCGAGCGAAGGGAAGAGCGGATTGTCTGAATGATTTGATTCTGTCCACAAATTTCATCAAAGCCCATAATTTAACCTCGATACTTATTATTATACCATAACCGGGTTATTACACGGTACGCGCTATCAGGGGGCTTACTCCGTTCCAAATGGCACGAAATACTTCATCCGCATCCGGTGTCCCGTCTACCACAGCTATTCTTTCGGGAAAACGGGCGGCAACTTCTAAAAAGCCCTGCCGCACACGGTTATGGTAAGTCAGTGATTTTTGTTCTATGCGGTCTGCCGCCGCACCGGCACGCCGGGAAAGTCCGGTGTCCGGTGGCAAATCTAAAATAAAGGTGCGGTCGGGCAGGCGTTCCTGCACCGCTTTTACATTGATGCTGAGAACAAAGTCCCACTCAATTCCTCCGCCAAATACCTGATAGGCCAATGAAGAATCAATAAAACGGTCGCAGAGTACCAGCTTTCCCGCTGACAGCGCGGGAGCAATGACCTCACGATAGAGTTGGGCCCGGGCTGCTGCGTACAGAAAAACTTCCGTCAGCGGTGTCATCTCCCCGAAACGGGGGTCGAGTAGAATTTCCCTCACCGCATCACTGATTGCGGTGCCGCCAGGCTCCCTGGTACATACCGTTTCAATACCAAGCTCATTGGCTTTTTGCGCAATACGATGTAATTGCGTCGTTTTACCGGCTCCATCAGGTCCTTCCAGACTGATAAACACGCCTTGTTTATTCATAGCTGCACCTCTCATAAACAGATACGCAGACGACCCTGACGGTCAAGCCCGCGCAGTTCTATTCCCGCGTTCCCGGCAGCAGCCAAATAATCGGCCACCTGTTCTGATACCCGTTCCCCGGCAGCCAAAACGGGAATTCCCGGTGGATAGGGCACAACAAAGGATGCGGAGATTCCTCCCACAGCTTCCCGTGGATGAGCAAAGCGGGCCGCTCCAAACCAGGCCTGCCGCGGTGAAATAACCGGGTCAGGATCAGGGACGGCAGAAAACTCAACAATAGGCTCACCCCGGTAGCCAGTCAACCGTTGAAACGCGGCTACTGTTTTTTCCATCTGCAGAGCGCGAGAACCTATTCCTAAAACGGCAAGAATGTGACCAGAGCAGGCCAGTTCCGTTTCTACCCCTGATTCCCGTAATAAGCGGGCAGCTGTCACCCCACTCACTCCCGCTTGCCCTGTTAACACAGTCACACGGGTTAAATCCAGGTCAAAACCCAGTTTGCACACCAGATTACGCTCCAGAAGAGGAAAATGAGTCCGCAAAGCATCACGCAGAGTTTCGGCTGTATTACAGACACCAGTCCAGATTTCTTTTCCCTGCAGAGCCATTTGTTTACGGGTGGCGTCCAGAGAGAGGAGCAGCGGATAAGAAGGACTGCTCGTCTGGACTGACTGCAGAGCTGCTCTTAGGCGGAATGGGTCAATCCTGCTGCCCTGCCGGTGGAGTACCGCACCCGGTGTAAGCGCGCCCAGGGTTTTATGCCAACTCTGTACCCGTAGGTCTGCCATCCGGCCCGATGATGACGGCAAAACAGGGGAAAACCCCAGGTGAGCTCCATGTGCTTCGTCAAGAAGCAGATAAGCATTATGGCGGCGTACAGCGGCTTCAATCTTCTTAATGTCTGCACAAACGCCGTAATAACTGGGGCTGGTAACCACCACGGCTTTCGCATCCGGGCAACTATGAAAACCTGCTTCTATCTCCTCAACTGTCACATTCAGAGGAAAACCCTTATCACATGCAACAGGAATGTAGCGAGGGATTGCACCGGAGTAGACAAGTCCATGGTAGACGGAACTGTGCGCATTTCGTGGTACCAACACATTATCCCCGGGTCCACATGTGGCGAGAATCATCGCCATCACCCCGGCACTGGCTCCGTTAACGAGAAAATAGGACTGATTAGCACCAAAAGCAACGGCTGCCAAATCTTGTGCATCCCGAATCATTCCACAAGGTTTATGCAAATCATCAAGACCGGGAAGTTCCGTCAGGTCATACTTTGCCAATTCATTAAAAAGCAACGGCAAGTCAGCCGGAATTCCGCCGCCGCCGGCATGGCCGGGTACATGCAGCCTAACATTTCCCTTCCCGATATGCTTATGCAGTTGGCTTAAAATTGGCAGAGATGTTTGGTCCATAACCTTGTTATTTTTCCACAAAAAGTAGCGTTTACCTGCAATGTCCGCCTGATGTATGAAATAAAAAGCCGGAAGGTTATCTCCCGGCAGAAAACATATACTCTTTAGGATAAACTGTAGTTTGGAGCTTCTTTCGTAATATGCACATCATGGGGATGGCTTTCCTTAAGGGATGCACTGGTGATACGCATAAATTTAGTTTTGGTCCGCAATTCTTCAATGTCTTTCACACCGCAGTAACCCATGCCAGCACGTAAACCACCAATCAGTTGGTAAACGGTATCTGCCACTGTTCCCCGATAGGGAACCCGGCCTTCAATGCCTTCGGGCACAAGTTTTTGTTCGTTCTCCTGGAAATAGCGATCTTTGCTGCCCTCTTTCATAGCAGAAATAGAACCCATCCCGCGGTATACTTTATAGCTACGACCCTGGAAGATTTCCATCTCCCCCGGGCTTTCTTCCGCACCGGCAAAGAGGCTGCCCACCATAACCACGTTGGCTCCGGCGCCAATTGCCTTCGTAATATCGCCGGAGAATTTAATCCCGCCGTCGGCAATAATCGGGGTACCGCTTGCCACTGCGGCTTCAGCAGAATCAAAAATTGCCGTAATCTGAGGCACACCAATGCCCGCTACGACCCTGGTGGTACAAATGGACCCGGGACCCACACCTACCTTGATCGCATCTGCCCCTGCCTCAATTAAATCACGGGTACCTTCTCCGGTGGCAACATTACCGGCGACGATACCAACCGCAGGGTAATTCAATTTAATTTTCTCAACCATCTTTAGAACTCCGACTGAATGACCGTGAGCAGTATCAACGACAAGGATGTCAACACCGGCCTGAGCCAACGCATGAACCCTGTCCATAGTATCCTGAGCAATCCCCACGGCAGCGGCGGCCAACAGCCGGCCGTTGTTATCTTTAGCGGAACGGGGATACTGAATGGCTTTTTCAATATCTTTAATGGTAATAAGCCCTTTAAGCATAAACTGCTCGTCCACAATGGGGAGCTTCTCCACTTTATGTTTCTGCAATATCTCCTGCGCCTGAGCCAGAGTTGTTCCTACCGGAGCTACAATTAGTTTATCTTTGGTCATGACATCTCTAATGTAACGGTCATAATTCGTTTCAAAACGCAGATCACGGTTCGTCAGAATCCCTACCAGTTTACCGTTTACAGTAATGGGGACACCGGAAATACGGTAACGTTCCATCAGTGCCGCAGCATCGTGTATCATATGGTCAGGGGACAAATGAAATGGGTTAGTAATAACCCCGTGCTCAGAGCGCTTTACCCGGTCTACTTCAGCCGCCTGTTTCTCAATTGGCATATTTTTGTGAATGACCCCAACTCCGCCTTCTCTGGCCATGGCTATAGCCATTCTCGATTCTGTTACCGTGTCCATCCCGGCGCTCATCAGCGGGATATTCAGCCGTATTTTCTTCGTTAAGTTTGTGACCACGTCCACTTCGGATGGAAGTACCCGGGACTTGGCCGGTATCAAAAGAACATCATCGAATGTAATGCCTTCTTTACAGAATTTATCGTGATTTAGCATCGCAACGCCCCCTTTCCTCAAGATAATTTGCTTCATCGTAACAAAAATCAGGACAGGTGTCAACTGTCCCGAATCGTTAGTACTAACCGAGAAACTTTTTTAATTCTGATAATTGCTCTTCATTGAATACAGGAATTCCCTTTTCCCCTAAAAGAGCTGCCGTAACGCCTGCTCCGGTTTTGACCCGGCCGGAAAAGCTGCCATCATAGATCATATCATTTCCACATGACGGGCTGCGTGCCTTAAGCAATGCAGCGGTAATGCCTAATGTGTTTGCCAACAGCAATGTTTCCTGCGCACCG
The DNA here is from genome assembly GCA_018335855.1 of Clostridiales bacterium. Taxonomy (GTDB): domain Bacteria; phylum Bacillota; class Dethiobacteria; order Dethiobacterales; family Dethiobacteraceae; genus UBA7523. The sequence continues at coordinate 150,668 of JAGXRM010000038.1, forward strand.
CGCAGAAACGCTGCTGTTGTGTCATCGCCTTGCCGGGTACAGACTTTTGCTTTACCGGTTAATACATCCCGACCATCACCGCCCTGGATTTCTACGGCGGGTCGCGGGGTAGCCAGCCCACCCAACTGCTCCGGACAACAGGGAATGAGCAGCCCTTCCTTACCATAAGCCAATACTTCCCGGCAAAAATTATGGCCGCCATTATATTTTGTGTTCAATCCAAGCAAACAGGCGCTAACCAAAAACATACAGGCCTCCGTAAAATTATTTTGTCACCCCGTCCAGCGAGTCCCAGACCTCGTTGGACTGACCCCCTACCACAGTCAGTATTAGCCTGTTTGGCAGGCAGACGATAGCGTCACCGGACTGCTCGACCCAACCAATGGATGAACATACGCCGAGCGGACAAATCTCCTTAGGCATGGCCAGCACACGAACCCGTCCCGCCACAATTTCCACAGTAGCGTGGCCAGCTGGCATCTCTACTGTAATTGTTTGGTCAATTTCTTCATCGAAGGGAATTTCATCAATAAGCTGCCCGCCCAGTTCCACACGTAATATCCGACTGCCGGCAACTGTCGGCAGCGCTTTTACCCCTAACAGAAACAGGGCCACAAACAATACTGCGGCTATTACAAGTATATCCCCTTTTTTCCACTTCATCTGTGCCACACTTCTTTCACCGAAGGAGTTATTTATACAATAAATTAATTGTACCATTTTCGGCACCTGGTTGAAAAGGGCAAGACTTGGGGCTAAAGGAAACGGCCGGTATATACCGGCCGAACTCTCTTGGTATCTATTTGTTTGCCGCGGCTTTTTTCTTATCTTTCTTCTCAATCAAAATCGCAGCGTCAGGGCAAACCAACTCACAGATGCCGCAGGCGATACACTGATCCAGCCGCGCTGGTCCCATAATAGGGGTGCCGTAGACTCCCGGTTCCTTAGCCCAGTCCAACACGTCGGTCGGGCATTTCTCTTTACACAGGCCGCAACCTTTGCATAGATCGGGAGAAACGTTAAACCAGCCTTTAGGCCCCTCAAAACGCAGATTCCTAAACGTCTTTTTGGTCATTATTTTCCTCCCCCTGCAGTGCCTCTTCCACAAGATCAATGCCTCGTTGCAGTGCGTTAAAGTTTAACTCCCGCAGCTTTGGGTCATCGATAAACTTTTTACCAAGCTTTGTTTCCAGAGCATGCTTAACCGTTTCGATATCCACAACACCGGCCGCCCGCACAGTTGCTCCCAGGATAATCATGTTAAACACCCGGGGATGAAGTTCGGACAGCGCTATATCTGTTGCAGGAATACCAATAACCTTTTTGGCGTTTTTAGGCAATTCGACTTTCCCTGTTTTCGGCTGTTCACTTACAGCGTCAGCCTGCGCTTCCGGCGCTACACTGTCATAGACCTGCAAGCCTACCGCTTCATCCGCCACTTCCGGAGGTGCGATTAGCGAGCTGTCATAAACAAAAAGCGTATCCCCAGTCACGTACTGTTTTGTCCGTGCCACTGCACGTTCACTCAAAGCAATAACAATATCCCCGTGCTGAAATTTCGGTGAACCAATCTGCTCATCCGAAATCTGCACAAAAGCGAGGGACACACCGCCGCGTTGCTCAACGCCGAAATTAGGGATGTAGAGCGCTTCTTTTCCTTCTTCATTTCCCGCTTCAGCCAGGATATCACCAATGGCTTGTACGCCCTGGCCACCCTCTCCTGCAATTGCTATCTTAACCAGTATGGCCATCTCTCTACCCCTCCTTGCTTTCGTCCGGAGTCCGGAGTTCACCGGTTTTAAAGTATTTGGCCATCTCTTCTTCCATGAAAGCCCAGGTTTGCTTTGCATTTGTCCGCCAGTTGGTCGGACAGCTGGAGATTACTTCAAGGAAGGAAAAGCCGTTGCCCGCAATCTGATTCTCCACAGCCTTTTTCATAAACCGTTTCAGTTGCTTCATATTCGATACACTGGCACGTGCCACGTAAGCGCCCGGCGATGCTATGGCGGCTACCATTTCAGGTCCCAGTGTGGGGTTGCCGGTTTCTTTGGCGTCTCGCCCATAAGGGCTGGTCTCCGTCTTCTGACCAGGTAATGTAGTCGGGGACATCTGACCACCGGTCATTCCATAGTTACAATTATTAACAACAATAGCCATAATTTTCTCATTACGGAATGCGCTGTTCACCAGATGCTGTGAACCAATAGCATAGCCGCCACCGTCACCCATATAGGCAATGGGAAGCAACTTCGGGTTGGCACGTTTAATACCGACCATCACAGGGTTGGTGCGCCCGTGGTGTGTCTGGACGGTATCTACATTGAAGAAGTCCCAGGCAAGCAGGGAGCAGCCGATATCCACGCCGAATACCATTCGGTCCTGAATTTCAAGTTCATCAATTACTTCACCCAGGACTTTTAAGACCAGGCCGTGTCCACAGCCCGGACAAAATTTATGGGGCTTCGTTTCTGTGTTCCAGGATTTTGGCATTGCCAAATGTTCTGCCATCTCTCTCCCACCTTTCTATTTTATAGTTTTCTCTATTCTTTGCACTAATTCTTCTGCTGTCACACCGACACCTGGCTTGTAGAGGGTGTCAAAATTATCGATTGGCATATTGAAAAGTGCACTTTTTACGAGTCGGGCTAACTGGCCAAGGGCTGACTCAACAAGCAGGAAGTTGCTGCACTTGGCGGCCACTTTTTGTAGCTGCTCATCCGGGAACGGGCGCAGGGTAATGGGACGGAAATATCCAACCTTAACCCCTTTTTCGCGAAGCCTGTTCATCGCAGCAATGGCTGCGCGGCTGACAACACCGTGTGAAATAATAATGATATCAGCATCGTCAACATTTCTCTCATCCCATTCCACCACTTCTTTGGACATCTTTTCATAATCTTCCTGAATCGGCATCGTGGCGTCGTACAGTTCTTCTTCCACACTGTATGTGTTGCGAAGATGCACCGCATCGCGATCTTTACCAGGTGTGCCCGGCAAACCCAGGGATGCTACAGGTTTAATCATTTCAATGCCGCGATCTTCAGGATTGTACATAACCAGAGGTTCACGCATTTTTGCCTGATAGCCGTCCCCGAGTATAAAGGTGGGGAAACGATACTTCCAGGCAGTATTAAATGCTTTGATGGTGTAATCAAACAACTCTTGATGGGTTGCGGTGGAATAGACCACACGCCAACCTTCACCGTTTCCGCCGAAGGTTACCATATTCACTTCCTGCTGTGAGTAAATAACTGTGGCAGTAGACGGACCCCCGCGTTGCTGCACGATAACTACAACGGGTATACGCATCATTTCTGCCATGGACAAAGGTTCCTGGAACAGGGTTGTCCCCGGTCCTGCGGTAGCCGAGAAGGATTTACGTCCGGCCAGTGCACCGCCAAGGGTTGTAAAGCCAGCCGAAAGTTCATCCTCGGTCTGTAAAAATTTCTTTCCGTGCTTAGGCGCCAGGCGGGTCCAGTAGTGCATGATTTCATTCTGGGGCGTAATGGGATACCCGTACATAATATCGGCCCCCGCCGCTACAGCAGCCCACGCTACAACTTCGTTGCCCGTCATAAAGACTCTCTTCTCTTCTTGAATGGGCTTTTCTGCCATCCAACACACCTCCTAAGGCTAAGTAAATTCTCATCCAGTCTACTGTATCTTCTGGGTTAAAAACCCTCTGGACTCTACCAAAAAGCTCTCTCCATATACCGTTTCAGGTATCTGACAGGGTTGCCGTGATGATCTTTTTCCCCCATAATACCGCGAAACCGCTCGTCGACCGTTGTGGCGACGACCGGGATCCCCAGCCTTCTACTGACTTCTGTTACAATATCTGACCCTTGGCGAATTATATCTAAATCCGTATCCGCTCCGAGGTGGCTGTTATTTATTAATCCGTCCACCCGGATGAAACCTTCCAGGTAGTGAATAATCTCTTCCGTATCAGATGTCATCGGACGGGCTATATTTAAAACTGCCAGAATTTTCAGTTGAGATTCCTCAAACCCTTCCAATAAATTAAAGATATCACTTCCGGAAACGCCATAACCAACATCAATAATCACATGTCCTGGCCGTTTTAACACCCAGCGCATTTCCGGCTTAAGAATGGATCCGGCCTCACCAAGGCCCATGGTTTCTCTGGTCTCCCAAGCTACTACTTCCAGCCCCAATGCTTCCAACTCTTTTTTTAAAGGCCGTAGTGTATAGAATGGTTCCACCAAGTCAAGGTCTATCAACGACACCTGTTGTCCCTGATCTATCAGCGATAAAGCGCGGTTTATCGCATTCTCACTTTTCCCACTGGCATATTCGCCTACATAGGCTTCCAAATAGCGCACACGGAGTCCCCTTTTTTGCTTGATATGTGTTCATAGCATGTCCAAGGGCAAAAGCCACCATGCCATTAATTCCACACATCACGAAATTAAAGGCCCGGGACGCCTCTGGGCCAATCCGGGCCGAGTCAATTATTAGAAATAATTTTTCTGCTGGTAAGATGTAATGTATATTCTGAATAAAAAAATAATATTTACTTTAACACGAATTATATCACTGTCTCTATAGAGCGTCAAGGTTTGTGGAACAAAGCGATAATAATTTTTAGAATTTTTCAACGGCTTTAGAATTAGCCCAGCATCCGCTGCAGCAGAACAAGCATCGCCAGCCCGGGTATGCCCATGAAACCTACGATTAGCGCAGTTACAGCGTTAATGCCCACCACGGTACTGAACAGACCGCCGATCACATTAAAAACAAACAAAACGACTACACCAATGGCACCTGTAGTCACCACACGCAATGCAAAACGAGCCGGAGTAAAGAGCAGCTTTGCTACAAAATAAAGGACAGTTATACCAAAGACAACAGCTAAAGCCACATTGTAATCAAAATCAGGCATTATTGACCCTCCTTTCTCTTAGTGCATCTAATTTTGCCGGCAACCGGTAACCTTCTTGCCGGGCTTTCTTTAAGAGAAATGTATACTTCTTTTCTGCCGCTACCATGGCGTGAATTGCATGATCAACCAGATCGGGATCGGATACATGGTCAAACTGAGACAAAGCGACCTTATATTCCTGGCGCGCTTCTTCAACCAAGTCAAAAAAATCTTTTTCTTTACTTACCGGTGTAAGGTTGTCCGCCATGGAAAACCTGGCGATTACCACTTCCCAAAGGGATAAAACTTGTTTACGCACATCCTGCCTTATCAATAAACATACCTCCCTTAACTCGCATATTCATATTAGTATTCAATTCTTTCCTTAATATATATGCGAAATGCTGTAAATTATCTCATTAATTACTGGCATTGACGGATTAAAATCTGTGAATGCTAGTTTTAGGAGGTGTTTACATGGCCGAGTTGTCTTGTACCAGTGAATGCAAGTTTCAGCGGGAAGGAAAATGTACTCTCGAGCGGGCGGAATGGGCAAAAAGCAGCGACGGCGCAGAATGCATGTCCCACATCTTTGAAAAAGAAAGCGAATGCCACTCCTCGTAAACCGGGGTCAGGCTTAACAATTGATTTTATGAACGCAAAAAACAGTGGGTGAAAATACCCACTGTTTCCGCATAATTGATAAATGAAATTTGGTTTCGTGGTTTGACCGCTTACGATAGATCGATTTTCATCATGCGAAAGAATTAGGTCAATTGTTAAGCCTGACCCCCGGTTAGAAGTCGCGGCGGCCTTCAAGCGCTCTGGATAATGTGACTTCATCAGCATATTCCAGATCGGCGCCTACCGGCAGGCCGTGGGCGATTCTGGTGACACGGATGCCCAAAGGTTTGACAACTCTGGACACATACATGGCGGTGGCTTCCCCTTCCACATTGGGATTGGTTGCAAGAATCAGCTCCCGAATCTGTCCGCTTTTTAACCGCTCTAATAGCTGCCGAATACGCAGTTGATCCGGACCGATCCCGTCCATCGGAGATATGGCACCACCCAAAACATGGTAAACCCCTTTAAACTCTCTCATTTTTTCCATGGCAAGGACATCGCGGGCATCCTGGACTACACAAATTGTGTGCACATCGCGACGTTTATCACCGCAGACGAAACAAACATCGCTGTCACTGAAATTGCCACAGATCTGGCAGTACTTCGTCTTATCCTTGGCATCTACCATGGCCCGCGCCATAAAGACCACTTCTTCCCGCGGCAGGTTAAGGACAAACAAAGCCAGGCGCTGCGCCGTTTTGGGGCCTACGCCGGGCAATTTCTGAAATGCTTCTATTAAACGGGCGATAGGTTCAGGATATAGCACGTGCTGCCTCCCTTGCGTGTTTCGATCTAAAATAACCCCGGAGGCAGGTTCAGGCCGCCAGTTAATTTTTTCATTTCCTGCGCCGTCATTTCATCCACCATGCGCAGGCCTTCATTAACCGCCGCCAGAATTAAATCCTGCAGCATTTCCACATCATCGGGATCTACAGCTTCAGGGTCAATGGTAATACTGACAACCTCTTTTTTGCCGTTCACTTCAGCCCGCACCATACCGCCGCCGCTTGTTGCCTCCAGTACCCTCTGCTGCAGTTCCTCCTGCATTTTTAGCATCTCTTTTTGCATTTTCTGAACCTGTTTCATCATGTTGCCCATATTGCCACCGTACATAGTTACGCCTCCTTACGAAATACTGGTATCTTCAACAATTGTCCCCTGAAATATATCTACCGCCGTACTGATTAAGTCTTCCTGACCGTTTTCAACGGGGGCCTGGGAAGAACCTTGGCCGTTAAGCATACAGCGGACAACTACATCCCGACCTAACATTTTACTAACGACTTTCTGCAGACACTGCTTGTTTTTTGCTTCTTCCATCATCTCACAGTGTATTGCGCTACCAAAGCTAACTTCCAGTATATTCTCATCACATTTGGCTGGCTGCCCCTGAAGAAGCAATGCCTGTGTTTTCACACTTTCTTTTTTCACCTGTTCCAGAACCCGGGGCCATAGTTGATGAATCGTTTGCTCCGGCTTGCGTTCTTCCGCGGCTTGCTGCACAGGCTCACGTACTACCAACGGGGCAGACACCTCTTTGAGGGTAACCGGTTGCTTTTGGGGTTGCACCTGCCCGGAATGGGCAGCAGCACCTAAACCAAAGATGCGGAATAATGCCAGTTCCCACATTAAGCGGGGCTTAGCCGACCAGCGAACCTCGGCCAGAAGCTCATGCAGCACCGATAAAATCTGGCCTATGGTTCCCATCCCCAACGCGGCAGCCTGAATTCTGAGTCGACTTTCCCAAACGGGAGCTACCCCGAGCGTGCCGGAATCATCTTCACATGCCAGGGTAACCATTAAATCACGGTAGTAGGATACCGCCTGATGTGTAAAGTGATGCAAATCTTTGCCGGCGGCCACCACTTCGTGCAAAATCAGCAATAGCGATTTTAAATCCCCGCGCAGTAACGCCTCAGTGAGATTAAAATAAACATCCCTGCCTACTGCTCCCAGGACAGATAATACATCCTCGGTTTCGACATCCCCCCGGGAAAAGGCCATGACTTGTTCCAGCAGTGAAAGGGCGTCCCGGAGTCCACCTTCGGCCTCTTCAGCAATCAGATGCAGTGCTTCCTCCGTAATCTTCCGTTCAGCTGAGTCCGTCACTTCACGTAGTCGCTCCACAATTTCACTGTGCCCAATGAGGCGAAAATCCAATCGCTGGCAACGGGAAACAATGGTAGCGGGAAGCTTGTGAGGTTCTGTGGTGGCCAAAATAAATAATACCTGGCCCGGCGGTTCTTCCAGCGTTTTTAACAAGGCGTTAAAAGCCTCGGCGGTTAACATATGGACTTCATCAATGATATATACTTTTCGGCGTACTTCCGTGGGAGAATAGCGGGCCTTCTCACGGAGTTCGCGAATTTCATCAATCCCCCGGTTGGAAGCAGCGTCAATTTCCAGCACATCCATAACACGCCCGGACTGAATACCAATACAGGACTGACATTGGTTACACGGCTCACGGCCCGGGCCGTTTTCACAGTTTACCGCTTTGGCCAGTAGTTTGGCAGCACTGGTCTTACCGGTACCGCGCGGACCGCAGAATAAATAGGCATGGGCAATTCTGCCCTGTTCCAGAGCATTTTGCAATGTACGTGTAATATGTTCCTGGCCGACCAACTCCGCGAAAAGCTGGGGGCGCCAGCGTCGGTAAAGCGCCTGATAAGACATAGCATCACCCATCTTCCCATATTCCCCGTCAGTCGGAAAAATCCTTTACACTGTGATGAATTTTTGCCAGATATTCATATCCTCAAATCCGCCACAAATAAAGCAGTTATTGATTACCTGTAAAAGAGGTAAGTTTACCCTCTGGTTGAATGGGTCAACCAAAACCTGCGCATGATACTGAACCAGCACCTTATAAAGGTAAGGCAGTCATTCTATGATACTTTTTACACAACAAAAAAAATTCCCTAAAAAAGGGAACTTTTGTTAAAATAAATTGGCCGTGCACCTGCCTTTGGCACTTTCTCCCAGGCGTTACCCGAATAGTTAGCTCAGGCCAGGCCGCCCCGTGGCACCCATAAGGACTTGCTTACCGCTGCTTCCTTCCGGACCTGACGGGGTTCACAAGCTTACGCCGCACGGGACCCGGCCGTCGACACCACTTTTTCGGGTCAGACCCTGAAAAACCGGAACCGGGGGCAGGAATTCAACCCTGCTACAGCGGGTTGCAGGTACAGGGCACCGCTACCTCCCCGTCTAGCACGACCAAACTTGTAATAAAATATATGGCGGAGAGAGAGGGATTCGAACCCTCGAGACGCGTGAACATCTACCCGCTTTCCAGGCGAGCGCCTTCGACCAACTCAGCCATCTCTCCGAACTAACCTATAAAATATTGAATTTTAGAGTCGCAAATATCCCGACAATAATATATTTTACTATTCTTTTGCATGAATATCAAGTACTTATTCTTGCCAGTTACCAAAATCCATTGCAATAGAAAGCTTATTGCTGTTTTACCCGTGTAATATCGATACCATTTCCACTAATTTTTTCTCTGCCTGAACGGAAAGCCCAAATCCGGCCAGGTCTTTCACCAAGCCCTCCGGCGTTCCCAGGCCTGCCACATAGCCATTAATGCGGGCAGCCACGGTAGACGCCACAAAATCGTTAACTTCCGGATATACCGTTTGCATTTCATCCTTTAACTCGTCAATCCGCTGCAAGTAATATTTTTGATGATAAGCCTCTGCGAGATAAAAGACTTCAAACGGCCTGACCTCTGTATATATTTTCCTGCCGCTGTTTTTTTCCTGCAATGCTATACTTTCTATTGCTGCTTTTTCCTGCGCTCCGTTATGGAAAAAAATAATTGACATGTACTGGACAGGGCGACGCTCCCAGGGTGCATGGTTTACCCAAAAAACCTCTAATAACTCTGTGTATGTAATCGTATCGGGGTCAAACTGAACTTGCACCGTTTCCGTATGATCGCCTAATTTACGGTAAGTAGGGCTCTCACTGGTACCGCCCGCATACCCTACACGCGTACTAACCACACCGGGAAGATGTCCGAACCGGGCATCAGGACCCCAGAATCAACCCATGGCAAAGGTAGCCGTTTCTATCAAAGGCATCACAACGCTGTCCAGTGGTAATTTTTTTTGTTTAGATAATGGGTTCATCGCGTCGCCTCCTCTTGCCTATTATGCTCGTAAACGTCCCGATGTCACCTTCCTTTTTTTTCTACTCCTGTCTACTGTCGCTTAATGGACCAGCCTGCCGAACCGGAGTGGATACATCCTTAAACTTTTGAAAGTTTTTGGTAAAGCTGTCCGCCAACTCCCGTGCTTTACGCTCAAACGCATTCTTGTCCTGCCAGGTATCCCGCGGGTTTAATAACTTGTCTGGCACACCGGCAACTTTCTGTGGCACCAAGATGTTAAAGACCGGGTCAGACTGGAATTCACCATCTTCTATGCTACCGTCCAATACAGCGGAAATAATCGCCCGGGTGTATGTCAGATCAATTCTGCTACCCACACCGTAGGGTCCACCGGACCAACCAGTATTAATCAGGTATACCCGGGAACCGTGTAAATCTATTTTCTCTCCGAGCATATCCGCATAGACATTCGGCCGCAACGGCAAAAACGGTGCACCAAAGCAGGTTGAAAATGTCGCTTCCGGTTTTGTTACACCCCGTTCCGTCCCTGCCAGCTTAGATGTATATCCGGAAAGAAAATGGTACATTGCCTGATCCTTTGTCAGCTTTGCAACGGGAGGCAGCACACCAAATGCGTCTGCCGTTAAAAAAATGACGACCTCAGGGTGCCCGGCCACCCCCGGAACTACCGCACCGGGAATATATTCAATGGGATATGCAGCCCGTGTATTCTCCGTTATTGTTCCATCCTGGTAATCGGCTACTCCGGTATCCTCATCAACAGCCACATTTTCCAGTACAGAACCATTTTTAATAGCATTCCAGATTTGGGGTTCTTTTTTCTCTGTTAGTCCAATACATTTGGCGTAGCATCCGCCTTCAAAGTTAAATATCCCCCGTTCGGTCCAACCGTGTTCATCATCGCCGACCAAAAAGCGATTGGAATCTGCGGACAATGTTGTTTTTCCTGTGCCCGAAAGTCCGAAAAACAATGCTGTATCCCCGTGTTTACCCACATTTGCCGAACAATGCATCGGCAAAACTCCCTGAAACGGCAAGAGATAATTTAGTACGCTGAATACCGACTTTTTTAACTCTCCCGCATACTCCGTACCGCCGATTAACACTACTTTTTTCTCAAATGAGATAATAATATATGTTTCCGAGTTTGTACCGTCAAGTACGGGATCTGCCTGTAAACAGGGGGTGCCGATAATAGTAAACTCAGGTTTGTGTCCCCGCAATTCATCCTCGCCTGGGGATATTAACAACTGGCGAACAAATAGATTTTGCCAGGCGTATTCAGTCAGAACCCGAATGGGTAGCCTGTATTTTTTATCGGCGCCGGCATACCCGTCAAAAACAAACATTTCCTGCTGCTGCACATAATCCTGTGCCCGCTGATATATCTGCTCAAATTTCTCTTGTGATATCGGCCGGTTGTTACCCCAATCGATATGCTCCCGTACCGACGGCTCGTCTACAATAAATTTGTCTTTTGGTGAGCGGCCTGTATATTTACCTGTCAGAACCCTCAACGCGCCGCTCGCGGTAAGCTCCCCTTCTCCCCGGGACAATGCAAAACTTAAGAGTTTGTCCGCCGACAGGTTGTAATAATCCTGTTTATGCCCCGTTATTTCTTCCTCAGACAGGTTCGCCTTCATAATAATTAGCTCCCTCCACAACAGCATCCACACGGAATGCAAAAAAAATTTAAGATGACCTTTACAAGACGATATTCACATTTTAGCACATCTTTTACATAGAGGAAATATCACGATGCGAAAAATATATAAAAAAGAAAGTAAGGCAGGGTACGAGGCGCACCCTGCCTTACTTTCTTCAGCGATTCATTTCGTATGCATCCTTCAGCGCATAAACTTCATTCTCCCAGACCCGACGGTATCTGTGCTCATCTACAACCGGCTTCCTGATCATCTTAATCAGATAGTCCATTTGCTGCTGATTGGTAATAGGCTTACTGTAAAGCTGTAGAGCATATTTAGAAAAGTCCCTTACCATAAAATCAAAAATCTGGTCCACCAGGTCATCTTCAATCTTGTATATCCCGGCATTCTCTAAAATTAGCTGCCCGTAAACGACCAGTGTAAAAATTTCACCCAGTGCTAACAGGAAATCCGTGTCCCGGCGCTGAGCGTCATCGGGCGTTGCCGCCATTAGAAACTTCCTAAATAACGATATCTGCTCCTTAAACACATTTACGTTTGGTAAATCCCGGCTATCATAGGCAGCAGTATAGTTATGGAAGCGAATTTTACTTAAGCCGCTTGCTGAACCCTGGTCAAACAGAAAGTCATCGTTGCAGGGTTGATCCTGCCTGGAAACCACCGGATAAACCTTGGGATTAAAGAAATAGTTGGCCATGAACTTGACAATCAGTGCTATATTCACATGCACTGTACCTTCAAGCTTCGGTAGTGCGCGAATATCCCTGGCAGCCATCTCAAAAAACGTGTCCTTCTCAAAACCTTTGGCCGCAATCACATCCCATAACAGATTGATTACTTCCTCGCCCTGGGTTGTTACTTTCATCTTAACCGTGGGGTTATAAAGAAGATAGCGCCTGTCTTCCGGCGAAGCTGCCCGCATATAATCAGCTGCCCGCAGAGCAAAAAGCTTCATTGCTGTTAAGCGGCTGTACGCATCCACAAACATCTGCTTTACGTGGGGAAAGTCCGTGACATACATCCCGTAGAGCTGCCGGTTGGCAGCATGATTCAGAGCCTCATAGAAGGCATGGGTGCAGATACCGACAGATGCCCAACCCAGATTATACTTCCCAACGTTCACAGTGTTCAGGGCCGCGTCCCAGGCGTCCTGCCCCCGGGACAAAAGATCTGTCTCTGTAACCACATAGTCATGAAGCTTGAAATCGGCTACATACGATTGTGAATTGACCACATTGGTCACCAGTTCATAGTTCTTGTTGCGGTAATTGGCCGTAAAAAACACATACTCACCGCTGTCTGCCACCTTCCCAAACGTAGAAACCATCTCGGCCACATTGCCGTTACCGATATAGTACTTCTCCCCGTTAGCCAGATATGTCCCGTCGGATTGCGGCGTCAAAGCCATTTCCGTGGCATAGATATCCGCACCGTGCGCCCTCTCTGACAGGCCAAAAGCAAATACTTCCCCTTGTTTTAATAACTCCGCCGCCTTGCGCTTGGCGTCTTCGTTGTTACTCATCCAGATTGGTCCCAACCCAAGGATAGATACTTGCCAGGTATACCAGTAGTGTAGACCGTAAAAAGCTAAAATCTCATTAAACTCACAGTTTCTCCAGGTATCCCAGCGACAGTCTTTATTCCCGTACCCTGCCGGCGTCAGCAGTGTGGAAAAAATCTCGTTTTCTTTTATAAACTGAAGCAGATCTTCATACCAGACCCGTTCCCGGTCGTCTTTTTTCAAACGGTCCTTTCCCTTGTTCTCAAAAAATTCAATGGTTTTTAGCATGATCTGGCGCGAACGTTCATCGGAGTATTCCCGGTTATGTTTTTTGGGATGTAAAAGAATCATGAAAACACCTCCCCAAATTATTTATCTAATATAAATATTATATGATGCAAATAATTATGGCAAGACTTATTTCAAGAATATTGAAAATCATGAAAAAGAGTTTCGCAAATAACGAAACTCTCACACATCCATGCAGGCAGTTTCCTTTTAGCCAAAATTTTTATCTATCCAAGCTTTAATTTCATCTCTAACATATCGAACTCTAGCTAAAATTTCTTCATCTCTGCCGGTAAATGTGGACGGGTCGGGAAAGCTTTCATGGAAATAATTCTTGCCGCCAGCAAAAAATGGGCATATTTCATTAGCATTGTCACAAACCGTAACAATATGGTCCAACTCCGCATCCTTAAACTCGTCGGCGCTCTTTGCCCTGTGTGATGACATATCGACGTCCATTTCTTCCATCACCATGACTACATACGGATTGAGGCTCCCGGGCTCCACCCCGGCACTATATGCTTCATACCGATCTCCGTAAAAATGGCGCAACAGGGCTTCTCCCAACTGTGAGCGAGCTGAATTATGGGTACACAGAAACAGAACTTTTTGCTTTGACATAAGGTCACCCCTTACTCAAAATACCATATGCTATGCATTTTCTCTTGTAAGATACCCTTTTCCTGCCGTTATAACACTTTTAACAAAACGTTAACACAATCATAATAAACCAATGGGTAATTTCAAGTATAATAGTTGCGGGGTGATTACATGAATAAACATGAGGAAATCGAAAAGATCAAAATAAAAATAGAAGATGTAAAGAAAAGAATGCCTGCTCATTCGGTAAAACCAGCTATTATTCAGGAACTGGAGCAACTGGAAGACAGGCTAGCCGAACTGGTAAAGGAGTAATACGATCTGATGTAAAATGAGCCACTTCAGTATTGAAGTAGCTCATTTTTTCACGTTTCTTATTCTTTTGTCGCATATATTCCACACAGAAAACCTGTTTTCCTGCTAACAAAAAAAGACTTTGCATCCTTGGCAAAATCTTTTTCTACGTTTCAATTCTGGCACTTACCATTCACCGCTTCCATAACTAACTGATACAAAGCATCCTCCCCCTGGCGGACCACATCCACCACCGGTGTTTTTAGGCGGGAGGACATGGTTGACCACATCTCATCAGCATCCAGCCAAGACTTGACAAACTCACGGTTAGCCTTGTTATACAATGGATAAAAAGGGTTGATGGTCACAGACAAAAGGGAAAGAGGGGAACGAACTCCGACGTTTCCCCCTTCTCTGCAATAATCCCGTATCAACAGGGACATCTTTAACAAATCCCCACATAATAACAGCTTTATGGGATTACTAAAAACAAGGCCGGGCAGAGAAGGGCATTGACTCAACGTCTCTGTCAGACGGGTAAACGGTTTAATATCCACCATGCCGGAAAATTCTATGAAACTGTGAGTACAATCTGCAAACGAGTACACTTTCAGATTGCGTTCAATTAGCAGGTTTGTGACATGCAACGCAGGCTCTTGGATAGTCAACTGTGGCAGATTCAATAGAAACTCAATTGCCTGGGCTTCTTGAGCCAGTTCTTCTATATTTGTATTGCGGGACGCTCCTGTAGCAATAATTAAACCGTCTACAATACCCATAGGGGCAAGACGGTTTAAAGCACCGTCAACAAGCAGTACCCTAACATTATATTTATCGAGACAGGCTACAGTCTGCTCCAATGTCTTTTTACTGTTGGGGCCGGCCAAAACGACGAGTCCGCTTCTGCGTACCCTGCAGATAAAGAGACTGCCTAAAGGAACCTGCAATTCCAACTTCTCCAGTTTTTCCAGAACTGCACTGCCAGCGTTTAGGCATTTTTCTGCAGTCACTACAATGGAGCCGGTTGTAAGGTGCAAGCGCGGTTTAGGCAGATTGGTTACGTTATCAATTTCTTCACCATCATAGCCAATACTGGTGACCGCCAAACTGGCAGGACTGGGCCATCTGCTGATAAGAGACATAGTAGCCGTTGTCTTACCTGTATTTTTCGCTGTCCCTGCAATGCCTATCTTTTTAATCATGCATGAACCTTATAAACAGTACCCCGACCTGCCCGGCCCGGATAGGCGCCGTCTTCCCTTGTCCCCAGCAAGCCTTTGTACAGGCTTTGCGCAAAGTCCCCTTCTTGCGCTACCTGTGCTAACACCTTTTCTATGCCGCTTAAAATCTCCTGCGACCACTGGGCCGCCTGCTCGGTTGGTGCAATTTTCGCTTTTCCCAGAAAACGAAAAGATTCTTTCACAGCTTTTAATGTATCAACCCTGGAAGCAGCAGCAATGGGACCGCCGGAATACGCTTCATCAGAAGAAGCAATTGAAATTGCTTCCACTCCGCAAGAAGCGGCAAGAGCTGCATGCAGACAGGTTGACACGGAAGACTGGACCCGTTCTTCTGTCTGTGTTAAAAAGCCAATCGGCGCACCGGGCCAAATAGGTGCGTCAACAATCTCCCTGAGCGCTAGTATTTTGGCTATATTAAAATCAATATAATTATCATTCATGTAGCCGTTAATCATTACTTCCGGCGAATTACAAAACAGTGGTTGTAAAATTGGCTGGGCACCTAATTGAAGTGCCAGATTAGCAACGATTAACATGCCAGCGAAAGCCTTATGAGCAGGAACACCCGACAGCTCCTCATTCGTTACCACGTCAAAAGGCATATTGTAGCCGGCGGCGAATTTTATCGACTGGACACCGTCAACCAAAAGTCTTTCAGGGTCCGTACCGCCTCCGAGTGAACCGTAGACAATATTAATTTTCGTCAAATCAGCACCGGCATTAGCGGCCAATACGACAGTTTCAGGGGTATTAACCCCCCTGTGTGCCCGGACCTGCCAAAGGGTGGTGTCAAGCAGCGAACTTTTTATACATTGCAGGTTTTCAGGTGTTATGACTGACCCGTCTTCCTGGTGCGTCTGGTATCCTTCCATAAACCCTTCCGTACGGGCACCCCAGGACGGGTCAAAATGAACTACACCATCAGCTCCCCAGGCTTCAGCTACCTTTATATGACCAATGTCAAGGGATGGACAGCCTGTGCCATATTGAACAAACACCGCCGGCTTGCTACGTGTGTGTCGCAAATCTATTGCTCTCATCCTGGAATTGGTTAGCTTTAAATAGTCACTGAGCGCGTCCAACTCACTTTTCTCCAGCCGGCGCGTCTGAGGATGAAGAGTCCCCTTCGTGTAATAATTACTAATTACTTCATCACAAAGCCGGGCATACTCTTTTTTTAGGCTGGCAGCATCTTTGCCGGCTTGGTTCTCCTCAATAATTGCCTGGCGCAGCAATGCTCTTCCTATTCCCGGACTGCTTTTACCTTGGCTCCAGGATAGAATCTGGCCTGCAATCTGATCTAAAAGCTTCTTAATGTTTGCGTGATGAAACGTATAATGATAATCGCTTGTAAGGTCATATCGCTTTTTTTGAGTGGCATACTCTGCCAGGGTATACTCCCGGCCTTCAACAAAGGCGACGGCCTCTTCCACAGTGGTACCGGGTCCAAAACCGGCATCAAAGCCCAGTTCGGCCGCAAACTCAGGCCTAATCGCCATACCGCCCACAGCTACCCTAATCTTTTCCCGTAACCCCGCAGCGTCCAATAGGTCCACAAAGCGGGCCAAGAGCTCCTCCACGCCGTAACCTAAGGTACGGCTGACAAGGACTGTGTCTGCCTTATGCTCTATGATGGCATTGATGATTTCCTGTGCTGAATAATCAGGAGGGTAAAGCCAGGTCTGATGGCCGGCCTCGTTGAGAGCGCGACGAATCATTTTAAGTCCGATATCATGTACCGGATCCATGGGAGCTAACACTACTTTTTTACTTACTGTCATTTCCCATCCGCCCCTTTCAGCCAGCCGTATTTGTCACCGGCACGGAAAATATAACCACGTGCTCTGACTCTGGCTCCGGGACCAAGGTGTTGACAATACACGACATCAATATCTTTCAGGCCCATTTCCGTCATTATTTTTTTAATGACCTCTTTGGCCTCATTTTCATCTTTTGCTACAACAAATGTTTCGACGTCAAGTGCATCAATGATACTATCCAGGCAATGGGCCATAAACAGCATCCTTTCTCTGTTAGAGTTATGTTTTGCCTTCTTCTTTGTGCACCAGAGACCAGAATTTTTGCACGTCGGAGATTAGATTATCAACGTGCTCCACCATGGCTTTTTCTGCTGCTTCAGGATCGCGGGCTCTGAGTGCTGTATAAATTTTATAATGGTCTTGCAGTACCTGGCTGTGTACCTGTTTGCGGATATACTCCAGCACCGGCGAAAGTTGCGCATCCTGACGAATGAGGTCAAGTGCTGCTCTAAGTACCTTATTTCCTGCCGCTTCGGCAAGTAAATAGTGGAACTCCACATCTTTTTCTACCACACTTTTTGTTGATGCAGCCAGTCCGGGTTTTGCTATGCCTTCCATCAGGCTTAACTGGTGCGAAGTAATGTTAAGCGCAGCCTGACGGGCAATCTCACGTTCAATCGCTTTACGGGCTACAAGTATTTCTAAAAGTTCCTCTTTATTCCTTGACCCAACCAAATTCGCTAACTTCTGTGAATGATGCATACGCGCTTCTTCATTCACAATTTGCTCCAACCGCTCTTTACCAAATTCAGTTAAAATCCTGCCTTTGAAACCTTCCCTCTGCGTTAAACCCTGCTGGTCTAATAGGCGAAGCAATCGCCCTACCGTCGCTTCACTTACGTTATATTCTGCCTCATTCAGAGCCTTGCATGCAGAGCCGCAACCTACAGGGGCATCGCTTCCGGCAATAAATTTTAGTAAAACAAGCTGTTCTTTTCTCTCTCTCAACATTCCCCATCCCCCCCTGGCAATCAGTGTGTTGTTGACATTCTACTATTTGCCAGTAAAAATTGCAATTTAATTTTGTACTATTTACCAGTCATGAGAGAGAGTACTAGTAACCGCCAGCTTATTAACTGGCGGTTACTAGTATTTTATTCATTGTAAAGCTTTTCTTTACATCATGAAAACGGCAACGATGGATGCGGTGATAAGACCACAGGCAACAGGAATAAAGTTTTTGCGGGCCAGATCTAAAGGATTGACTCCCGCAACACCAGCAGTAGCTACAAGGCCAAAGGCCCAGGCTGCAATGGTACCACCGCCGGACCAAACAGCACCCATTTGACCGATAGCTGCCATGGCAGGCACACTGACACCAGCCGCGCCGCCAATGGATTGGGCCAGGCTGGCAGTCAGGGGCAGGCCTGAAAATCCGGAGCCATCAAGACCGGTAATTACACCAATGAACATGTTACCGAAAGAAAGTGCGAATTTATTCATCGGCAAAGAGGTAGCCAATTTGGTGCCCAAATCAAAAAGCAGTCTGGGAGCGCCTTCGCCTAGAATATCCGCCGCCGCACCGGCACCCAGAAAGAAAAAGCCGGCAATGGGAATAACAGGAGCGAAAATTTTAATTGCAAAGCCCATACCCTCACGCAAATGTCCCACAATCGACTCCAGAGCGTAATGGCCCTCTTCGAGAACACTGTTGAAAATCAGCATGGCAACAGCAGCTCCGCCCAACAAAGCGGTTGCATCCCCACCACGGATATGGGGCATCGCTTCAATAAACTTAGAAGAAATCATGAGGATAATAATGGAGATGAACACAGCAGGCACCACAATAGCACTGATAACCGCTTTATTATCTTTCCTTACCTTCGGCTCAGCCGCTGAAACCAGTTCGCTGCAGGCAGCCAGTTCACCGCTTGCCACTTTGGCAC
Organism: Clostridiales bacterium; assembly: GCA_018335855.1. Taxonomy (GTDB): domain Bacteria; phylum Bacillota; class Dethiobacteria; order Dethiobacterales; family Dethiobacteraceae; genus UBA7523. Next base: position 169,618 of record JAGXRM010000038.1, read on the forward strand.
AATTGATGGTAATCTCTTTACGCATCATGAAGTAAGCAACTAAAATTGCAACGATACCTGTCACCCAGGAAAGAATGGCAACATTACCCAGCATAGACCCGGAAGCAAGTCCTGCCGAGCGTTCGCTCAAACCAGGTGCGCCCTGGATGACAAGGTCTCCCGATAAAGCAACCCCGTGTCCAAAGATGTTAACGGCCATGGCAGCTGCCATGGGAGGCAGGCCTGCTTTTACAGCAACGGGAATCAGCATAACACCAACCAGAGCTGTAGCAGGAGTAGGCCAGAAAAAGAGAGCACAGACATACATAACACTGCCCAGTGCAAAAAAGCTAAGATGCGGGTTCACCATGAGCTTGCGGGCCGGAGAAACCATCAGATAGTCCGATCCCAGCTTTTGCATCGCTTTTAGCATCGCCACCATCAGAGCTATGACCAACATGATGTCAAACAAGTCCATACCGGCAATCATCAGTGCATTAAATGATGACTGAATGGCAAAAACGATTCTCGCCACAAATGAACCCTGGGAATAGAGAAGACCGATGGTAAAGATACCAATTAAACAAGGCAACACAACATCCCGTCTGAGAACCATTGTAATAACGACGATAACAATAAAAAGCAGGTAAATCCAGTGAGAGGCAGTAAGAACTACTCCATCCATAAGTTAGCAACCTCCTAGACGTTTTTATTTTTTTAAAACTAAGATAGCTACACTCCCCGTCTCCAAGCCCCCTTTCTGTTATTACCGCATAGCCGGTGCCGCCAGAATATAATGGACAATTTAAAATCTTTTGTATATTTCAGGCAGAGAAAACAGAAGTTGTCTCTGCCCGTCAGTTAGTTAGTGGGTGTTTTTGCAAAAATCCCAGTCAACCCTGCTTCAGCAACACGATTTTCAACTACCGATTTCTCCGTGGTATACAGATCCTTGTCTTTCAGTGCATTAAAGAGAACAGAACCTGAGAAGGTATACTTCTTGCCCATTCCTCCCGGGGTCGCCATTTCTTCTTTCACCCAGGCAATCGCTTCACCGATAATCAGGCTGCGCGGAATTTCCAGCATCTTTACTCCCATTGCCGAGCATACAGCATTGTATCCGGCCAGGGTACCTGTGACAATAGCCTCGGTATGTCCTACCAGCAGGCCTGCCTTTTCCCCACCGCAGAACAGGTTATCCACGCCTTGTACCTGGAGATGGTTGTCGCGGGGTGAAAGAGCGAGATAACGCATTGAGTTCCCTGTGCCACCGGCATACGGGTCTTCATAGCGTGCTTCAGCAAAGCCGGGAATCTGGCGTAATGCTTCCAGGGGAAAGTAGGAAGTCATGAGCTTCGCATGACCTGTATCCAACAAAATAATATTTTGCTCAAATTCAGGCAGAGCATATTGCTGACAAGCCTTCTTCTCCATGGAACCGGTTTTCCGCATTTTTTCCGGAATAGGAATGATAGCAACACCTTTGGCATTCAATTCCTTAAGGATTTCCGGTGCCAGTGACTCTTTATGCAGTTTACAGGAACCGCTCATAGCACCGATAGTGCCGTCTTCTTTAATACCCATAAACTCTTCGACGCCGGCTTTAGCAGCAATACTGACACGGCCTCCAAAGGTAGGACAGCGTAGAATACACATGGCACAGCCGTTGCCGTACTTTGTACAGTTAGCCATACCGCCTGCTGTACCGGTAGCCTCTATAAATACATCCGCTTCCAATTTAGTTCCGTCGGCAAGGACAACTGCTGCGATTTTCTTCCCGTTCATTTCAACGTTTTTGGCTGCACTCATACAGATAAGGCGAATCCCTTTACTTTCCAATAACTGCCGTACTGCCGGTTCAATTTTTGCCACATCGTATAATGATGCATGCTTGTGTCCGGGGAAATCTATATTCGTATGCCTTGAAACGCTATCTGTTACCTCAAACAGGTCGCCGCCACCCATAGCAATTGCTTCCTCGGTCGCTGTCCAGCGCCCGTTGTTACGCATAATCCCTCCTACCAGTCCGGTTCCAAGCAACATATCAGTACGTTCAACCAGTGTGACATGTGCGCCTGCCTTGGCAGCAGCTAAAGCTGCCGCAGAGCCTGCCCATCCTCCGCCTACTACTACTACGTTTATCATAGGTACCTACCCCCGTGTTAAAATAGTTAGTTTTTCCTGTTTGCGGTATCTGTAATAAATTTCGGCGGCCATGCATTAAAACTCAAGTAAATACTTGGATATCTGCATGACCACCGGAAAATTAACTGCCAAAAACTTTAGTTATAAGCATACTTTGTAATAATCTCAATCAACTTAACTAATGCTTTCACGGCGTAACGAGCTCTCTCTTCGATGATCTGGCCCTTTTCATCCGTTGTGCCAAGACCCGGTGAAATATAAATATTGGCATCATAGGCGATGGTGGGAATTACACCCATTTGAGCTAAACCGGTCTGGAGAAGATTGGAGCCCGCATACATATCTTCAATGGAGAAGATGGGAATCCCTGAGCCATCAGCCCAAGTTCCTTCGTAATTGACTTCAATTGCTGTCGAGTTATAACTCTTGTTGAAGATAATTCCCTGACGCAGATTCGCATCCAACTGACTGAATTCCTGCTCAATGATATCATAGAAGTCATCAACAGGCTTGGTCAGCACCTCCGGCGCATCCTTCAGCACACGCAGCGCAGCAATTTGGCCCAGCAGTGCTTCTTTACCGGGATCCTGAGTAACGTAGGCTGCTTTTCCGTAAGATGCGGTTGTGCCCCAACGATCGCCATGCATCCCCATAGCCCGGCGAATCGGCACCATATATTCTTCCTTGCCGATAATCAAGCCACTGGTTGTGGCGCCGCTTGCCTTGTCCATGCTGTAAATCATCACATCTGCGCCGGTCTTCCGGATGTCAGTACCAACGAAAGGAATGCCCCAGGCATTATCAACAATATAGGGAACGTTCCACTTTTGAGCCAAACGGCTCAAACCTTTCTGTAAAAGAGGAACTCCGTTTTCATCTTTTTGTCCATAACCGTACCCCGGCGTTTCATAGCCAAGAGAAGCAAACCCAGTCACTTGATCGGCATGACGCTGTGCCACTTCTTCCATTTTTGCCACGGTTTTTTCAGCATCGACCCCTGTTAACAAAGGTACAGGCCAATACTTGATGCCGTGCACAGGATACTCTGCACCTTCCATGGGAACGATGACGGTGTCCATGTTATTTTGTCTTTTACCATAAAAACCTAGCTCACCTGCAGACGATCCGCGGTCAGCAAAAATATCTTTATACTTCGGAGGAAACGGGCGACCGTATGCTCCATGGTGATGTAAATGCTTTTCCAAAGGAGCTAAGTAGCGGGTCCGGTAATTATCACCGCGGCCAAGATTCGGAGGGGTAAGCAGACAATCATAGGCTGTCCAAAGACCAGCCTCACAGGTGTTGACGGGAGCGCAATCATATTCATCCCCATAAAAACCTTTAATCAGTTCCCTGATATCATCGACTAACTTGGCCAGGGGGATAACTTTCTTGCCGCCTTCCTCACAAAAATGTGCAATATCGTCACGCAAGGGTGCGGGACAACCGGATATTGCACCGGTTAAACCAAACGTACCTTTCAAATCATCGGGAATACCAATTTCTGCAGCGGCATCCTTCGCCTCTTTATAGATGGCGGGGATATTAGCCTGCAGCTTTTTATAAATTTGATACTTAAACACTTCTAAACACTCCTTTTTAAATTATTTCTTACAACACTGTAAATCCTGACCAATCTGTAAATCTCTTTCACTTCCGGAAAGTGCTTGTCCGTGAATCACAATATTTAAGTGATTAGGCATATGAGTTTCATCAAAGCCGCAGACAGTCCCGATGACTTCATTGTCAATCATAATTGTGTCTCCTGAAACCATAACGCCGCCGTTTTGAAATTCGACGAATCCCAGGTACGCAATGGAATCCACTCTGTCTCCCGGTCGCGCATCTTTAACAGCAATGATCAGCTCATGAACCTCATTCTTACAAATTACCCGTGATGGTTGAGATATGAGTTGTAAACCACGGCTAGAAAACTTTCCGTCCAACACTGCTACCAGCTTTCCCATAAGAGGGGCTTTTAGCACATATGGGTCCCTTTTAAACATCTTTACCTTATAAGGGTCCACAAAATTCACTCCCTTTATTTTCTAGCCGCTCATCACTGATGAGTAGCACCTTGATAAGTATTTCTATCATTTCTCCAAAATACCTTTTTTAAAACGAAAAAAAACTGAAATTTTTTCTTTTCTAAAAACCAAGAAAGGTGCGCTTATTCAGTTCCCTCAGCGCGCGCTTTTGCAGTACTGTATACCGCTGCCGATTTGCAAATGCAAATCGTTATTTCCTCCAGGATAAAAAAATACCGGAAATCTTTCCGGTATTTGGTACTATTCTATCCATAACATCAAAAAAGAGGTACGCCTCCCAGCAAACAGCCCAGCAAGACTAAACAGGTAATCCAAATGGCTCCTCCAAATAACATAAGGATAGCCGACGGAGCTTCTGAAGAAATTCTCACTCATTCACCTCCTAATGCTCAAGAATAAAAAGCTTATGTTCCAATTCTTCAAGCGGGAATTTTAAACCGGGGCAGTTCCGATTATGAGGCTCTACATGATGAAAAGGAATTTTATATTTCTGCATCAAAGAAAACACCTCATCAACCAGATCATCCATCTTCTTTACTTTCACATGCAAGCTGTGTTCCGGAATATCCGGGCAGTCTTCCTTATGTAGCACAATGACCATTTTTTCATCACTCCCACAATTAAAATATGTAATGCGGGTTGGAAGTGTTACAAGAACTGCGGAGCGTCCAGAGAGATAAAAAAATAAAACGTTCCCGGCCTTAGGCCTTGAACGTTTTATACTATCTTTTTGTTATGCTAACAACGTGTTCCCCAAAATACAAACCCAATCCCTGTCAGCAACATCATCAGATTAACTGGATTTAGAGAACTGCTTAGCCCTGCGATGCCCAAGGCACTGACTGACAGAAAAATAAATGGTCCTATACTGCCAATAATTCCGTTGGCACGTACGGCAAAGGCAATATCTTTTTTTAGCATCAGTAGACCGGCTACCAAGCTAATTAAGCCAAATGTGATCCTGAGCACTGCCATGAATGCTATCCTGATATCCATACACCACCTCCGCCGCTACTTTGCGGTTGTAACCATTTCATTAATTGGACAATTGGGAGGCACCATGGGAAAAACATTTTCCCCGGTCTTCACTCTAAAGTCTATCACGACCGGGCCTGGCGTACTCAGCGCTTTTTGCAGCACAGGAATAACTTCAGACGGCTTTTGCGCCCTCAATCCCAAAGCACCGTAAGCCTCAGCCAGTTTAACAAAATCCGGACTGCCTTTTTGAAGAACAACCGAAGAATAACGGCTGTGAAAAAACATCTCCTGCCATTGTCTGACAAGGCCCAGATGTTGATTATTAATAATGGCAACTTTAACAGGCAGGCAATACTTTACGGCTGTGGCCAGTTCCCGGATATTCATCTGAAAACTACCGTCTCCGGCGATACAAAAAACAACATCATCCGGACAACCTAATTGAACTCCGATTGAAGCGGGAAACCCATAGCCCATGGTACCCAGTCCACCCGATGACGCAAAAGAGCGTGGTTTATTAAATTTATAGTACTGCGCCGTCCACATTTGATGCTGTCCTACTTCTGTTGTGATTAATGCCTTGCCTTCTGTTTGCTCATAGATCTGTTCAATAACAAACTGTGGGCAAATTTCGCCATCCGCATCCTGACAGTAGCGCATGGGAGCACAGCGCCGCCATTCATTAATTTTCGCCAGCCAAGGCTCTGTATTCTCAGGCCCGGGCTTTTTCAGTAATTGTGTTAAAACCTGCTTGATATCTCCGACAATGGGAATATCAGCACGAACGTTTTTCCCGATTTCTGCCGGATCTATATCAACATGAATGATTGTGGCATCCTTAGCAAAATCGCTTTTTCTGCCTGTAACACGGTCGTCAAAACGAGCACCGGCTGCAATAATTACATCTGCTTCATTTACTGCCATATTGGCCCAATAAGTACCGTGCATGCCCAGCATTCCCAAAGCCAGAGGATGCCCCGTGGGAAATCCTGACAAACCCATTAGTGTCGTAGTTACAGGAATGCTAAATTTTTCAGCAAACTGCCGTAATTCCTCATGCGCACCTGAATAAATAATTCCGCCACCGGCATAAATAACTGGCTTATTAGCTTGGGCCAGAACCTTTGCCACTTTGTTTACCTGGCCCGGGTGACAATTGTAGACAGGATTATAACCGCGCATATAAATATTTTTCGGATACCTAAAAATTCCGATGTCCATCTGGACGTGGATGGGTAAATCAATAAGAACAGGTCCACATCTACCCGTTGTTGCCAAATGAAAAGCTTCTCTGATCGTACGGGGCAAATCTGAAACCGATTCAACCACTGTACTATGTTTTGTGATTGGCAAGGTGATGCTAAAGACATCCACATCTTTGTAGGCATCGTTAACACTATTTGCTGACATACCATGGCCGGTGAAAATCACCATGGGGACAGAGTCCATATAGGCAGTGGCTATACCAGTTACAAGGCTGGTTGATCCCGGACCGGATGTGCTAAAGACGATACCCGGTTTCCCCGTGGCTCTTGCATAACCGTCTGCAGCATGGGCTGCACCCTGCTCGTGACAATACATAACGAACCGGATATCGGCCTCGGTTAACTGATTAACCACATTATCCGATGTACCTCCGGGATAACAAAATACTGTATCCACAAGCTCTTTCTTCAGAGCCTCTACTACTATTTGGATCCCGCTCATTTTCATGCTCGACTTCACCTCAATTGTAAAAACAATCCCGATAAAACGTTATATATACTCTTCAGATTTGTTGCAATTCTAACGGATCCCTAACATAATCAATGTTACGCCCAGAATCAGCAGTAGCAGTTTCCGCTTATCCATTTTTGCACGTAAAGCTGCGATGCCCAAGGCGCTCACGGAAAGAAAAACAAAAGGCCCTATGCTTCCTAAAATACCATTAATTAATATGGCCTGTTGCAGATCATTAAAATAAAAAATCAGCAGCCCTCCGGTTAGACCCAGAAGGCCGTAAATCACCCTGGTCAATCCCATAAGCTTTACCCTTGCATCCATGCAGACAACCCCTCTGTAGCCCGTGTCTCAGTTATTTTATTGTCTTGCTGCCTCTCAATATTGCAATTTTCCCCGTCCTGACAACTTCAAGGATGGTGTATTGTGAAAGCAACATTGTAATGGCTTCAATCTTTTCCTGGTTGCCCGTAACTTCGATAATTATCGAATTTAAAGCGACATCAACAATTTTAGCTCTAAACGTTTCCACGATTTGCTGAATTTCAGCCCTGTTGCCAACATCTGCACTTACTTTTATGAGCACCAGTTCTCTGTCCACTGAAGGCTCCTGAGTCAGGTTGGACACTTTTAAAACATTGATTAATTTATATAGCTGTTTAATAATCTGCTCTAAAATCTTTTCATCGGCTTCCACCTCGATGGTCATCCGAGACACCATCGGCTCAACGGTTTTTCCCACAGCAAGGCTTTCAATATTATAACCCCTCCGGGAAAAAAGGCCTGCCACTCTGACGAGCACACCGGGCTTATCTTCCACCAGTACAGCTAAGACGTATCTCATTTTTGTTCCCCCTTTATCATTTTGTTAATTTGACTATTAGGTGGAACCATGGGAAAAACATTGGTATTAGACATAACTCTGAAATCGATGACTGCGGGACCGCTAAACGCCAATGCCTCTTCTATGGCAGGCACGACATCCGCCGGCTTCTCGACACGCAGGCCTAATGCACCATAGGCCTCAGCCATTTTGGCAAAATCAGGCACCTGTTGCAAATCGACGGAAATATATCGGCCCTTACAATAAAATTGCTGCAACTGGCGGACCATTCCCAGGCATTGATTATTAATAATTGCCACTTTAACAGGAATATTGTATTCCACAGCCATAGCAAGTTCCTGGGAATTCATCAGAAAACTGCCATCTCCGGCAATACAAAATACCAATTCGTCGGGACGCCCGACTTGCATGCCAAGAGATGCAGGGAATCCGTATCCCATCGCACCCAATCCACCCGAGGAAGCCAGGGAACGCGGCCGCGTAAACTTGTAATACTGAGCAGTCCACATCTGATGCTGGCCCACTTCCGTCGCAATCAACGCTTTCCCTTGTGTCTTTTCATAAATTTTTTCAATAACAAATTGTGGAGATATTTCGCCATTCATATCCTGCGAATAGCTGAGAGGAGTTTCTTCCTTCCACTTCGCGATTTTTTCCAGCCACGGACCTGTATCTGATGGCCCCAATTTTTTCAGCAGTTCCGTTAGAACAAGCTTAACATCACCCACAATAGGGACGTCAACCTGGACGTTTTTCCCTATTTCCGCCGGATCAATATCAATATGAACAATCTTTGCTTTACTGGCAAAACGTTTGGCGTCCCCTGTTACCCTTTCATCAAACCGCGCTCCCACGGCAAGAATCATGTCGGCGTTACTAACAGCCATATTTGCCCAGTACGTTCCGTGCATTCCCAGCATACCCAACGCCAGGGGATGATTTCCGGGAAAAGCGGACAGACCCATTAGTGTTGTCGTTACGGGAATTCCGCACTGTTCAGCCAACTGCAACAACTCTTCGTAGGCACCGGAATTTGTTACTCCGCCTCCTGCGTAAATTACAGGCTTTTTAGCACGGGCAATAGCTCTGGCACCTCTGGATATTTGTCCGGGATGACCGTTATAGGTTGGATTATACCCCGGAATGGATACATTCTCAGGATAACGGAACTCTGCAACAGCCTGCTGTACATCCTTTGGAATATCAATCAGTACGGGGCCGCATCTGCCTGTGGTGGCCAGGTAAAAAGCCTGCTTAATAATTGTAGGCAATTCACGCACATCTTTGACCAGAAAATTATGCTTTGTAATGGGGAGCGTAATCCCTGTAATGTCAACCTCCTGGAAAGCATCGGTGCCAATTAAGGGAATCGCAACCTGCCCGGTTATAAAGACCATAGGAACAGAATCCATATAGGCGGCGGCAATGCCCGTAACCAAGTTGGTAGCCCCGGGACCGGATGTGGCCAGAACCACCCCTGGCTTTCCTGTGGCACGTGCATATCCGTCCGCAGCATGCGCCGCACCCTGCTCGTGCCTGGATAAAATATGGCGAATGTCCGTGTCATAAAGCATATCATAGAGGTTTAGGACATTACCGCCGGGATACCCAAATATGGTATCAACATTCTCGTGTTTTAAGGCCTCCATGACCATTTGTGCGCCGGAAATTTTCATTATGTCAACCCCTTTTTCAGATTATCAATACCTTGTCCCAGCGCTATTCAGGACGATTAAGTATATATAGGCACTCCGTCGTTACCGACAAGGGAGCGAAACCTCTGGATAACCCGCCGAAATATAGCCCTGGGCATTTAGCATTATCGCTTCCAACACAACCGCAAAACAACCAGAAATAATTAAATGTATATAAAAAAATCCAGCCGCCCATTATTACATGTTAAGGGGCGAAAGGATTTCCTCCGCGGTACCACCCTTATTCTTTCGGCTAAGCCGAACTCAAGGTTAAACCTGCTGATAACGGACAGCTCCGGCCCGGCCTACTTGTACTTTCGGGGGGCAGCTTCAGGGGGACTTTCATCCGTAGCGTTTACCGGTTCACAGCTTCCACCGGCTCTCTGAAAAACAAATTACGGGTTACTTTCCCTGGCATTGCTGTTTACAAAATAGCGAAAATATTGTTTTTAATTATATCTAACTGAGCTTTTTTTGTCAACAAAACTTTGCACTCCTGATTTTTATATATTTCCCAATAAAACGCAGTGAATGCTGGCAGCATTCACTGCGTTTGTAAAAGCAAGTTCTTTTAATTATTCTACTTCGACAATCATTTCCACTTCAACAACCGCATTGAGAGGCAATGCTGCCACTCCTACAGCTGCACGGGCATGACCAGTTTCAAACAACTGTCCCAGAAATTCTGAGGCGCCGTTAACCACTTTGGCATGGGCGGTAAAATCAGGAGCGCTATTTACAAATCCGGTTACCTTAACAATCTGTTTAATCCCATCCAGACTGCCTGTCAGGCCTTTGATTGCTGCAAGGCAGTTAATCACGCAGATCTTAGCTGCCTGATAAGCGTCTTCCTCACTGACATCGACGCCTACCTTACCAGCGTATTTGATTTCACCGTTTACCAAAGGCACTTGCCCTGACGTAAAGATATGTTTCCCCGAGCGCACGGCTGGCACATAAGCACCTACAGGACTTGCTGCCGTTGGCAGTTCCACACCGATCTCACTAAGTTTCTTTTCGATACTCAAATTGGTAACCTCCTTTAATGTGTTGCTTACTTCTCACCACAGCGAACCAGCAACGCTTCCCACTGTTGGTCTACAAACTCCTGCATTTGTTCAATGACGCCCTCGTTCTCAGGCTTAAAAAGATGGCTGAAGCGTCCCTGTACTTTCAAGTATCCCCTTAATTCTTGTTTATTTTGCACTTTACCAGTCAGTCGCCATTCACCGTTTTCCACCTCATAGAGAGGCCAGATGCAAGCTTCTGTGGCCATCTTACTTAATTCTATCGTTTTTTCCATGGGGTAGCGCCAACCGCGATGGCAGGGAGCCAAAATATTAAGGAATGCAGGCCCGTCCACTGCGAAAGCTTTTTGCGCTTTTGCAACCGTGTCGCGCCAGTGATGCACAGCGGCCTGAGCCACATAGGGGATATTATGTGCTGCGGCAATAGCGGTCAAATCCTTACGGTTTTGTGTTTTACCAGAACTACCCTTCCCGTAAGGAGATGTGGTGGTCCAGGTGCCCATGGGGGTTGCGCCTGAGCGCTGAGTGCCCGTATTCATATATGCTTCATTATTATAACACACATACAGTACACGATGACCACGTTCCAGCATCCCGGATAACGCCTGGAAGCCGATATCATAAGTTCCCCCGTCTCCGCCAAACACCACAAAACGAAAGTCCTTGCCGATTTTACCCTGCTTTTTTAAAGCGATATAGGCAGCCTCAATGCCACTAATGGTCGCCGAAGCATTTTCAAAAGCGCTGTGTATAAACGATGTCTGCCAAGCGCTGTACGGATATATTGCTGTGGAAACGGCCAGACAACCTGTCGCACCGCTAACAACAATCTGGGCATCTTGGGGAGCGGCATGAAGCACTTGCCGTACTGCAATAGGTGCGCCACACCCGGCGCACATACGATGCCCGCCGGCCAGCAACTCTTTCTGTTTAACGATCTCACTTAATTTTATGGCCATGCTAATCCCTCCAGCGTAGTTCAGTTTGCATTATTTTTGCCATTTATTCCCGGACCCCCAGATAAGCTACGCTACTTTGCACAACACCGTCAGACATGCCGGTTTGAATCGTTTCAACTGTTTGCTTCATCATATTAATATCTAACTCGCGGCCGCCAAGGCCGTAAATAAAATTATACAGGCGGGGTTTTTTCTCCGCTTCGTAAAAAGCTGAGCGTAATTCCACAAAAACGGGGCCGCCTATACTGCCGGCTAATGTGTCAGAACGGTCTAAAACAGCAGCCGCCTTTATATGAGAGAGCGCATCCACCAATTCCTGCGCTGGAAACGGCCTGAACATTCTCAGCTTTAACAGACCGACCCGTTCACCCTGTTCCCTTAACTCATCAACAGCTGTTCTGGCAGTACCGGCTGCGGAGCCTAAAGCAATAATGGCATATTCCGCATCTTCAAGCCTGTATGTCTCAAAAAAATCATAGCTGCGTCCGGAGATGCCCGCAAATTCAGTCCCGACTTTTTTAATTACGGCGGAGGCATTCAACATCCCCTGAGCCTGAGCGCGCTTAACCTCAAAATAATAACCGTGCAGTCCGTCAAATGCGCCAAAGCTCGGCGGATTTTTCGTATCAAGCAAAGAGTATGGCGGTTGAATCGTACCCACAAAATTCTTAACCGGTTGATCTTCCAGCAGTTCCACCCTCCCCAGAGAGTGACTGATAATAAATCCGTCCATTAAAACCATCACCGGCAGAAGCACATCGGGGTGCTCGGCAATACGGACAGCCTGAATGATATTGTCATACGCTTCCTGAGCATCCTCTGAGTAAAGCTGTATCCAACCGGCATCACGGGCTCCCATACTGTCACTGTGGTCACAATGGATGTTAACGGGAGCAGACAGAGCCCGGTTGACATTGGTCATTACTATCGGCAGTCGCAGACCGGAAGCAATATAAAGCATCTCCCACATTAATGCCAGTCCCTGAGAAGATGTTGCTGTCATTACACGGGACCCGGCTGCGGCAGCGCCGATAGCAGCACTAAGTGCACTATGCTCACTCTCCACGTTAATCATTTCCGTATCCACCAGTTTATCAGCAACCATCTGAGCATATGTCTCCACAATCGAGGTTTGCGGTGTTATAGGATAAGCAGGCACTACATCCGGGTTAATTTGTCGCATGGCTTCAGCAATTGCGTCTGTGCCAACCATAGCCGCTACTTTGGTCATTAAAATCCTCCTCCTGCACGCTTAGGCGCTTTTATCTTCTTTTTTATCTTTCTTATCATCATCCGGCAGCAAGCATTGTTCCAACCCCAGCGCCTCCGCCTCATTCATCATGTGAATGGCGTTTTTCGGGCAAACCTGGGCACAAATACCGCAGCCCTTACAATGCTCCAGCTTAAACCCATCCATCTTTTCATTTTCAACCAAAATAGAACTATCGGGGCAAAATATGAAGCAGATAAAACAATGTACACACTTCTCCAAATCAAGAATAGGCCTTAAAGAACGCCAGCCGCCTGTAACGTAGCGATTTGTGGTGGCAGGTTCGGGAATCACAGCCCCCACTGGATGCTTTGACCAGCCCCACTTTGAAATTTCTGACACATCCCAGGATTTACTCATTTAACCTGCACCTCCTCAAATGCGCGTACCAGTGCTTTGATATTTGCTTCTATTACCTTTTGAGGGAATTTACTGCCGAAATAATCTTCTGTAAAATTTTTCGCTTCTTCTAACGAAAAAAGTCCGTTGATTTTCAACAGTGCCCCTAACATGGGAATATTGGGCATCGATCTGCCCATGGTTTCCGTTGAAATCCTGATTGCGTCCACGGTTGCTACCTTGTAATCATAAAGCTTGTACTTTTCCTTCATCGTGTCAGGACACTCTCCGGTGTTGATAACAACCTGAGCACCTGCAGCCATGCCGGATGTAAAATCGATCACATCGCATAAGGAAGGATCTACAACCATCACAATATCAGGCTGAGTGACACTATAGTAAGTACGTATTGGTTCATCGCTCACACGGTTAAAACATTGTATGGGCGCGCCCATTCTTTCAGGTCCGTACTCCGGAAAAGCCTGAAAAAAAAGACCTTTACACAAAGCCATCTCCGCCAACATTTTGGCCGCAGTTACTGCTCCCTGACCCCCTCTGGCATGCCAGCGGATTTCTGTCATGTTTTTACTCACTGTCGCTTACCCCTTTCTTTGAGCTGCAAAATACTAAACAACCAGACCGCTGCTCATCAATGATGAGTAGTGGTCTTAATCAATTTCGACAAGTGTAATAAATCTCCTTCCCGCAAAAATAAAAAAAATTAATTTCTTGTTAAATAAATACGTGGAATCCCGACAAAGATACGATTCTACAGTGTCAGGAATTCGGGGAAAAGTTATTAAAATAGTGATTACGGATGCTACCTAATCGTATGAACTGAAGCGTGCAGGCTAAAGGGGCTGACCTGAAAATCAGGTCAGCCCCTTTGGTTTATTAAGCTCCATGCCTTGGCTTATACGGCCTCATGGAATACATCCTCTTCCTCAACGCCCTTATCCCGTAACAGTTGCAAGGTGTCAAGAGTCATTGCTTTAGTACCGCAAATATACACCTTATAACCAATCAGATCCATTTCCCGAATTATGTTTGTAACATATCCCTTTTTATGCTCCGCTTCATTATGAGGTCTGGATACCACCTTAATATAGCGGAACTTATTATGTTCAGCTTCCAGTTCCTTAAAATAGTTATCATAAATGAACTGGTCTTCATAGCGCACACCATAAATCAGGGTAATTTCCTTAATATTGTTTGTAGTTGTCAACAGATCTTTAGTCAGCGGAATAAAGGGCGTGATACCAATTCCGTTTGCTACAAACAACACCTTTTGTGCTGTCTTATCCACAATCAATTCATTCCCCATGGGACCTTCCAGCTCAACCATATCTCCTTCTTTGAATCTGTTGAAGATGATTTCGCTGCCGTATCCACCAGGCTCTCTTTTAATAATAATCTTGACTGTTTTCCCGTCAATATTGTTGGATGCAATCGTAAACGCACGGAAGAGTAAAGGTTTATCCTGAATTTTAATCAGCATAAATTGTCCGGGCTGATAATCTACTTTTTGAGGACTTTTAAATGCTAAAATATATTCATTTATGTCATCCTGCAGTTCCTTAACAGAAACTATTTGCGCTTTGATTGACTGTCGGTTTTCATAACCAGTCAAGTCTTGTTCACTGACAACCTTCAACCCATCTTCTGTGTTAGACAAAATAAGGATTCCCGCCGGGCAGTTTTCAACACAGGTAGCACAACGAATACACATTTCATTTTCAAACTGGCTGTTCTCAGTAAATTCCAGGTGCGGGGTTAACTGCATCGGGCAGACCCGGGCGCACTTGCCGCATGTATGGCACTTTTCTATGCTGCAGACAGTTACTTTTTTATCAATCTTCTTATTTAACCCCATCAATTTGCCAAGCTTATAGGACAGAACCTGGAAAGTTCCCATAGGACAAAAAGAACACCATGTTCTGGAACTGACAAACAGAGCAAAAATTGTTCCCAGAATTGTTACCATAAGATAGTTCATGACAAAAATAAACCCGAGCCTATCCCAAAAAGGTGCTGCACCAAAAAGGGCAAATACTTTAATTAACCTTTGGGTTAACATATACATAAACCAGGAAAATGCTAAAACTATCATGACCTTGGACTTTAAAAAAGAAGGGATTTTTTTATTTCTACTTATCGGCATAATAAACTGATCAAATAAACTGCCATGGGGGCAGAGATTACCACACCAGTACTTCCCTTTAAAAAAGCCTTGAACGCCAAGTGCAAGCATTAAAGGTATCATCAACAGACCTAGTTTTGGATACCACAAACCGCCAAAAGCAACTAACAAAATAAATAACCAGGCAAATTTTCTTATTGAGTTAAAAATACGGTTCGTGTTAATATAAAACGAATTCATTCCTCACTACACCTCCAGAAATTTTAAACGCTTGCAGTATACCCCTTGGGGGTATACTGGTATGATAACGTGTTAACATTATTTTGTCAATACGAAAACTGCGCTGGTATGAGTTTCCATTTAGCTTAGGTAGCAACTTTTTCCTTTGCAATGGCCAAAAACAAGGTGTTAAAATTTAAGAGGAATATTATTAGTAAGTATCGAATAATAATATAGTTTGAACTAAAACGTACAGAAGCGGAGAAGTTTATGGAGTCTAGAGTTAGTAGTAACACCCATTTAGAATCCGGTCAACAACATGCAGAATACCAGGCATTAATGCAGGGGCTCGAGCGAAGCAAGTTTGAGAAAGCGTTAATTCTTCCGCTAATTGAAGATGCGCAGAACATCGTGGAGGTCGGCTGTGGTAACGGTGTCGTCCTCGATTTACTGTCTCATAATTTCCCATCCAGTAACGTTTGGGGAATAGACTTGGACCCCGTGATGTGTGAAGCATCAAAAAGCAGAGGCCTGCCCAATGTAAACGTGCTGTGTACAGATGCTACCACCATTCCATTCGCAGAGAATGAATCTATGGATGCGGTGGTCTACTGCAGCACATTACATGAAATCTTTTCCCAGGGAGGCCCGTCTCAGGTTGTTGCCAGCCTAAAAGAAGCCGCCCGTGTCTTACGCCCAGGCGGTAGTGTAATTATCCGGGATAGCGTTAAACCTTCTCCCGGTAAAACACAGATACGCTTTAAACAAGAGTGGGTAGAAAAACGGTTTTATAACTATCTAAAAGATTACGAACTGGTTAAACGTCAATATGAGCAATTAAGCGATGGGACGTTTTCTGTGGAAAATTCGTATCTCTTTGAGTTTTTAACTAAATATTTCTATGATGTTGGCTGGGATAAAGAAATGCAGGAAGTATATGGGTACTACACAGAAGAGGAATTTCGTGATGAGCTTCGCTGTGCAGGATTTGAAATTGTTTATAAGCATAGCTACCTCCTTCCATATTTCAGCGAGAAATGGGCAAAGGATCTATTAATCGATCAGCCATTTACCAAAAGCACAATTATTGTGAAAGCTGAAAAGGTTTGCAGTGTATGAAAGCAGTCTTTCTGACCGATTTCGATGGAACTGTTACGCAGGATATACTAAAATAAAAATAATATCCCCTTAGCAATTGTTAGTGACGGTTTGGATTTTTATATACAGCATATGCTAAAAAATGCCGACATTCACAACATTCCCGTGTACTCAAACTTAACTTCATTTAATGGTAACCGATTAACCGTGGCTTTCCCCCCTCTGCCGGACGATTGTCCATGCGGAATGTGCGCTAACTGCAAGCTGGCAATCTGTCGAAAGTACAGGAAAGAATTTCCCGGACATAAGTTGATTTATGCAGGAGACGGGTATTCCGACAGAAATGTAATTCACGAAGTGAATATGATTTTTGCAAAAAATGAATTTGCTGACTACTGTCGGCAAAACAAAATTTCGTATATTCCTTTTGATAATTTCGGCAATATACTATCCCATATGCAGATGTTAGCATAAGCTTGCAATGAGCCAGCCGCTCCTTTCCACATTCAACATTGGTAGTTTGGCAAACTCATAGTTAAACTGATTAAGGGGTTTCGCAATGCGAAACCCCTTTAAAATAAGCATATGACAAGAGACAAGAACAATTCAATTCCGCTTACAACATCCTATTTGCTTTCATCAATAATCCTAAGTAAAATATCCTCCACCTCTTCGGCAAAACTCCGTAGCTCCGGTTTGTCAAACATACCCACCAGATACATAGGTTTGACCGTACTAATGACAACCTTGCCTTCCGTTACATACACATTAATCCGGCAGGGCATTAACAGACCCACTGTAACTTCAATCTGCAGCGCTGTATGAGCATATTTTGCATTGCAGACCTCAATAATCTTCAATGGTTCCCGCTCAAAGCTTTTTTCGGCCAACATAGCCTGTACATCATGGACATGAAGCACTCTAAAAGCATTTGCACTGGTTCTTTCAATAACAGCGTCCACTGCCTCATCAAATGACTTGTTGCTCACAACTTCATATATTGCATCCATTGATATTATTAGCCTCCTCAGGATTTGCATAATACTTACTTTTATTATATCAGGCATTCCATATATTAAACCTCGGCAAATTATTTCTCGAAAACAATGCCCGAGTCCTTGGGCAGGGCCAATCCGGATTCCGCTTCAATTGCCTTTAAGATCCCTGCAGGAACCATTCTTATATCCTCCTGTTATAGAACAGAACAATCGGATCCTGTTTTAGTAAATCCCTTGAAATCCGGGTAGTGCGGATAATATTTCTGATGCCACGCCATAGCATCCAGAACCTTATCAATATTCTCCGGCGGCACGTTGTAAGGCACATTACAGCCAGGTGCCAGAACATATCCGGTAGACCCGCCGGCAGACAGACTGGTAATGGCATCCTCACGAGGATCCACCATACCCAGCATCAGCGACATTGTCAGTTTCAGGCTACCCGAAAAACCTAGGCCGTAATGCAACGCTAAATCCCGAGCGTAATTCAGGTTCACCTGCTCGTCGCAGGAAAAGCTGTGCACGCCCAACTTACAGATATCTTCCATAACTTTGCTGGCGTCACCACATGTCAGAAAAATAGATGTTCTTTCTGCAGAATGGATGACGTCGATTGCCTCCTGACAGTGTGGAGCAACAAATTCCCGGAACGTATCCGGATGAATTTGTGAGGCTACCGGATCCACAATACCCAATACTTCACACCCAATATCTCGATAAATCCGGGCAGACTCTGCAATTACCCTACCGCTAAAGCTGATGATTTCAGCTGCCAGTTCCTTGTTTTTCACCAAATCGGTGAACAGCTTTGTGCCTCGCAGATGGGCTGCGAGCGTTAAAGGACCACAAAACAGGCCCACGAGCGCCCAGTCACCTTTATTTTGCATTATCTTTTGCCCAGCTTCCACCACAACCGGCCATCGTCCATCCCGGGCAGTGGGAACAGTCAATCCCGCCTCCGCCAGAGATTGTTCAGCCAGAGGGTGACCACTCACAGACGGCGGGTTGTCAGCGTGCCATTCCAGGGCACAACCCAACGCCGATGCTTCTACAGCCAGATCAAAAACAAGCGGCATACCATCAGCCTTGTAACGCTCTGCAGTAAACAGAACCCCTTTAGCAATCAGATCCGGGTCTTTTAAGTAGTCATCCGCCTTTTCACCAATCAGATACGCGCAGTGAACGCCTGTATAAGGAAACCAGGGAACTGCCTTGGTTCGTTTACCCCTAAGCGCATCCAGTAACTCCAGTTTCGACACAGAAATCCCTCCTGTACAGTTTTCTTCCCCACTATTCCATTATCTCAAATGTTGTCCTAATTTCGATATCCGGATGCAGGCTGTGGAGAATAAAACATTTCTGGTGACTTTTTATCATCACCTGCTCTAGTTGCGGCTCAGTTACACTGCCCCACACTTTTAAGTGAATATTAATAGCATCAAAAAGCGCTGGTGGATTAGCTGCTTTTTCTCCTGAGAGCACAATTTCAAAATCATTAACGTCAAGGCCCAGCTCTTTGATAGCAGGGGTAAGAAACAGACCGGTGCAGCTTCCCAGACTCATCAGCAGCAAATCTGGTGGTTTTACCATATCGTCTTGTTTCGGCTTGGGGTTGATTTTAATTTCAATCCCATTCTCGTCTCGTCCCAGATAACTTTGGTCTCCCAGCCACTTAACCGTTGTTTCTTGCATTATACATCTGTTTCGTGTTACACTTATTTCTGAGGTGATCAAAAGTGAACTCACAAACAAATGTGGCCCAGTTTCGTGGGCTTATCCGGCTTTTAGCAAAAAACATCAACTTCTTTGATAAATTTAATGCTTCCTGTTGCGGCATCAGCGCCAGTCAGTGGCAGGTTATCTGGGAGATTGGCTCCGCTGGAGAAATCTCCTTAACTGAATTAGCCGCTCTCCTGAACCTTGATAACAGTACCATGAGCAGAGCCATTAATACCCTCGTAGAACAGGGACTTGTGCAGCGGGATGCAGACCCGACAGACAGGCGGTATGTAATAATAAAATTAACTCAAAAAGGAATCGAATTTTATAAAGAAATGGAAGAGACAATCGACCATTATTATAAAACCATTTTACAGTCTATCCCTGCTGAAAAAAGAAATCAGGTCACAGAAAGTCTCAGCTTACTTTTGAAAGCATTACAAGAAAACAATTGTTGCTAACGGAGGAATGAAACGTGAAAAAAGAAAACTCATGCTGTTCCACTCCGTGCTGCGATGCAACGGAGAGCCTGGAGCCATCTGCACATCCTAACAGAAACACTGACTTTCCCTGGGTACTTGAAGAAATGGATACACCGATAGGGAAAATCCCAAAGATAAAAACACAAACAGAATTTGCGGACACATTGGGTGCCATTGCTGTCCGTCTTGGCATTAACCGGAGTAATTATAGGATTAACCCAGGCCTGTATGCTGTGGGAAACCCGAATGATCTATCTCCCGTGCTGGTCACAGCCAATTACAAACTGACCTTCGATTCCCTGCGAAAAGAGCTTTCTAAGCAAAACCTCTGGATTTTGGTCCTGGATACCAAAGGCATCAATGTCTGGTGCGCTGCAGGAAAAGGGACTTTTAGTACAGATGAGCTCATTAAGAGGATTAACCTGGTTCAGTTAAAGAATGTCATCTCCCACAAAACCATCATCCTGCCCCAGCTGGGAGCGCCCGGGGTGGCGGCGCATGAAGTCAGCAAACATACAGGCTTAAAGGTGTCCTATGGTCCAGTTTATGCAAGAGATCTTCCCCGTTTTCTCAACAATGAGCTTAAGGCAACAACAGACATGAGAAAAGTACATTTTACATTAAAGAACCGTCTCACCGTAATCCCGGTTGAATTAAAAGTTGTGCTCAAGGTTTTGCCCATACTATTTACCCTGCTTTTTATCTTTAACCTGATATCTCCGGGAGAAATCAACTTCTCTAGAGTCTTTTTGCAAAGCGCCAATAATCTTATCCCCTACGCCATCTCGATTGCTTTGGGAACATTGGGCATCGCGGCTCTGCTCCCCTATATCCCTTTTAGAAGTTTTGCCGCAAAAGGGCTGCTGTTGGGGCTGGCATGGGCAGCTTTAGCTGTCAGATATCATGGGACGTTTAACTTTCCTGAGAATACCTTAATTGTCGCAGCAAATATTCTTTTTCTAACATCCATCACTTCCTTTTCCGCCTTGAATTTCACCGGTTCCACTACCTATACATCGATTTCCGGTGTTCAGAAAGAAATGTTATACACCATACCCTTGATTGCTGTAGCGACATTGCTTGGCCTGGGCTTGGTAATCACGTATAAAATAATGCTCTTTACAGGTTAGGAGGAGAACAAAATGGGATTGGTATATTTAAAGGACGTAACCACACTTACCTTACATCCGGAGAAGTGCATCGGATGTGAACTCTGTACCCAGGTCTGCCCGCACTTGGTCTTCACCATGGAAAATAAAAAAGCCCGCATTGCAAACAAAGAAGCCTGCATGGAATGCGGTGCCTGTGCCACAAACTGCCCGGCGGCCGCCATCTCCGTACACTCCGGCGTTGGCTGAGCATATGCCATAATTCTTGGCAAGCTCACTGGAAGTGAGCCAAACTGTGGAGGTTCTGATGATGATGAATGTTGCTGTTGAATAAATGCCTCGACGATAAAAATCAGGATGTAGGCACCCTGATTTTTATTTACGCTTACATTCAGTGTTACTAGTATAATACTTTCCAGATATTATTGGTGAATTCTACCGGATCCTCGATAGGCAACCCCTCAATAAGCAGTGCCTGGTTATAAAGCAGGTCTGTAAATAGCTTAAACTTTTCCTTGTCATTTGTAAATGCATCCTGCAATGATTTAAACACATCGTGGTTCACGTTAATTTCAAGCACTTTTTGGGCTTTTATCTTCTCGTTATTAGGCATGGCGTTTAGTATTTTCTCCATCTCGATGGTCAGTTCCCCCTCGTTTGACAGGCAGACCGGATGGCTCTTTAACCGCTTTGAGGCTCTGACAGCGGCAACTCTGTCAGCTAAAATACGTTTCATCTCAGCAAACATATCGTTATCATCAGCGTCGGGAGATTTGCTTTCTTCGGCTTCGATACCTAAATCACCGCTGGATATGGATTTAAACTCCAAATCTTTATAGGCACCAATCATTTTAATAGCGAATTCATCCACATCATCGGTGAAGTAGAGGATCTCGTAACCTTTGTCCGCTACGAATTCAGCCTGGGGCAGCTTTTCAATCCGTTCAATGGATTCTCCTGCAGCATAGTAGATAAACTTCTGACCTTCGGCCATTCTGCCCACATATTCAGACAACGTGGCCGGCTTCTTTTCTGTGGATGAATAAAAGAGCAGCAAGTCCAGCAAAACATCCTTATTACTGCCAAAATCGCTGTATACACCATATTTTAATTGCCGGCCAAAAGCCTTAAAGAATTCTTCATATTTTTCCCTGTCATTCTTCAGCAGGTCCTCCAACTCGCTCTTGATTTTCGACCTGACACTCTTGGCAATCAGTTTTAACTGCCGGTCATGCTGCAGCATTTCCCTGGAGATATTCAGTGATAAATCTTCCGAATCCACCATCCCTTTAACAAAACTAAAATAATCCGGCAGCAGCTCAGCGCACTTATTCATGATCAAAACGCCATTCGCGTAAAGCTCCAGACCTTTTTCATACTCTCGGGTGTAAAAGTCAAAAGGGATTTTCTCCGGGATAAACAAGATGGCTTTGTAACTCACCGCACCTTCGGCACTGATGTGGATATACCTGACCGGTTTGTCAAAACCGTAACGCTTTTCCGTATAGAAATTCTCGTAATCCTCTCCGGTCAGTTCGTTTTTGTTTTTTTTCCATATAGGGACCATGCTGTTAACAATCTGTTCCTCGACATAGTCCTCGTATTCGTTCCCGCTGCCTTCTTTAAGCTTTCTCCGGGTTACATCCATCTTAATGGGGTAGCGGATAAAATCCGAATACTTTTTAATCACAGACCGCAGCCGGTATTCATCCAGGAACTCATCGTAATTCTCTTCTTCGGTATTTTCCTTGATTTTAAGTATTACATCCGTACCGGTCTGTTCTTTTTCAGTCGGCACAACCGTATACCCGTCCGTGCCTTTAGATTCCCACTTATACGCATCACTGCTGCCAAACGCCTTACTAATCACAGTAACCGTTTCTGCCACCATAAATGAGGAATAAAACCCGACACCAAATTGCCCGATAATATCAAAACCGTCTTTACTTTCATTTTCTTTTTTAAAGGCCAAAGAACCGCTCCGGGCAATCACGCCCAGGTTATCTTCCAATTCCTCTTTGGTCATGCCGATGCCAGTGTCAGAAAGCGTAAGGATTCTGTTTTCCTTATCCACGGTGATTTTAATATAGTAGTCATCTTTGTTGAAGCTGACAGCATCATCGGTTAACGCTATGTAATATATTTTATCAATAGCATCGCTGGCATTAGAGATTAGTTCCCTTAAGAAAATCTCCTGATGGGTGTAAACTGAGTTAATCATCAGATCCAACAGTCTCTTTGACTCCGCCTTAAACTGTTTCTTAGCCAACACATTCTCCTCCTTCTGAGTTGCGGTATCATTTAACAATCATTATCCGAGCATCATATTTCCATTCTTTTTATATCAAAACTTATCGACTATGTCAATAATCAGGGTACTGTTGGGATTAGATATATACACCGCGGGCGGCATGGATGCGAACCTTTTCTGCATCTTAAAATGTATAGACTTTCGTCTAGCCGTTCAGAATGATAGTATCCGTGTACGGGAGGTTTTCTAGTGAGTAGGAAATTATTTTTCACAATGGTTTTTCTTCTTCTGTCTTTCTCCTCAGTAAATGCACAGACGTGTGACCAGTGCCATAGCGATGTTGTAAATCCGTATCAGGCTGGCCCCCACGCTGCGTTAGATTGTAACCGCTGCCACCAAAATGGTAACGCTCATGCTGCAAATCCACAGACTCCAACTGGCGTTAGAGTTGAAGTAGCAAACTGCGGTGAATGCCACCAACTCCAATTCGACAGCTATATGGAAGGAGAAGGGACCGATCAGACACCGCAGAAACAGGACGAATACCCGATTCTGAGACGACTGCTGGCAGGGCATCCTTTCGCCGAAGACTACCGCGAGCCACGGTCACACGTCAACATGCTGACCGACTTTGTCCGTACCAGTCGACCCCGTTCAGCCACGTGTATGCTCTGCAAAAGCAGTGACGTCTATTGGCAGTGGAACAATAATATTAACTACGACAGTAACACCGGTGAATTACTGGATCAAAACATTATTGTAAACCCCATCACATGTGTCCAGTGCCATAATCCGCATGTGCCTGAACTGCGTGTTGTACAGCCCGCGCTGATTGAAGCCACGGAACGGATGCCGCAGACTCACCCCGGCAAAGAGGATCCCATGGGTACCCGTGTATGCAGCCAATGCCATGTGAACTACAACTTGAACCCTCCGGCAAAAGGGATCGAATTTCCCTTTGTGAAAGTTGCCGAAATGCCAGACTACATCGTAAATACTGATATCTGGCGCCAGACGAAAACCGGCGGCTGGGACAATCCGGAAGCGGGCACCATGCTCTACAAAGTGCAGCACCCGGAGGCAGAACTCTATTGGGATAGCATTCACCATAAGCTTGGTGTATCCTGTGCTGATTGCCATATGCCAAAGCGGACGGCAGCGAATGGACAAACTTATACGCAGCACTGGCTCACAAGCCCATTAAATCATATCGAAGATGCCTGTTTGGTTTGTCACACACAATCTGCTGGCGAATTGCAAGCACGGGTAAAAGGCATCCAGGATGAGGTCTATGCGCTCATCGAAACAGCCATGAATACTATGGATGAAGCCCTGGACAATCTGGTTGTAGCTCAGAATACAGCCACCGTCAACGAAAACAGATTAAATGATGCACGGGAAAACTACTTTATGGCTCATTTATTCTGGGAATGGATTGCGGCGGAAAACAGCATGGGCTTCCATAATGCTGCAGAAGCCCGAGAATCACTGACAAGAGCCACAGCTTTCGCTTCGGATGCAATCGACCAGGCGGCGCAATCCGTTGGAAATATGCCTCTTCCGGAAGAACCGCCGTCCCGTCGCATCCCCTGGATACCCATATTGCTGGGGCTGGCGGTAACCATCGGTGCTATTGCATATATCATCCGACGCAGACGATAAAAGAATTAATAGAATTCATATTCAGTGATGGCTCGTTCTTTAATAGTTTACGGCAACAGATAATTCTAAGCGATGGCGCTCGGGTTTTTCCGCCTATGGTTATACCTTCAAGTACAACTTTTGTCTCAGAGAGTCGTACCAGGGTTCGAATCCCTGTCTCTCCGCTATATGATTATTCATTCCTCCTTATTAAGCTAAAGAGTATACTGCTTTACCTTTCAAGTAACTCTGTCCCTGCCTGTAGTAAATCAATATAATTACTATAGTAATATCTTTTGTTTCTTTGCTTCGTAGGGTCATGCCTGAGTAGCTTAAGAGCGCAAAGTTCAGAAATAAGTGAACTAGCAGTTGGATAGGTTACGTTAAGTATATCAGCTACCATATTAACTGTAACAATCGGGTGTTCAAATAATCTCTCCAGTACCTTTAACCCGTTTGACGGATTTCTTATACTTATGCTTATTATTTGAGAGTGCTTGTCCTTCATCTTGATTATTTCTTTGGCCGTATTTGTTGATTCTTTTGATATCTGGGAAATACCCTTCAGAAAAAACTTGGTCCAGCCTTCCCAATCGCCTTTTAACCTTATATTCATTAATCTGTCATAGTATTCAGTCCGATTAACTTTAAAGTAATAACTCAAATACAACAACGGCTTACTCAGGATTTTTTGCTGACATAACCAAAACGTTATCAGCAATCTTCCCATTCTTCCATTTCCATCAAGAAAGGGGTGAATCGTCTCGAACTGAGCATGAATCAAACCTATTTTTATTAACGGGGGTAAATCATTATTGTCATGAATGAATTTTTCTAGCTCCCCCATAGCTATAATCATTTCATGAACTGTGGGCGGAACAAATGTTGCTGTTATAATTGTACTTCCTGCAGGACCTATCCAATTCTGAGACCTTCTAAATTCTCCCGGATTTTTTTCACTTCCCCTTACATCTTCCATTAGTATATTGTGAATTTCTTTTAATAACCTTAAGCAGAGTGGCAATTCTTTAAGCCTCTCTAAACCGTAATTCAAGGCCCTTACATAATTAACTACTTCTGCTACATTTTTTTCATTATTAACAACGCTTCCTTCTTCTACTTCCAAAACATCGATTAATGACGCTTGTGTTCCTTCAATTTGACTGCTTAGTACAGCCTCTTTTTTTACGTACATTGCCACAAAAAGGTCTGGGTTAGGAAGTATTTCTGTTATCCCATCGAGTCTCCCTAAACAACGATCAGCTTCTGACATCAATTTTATTATCTCATTGTCCATTATTAATAGAGGGTCAGGAGGTAGGGATTTGGGAATAAAGGCCTTAAAGCCACCTGATTGACTTACAAAAAAGCCAGCTCTATTTTGATTCAAAGCCATCTTCCTTTCAAGCTTAAGATTGCTTATTAAATTAGACTTTAATAATTACCCATTATTTAAGCAGTTAATAAAATATATGGACGATTATTTTAATAACTCTAAGCTTTATCTTTAATTATTTAAATTAACTTTAATTATACTCATAATAGATGGCCTTATTAAAATTTTACGATATTTTTTATAATAAGTCAATTTATTCTTTAATTTAAACAGCAGAGTCGTCCTCATATGTTTGTCTTTTAGCGTTCCAAAATCCAAAAACCTCTATCTCGTTTAGTATCGCGGATACAACTGGATCAAGAAATAGCTTTAATGTCATCAGAACTTCGGAAAATTCCACGTTCTCTTTCAGTATACTATTACTAAAATTTCTCCACTTCTGTTTCATTGCGCTATCTTGTTCAAAGGCCAAAACCTTTTGAAATGTACTTCTTTCATAATGTGTACCTCGTTTTTGTAATGTCAGGAACAAGGCTTCCTGCAGTTTCCTTGCCTCAAAACAATAGTTATGAGCTAAATATACGGGATATAATTGCATCAACTTTTTCTGCCACTGTAGATCGATATCCATCGTGGGGCGGCTTTCAAAACCACTAAGACAGAAAAGGAAAAGTCCTCCCTTTAACACCAAGCATGGTAGCTTTTTACATAAAATCTATCAATACTTAAAGTCTAGCCAGGTGTCAAAATTAGCCATTCATGATCTGAGCTGGTTATGAGTTATATTTAACTCCAGGGGCTTTCAATACTGTTACGACGATTTTTTCGCGACTAACTATATAACCTCTTAAGAGCACCTTACCCACTCACGAATAATAAACGCGGGTAAAATATATTATTTTTTACTCATATTATTATTGTCATAGGTAAATACTACCTGTATAATGAAAAGGAGAGGGGTGAGGTTTTTGAGTCAGATAAAGCTTTTACCGCCTGATGTGGATATTGAGACGAAAAGGGTTTTACGACAATTGGCAAGGTCTCACAGAGCACTTGCTGAGCTTAAAGGGTTGTCGGAAACAATGCCTAACAAAAATGTATTGCTTAATGCAATTACAATTAATGAAGCCAAAGATAGCTCTGAAATTGAGAATATCATTACCACACACGATGAATTGTTTAAGGCAATGTCACTACTTAATTACCATA
>JAGXRM010000039.1 GCA_018335855.1 Clostridiales bacterium
GCCTAGACTTCGTTGCTCAACCTGTTGGCTTCCTCAACGTATAGACATACGCCTGCAGAGCCATCAGGTCTCGCGCCTCGCTATGCTTGCAATTGAACAGCCTGCTGGAAGCACGCGGGGCAGGCTGTTGAAAAGCGGTGCCTAGACTTCGTTGCTCAACCTGTTGGCTTCCTCAACGTATAGACATACGCCTGCAGAGCCATCAGGTCTCGCGCCTCGCTATGCTTGCTTTTGAACAGCCTGCTGGAAGCTAGATTGAAAGTATTTAAAAGTAAGTATTGAAAAGTAAGTAAAAAAGTAAAGAATGGTATTGAAGGGGGTAGGGAAATGGATATACGACTTGCGATTATTGGTGGAACCGGCGTGTATGATCCAAAAATGCTGGAAGGTCTGGAGACGTTTGAAGTGGATACACGCTATGGCAAGGCGCTTCTCTCATCGGGAACATACCAAGGGGAGAAAGTGGCGTTTCTGGCTCGCCATGGCACGAAACACGGTACGCCACCCCATAAGATTAACTACAGAGCGAATATTGCTGCGTTGGTTAAGCTTGGAATTACCCGGGTAGTAGCCACAGCGGCTGTAGGATCATTAAATGAAGCGATGCCTCCAGGAGCTATGGTACTGCTGGGGCAATTTTTAGACTTTACCAAAGCCCGGGAAGCCACATTTTTCGACGGCGGGGAAGCGGGAGTTGTACATACCGATTTTACTGAACCGTATTGTCCGGATTTAAACAGTCAGTTGCTGGCAGCTGCCAAACGTGCCGGTCTGGAATTACTGCAAGGCGGAGTTTATGTCTGTGCTGAGGGGCCACGCTTTGAAACGCCTGCGGAAATAGAAATGTACAAGCTGTTTGGCGGAGATTTGGTGGGTATGACAAATGTACCCGAAGTTGTTTTGGCGCGGGAAGCAGGGCTTTGTTACAGTACTGTTGCACTGTCTACCAACTTTGCTGCAGGGATTTCCCCCACTGTCCTGACACATCACGAAGTGTTGGATGTGATGGCGGAAAATATTGAAAAGATGCGGACACTTTTAATGGAAATGATTCCCCGTGTCAGCGATGATCGAAACTGTCCGTGCCAATCACTGGGCAGTCAGATACTGCTCTAGGAGGATATATTATGGACCCGTTACTATGGGAGAAGGGGAAGCTCAGCCTGATGGATCAGCGGCTGCTGCCTACCCGGGTTGAATATGTTAACTGTACTGATTGGCGATGCGTCGCAACATGTATTAAAGACATGGTTGTCCGGGGTGCTCCGGCGATTGGCGCCGCCGCAGCTTACGGTATAGCACTGGCGGCGGCTGAGGAACACGGTGATGAGCAGGAGTTCTTCTCCATTCTGACCGAGGCGGCAGACGGCTTAAAGTCTACCCGCCCCACAGCGGTAAACTTAGCGTGGGCAGTGGAGCGGATGCTCAATGTGGCCAAGACGCAGGCCGGGGCGGGTGTTCCGGAGCTTACACGGATACTGGCTATGGAGGCAGAGGCCATCGCTGCAGAAGATGTGGCTGTGAACCACCGTATCGGAGAATTTGGGGCAGCTTTAGTCCCCAACGAAGCCAGTATCCTCACCCATTGCAATGCGGGTGCGCTGGCCACAGTGGGTTACGGGACGGCTCTGGGAGTCATCCGTACTGCCGTTAGCCAAAACAAAAAAGTAAGTGTCTTCGCTGATGAAACACGGCCGTACCTGCAGGGTGCCCGGCTTACTGCCTGGGAATTAAGCCGTGAGAGTATACCAGTGACACTCATCGCCGACAATATGGCAGGCTTTTTAATGAAGCAAAAGAAAGTAGATTTAGTGATTGTCGGTGCAGACCGAATTGCGGCCAACGGCGATGTGGCCAATAAAATCGGCACGTACTCTGTAGCTGTGCTGGCTGCGGCACACAACGTGCCTTTTTACGTGGCAGCACCTTATTCCACCTTCGATTTGTCACTGCAAAGTGGTGAACAAATACCCATTGAAGAGCGCTGTGAAACAGAAATCAGCCACTTTCAGGGGACACGGATTGCACCGGAGGGTGTAGCCTGCTACAACCCGTCTTTTGATGTAACACCGGCAAATTATATTACAGCAATCATCACGGAATACGGCATCATTGCAAAACCGGACACAGAAAAAGTAACCCGCTTTTTCCGGGAGGCCAGGCCATGACCGACAACAGGGACGAAGTTTTATTCATCATCCGTCAGATGTGTGAAGATAACCTGGTATTGGGAACGTGGGGAAATGTGTCTGTAAAAGTGGATGATGAAAGCATGTGGATTACTCCAAGCGGGATGAGTTATGACGGCCTATGTGCTACTGACCTGGTACAAATCAACTTTAACGGGACAGTTCTTAAAGGATGTTGGAAGCCATCTTCTGAATGGAGGCTGCACGCCGCATTATACCGGGGACGCCCTGACTGTGCCGCGATTGTCCATACACATAGTACTTTTGCCACCGCTTTTGCAGTTGCAAGGACTGCTATTCCGCCAGTGGTGGAAGATTTTGTGCAGGTTGTGGGCGGCGGTGTTGACGTGGCGGAGTACGCACTGCCTGGCACGGATTGTCTGGCGCAAAATGCATTGTCTGCTTTGGCTGACAAGAGCGCCGTACTTTTAGCCAGTCACGGACTGGTCGGAATTGCGCCAAACCTTACGGAGGCGCTGAAAGTCTGCCGGATTGTGGAAAAGACGGCGCAAGCTGTCCTATATGCAAAAATGCTTGGACCTGTCGAAGAGTTAAGCGAGGATGATATTCGGGCAATGCGCAGCTTTTATCTTCATTCTTATGGCCCGGAAACATGTGGAGAGGATGTGTAAGATGCAAATTCTAATCCGTGGCGCCACTGTTATTACTGTTAATAAAAATTATGATATAATACCCGATGCTGATGTAGTCATAAACGAGAACGCTATATCTTATGTAGGTCCGCAAAAGGAATGGCAGCAGACTTATGACAGAGTCATCAACGGTCGGGGAAAAATCCTGGCTCCGGGATTAGTCAATGCCCACGGCCACGCGGCCATGACGCTGTTGCGTTCTTATGCCGATGATGTGCCACTGATGTATTGGCTGGAAAAAAGAATCTGGCCGGTGGAAGCGAAGCTAAAGAGGGAAGACGTTTACTGGGGTACAATGCTTGCTATTTTGGAAATGATTAAATCAGGGACTACAACCTTTACTGATATGTATTTCTTTATGGATCAGGTGGCTGAAGCGGTGGATGAATCGGGAATCCGTGGCGTTCTATCCCGAGGATTGGTTGGTATCGGTGAAATGGCCGATAAAGGATTGGCAGAAAGCGAACAGTTTGTCGGGACCTGGCAGGGGAAAGGGGACGGCCGCATCACCACGATGCTAGGGCCTCATGCTCCTTATACCTGCCCGCCGGAATATCTGAAGCGGGTAATCGCACTCAGGGAGAAGCTGGATGTGCCTGTGCAAATTCATCTGGCAGAGACGTTAGATGAGACAAACAGGATACAAAAGCAGTACGGAATGTCTCCCACAGCCCTCCTGGCAGAAACCGGACTGTTGGCTGCGCCGGTGCTGGCGGCACACTGCGTCCATCTTAGCGAAACGGATATGGATATCTTACGGGAAAACCAGGTTCATGTCGCCCATAATCCCGGCAGTAACCTAAAACTGGGTAGCGGCATAGCTCCTGTTCCCCAGTTGCTAAAACGCGGGATCGTCGTCGGTCTGGGTACTGATGGCGCTGCCAGTAATAACAATCTGGACATGTTGGAAGAGATGCGCCTGGCGGCTCTGTTGCATAAAGGGGTTCACATGGATCCTACCATGATTACTGCGCCGGAAGCGCTGGCCATGGCTACCCGGGAAAGTGCCAAAGCCGTTTTTCTTAACAATGTTGGTGTTGTCGCCCCGGAGATGAAAGCCGATTTAATAATGTTTAATTTAAACCGACCCCATTTTACTCCGCAACATGACTTAACAGCCCATCTTGTGTATGCGTCCCAACCTTCCGACATTACACTGGTCATGGTAAACGGTACCATTCTCATGGAAGACGGTGCCGTGACCACACTGGACGAAGAGAAAATAATGTTTCAGGCGCAACACAGGGCTGTTCATCTAGTCAGTGAAATAGCAGAGTAACTCCGTGGGGAAAGAAAATACGAGAAGCCTGGCACCTGCCAGGCTTCTCATATAGCATTCTAGTTTTGACTATCTTCCGCACGCATTCTCTGCAGTACTTCTGTCAACTGGTCAAAAAAACCGCTAATCGGTTCGCCTCTGGCTACACCGCGGGAAATTTCGTTTAACTGGCGTACGATATCGGGATTGGCGGAAACATAGGCATTAACGATACTTGGTTCCTGGTCTTCAATGCGCTCGGCTACCTGTCTTTTTACTTCCACTTCGTTGCCGGCTCCTTCTTGACGGTCCAGTGTAATACCTACCAGTGCCAGATTGGAAATTACGACGACAACTGCGTCATCAACGCCTCGCACGTCAGTAGCGATATCTGCAACACGGTTAGCCATATCCATAGCGGCAGGTCCCGGTTGTCCTGGCACCGGTTGTGTGCGAGGAGCCGGAGTTTGCGGTTGCGGAGTAGGTGTCCGTTCTGGCTGGCGCTGTGGCTCTGGCCGGCGAAACGGCAATGTACAACCGGCTACCAGCGAGATAATCAAAAGCAGGCAAATGACACTAATAATTCTTTTCGTCCTCAAGATATTCACCTCCTTACTCTGTACCCTTAGTGTTTGAACAAGAGATATTTTTATACTCTGGTTAAATTAAGTCACTTTACATTTAGCATTTCCACTGCTGGTTAAATTGACAGGCAGGATGTGGATAATTTATAATCAAAAAGAAGCTGGATACAGCCGGAGGGATTAATTTGCGCGTACTATTAACGAACGATGACGGCATTTTTGCCGAAGGCCTGCAGTTAATGGCCAAAGAGTTTGAAAAGATAGCTGAAACATACGTAGTGGCACCGGATCATGAACAAAGTGCCACAGGGCATGCCATAACGATGCACAGGCCGCTGCGGGCTGAAAAAGTAAAATTTCTTCATTCACCGTCCTTGACCGGGTGGTCTGTCAACGGGACACCAGCCGACTGCGTAAAACTTGCTGTGGAAGCAATTTTGCCCGCCAGACCGGATCTGGTCGTATCCGGTATTAACCGCGGCGCCAATCTGGGTACAGATGTACTCTATTCCGGAACGGTCTCTGCCGCCATCGAAGGCGTTATCCTGGGCATTCCCGCCATCGCAGTCAGCCTCACCGAATACCGGGAGCCCCGCTATGAATACGCAGCAGAATTTATCTGTCGCCTGGCACAGGTGCTGATTGAAAAAGGTCCGGACAATGACATGCTTTTAAATGTCAACGTGCCGGGATGTTCCCGGGAGAAAATGCAGGGTGTAGCCATTACCCGTCTTGGCGTCCGTCAGTATAAAAACGCCTTTCAGGAAAGACAAGACCCCCGCGGCAGAACATATTACTGGCTGGCCGGAGAGCTGATTGACGTGGAAGACGGCGGAGATACCGATGTGGCGGCAATTAAAAGCTGTAAGATATCAGTAACTCCGATTCAGCATGACCTTACTCATTTTAACTTCATCAATAAGCTCAAAGAGTGGACCATTAAACTGTAACATATAAGGAGTGGCAATCATGGAAAGCCGGGGTAAACTGGAACTTATGGCAACCCTGAAGCTAAAAAAGAACGACGAACTGTACCGCGTCGTCGATTTTCTCAATCGTAATCTGAAGTCGCACAACGTGATGTTTGGCTTAACAAAAAAAGATGAAGAAATGACATTTTCGGTATACGAAGTGTAGGGGTGATTCTATGCCTGAAATGATTTTACAGGGGCCCAACCGATACTTGCTGCCTAAAACGGGAGCAATGCTGGTGGATGCCCTTCTTTTTTTAAATGATAACCTGCGCCGCAGTATATCCGGTGAAGGGATGGAATTGCGCCAGCTATGTGATGCTGCAGCACTGCCCGGAGTAATAGGGCCGGTCATTGGTTTGCCGGATATACATGCCGGTTTTGGATTGCCAATCGGAGGCGTGATGGCCTGTTGCGCCGATTCCGGCGTAGTCTCTGCCGGAGCGGTGGGTATGGATATTAATTGCGGCGTCCGTCTGCTCTCCACAAACATACCTTCTGCATCATTGGACAAGCGTACATTGAGAAAACTTATGGAAGCGGTGGAAGTCCGGATTCCCACCGGGATTGGTCGTAAATCCCGGCATAGGGAGCTGTGCCTGGATACACTGCCTCAGATCATGTCGGGCGGTGTGGGAGAGTTAATAGCCCGGGGTTATGGCCGACCCGATGATAAAGATTATATAGAAGAATCGGGATGCCTCGGGGGAGCCGACGTAACTGCTGTCAGTAAGAAAGCGATGGAAAGAGCAGGACAGTTATCTACACTGGGGGGCGGCAACCATTTTCTGGAGTTTGGCACGGTAGACTGGCTGCCTGACCAGGAAACAGATAACTTCGGGTTGCACCATGACATGCTCACCGTTCTGATACATACGGGCAGCCGGGGATTTGGCCATCAAATCTGTACAGACTATACTGAGATTATGGCTGCGGCCGCACCCCGCTACGGAATTGAACTGCCGTCTAAAGGCCTGGCTTGCTGCCCTATTCATTCCAAAGAAGGCAGGGATTATCTTGCGGCCATGGCCTGTGCGGTTAACTTCGCTTTTGCCAATCGTCAGCTCATCACATATGACATCAGGGAAGCATTTCGTGAAGTTTTGGGCGGCAGCGATCAGGACTTCGGCCTGAATGTGGTCTATGATGTTGCCCACAATATTGCTAAATTTGAAGAGCATTTCGGACGCAGAGCTTTAGTGCACCGTAAAGGGGCAACCCGTGCTTTGCCGCCGGGGCATCCAATAAATCCAGACCGATATAAAGACACGGGACATCCGGCTATCATTCCCGGCAGCATGAATTCACCATCCTATTTAGTAACAGGAACAGCTGCGGTGTCAGAGACGTTTCATTCGGTTAACCACGGTGCGGGCCGAACACTGTCCCGGAGTGCTGCGCGTAAAACAATCAATCATGAAGCGTTCACGGCTTCAATAGGCAATGTGATGTTAAACACCCGCGATTATAAGCAACTTTTTGATGAAGCGCCTCTGGCATATAAAGATATAAATGATGTAGTCGAGACTTTGGCTGAAATTGGACTGACCCGGAAAGTCGCACGCTTAAAACCACTGGCCGTGATTAAAGGAGAAGGAGATGATTAGCATCGAAAAAGAGAGTACGCTGTTAGTATCCGCCATCGACCATACAAACCTGACTGCCACCGCATCCAGAGATGAGGTAACGTCTCTCTGCAGACAGGCAGCAGAATACCGTTTTGCAGCTGTCTGTATCAACCCCTGGCATGTTCGACATGCGGCCCGTCTGCTGGAAGACTCGGAAGTAAACGTTGCCGCGGTGGTAGGGTTTCCCCTGGGTGCCAATACGACTACGTCAAAAGTATTTGAAGCCGGAGAGGCAGTACAGAACGGTGCTGCGGAAATAGACTTGGTAATAAATATTGCAGCTTTAAAGGAAGGAATGAAGCGTTATACTGCAGAAGAGCTTGACCGCGTACGCCGAGCCTCGGAGGGCGCACTTCTGAAAGTAATCTTAGAAACCGCACTGTTGTCTGATGAGGAAAAAAGGGAAGCTGCATTACTTGCGCTGAATGCCGGAGCTGATATGGTGAAAACATCCACGGGTTTTAACGGCGGCGCCACCGTGGAAGACGTACTGCTACTGCGGGAAACAGTACCCCAACTGGGGGTAAAGGCTTCCGGAGGAATTCGTGAAGCGAACTTTGCTCTGCAGTTGCTGGCAGCCGGAGCGACACGGCTGGGTACCAGCAATGCAATCAAAATCATGCAGGAACTTAAGAGTTTATCATAAAAGGGAGGCGTACATATGCCAACTATCTTTTTTCACGGTCCAAAGTTAGAAAAAGACAAAAAAAGAGAATTAATCAAAGCGTTTACAAAGGCCGGCAGTGAGGCCACAGGTATCCCGGAAGCAGGCTTTGTCGTCTACCTGCAGGAAACCGGAGCGGATCAAGTTGGAGTCGGTGGTGTACTGCTGGAAGACAAACAACAAAAATAGGAAACAGGGAACTTAATTGCGGGAGTATAAAGGGATTTATCTGCGTCTCTAAATACTGCTTTTATGGGGGATTTATGGCTAAGAATAGAAGACTTATGTTTATAGCGGGGGGCATCGCTGCCCTGACAGCTATGCTGATATTTGGCTCCCATGCCGCTTTCAGACTTCTGGACAGATCTGCACCTTCGGTAGCTGTCTCCGGATCGGGGACGGGGGCTGTCTATGGGTATGTAACAGCGGGCCGGAACCGGATTTTGCCTGGTGTGCCGCTGCTGAAAAACGCGGAAGTCATATTGCAACCAGGTGGATACCGGACACATAGCGACAGCAGAGGTGTCTACACTTTGAACGACATTCCCCCGGCCACATATTTAATGACCTTTTCAGCGAAGGGGTATGAAGATTTCCAAGTGGAGAACGTCAGAGTGTTAGCGGGTCAGGCTTTATTTTTAGACGGCTCGTTATTTCCTGTGCCTAAAGGGGCAGCTAAGGCTGCTTTGAGCCTTACAACAGCTATGGGGGTCGGCAGAACTCCACAGGAATACCCGTATAACACCACAGTTTATCTGGATGCGGGAAAAAGCCATAACCTCTCAGGGGAAGGAATACGCTGGGAGATTTATGGCCCGGACGGAACATTGCTATACGATCCTTATGACTCAAATCGTCCTTATACTCCCAAGATTACCGAAATGCCTAAAGCTTCCCCTTTTGTGTTTACGTTTGTACCACCAGGAGCAGGGAAATACACAATCCGTCTTTATGTAAGTAATCCACTGTCTCTGTCTGAGTCACGAGCGGAAATTACAGTAGAGGCTGTCAACGTATCGCCAGAAGCCTATTCCAGAGTATACGCGGGGCCACTACCACCCCAGAAGGCAGGCAGCGGGGAACTACAGGCGACAACAGGTCTTAGCATTACCCGCGAAGGTGAACAGGTGTACCTGCGGGGCTACGCGTTGGACAGGAATTATCCGACGCCTGTACTTTATAATCCCGGCGGAAATACCCCAGACATCTACGGAAAAAATGATGACCACTATCAGAGGGCGTTTAGCTGGCAGTGGCAATTGGAATTGGATCAAGGCGGTAAAAAGAGAGATGTTTCCAACTGGCTTCTCCGAGTGCCGGGGGAGAATAACCTTCAGCATGTGTATTTTACAGCCCTTGAGGCGGGAACATACCATGCAATGCTGACCGTTAATGACAATGACCCTTACGGCCCCTTGGAAAGCGAGCGGGCAATACTTGAAATCCTGGTGCTACCGCAGGGAAGTACGGTGGGGTCTGGACGTTGTTTGGAGTGTCATAGCAGCCGTCAGGGGAACATACAGAGTGTAACTTGGAATAGTACTGTTCATGGTAAAAGCAATATGGTAACTTGTGAGGATTGCCACGGTCCGGGAGAAGCGCATATACAAGCACGGGGAACCAAGGCAAAAAGGGCGACCATTGGTATTACACATGACGCCGGACTGTGTGGCCGTTGTCACAGTCAGTATAACCAGTGGGAGAAATCACTCCACAGTGACGGATACGCATTCGGTCACCTGGAAATAGCCAGGCCTTTACTGCTAAACTGTGTCAAATGCCATTACGCTGAAGGTTTTATCGAAACAACAAAAAGGATGGACCGGGATGGATTTGCGTTTAAAGATGTTGCGTTCAGAAAGCCTCTATTTCCCGGGGGGCCTGTTTTCTTTGACTTTAATGCATTGCCTCAGCCCGATGCAAGCGGGATCACCTGTGTTGTTTGCCATAACCCCCATGGTGAATCGCATTCGGGTAATTCAGCAGCGTTGCGGCTTGGAAGTGCGGAAGCTTTATGCGCCAGTTGTCACGCGGAAAAGTGGCACAATGTTTTGCTCCTGGGGAAAGCGGGAGAAACGGGAAGTGCTTTTGAGTATCCAGGCAATGATTATCCCCGCTTGAATTATCACCTCTCAGAGAAAACCTGTGTTCTCTGTCATATGGCCGGAGACAATGGAAATATGCAAGACGCAGCGAACATTGGCGGTCATACACTTCGGATGCGCAGCAAAGGAAATACTGATATTTTGGGTGGTTACGGCCCGAGGCCTGATCATCGCGAATTAATGAGAGGCGGAGAAATTACAGGGAATCAATTGCTTCTTAATGCATGCAGGGACTGCCATGGAGACCTGTCTACTTTTAATGTAAATCGCTTCCAGGAGGAGATCTATACATTATGGCTTGAGCTGGGAGAACTGCTGCGGGCGGAAAATAGCGGGGTTCTGCCCGGGTATAGGCCAGGAGACAAATGTGCCACTTGTCACCGGGGAGGTACGCTTCCGTTTGAAAACGATTCCGAACTCATTCTGGAAAATGCATACACAAATTACAAGCTGATTGGAAACGATCGAAGCTGGGGAATTCACAATCCAGGTTATGTCCGCAAGTTGCTGACAGATTCCATTCAATCATTGCAAAGAGGCCAGCGGTAGCCGAATAAAGTTTTTCTGTCAATAATTAGTCTATCCCCGCAAAACAACTCATAGAATTAAGTTAAGAATCTTACGGGGATGGTGACTATGAGACAGGCTGTTACGACGACGAAAAAGAACTGGGTCACTCCATTCTTTCTGCTTCTTTTTGCCGGGGCAATGCTGGTTACAGGGGTATCATTCCCTGTCGCTGAAAAGGAGCCGTTACCTACTTTGGCAGAAGTGATTGCGGCTAAAGTTTCAGAAACAGGAGATTTTAGTGAATACAGCCTGGAAATTGAAGAGAACGGACCCGAAT
Source organism: Clostridiales bacterium (assembly GCA_018335855.1). GTDB lineage: Bacteria > Bacillota > Dethiobacteria > Dethiobacterales > Dethiobacteraceae > UBA7523. Next base: position 10,900 of record JAGXRM010000039.1, read on the forward strand.
ACACACTGCAGTTTTCCGGCTTGGTCAGGGGAAGGGAGATATACGGAACCCTTTCATCATATGATTTGGAGGTCTATGCCCGGCAGGGAAGATACTATGTGCGCGGTGGAGATTTACTCGAAGATTGGCATGAGGTTAAAGGTGTTGAACTGGACGGGCTTCCCGAGTTTGTGCAAAACCCGCAAATATTTATCAGAATGCTACTGATGAATGAAAACCTGATTGTAGATGAGGGCGTCACCCGCACTGTGGACGGTGATGTATGTCAGACATACTTTCTGCATCTCCCATCATCCGATGTGGAAATGCTTACCGGCGTTTTATCCGGTTTAGACGGAGGCCAGGTCAGTGCCTACCTTTGGTTTGGTGAAGATGACGGTTTCCTCTATAAAGTAACTCTGCAACTTGACATTGCCACAGGAGATCATATGTCACGAATTTACCGTACTTATACTATGAAACCGCAAAAAAGCGAACTGCCCGCAGATTTGCCAGAGCCCGGGAACAGGGTGTTAGAGATATAATCTATGACTGGTCTTATTCCCCAGGAAATTAATGGCATGCCGGAGAATATTAAAACTACGCGATTTGTAAACAAAATTAATGGGATAGATCTGGCCAAGTGGTCGGATTTTTTTTGTGCAAAAAAATAAATACCTCTTTCCCCCCGTGAAAAAGGGTGTATAATATATTTAAGATTTGAAATATTCCGACATATGAAAGGAGTTTTTGTAATGGCCTTAAAAAGTGCTGAAGAATATCGACAGAGCGTGGCTAAGCAGCATCCTCGCTTATTCCTCGGCGGAAAAAAAGTTGAGGATGTTCTAGCAGACCCTGTCATGCAGAGTGCCGTAGAAGCGACGGCAAAAATGTATTCAATGGCAGAAGAACCGGAATACGCGGAAATTATGACAGCCACATCCCACCTGACCGGTGAAAAAATTAACCGGAATCTACATATTTCACGCAGTGTGGAAGACCTGGAGAAAAGAGCAGAAATGGCACTGTTAACATCACAGAAATTAGGTACGTGCAACTACCGCTGCGTGGGCTGTGATACCCTCAATGCGCTGGCTAGCGTCACCTGGGAAATGGATCAGAAAAACGGCAGTGATTACCACACCCGCTTCAACAACTTCCTAACATATCTACAGAACAATGATTTGGCTTGCTCCGGTGCTGTCACTGACGCCAAAGGTGATCGCAGTAAAAAAATGAGTGAAGTAGACCCGGATATGTACGTCCATGTTACGGAGAAAAATGCGGATGGGATTATTGTCCGGGGCGCGAAATTGCACCAAAGCGGCGCTACTGTAGCCAACGAAACCGTTGTTATTCCCGGCGGTTTCCTGAGGCCGGGAGAGGAAAAATTCGCTGTTGCTTTCGTCGTGGAAAACAGCACACCGGGCATTACTTATATCGCTCAATATAATGCGTATTCTGCTGAGCGCGAGACTTGCGGAAACATTATGGAACTGGGAAACCCGGAGTACGGTCAACGTGAAACCTGTATGATGATTTTTGAAGATGTATTCATTCCCTGGGAACGGGTGTTTATGTGTGGTGAAACAGAATTCACCGGTAAGTTAATCTCCAGTTTTGCTAAAGTACACCGCATGAATTGCGGCGGTGCATGTAAAGTCGGCTTTGCTGATATCGTTATTGGAGCATCATTATTAGCATCTGAATATTCCGGCACCGAAAAAGTGCCTCATATCCGTGAAATGATTACAGAGATGGTGCGCCACTCTGAAGCTGCCCATGCCTGTACTATCGCAGCCGCCGTTAAAGGACGGGAGGAACCGGTGGGCTCCGGCGTATTCATGCCCGATGATATGTTTGGCAACGTAGCTAAAATTACAACCGCCTATGGCTTTTGGCAAATCATGGCCTTAGCCGGTGATATCGCCGGTGGCTTGGTTGTTACCGCCCCTTCCCTAAAAGATTTGAAAAACGAAGAAACCCGTCCGTACATCGAAAAGTATCTGGGCGCAGCCGCTCCGGCAGAAAAAAGACTGCGTATTTCCAAAGTGCTGCAGAACTGGACAGCAGGCCTGCACGGCCCCGGTACCTGGCACGGCGCCGGCTCCCCCCAGGCACAAAAAATAGCTCTTTACCGTTCCGCCAATCTCGATGAAAAGAAAAAAGTTGCCAAAGAAATTGCAGGCATCAATGACTAACAAAAAGGGGCCGTCCGGCCCCTTTTTCATGCAACCCGGGGACGGTTCTTAATTTGCAATAATGCAACCCGGGGACGGTTCTTAAAGTTGCAATAATCCAACCGCGACCCTCTGCGAGAACCTTCAAGAGGACAGACAGGCGATTCTTGGGTTGCAAATATTAATTCTGGGACAAGAGAAACAGATTTGAACTGGTGTCACATAAACTTTAACATTCTTAGGGCAAGAAGTCTCCCGCCTCTAAGCCACCTTGCTCACTTTAGTGAGAGCGAAGGCGGGAGATGAATTGCTTGCTTTTACCTCTCAGTAAATACTTGCCTGCAGAACAATTGTTTGGTATAATTTAGGTACAAACAAATGTTCTGGAAATTGTTTATTATGGCTAAGCAACCTCAACTAACGACATGGTTTTATAAGAGTATCCAGACATCAGAAAATCACTATGGAATGAAACTTCTGTTCAAGAAGCTTTTGTCTGCTCGGTAGCGGAGAAGCACCTGTGGAAGTAATTCAAAAATATATTGCAAGTCGGGGAGAAAAGCGATGATTAAAGCTTTCAAATATCGTCTCTATCCTAATAAAGAGCAAGAAATATTACTGCAAAAAACATTTGGTTGTGTACGTTTTATCTATAACCAGATGCTTGCAAACCGTACGGCCGTCTATGAGCAGTACAAAGAGAATAAAGAAGCACTAAAACAACAGAAATATGCCCTGCCTGCAGATTATAAAAAGGAGTATCCCTGGCTGAAAGAAGTAGACAGTCTGGCACTGGCTAACGCTCAACTTAATCTAAATGCAGCCTATAGAAACTTTTATCGAGACCCTTCGATAGGATTTCCAAACTTCAAAAGCAAACACAAAAGTAAAAAATCATACACAACGAACAATCAAAGCGGTACAATTAGACTGATTGACAGTAAAACGATACGACTGCCAAAACTAAAAAATGTCCATATCAAACTACACCGGCAGCTACCTGAAAATACAGTAATAAAATCGGCAACGATTAGTCAAAAGGCAACAGGAAAGTATGAAATCTCTATCTTGGTTGAGTGGGAAGCAGTAATTAAGCCAGTTACCCCTACAATAGAATCAACGATAGGTTTGGACTATTCTTCTACATCACTGTTTGTCGATAGCCAAGCAAACAGTCCTGAATATCCAAGATTCTATCGTCAGGCAGAAGCCAGGTTAAAAACAGAGCAGCGTAAATTATCAAGAAGAAAAAAGGGCAGCAAAAACAGGGAAAAGCAACGAAAAATTGTAGCTAAGCTTCACGAAAAAGTAGCAAACCAGCGCAAAGACTTCCTGCATAATGTATCCAGAAAAATTGCAAATAATTATGACGCAGTTGTAATTGAAGATCTGAACTTACAAAACATTGCTCAGAGATTAAACCTGGCAAAATCAACAAACGATAACGGGTTTGGTATGCTCAAACGATTTCTGCAATATAAGCTGGCAGAGCAAGGCAAACAACTGATAACCATAGATAAATGGTACCCCTCAA
>JAGXRM010000040.1 GCA_018335855.1 Clostridiales bacterium
CACGTCTTGTCTACCTGTTTAATAGTAACTGGAGCAACGGACTTCAGTTTGCCAAGGATAAGATCTGTACTATGTGGTACTTTCGGAATTGATTGTTGATAAGAGCTACCACCGGGTCTTCTGCGCACAGGCAGGGTTAGGTAGCCGCGCTGCTCTAATTTGAGCAGAAAAGTGCGGCAGGCCATGTCCTTAATCTGACCGTTGGAGTTATACCAGTTCCAAAGCTCACATAATTCTTTGGATAACCTAGTACGATGCCAGTCCGGATTGGCGGCAATGAGATTTTGCACCAACATAATATCTTCGTATGTTGTTTCACGACCCTGAATAATTGTTGTGTTTTCCATGTTTCAAGCATAACACATGTTATCCTGAGAGTCCAGAAAAATATAGCTAAATGTTGGTAAAATTTTAGGGTGCCTGAGTAGTTACAAAAAATTAACAATTCTTTTTAGTTTTAGGGAAACCTTTTTAAAATAAAACCACTCTTACAGGTAGGTCAAGATCATTAACAGTGATAACCTCGACCTAAATTAAAAGAAGGGTGGTTCGTTAATATGACATAGCAGAAAAAGATAATGTGTAATTATAAAAAGGAGGGATAACAGTGTTTAGGAAACGTCACAAGCAAATGTAGTTACTGCACTCAACATCCAGTATTTTCAATTAGGTCTGTATTGCGACACAAAAAACGGAGGTGAGATGGTTAAAAAACGTTTAATCTGGATAATGTTGCTTGTCATTTTTAACTTTACATTCTTGTTTCCTCTTACATTCGCTCAGACGCAAGAACAAGTAATTGAAGAATTCTTAATTGAGCAAGAACTTAAGGACAAACTCGAAAAAACGATTCCTTTTTTAGAAGAAAGTTCGGATGATGTAGTATTTGTAGATAGTACATCCGGATATCTGTATTCAAAAAATTACGGGTTACACACATTTGACACATATACGGTTTCGGTAGATAATACAATTACATTCAAGGATGGAACAGTTATTTCTGTTCCAAGCGAGATAGATTATATGGGATTGGAAACTGAGTCAAGTGATGTTGGGATTTTAGCAATATACGAGCCATATCGTCGAGTAAAATCAAATCAAGGCTATAGAAAGGTAGAGGGAACTATACAGGTTCCCCGTTCTAGCGATTTAAACGGCGTTAGTTCATCTGGTGAGGCTGCGTATAATTACTTTGGTCTTGAAAGGTCGTGGCGCAATTTAGAGTATGGGATATACACTGCACCAGGGTTGAATAAAGGTTGGAAAGTGTTTTACAATTTCAATGGAACATGGGGTAGCCCAAACTGGCCTTCTAGCCCAATTTTGCCAGCGAGTTCAGTTTTCATGAGACTCTATGTTCCTCAAGATAATCAAATAGCTTTCTACATTAGCTATAGCGGTGGAAGCACCACATTTGTTCATGACTGCGATGGAACACGCTATGATGGCAACCAGACTATTCTTCGTCGTGTTACAAGCTTACTGACAAACCAAACTGGTGCATATTCAAAAAATAACAAGTGGTCAAATGTATATATCGCCACGCCCTCGCTCAATAGCTTATGGCAACCCAGTCATACGGCAGAGACTACAACAACAGTTTACACTACTGCGGTAGAAACAAACCCGTACTATAACGAAACTGTTAATTGTGAAATTCCATAAGATAATAGGGGCATAAATTATAAAAATTTATGCCCCTCAAGAAAGGCTGATTTATTGTGCTTCGAAGAAATGTTAATACGATTCTTTTATCGGTAATTCTAGGTTTAGCTTGCATCAACCTTACCTTACTCATTCGTACACCTGCCAGAACAAGATGCGAAGGTATCATAGAGAGAATAGTTTTTTTTTCAAATAATATTAAAAGTGAGGCTACAACTCATAAATTAAAGGGGGGAGAACTTAGTTTAGGTTCAATTCCTCAGCATAACGCGTCATTTCTTCTTCCTGTCATTGTAACTATTAATAAGTATCTTTCAAATAAACAGATTGAATCACTAAATGCTGATGAAGCTATGGTTCTTACTCGGTATGAATTGCTTGAAGCTGCTTTTGATAACTATTCCATAGGATGGCAGGGTGACGTTGCCTATCTTATTCTGGTGCGGCTATTCTATTCAGAGTTTGATGGACCTCCCGGTACAATAAGGCTATTTGAAGAAGACTTAAATGGTGGCCGGCAGGGGGGAGTAGAAAGTCCTTTCGCGTCTAAAAACTGGTATGAGGATGTAGTATATGTTATTCGTTCATTGGGCGATTCCCAATTTACAGAAATAAATGATGATAAACATCAGAAGATAATTGTTCAAGGTAAAGATGGCTGGTATGTTGACACGGATGCTATACAAGTACTAAATAAAGTCGAAATTAACGGTATACCGCCCCTGTTTAGCGTTCCGTTACCCATGGACAATGAGAGACCGTAAACAATAATGTAATTTTCCAAAGAAGTGCGGTACTATGTGTATTTTCCTACAAGAATATCCGGCCCGATTTATAAACAGTTTAAATAAATATTGCTGTTCAAACAGATACAAGCATATTATAGCGTAAAAATATATGGTAAAAATATATATAAATAAATCTTTATTTCACTCATTCGGCCAGCTTATGGTAACGTAAGCTGGCCTGCTATGTGCGCCCGGCAGTGTGTCCTGAAACGAAAGGACGGCGAAAACCACCATTTAGTCTCCTAGAAAAAGATACCGAACGAAAACTAAAAACTTCTGAAGTTCAGGAGCTGCGCGTCATCCGGATGATCGGCGACTTTCAGCTTCACCAGACCATTCTACGTCGACACTACAAAATTAAGCAGATTCTCACAGATCCTTACTGGATTGGAATTAGCGATCAGTTTCAGGAGATAAGGTCCGGTTATTTGTTATATTGCCATGCTCACTGTTTATTTACGAATCTGTGTTTCCGATTTGACAGTGTCCGCAAGTCACTTTTGCACGATCTGAGGCGCTGGTCAAGCGCGTCCCCGTCCCCCCAAATCGCTTCGGCTTTTTTTCGTAGTACCAATAGTGTAGCTGTTTCTGCTAATGCTTTTTCTTTACGACGGAGTTCCTGCCTCACTTTTTTAATCTCTTGCTCTTTTTGACGTAGTTCTTTTTGCAGGCGGGCAGCTTCTTTTGCTACACCACCATTTGCCTGCATACAAGCATCTCGCCAAGCCGCAACTTGCTCCACATAAAGCCCTTTACTCCGGCAATATTCAGCCATTTCTGCTTCATTGAGGCGGGCTGTTTCTAATACAATCATAAATTTATCTTGTGTACTCCAACGCTCTGAATCTTTCTCACCACCAGGAATCGCCAATCCTTTAGCTCTTGCTTCTTTCCGTCACTTATGCAGGGTGCCTTCCGAAAGACCGGTTTCTCTGGCCACTTGTCTAACTGATTGATTCTTAGGCGGCATCATTTTCATCTACATTGATGATCAAAGATGTTTGATATGCCAATGGCGTCACGCTCTATTCTGACTTTTTGGCCTAAATAGGCAACAGGAGTCGATGGTTGTGTTGTTTCTTCCGGAACAGGCAAAATGTTATGTGTGAAGGCTTTTCTTGCCATGTAGGCTTTCTCCGCCAGGCCCAGTTCGACTTTCGCCGAAATAACATCTCCCTCCTGGATGTAGGTCGGCAATTGTTTCAGGGAGATGATAATAGCGTTTGCTTCATCGCCTTGGGGCAAAAGAACAGCTACGTCTTCATCTTGCATGATTGAGTCAATGGTGTATTTGTTCATTTTGGCACCCTACCTTTCCGTAATTATATCTAATGCATTGCCGTGTGTCTTAAAAACCACGGTTCCGTTCTGATCTCTGCGGTAAACACGTATCTGCCGGTTACACAGCCTCTGGAGAGACTGATCATGCTGATGAACGTACTCGTTGTTTTCGAACCGTTATTATGACCGCGGCCATGGGGTTTACTGTGTCCACGAAGGTCACTGTGGTGCTGGAGCTCCCATGGTGCGGCACTTTTAGGATTTCTGCCTCAATGTCTTTGATTAGAAGGACTGCCTCGGCTTTTTTTCAATGTCGCCGGTAAAGAGGAATCGCGCCTTGCCGTGCCCCGCCCATGCACCCATCGTGGCCACTGGACTTACGTGACCAGTGCAATGCAGCTGGCGTCTTACAAAGTTCCCTTTGCCCAACGCAGGAAGATTTTGGCTGCGTGTATTGCTATTGGGCCTCTGTGCTTTGTTGCAGTTTCAAAGCCCTTGTCCTCAATAGCGGCCAGGGTTGCCCACGGTTGGTACAGGGTTATTGCTTTCATAAGTGTTGGTTTAAGTGTAGCAAATTAAGCGAAGACAGTCCGTAAAACCTTAATTGGTCAACTTACCGAGTGCTAAGCTGAGGGTGAACCGGGTATCTTTTGCTAATAAATCAACGGCCATAATTGAATAGGCGGTTCTTATGTCCAAATGTACTAAATATTTGTAAACGGACGAATTAATTAATTTGATGGTAAAAATATAGAATGTTTTAAAAATATTTATCAAACTTGAAATCCCTAGCTGAAAATTTGGCCAGGGATTTATATATTATAGGCTTGTATTATATCGGAGTTAGTAATTGTTTGATGTAACCTTTTGGTAGTATAAAACGCTCTACTTATTAGTAAGAACATCAGGTGCTAAGATAATAATTGTTTTGAAGGTACTCGAAAAGTAGCTGGAAGTTTTGCTGAAAATCAAGATTAAGCTATAGACCAGGCATCAAATTCAAATTTAAACAATGCTACTTGAAAAAATCATAGTGTTACGAGATGGCAAACCAAAAAAGGGCATAGTAAACAACCCTGGTAAAGGGCTGAAAAAGTTAAATAGCAAAAGTAGTTGGTTTATGCTGCTGACTTCTCTAGAAGGTCAATAAAGCTGAAGAGTGTATATTTTCTCCAGGCATCCAAATGAATATTGACCACTGAGAAGGCTGCCAGAGTTGCCCTTAGCATAGCGCTTCTGGAATCGTACTCCTCAATGGCGTAATCCTCGAACATACGCTTGTTGGAGCGTTCCACGGATGTTCTGGTCTTAAACTTATCCTTAAAGGCTTGTGTATAGCGAGGCACGGGAGGAAACATCCGGGGATCGTAGTCAGGCTTAATATAAATGGTCTTTCCGTATTTTGATTCAGAGCATCTACACTCTACAGGTGGCTCAAGCCCCTTTGCCGAAAACGGGCAACGATATTTAAGCCGGTAGGGTTCGCAACGACCCCAGTAGACATAAGGAACCCCGCCTTTACAAACAGGACGGCCTTTATCGTCAAAATAGTCAATATCGGGACGAGGGTAATTCAATTTGGCTTTTGTCCTTGAATCAAGAGAAATAAACGGAATGATGTTCAGATGTTTGAGTAGCTCATACGTTGGGTAGTTGTCCATTGCACCGTCGGCAAGAAAACTTTTAATCTGTATGTCCGGGTATAGCCTTTGAATCTCCTGTAAGGCAAAGATTGTTGTAATACTATCATGGCGGCTGGCCTGAACCATCTTGATGTAAATGGGGAGATCATAAGGGCTATCAGATGCTGTTACATTAAACAGAGTATTGCCAAAGAACCACTGTACCCTGTAGCTATCCCAACCCCAACGTGCATCGGGGTCTGAATAGCGGCGAGGACATTGGCAGTTGTAAATTCCCTTTGAGCGGCAGTCACATAACTTAACACCGTAATGGCTGGCACCGGAATAAAAAGTTGAGCCGTCAAAGGCAGCGGAGAAACAATTAACATCACCCAGGATGCCCATTTTGGCAGAAACATCGACAACACACCGGGCGATTAGTTTTTGCAAGACAGCTTCCGGGCTGAAGCTTCTAAGCTTACCTGCTATTGCTCTGTCAACAAGCTTTTTAACTGTACCTGAACGCTTGGGGGCAAGCTTTTCACCTATTTTGAGTTTTTTCTTGGGCCTACTGGTAAAACGTTTAACCTTGAGTTTCCGTCCCAGATGGATTTGGCGATCTGCTTTCCAAAACCGCACCATTAGGTCATAGTAGGATGCTACGGAAGGAGCACTGCCATCGAATCCACAGATATCAAAAAGCAGAGGATCAGAAGCTACCTTTAAAGCCCAGTTCGTGATAGAATATTCCTGTTGATCAAGCATCAATACGAGCGATCGTATGATACCTTGCTGATTTTTGGCTGGGCGGCCTAAATCGGGGTATAAAGGCTTGACAACAGGAAGCAGGGGATCCATGTTGAGTAGATAAAGCTTTGAAATGCTTTTATCTAGCGCAGCCACCCTGCTTCTTTGCATAACCCAGTGAGGCAGCATTTTAAGGTAAAGTTTCTCCTGGTAATCAGCATGGGGAATCCATTCTCGTAGCATAGAAATGCCTCCAAAACAGAAGATATGGTAATTAATACCATCCACTTCGATTTTGGGACGACCGCTTTATTGTCAAGGTATATTGCTGCTATTTATGGTTATATATGGAATAATTACTGGAAATATTTTAATACAAAACTCAAAAAAACTGAGGTGAAGCAGAAATGCGGAGCCTAAAATACCCAATAAAAAAAGGCTCTCGGAGTTTTCGAGAGCGCACTGTTTTGAAAATGAGGTGGTTAAATAGAAGTAAATTAGCGTTGATTTATAGGAAAAGAATACGGTGTTAACGGTATGAAAAAAGAAGAGGAAGGTGAACTATGTTGAAAAAAAAGATAGTCTTGCTGATAGTTGTTGTGCTTTTAGCAAACTTGTTTGTGTTTGCTACGGTTAATGCCACAACAGAATTGGACTCTGTTAAGATTGATATTGGTGCAGGACAAAGAATCATAAAGTTAGCAGATGGCAGGATTAAGCCGATAAACCCCCAAGTTTTAAGCCAAGAACAAAGAGCAATTGTCTTAAAAGAAATGGGGTTTAATGAGCTTGATCTTAAAGAAATGCCGGACGATATTGCTATCAGCATCATAAAAAATGGAGGCAAAAAAGTTGAGTTAAACCTACTTGATTTTCATGTTAGCAGCAACTTGCCTGAAAATGATTCAAGTGATGTTGGGATATATAATGTGACTACACCCATTTTTACTCAATGGTCAGTTTATATTGATATTGTTAATAACGGCACTAGCTATTACTATGATTTCTATTCTAAATACGAATGGACAAATTACACAAATACTTACTATAAAGATATTACTGCAATGGCTTGGGAAAACGACTATACAGTTCATGCTGGTGTTGGAGGCTATGTTGCAAAGTACTATCTTGTGCCAAACTGGTACGATGTTTGGAAGTATGTAGACTTAAGTAGCGTATACGGTACAAGCATGACATTTGATATGAAATACGCACAAAAGCAATATGGCTATATTAGAGAGCGTATATTTATACCGATAAGCAGAGGGGGTTCACAAGGTGTGTTTGCTTGGAGATATGGTCACTCTGCTCTACCAGGAACTCCGTCAGCTTCAATTGGCCCATTAAGTATATCTTTTTCGGGCCTTTCTGGGACGGAGTGGTCTGGTCGCTACGGCTTTACGATTGGCCAATAATGTTTAATCGGATTGCCCTACAATCTTGGGTAATCCGATTTTTTTTAGTTAAATAATTTTTAATGATATAATGTTATTACTAGACAATTTTAGTGTTTAGGAGAGAGATGTATCAATGAGTAAAAAATTTTTTTTTGTTGTGTTTATACTATTTATATTATTCATATTCGTACGGCAATCAGGTTGCCTAAACCAAAATGTGTTGTATGAGGTTGAGGAAATAGGCCTCGACAAGCTTGATACATCTATTCATGAGTGGATCCAATCTCATGGAGGCAAAGAAGGCGTGTTTGTAGGAAGAATTCCAAAATCTTATAGGATAGAAGAGTACTACGTCTATATTAATAAACGAGGTGCGTATACAATCGAGATTAGTAATGGAAACGTACCAAGCGATTCGTTAAAAGTTGATGTTAACGCTCTCTCAAATACTTATGAGTCGAGTTTGTATAGAACATACTTGTACCGATTGACTACAATAAATAAACGTGCTAAACGATTTTTTATAAATGAAACTATTGTTAAAGTGTCTTCTATCAGAGAGATTAAAATTAATAATAAATAAGGCCTTATAGAGCCTTTTCAAAAAGTCTGAAATAATGATTCAAAAATAGAAATGCACCTATGATGGTAAAATGGAAGTAACGACACAACCAAAATACCAATTAGCGAGGTGCATTATTATGGATTTGCAGCTTGAACTGCTACCCTACTACTATCACTCGGCTTTGATGCGGAACTCATTGTTATATCGATTATGTTGATGACTCGATTGTTCTTGAGAAAATTGCTCCTTTGTATAAGAATGGCGGTCGTCGTTCAATCGATCCAAGGGTCTGCTTTCGGATGCATTATTTATACTTTACACGACCAGAAATCTCCTCATTTCGAGAGCTAGAGAGACAATTAAAAGATCCAAAAAATTAGGCTTGGCGCAACTTCATCGGTGTCCCAAACATTAATAAGGTACCGGTTCATGGCAACCTGAGCAACTTCGGCGTCAAGGTCAGTGCAGCATTATTTTATACCATTTTATTTGATCTCAATTCCCAAGCGTTGAAACTAAAGGATTTCCTGCAGCCAATGATACTTACGTGTATTGATTCACGACCGATTTGGGCTAACGTCAATGGGTACAAGCTAAAACGATGCGACTGCCCGGACCAAAGAAATGTTCATGCGAGAAGACCTTTTCTGATCCGGATGCAACCTGTGGCGTACAACGAAACAAAGCCAATCAGAACAAGTATTTTATCGGTTACCGTAAGCTGTCGCCGCCCACCCACCGTGTCGGTGAGGAAGCGGTTTTTTCTTGCCCGTTTTGACGGAGTCGTGGCAGTTGGTGGTAGACGTTGTCTATTCTGCCGATAATCATACATAAGGAGTTCACTGAAAGCGGATTCTACTGTCAGCGGTGCCCAAGGTAAAGCTGAATGTTCCGGCAAAGGTGACCGAAGGTAGAACACTGGTCCTCTCCATCCTCACCATCAATCGAAGTACAATGGCAGATATCTTGGGCAATTTCGTATAGAGTTCGTTGTGTCCATAATTCAGGGAAAAGGATGCAGATGCAGATGTAGACGCAGGTGCAGATACACATACAGCCAATGATTTATAGTACGTGCTAATCTTCATCAGAGCAAGAATTGGGAGCATGCCGTCATAGTCTATTAAGCCGATCACCAGACCACTATGTAGTTGATGACCACCAGTATGGTAGGGTACTGATTCCGTATTCAACATTCATCCTTGAATACTAGTATGAGCAGCAACCTTCTGGACGTTTATTTCCAGTTTAGAAGTTGCTCATATTTATTTTGAAAAATCTTCAATCAAGGTGGTGGGGGTTATGGGCATGTGGGCAACGTAAAGCGTTGCCCAAGCAGTTGTGGATTCTACTTATTTGATTCCGCATTCTACTGTATTATCACTCTGGTAGCAGTATGACCGCCTGTCAGTAAGATGTATGGGTGCTTATCTGCAATCCATATTTTAACTGTTTGTCCTTCTTTTAAATCATTAAAGCTTACTTCACCATGGTTATCGGATATTGCAGTATTTTCATCGACAACAAATCGTACACGAATGTTTTTTCCCCATATAAAGTTACCCTCAACATCCATTTTATTTATTTTAAGTTGATCTCTAACTGAATCTGTTATTAAGACAGAGAAGTTGACAATAACTCCTTGACCAATTGAATCATCTTTTGATGCAGGGTAGTCAGAAGTTAAGTTGCTAGTTATTAGTACGATTATTGCGATTATAACAAGAAAAAAAGAAAAAACTTTCATTCACAATCACCTATCTCGTATTATTTAACTCTCTGTAGAAATTCCTAAGATACAGGTCAGGCGTCCCCGTCCCCCCAAATCGCATTTGCCTTTTTTTTTAGTACCAATAACACTGCTGTTTCTGCTAAATGCTGATTCTTTACGACGGAGTTGCTGTGCTACTTTTTTAAGATTTTGGTCTTTTTGACGTAATTCTTTCTGCAGCCGGGCTACTTGCTGAGCTACACCGCCATTTGCCTGCATACAGGCATCTTTCCAGGCCGAGACTCTTACACTAACTATACTCCTCTCGAAGCCCTATTACAACTATCCTAACACAGGGGGGTGTCTAACAAGGACAGGTCACACCCTTAGAATATTATTCTAGAAAGGCTAAAATATTATCATACTTAACTGAAGATAACCAACCTCATTAACTTTTTTTCTAAAAGGGGATATCGTTTCTTCTATTAAGAGTACCTTCTAGCTGAAAAAGTTACTTATAAATTAAATTTAACAAATATTTAGCAAATCATATTTTTAATCGTAAAAAGATTAAATCTACATATTGTAACATTTTTCTTAATCTCTACATGTTACAATATGATATAAAATCTCTATAATTGAGGAGAAAAAATGAAAAAACCACCTCTAGAAATAATTTTATTTAAGCAAAACTATACGACTGTTTTTAAGTCAGTTTTTATATTTTGTGGTAATTATCACTTAGCCGAAGACACAACACAAGAGGCGTTTCTTCAAGCGTTCAAGTCATTACATACATTAAAGGACCCTGATAAATTTTCCTCATGGGTCTATATAATTGCTACTAATATAGTTAAAAGTAATTACAAAAAAGATAAGCGTGTTACGAAGATTAGCCTTGAGAAAGTTGACAATATATGTTCTTTCACTGATGAATACTGTAATATAGAGTTAAGGGAAGACATAAAACAACTCTTAAATAATGTGAGCGAGGAAGAAAAGAAGTCATTAACGTTATTCTATATCGACGGTTTATCAGTAAAGGAAATATCTGAGTTAACTCAAACTAAAATTACAACAATAAAAGTCAGGCTTCACAGAGCTAGGGAAAGATTAAAAAGGCATGTTGATAAAGAGAGTATTTTGGAGGATCTGCGATGAAAGATTATATCGATAAGCCTGAAATTGATTTCGATAAAAAAATTAGGGATGGATTTAAGGATGTTTTAAATGACATTCCCAATCCGGATGTAGATGCAGCCTGGGAAAAGATGAATGCTAGAATAAACAACGATAAGAGTAATTCAAAAAAATTACTTGTCATCGCTGCTTCACTTACTATATTGATATTTGTTTTAGTAACTATACCTGAACCGGTAAATGCTATTCGGGCCTTAATCCAGGAGACCTATGTGCGCGTTACCGGGCAAACATTAGAACTGCATCAATCTCGAGATCTAAGAGATGAAGAGAACAATATAATAATAAATGAGCCTGATACAGTTTTATATAACACCTTAACTCTATATAAAGAAGAATTGGCCCCAGGGCTATATGCTCCTAGTGACCAATTTGAAAATAATTTCGTCTCTGCTGAAATACAAAAGTTTGGGGACCAGGTATTACAAGTTCTAATACACTTCACCTTTGAAAGTGAAAATTCAATATTTCTTGAGCAACTACCCAAGTATGGGGAACAAAATACTGGCATATCAATAGATACTGACGACACTACAGTCGACTATTTAACCATTAACAATACTGATATTACGGTATTTCAACATAAGTCCGGAACAACATCAATTTCATGGCACACATCTTCTGCAAGTTATATGTTTTATGGCAACGTTTCAATGGAGACTTTACTGACCTATGCAAGAGCCTTAAATCTTTTTCACTAGTATGCAAGGGTAGCTGAAGTATACGAAACTGTACTTTCGGTTATACCATTATAGACTACATGATAC
>JAGXRM010000041.1 GCA_018335855.1 Clostridiales bacterium
AGCCACAAAAAACTCACCCAACACCTGGGTACTAATTACCGCGATCCGAAGTGTTATCAATTCATTCAATAAATGTACAGCTGCTTTTTGTTTCTCTTCTTCTAAACAGTCATACGCGTAAACCAGAATATTGGTATCTATCATTACCTTAGCGTTCATAAAGGTCGTCTCTTTTCCAGTCCCGCTTGCCCTGTAAATCACCCTTACCCATCAAACTATTTATAAATGCTGATTCTTCTTCCCAGACAGACAAGGGATCCTTTACAAAGCCAATACACTTTAGCTGCAAATCAAGAGCATCCCGTACCAGCTCCGCCTCTGTCACGCCAAGCTCTTTTGCTTTCTCCTTCAGGTACAATTCCTGGGACTTTGTAATATATAGTTGTTTTCTCACCATATCACTCATCACTATCACCATCCTTATACATCATATTATACATCGCGCGAGAAAAATAAGCAAAACCAGACTTCCATAGAGGAATGTGAGGAAGTTCTGGAACTACTGTAACGCAGGGATTAATTGATTAAAGGGAGAAAGGTATCTCTATGAAAGGGAGGGGCGCCTTCCCTCTTTGCCCTTAAGCCGCGATATAGCAAGAGTAAAGGATTTAAAGAGGACTCTAGCAGTCTACCGCATGGTATTCGGTCAGCCCAGACAAGAGGATTTGGTTAATTTTCTAAAAGATAACCTACAAGACGGAGTAGACTTAGAGGAGATTTTAAGCTATAGGATAGACACGGCCTTGACCTACATAATATCTAATGATACCAGCCACTTCCGTCACGGAAAGCCGGGTTTTTCTTTATAACGGTCATTACGCGACCGATAACCGGCTAAGTTAACCTCTTTCACAGACAGATGAAAAGACGATCGAAGTAAGAGTAAAAGATGAATCAGTTTGGCTCACACAGAAATTAATTGCTGAACTTTTTGGTGTAGATGTTAGAACAGTAAATGATCATTTGAGGAATATATATTCTGAAGGAGAACTTACGGAAGAATCAACTATCCGGAAAAACCGGATAGTTCAAAAATGGAATTAATCCATTCCTTGCTTTAAACACAGGATGAGAACGGCTTCTGGCCCATCATCCCAAGCCCTAGTGTTGACAGTGATATTCGAGTCGGCGTTAATATCTACATTTACAATAAAGCCGTATCCAAAAATAAAAGTGTTCCGCTTGAAGCACAGCCCTGGGGCAAAAAGCCAGAGAAAGAATATGTTTGGGGTATGCCGGGTTTGGCTCAAACCTGCTATATGAACGGTTCATGACATATATCGAAGGTGGAACAAGCCGCTTTAATCATAAGCCGTACCGCGGCTGCGCAGATCAAGCTCCTCCCAAAGAAAGTCTCCCGATAACCATCCCCTACAAAATGTATTTTGGCAACAAAAGCGGATCATGGGGGGATGCAGGTGTTTCCTTTTTAGATCTTACCACGGAAACCAAAACGTTAGGCAGAATGTATCTGATTACAAAACAGCAGTTTGCTGAAGTCTGTGCCCAAGAAGGCCAATACGATAACTGGTACAACCATGTGATCCAACTGGGTGAGCATAATGGAATTATAATCTTAACGATAACCAATAGAAATAAAAGACCGGCATACGACCCCGTCGACAATTATCTAGATGTTTTAAAAATGGGACTCAAAGAGACCTACCCCGCGATGACAGACTTTAAGATAATGAAATATTTGGTAGCGTGTGGCACAAGTTAAATCCTTGTAGCATAATTGGGACTTTTGAAGATTTCCGCAGGAAACGGAAATAATTAGTCGAATGTACAAATATAACACTATCCTTCCTTCAATTGGAATATGAAGTCGGAGTATTTAAAATTTCCCGGAAAGTATGTCAGGTAATGATTAGACATGGGAGGAACAAGTCATGGCTGTAATGATTCCCAATGTTGACCCACAAACTATCAAAAACAATGGTGAACATCTTTTTTACGAGATGGCAGTTAAGCTGCCTAAAGAATACACGGTTCTCTATTCCTATAAATATAAACAAGAAGCTTTTGCCGGCAATCCCGAAGCGATTCGGGAGGCCGACTTTGTTATTGTCCATCCGGCACTTGGTTACCTGGTTATAGAGGTCAAGCAAGGAGAAGTCATTTACAGAGATGGCCAATGGCAGGCAGAGAAAAACGGTGTTTATGCACCGCTGAAGAAAAACCCTGTTGAACAGGCAAGTTCCGCCATGTACGCCATCCTAAAGGAATACAAGCATAAAGCTGAAACAAATTATTTTCCCCTCAAAATAAAATACGCCATTGCTTTTCCCGAATGCAACAGTATTGCGGGAGATCTTCCTGGCGACTTGGATAATAAAAGTATTTTCCTTAATGGAGACTTGACCAAGCTGGAGGAAAAAATACTTACACTATTTGAAATGAATGAGTTAATCTATCAGCGTGAGGCCATAGACATTCTGTTAAATCAGATCTTAGCCCCGTCATTTAAAATATTTACCCGTCTAGATGAAGAGATAGAAATGTTCAACAGACAGGCTGAGCGTATCCTCACCACAGAGCAGAAACGAATTTTAGACGAAACGGAACTGGATAAAAAGAAGATATTCTTTGGTTTCGCCGGTACAGGCAAGACATTCCTGGCTATGGAAAAAGCCAAAAGACTGACACGGGAAAGAAAGAAAGTATTCCTAACCTGTTTTAACAAAAACCTGGCCGAGTACATGAAAAAAAATCTACCCTCAGAAATTATAACATCCAACTTTCACGACTACTTGCTCAGGACATTGCACGAGCAAGGTCTTGCACTAACAGTTCCTGAGCAACACGATCAACGTTCGCGCTTTTTTAATGAGACCCTGCCCGATCAAGCATTTGACTATTTTGCATCGCTTCCCGAAAAAGATAAATTTGACGCTGTCATTGTTGATGAAGGACAGGATTTCAGGGAAGAGTGGTATGCCTGTCTGGACAGTATGGCCAAACATAACTGCGAGTTCTATATTTTCGCAGACGCCAGCCAATCGTTATTCGACAGAGATTCAGGCTTTCTAAAAAAACTCCCACACTCCATGCACCGGCTTACCCGTAACCTACGTAATACAGAACCTATTAACAACTGGATGTCTGCATACCTCCCCCCAAATCAGTCTCTCATTAGCACGCTCCAAGGCGGTCTTCCCGTTAGTTTCTTCCCATGGCAAGACGCCGCAGAGGAGAAAAGGCTCATCGAAAAAGAAGTGGGTCGCCTTGTCAGTCAGGGTATTAAGCCAAAAAGAATTGTTATTCTCTCACCAAATATTAGGGAAAAAAGTAGTCTTGCTGATATCCAAACAATTAAAGTTTGGCCCATTGGTAAATTAGGTGATTCCAATCCCAATGCGATACAATTTTCCACCATCCGCTCTTTTAAGGGGCTGGAGGCAGACATTGTTTTTCTTATCGGTATTAAAGCAGGATCCCCGGCCTGCACTCCTGCTGATATCTATGTAGGTGGTTCCCGGGCCCGGTTTTTATTGCATGTGTTTCATGAAAGAACATACCTACCAGAAAACGCCTGAATCGACGGTAATCCGGTCTACAAAAAAGAGAGTGAGTGACAGATAATCATAATTTAAAAAGTGAATTGGCTGATCTTAGCCTGGAATGACTAAGGATCGAACTCGCCTTAGGTGCCATGAGCGTCGGCAATGCGGACTGCTACTAATATACCCATTAAGCTAATAATTAGAACTTGAAGGGAAGGATGGCATAAATTGAATAAATTACAGGAACTTTCTGTGATATTTAAGAATTACAAAATTTTTCCTCTCGCTTGTTACAAAAACGGAGCACCTTTAAGAAGATTTCAAGAATTATACCCTGCAGATCATTATTCATCACAGATTGAAGCATTTATGCAATACCATGACTACCCACATGTGCCAAGAGGCTCAGATCTTCCTTGGTGGGGTGAGTATTTTTTCAGCAATTCGAAGGGATTTAGGGTGATGGTTATTAGCCAAGATTCCTTGGCGAAAGACGCAGGAAGCAGGAAGCATTGTATTTTATGCGAATCTTTTTCCTGTCTGTAATTCAGAGCAAGAATTTCGAAGTTACGTTTCTAGTTTAAGTGAAAATCAGAGTTTTTCTCATAGCAGCTGGAAAAAGGTAAGAGATCAATTGAATACGTTGGGTATTGACCTTAAATACTGTTATATTACAGACGCTGCTAAGGTTTATAAGAACGGTTCGTGGAAAGATCGGGATTTTGATAAGAAAAAAAGTAAAGAGTTACTTCAATCGGAGATAGAATTATGCAATCCTGACCTAATTATTTTGTTGGGAGCCAGTGGGCTAGAGTTATTAAATAAAAACATAAAATACGGTGAGGCTGTTGAAAGAGGTAAACCTATTTTTATTAATGGTAGAGAATGTGTGGTTACTCCATTTTTTACTGGACAAGGGCCTACACAGAAAAACTTTAAAGAAAGGCTTAAGATTGCTTCAAAACTTATAGAATCGAAAACTAAGAATAATCATTAAAAAAACTATTCGTTGTTTTCAAGTACCCATTATCCTTACTATCTCTAATAAATTCTTTTTACAAATACCTGATTTAGGTTAACTAGTAGTTTTCAAAAGAACAAGATTATCGGAAGATACTGCGCCTGTTAATGTTAAGCTCAGATGATGTTAGGTGTATTGTGCTTTCATCCGAAACAGATAAAAGTGCAGCCTAGTTGGACGCAATTTTATCGCCTTAATCTTTCTTGCAGGACAATGATTTATTTTTGAGTAAGCCATAAGTTAACTACGTATGTGAACATAGTAAATGAAAGGTAAGGGAACGGAATGTTTAGGAGAATAAAGAATTTTGTTTCCCTTGTTTTTTCCTCGGTTATGTATGTGAAAAATGAAGTTCTGGGACAAGATACAACAGATTTGTATGCTGCGAAATTTAAAGACAAAGAAACAATCTGGACTCCGCAGAGAAAGAAAAAGCATGAAGAAATTATAAAAACCATATTGAATAGAGGGGTATGCAGGCGAAAACCAGTTGCTGTTTTTATGGGTGGGGGGTCGGCTTCTGGAAAAAGTGAAGTCAGGGAGCATATCACTACGCCCTGGAATTATTATAGAAGGCGAGGTTACATGTCATGAAGATTTTCGGGCAGAAAGAGTTACCTAAAAAATATCAGAAATCATTTCTTAAAGGTCTAAAAAGTGGGGCAGCGCAGGTTCGCAGTGACACCCCGTGCATTGTCATGGACGAAGTTATGCCTGAAAAAATAGTTCAGGCGTCAGACCAAGATATTCTAAGAGAAAAAGCTACGGTTAAGATTAAATATGGCAAAACGAGAAAAGCTTCTGTAAAGAGAAAAATTGTTTAATTCAACTAAAGCCTGCACATTCGTGCAGGTTATTTCATTTTTAGCCAGGATATTTGTTATACACTTTACTTGAACTATCATTTACTGTAACGCAGAGGGGTACATAGACTGATTAAGCTTTAATCGAACACGTTAGCTCATTAGCAATATTCAAGCTGTCCAGTCTCATAATACTCTCTTCGGACCGCCCAAAACTCAGCAAATTAATACTTCCATACCACACAATCCTCTGGTCCAAAATGGCGAACTTCTGATGAATACCGGACCGAAAAACTAAATGAATTCCCGCATTTTCCAAAGTCCCGGCCAGTTTCCGTACAGACAGCCGGTCTTTTTCTTTGTGATCGGACTCCGGTCGTGTCACCACTGTAACCTTAACTCCCTTGCACATAGCAGGAAGTAAGGCCGACCGCATCTGTTTAACACGGTTTTTCCCCAGAAACGGGCTGACAATAATAATTTCGTTCTTTGCCGCTGCAAGATCGTTATGAAAGACAGTAAGAAAATTAGTGTTGTCGAAGATCACATTCTGTGACTCAAAGGTTTTACTGTCGCTCTTGGCCGTGTAACCGATCGAGGCGTAACCTTTCAACCGTTTATGATACATCCGCTCCAATACACCCACATGAATATCCACATAATCGTAAATCAGCACCTCTTTTTTTGTATCACACAGCCGGTGAAGTCTGCCGGCATACTGCTGAACAGTTCCTTTCCATGCCACTGGCATCGCCAGAAACAGTGTGTCAAGCCGTGGTTCATCAAACCCTTCTCCGATAAATTTGCCGGTTGCCACCAAGACAAAATTTTGGTCTGCCGGAATCTCCGTCAGCGTGACCAGAGCATCTTTTCTTGCCTTAGTTGACATGCTGCCGGTCAGGGTGATCACGTTTGGCAACGATTCGCGCAAGGCATTTGCCAGCGTTTCAACATGTGCCGTTCTTTCTGTCAGCACCAGTGGGTTGCGCCCCTCAGCAACGCTGCAAACCACATCGTTAACAATAAGTTCGTTGCGCAGATTATGTTGGCTGAGTTCACGATAGATCTCCGTAATATGCCAGTCATTTTCGTCCTGGGTAAGAGGTTTTCTAAACGGAGTAAAGCGGGGGATGATAAAATGATCAAACGGTCTTTCTTCAGCCTGTTTGCGTGCATCAACCCTGTAACGAACAGGCCCGCACTGCATAAAAATTATCGGATGGTGACCGTCCTGCCTGACTGGCGTTGCCGTCAAACCGTAAACATATCTGCCGGCAACTTTTCTTAGAATCTGCTCAAAACTAAAGGCCGGCACATGATGGCATTCATCCACAATGACCATGCCGTAATCCCTTACCAGGTCTTTAACCTCATCTTCTTTGACCAGTGATTGCATCACCGCAATATCCACAATACCGCTTAAGCGATTTTTGCCACCACCAAGCTGTCCAATCACACTGCGTTTCTTTTTCCGCCCCCTCCCGGGCGCATCATCCGCCAACTTCTCATTTATCGTCAAAAAAGATTGCAGCCGCTCCTGCCACTGCTCCAAAAGCTGCCGGGTATGAACAAGAACAAGCGTGTTTACTTTCCGTTCCGCGATTAACTTCGCTCCGATAACCGTTTTCCCAAAAGCCGTAGTTGCCGAAAGAACGCCGTTATCATCATCAAGCATTGCACGAACTGCATCTGCTTGCTCACCGCGCAACTCCCCGCAGAACTCAACGTTAATCGCCCTGCCCTCATACCTTTCATCGGCCCACTCAATATCCGCATGGTAGCCTGTCAACAGACCATCCAGCTCCGCCTCACAGCCCCTCGGCAAACATAAATAGCCGTCAACATCAGCAGACAGCGAAATAATCCGGGGCTTATTCCGCGTCGGGAGTCTCATGGCCTGTGCTTTATAAAAATCCGGGTTCTTAAAAGCGGCCAACCGCTGAATGGTATTTAGTGCTTTCTGTGAAAAGCCTTCTTTCCCAAGATATAGCATATTGGCTTTCGTTATCCGGACACGCTCCGGAAAATCCTCTCCAAATAGCGTGCGTTCCACCCGTTGCCAGGGCTTACTTTCTTCCTCGTCAACCTGACGCAGACGGCCAAGCTCATTACCTCCACACAGTTCACCAATATGCTGCTCAATTTCACTCTCAGAGAGCTTAATCACCTTACTGAGAAAACTCCACTGACATTCATATGGCCTAAATTCCTCATCAATAAAAACACTGTTATCTTTTTGCCGCGACTGCAGTTGTAGCGGCAGCGCAATCAGATTTCCCAGCCCACCCTTTGGTAGCGTATCCTGATTGGGAAACAAACGGTCATAGGAGATAAACCGTAACTCATGTCTTGACTCCATAGCCCTCGAGAGAATTGCCGAACCGAATTTCCTGGCAACAGTAGCACCAATCCGTTCTTGAAAAAAGAACCACAAATGTGCACCGTTACCGGAACGGGAACGTTCCACAGCCGCAGGAATATCCCGCTGCCGGCAAATATCCCGTACAACCCGCACATCCTTCATCCAGTGATCACCGTCAAAATCCATCGCCAGGAAATAACACGTCTCATCCTCAAGCAGCGGGTAAACACCATAAACCTCTTCACCGCGCAAATGCTCTTCAATCACATCCGGGCTCATCGCTCCATAATTCTTATTGTTGCAGTCTGTACATTTAACCTTGGGCTTGAAGCAAACTCCCCGTATCCACTCATTGAGACACACCGGAGAGTAGCCGGGTTCACCTTTCCTGTTTACCCACCGCTTCGCATAAACATTATCCCGGCCCCGAAACAATGACATAAACAGTTCTATTTTCTCCTGCGGAGAAAATCTTTCTTCCCGCTTGCCCTGACCGGCCTCTTCCACAACTAAACCTTGACAGGGTTCAGTCCCCAGTCCCAATTGCTGACGGAACTCGAGGTTCTCTGCCTTTAAACGCCGGTTTTCTTCAAGCAGTTTTAAGTACTTCTCGTTTAACTCCTGGTAATCCATGACTTTCTCCAATCAGCGAATAAATTTATAAATGTCAAAGCCGGGCAGTAGCGGATTTAAAAAGCGCACACCATCCACAACACAATCATGGCTGAAATCCTCACTTAACACAAGCCCCACCTGATTTAGCCGTGCTGTCGCCCACAACTGTGCATCCCAGTATGAAAGCCTATGTTCCCGAACACCTCGTAGTGCCTCATTGACAATCATTTCATTGATTTCAAATACCGGCCACATCTGACAAAAGCGTTTTATTCTTTCTTGCGCATCTTCTTTTGTTAGTTGAACCTGTTTTCTCGTTATAGCCACAAAAAACTCACCCAACACCTGGGTACTAATTACCGCGATCCGAAGTGTTATCAATTCATTCAATAAATGTACAGCTGCTTTTTGTTTCTCTTCTTCTAAACAGTCATACGCGTAAACCAGAATATTGGTATCTATCATTACCTTAGCGTTCATAAAGGTCGTCTCTTTTCCAGTCCCGCTTGCCCTGTAAATCACCCTTACCCATC
>JAGXRM010000042.1 GCA_018335855.1 Clostridiales bacterium
AAACAGAGCAGCGTAAATTATCAAGAAGAAAAAAGGGCAGCAAAAACAGGGAAAAGCAACGAAAAATTGTAGCTAAGCTTCACGAAAAAGTAGCAAACCAGCGCAAAGACTTCCTGCATAATGTATCCAGAAAAATTGCAAATAATTATGACGCAGTTGTAATTGAAGATCTGAACTTACAAAACATTGCTCAGAGATTAAACCTGGCAAAATCAACAAACGATAACGGGTTTGGTATGCTCAAACGATTTCTGCAATATAAGCTGGCAGAGCAAGGCAAACAACTGATAACCATAGATAAATGGTACCCCTCAAGTAAGCGTTGCCATTGTTGCGGCGAAAAAAATAACCAGTTATCTCTAAGTGAAAGGACATGGACATGCCAACAATGTGGAACCACTTTAGATCGAGACGCAAACGCCGCCATCAATATAAAGCTTGAGGGATGCAGAATACTTGGTATTGCCTAGTGTGATAAGAACCGTTGGGCGAACGGGGATAGCTTGGTAATTATACAGCACTAGCTGATACGTCCCAAGAAGCCCCCACCTCTTAGGTGGTGGGAGTACGTCACAAGTAAAGGGATAATTCACTATGTAGAGAAATTAAACGAAGTATAGTTAAGGGGGTATGGCGGGTGAACCGGGATCAAATATTAGCTCAATTGGTAGATTTGGAGAAACGTGTTTCCTCTTTGGAGCAGGCAATGAAGCTGCAGGGTTATGTTCCTCAGGAAACTGAAGAGAATGTGCCGCAGGCAGAGATGTCGGCCACAGATAAGAAACCTGCCACGGAAGTACCGGTTAGGAAAGTTGCTATTTTTAAACAACGGGTAAAGAAAGAAGAAAGTGAAGATCTGGAGGCGGCCATCGGGGGTACCTGGCTGAACAGGATTGGTATTGTCGCCTTTCTTTTCGGAGTAGCTTTCTTTCTGAAATATGCTTTTGATAACCAGTGGATAGGGCCAACTGGCAGGATCATGATTGGCTTGTTAGCGGGAATTATCCTTTTAACCATGGGGGAAGTCTACCAAAACAAAAACTATCGCATTTTCGCCCAGGGTATAACAGGGGGCGGGATTACCACCCTGTATCTGACTGCCTATGCGGCACTTCATTTTTACCAACTCATACCCATGGAGATAGCCTTTGTGCTGATGGTTCTAATCACTACGGCGGCAGTCGTCCTCGCTTTGCGCTATGATACGTTGGCCATTGCAGTTATTGGGCTGGTCGGCGGGTTTGGTACTCCGCTATTATTAGCATCTGGCACAGGTACCAGTAATGACATGTTTCTCTTCACCTATATGACTGTATTAAATCTTGGCATACTGGCCACCGCCTATTATCGCAAATGGCCACTACTAAATTATCTCAGCCTCTTTTCCACGCTGTTCATTTTTGGAGGCTGGGCTGCTGCTCATTACCGTTTTAATAAACTATGGTTTACACAAACTTTTTTAATCGTGTACTTTATCATTTTCGCATTGGTCGCATTTGTGCACAATATCATGGAGCGGAAAGAAACTACGAACGCCGATATAGTCTTTATCCTGGCAACCGCCGCTGCGTTTTTTGGAGCCAGTGTGGCCAATCTTACTCAGGCATATCCCGCCTTTATGGGTTTCTTTACCGTCCTGATGGCCCTGTTTTACTTCGCTCTTGGGTATGTCTGCATTAAAGTAAACGATGGTGATCGCTTGTTAATCCTAGCATTCTGGGGCCTGGCCCTGACCTTTGTAACAATAGCCATACCTCTGCAATTGAAAGCGAACTGGATTACCATGGGCTGGGCTGTGGAAGCCGTTATTCTTCTCGCTGCCGGCCTGAGTCAACGGAATCGTCAAGTTCGACTCTTTGCCTTTGTTATTCTGGGCATTGCTGTTTTTCGCTTATTAACCATAGACAATTTTAACTTCTTTCTTAGTCGCGGTAGCACGTTTGTACCTTTCCTAAATCTTTCTGCTTTGGCTTATCTTACTGTCATTGCAACCATCTTTGCTTCAGCCTATCTGTACTCGCTTCATCCAGACATTCTTGCGGAAGAAAAAACACGGGTGAACGTCCTGGTTATTGCCGGTGTATCCTTGTTGCTGGTTTTTATAACCAGAGAAGCATTACGTTATATCGATTATATCTTTATGTACAGAGATGATTACCGGACAAAACATATGACAAGTCAACTTACCGTCTCAGTAATCTGGACCGCCTATTCAATCGCCCTAATCACTGTGGGTATTATCAAGAAATTTCGCGCTGTCCGTCTCATGGCTATTGCCTTACTCGGACTGACCATCGCTAAAGTTTTTCTGATTGACCTTTCTAGTCTGCAGGCCATCTACAAAGTTATTTCGTTTATCTTTCTTGGCGTCATACTTATTCTCGTTTCTTTTATGTACCAGAAGTTCAGCCATGTCATTACAGGTTTTATCGGCCCCGATAAAAATAGCAGGGAGGATGTTCTATGAAAAAACCCGTAATTGTTATTTTCCTGCTTATTTGTTTCACCGCTGCGGTATGGGCCCAAAATAAGATGACCGACTGGAAGTTCTACGCCGATATAAGCAAACCCGAATCCACCAGTGACTATTTCCTGATTCCCTTAAATGGCGAGATTTACGATCATGTCCGTAGCGACTTCGGTGATCTGCGAATTATTGACGAAACAGGCAAAGAAATTCCGTTTGTTATTTATATCCCAGAAAGAAAAGCGGGTAAAGTGATGCAGACAGCCGCCATTATTAACAAAGGAATCAAAGAAGGGGAGTTCACCACACTCACCCTTGATTTAAAGGAAAGACAGAACCCTGTTAACCGCATAGAACTGGATATAACTTCAACAAACTTTCTCCGTCAGGTCAAAGTAGAGGGAAGTGCAGATTTGTCCGACTGGATTGTCATCAACTCCAGCCGTCACATCTTTGACTCCAGTGATCAAACCACTGCCCGCAGCACAGCCGTTACCTTCGATGATACAACATACCGTTATCTGCGAATTACAGTCTACGACCGTGGCGATGAACCACTGGATATCCATGGCGCTTCCTTTGGTCGTCAGCAAATCGCCGAAGCAGCCGAAATCGTCCTGCCGGCTACCATTGTTTCAATGTCAGGTCAATCTGAAATTCGGGATAGTTTAACCCAAAGTGTATTTGATCTCGGAAACAGCTTCCCGTCCCACCGTATAACCCTGGAAACGAATGAAGTTAACTTTCATCGTACTGTACTTATTTATGGTAGCCAGGACGGTGAGAACTACACGCAACTGGGGCAGGGAGTAGTCTATCGCTATGTATTGGAAGGCATCCACGACGAATCACTGACCATCCCATATGCTGAGTCCCGGTCCCGCTTTATTAGAGTTGAGGTTTTCTCCGGCAATAACGATCCGCTAAGCATCACCGGGGGACATTTTTACAGCCTGCCCCGCTACCTGCTGGCCGAAGCAAAAGGAACCGGCACCCACCGTCTCTATTACGGTGCAGCCCAACAATTACCTCCCTGGTACGATTTAACAAACCTTGTGAGACTAATCGATGTAGAGTCCAAACCGCAAGCCCAACTGTTGTCACAATCCACCAACCCCGACTATCAGCCTCCCAAACAACCCTGGTCAGAGGAAAACCAATGGCTGCTATGGGGCATACTGGCTCTGGTCGTCCTTCTTCTCGGTACCCTGATTCTCAGGAATATGAAGAAAGTAACCTAACTGTATGAATGGAAAAAGCGCCGCTTTAAGCGGCGCTTACTTTTTAAGAACAAATCCTTTTCCGGTAATTAGATAATTTTATATATATACGCAAACATGCCAAAAATTGAGTAAGTAACGATCATTCCTAACCACAGCGGCATTTGAAATAGCGCCTCCTTGATATTGATAATGGTATTGTAACGCTAGTGTAATTTGAATACAATACCCTGATAAATATTTGAAATTATAAAATAATTCTGTCTTATCTAACTTGCTGTCTTCATTCAGATACCTGAGTATATATGAGAAGAATTGACTAATCTATAGGGAATGACTACTACGTTGAATTGTGATATAGTAGAGATTATCTTAGAAAATATTGATACTTGGGCTATTGAGACAACTACTATGTAACGTAAACCGAAAGGGGAATACCCATTGTTCTACTATGTCTTTTGTCCCGAATGCAAAAATGACCTAAGCCATTTTGCCAATACAGACAACCTTGATAAAGAGGCTATTTACTGCACTCACTGTGAATCAGCCCTTCGCCTGAACTACGGAGAATCATTCGATGAAGACTACGGCTGCGACTGCGGCCTGTTCTGGTTTGAAAAAATATAAGCCTTAACCAAAACTCCTGCGCTTGCCAAGCGTGGGAGTTTTTTTCGCAAGATGGGGCACAGCTACAGGTTTATTATCCTGTATTACAAAAAATTAACATATCAGAAAAGGGAAGTACTGTAAAATAGCAATTGAATTCGAAAAGACGTTTACTGCCACCGGCGGGAAAATAATCCTTAACCAAGTTGCCAATACGAACGGCAGAAACTTCACGTCCGTGCTTACCAACATAAAAAACGCCAACCCGGACATCGTCTATGTCCCATTATACTATGACAGTGCAGGCCCAATTCTGCAGGAAGCGAAGACCCTCGGTATCAGCTCCACCTTTATTGGTTCTGACAGCTGGGACTCTTATTCACTGATCGAGTTGGCAGGAAGTGCGGCAAACGGCCATTACTTCACAAATCATTACTTCCCGGAAGCACTGGAAGCAAAGCACTTCGTCTCCGCTTACCGGTTTAAATACCATGGCAAAACGCCGGATGCGTTAGCCGCACTGGGATATGACACAGCCCTTGTCCTGTTCGACGCAATCAGGCGGGCAGGTATCCCGGATCAAACTGCTGTCAGGAAAGCCTTACATGATACCCGCCATTTCCAAGGAGCGAGTGGTACGATAAACCGCTTCGAAAACGGCAACCCAATTAAATCAACAGTGATTATTAAAATAGAAAATCAAAATCCTGTCTACTATAAAACTGTCCAACCGTAAAGGCAACCAGATTGCCTGACCTAGCTCGACGATACCAGATTAAATAACGTCACACCAATTAGTAACACCACAAACAAAAAAAGCCGTGGATATCCACGGCTTCAGACTGTAGACAAAGTCAATGAAAGTGTGACAGCGGGACGATTCCGCTGCCACGCTTTCGCTTTTTTAGTCATCCTTTTACCGAGGGATGATGTCTTTTATTTTGTGATAATTTTTAAGCATTGAAATCTGAAAAAAGTCAATAATAGCAGGCTTTTTCTATGCCTCTGTCGAACTAATTACATAGAAAAATCTACCCTTTGAGGTGAGAAAATGCTCGTAAAAAAAGATCGTAACGCAGTAAAACAAATGGAGTTTACTTGTATTGAGAGTATGGTTCCAGAGAACCATCTCTTGCGAGCTGTTGAAAATAGTATCGACTTTAGTTTTATTTATGATGAAGTTAAAGACTTGTACTCTGAGACTTATGGTCGTCCTAGTGTAGATCCGGTTGTTTTAATTAAACTGTTGATACTTCAGGCTCTTTTTGGGATTCGGTCCATGCGTCAAACCATAGAAGAGGCTCAGGTCAACTGCGCGTACCGCTGGTTTTTGGGGTATGGATTTCAGGAACAGATTCCCCACTTCTCTACCTTTGGCAAGAACTATGTGAGACGATTCCAGGAAAGTGACCTGTTTGAAAAGATATTTGAGCGCATCCTGATGGAAGCGATTCAGTGTGGGTTTGTCAAAGCCAGTGCTGTCTTTATCGACGCCACCCACGTCAAAGCAAGTGCTAATAAAAAGAAACACATAAAAAAGATGGCCAGGCACCGGGTACATAAATACAAGCGGGACTTGCTGTTTGAAATTAATGAAGACCGGAAAGCATATGGGAAGAAACCGTTTGAAGATGATGAGGATGATTTGGATGATGGGAACGATTCGGGAGATGAAGGTGGCAACCCCTCTGGTAACGGCAAAGAAAGAATGGTTAAGGAAAGTACAACAGACCCGGAAAGCGGCTTGTTCCACAAAGGAGAAAAAGAGAAGTGCTTCGCCTACACCGTTACCACAGCCTGTGACCAAAACAACTTCATTCTCGGATTAAAAGCAGCTCCCGGTAATGTCCATGACAGTCAGGTTTTCTCCGATGTATTTCAGCCCCTCATAGAACAACATCCTGAAATGGAAGCCGTGGTCGTGGATGCCGGGTACAAAACGCCCGCCGTTTGTCGGGAAATCATCGAAAACGGTATCGACCCGATCATGCCCTACAAACGTCCCATGACCGCTAAAGGTTACTTCAAAAAGTATGAGTATGTTTACGATGAGTATTACGACTGCTATATTTGCCCTAATAACGAGGTCTTAAAATACAGCACTACCAACAGGAATGGCTACCGGGAATACAAAAGTAACTCAAAAATCTGCTGCAACTGCCCGCACAGAACACAGTGTACACAGAGCAAAAACCTTACCAAGGTAGTAACCCGCCATATCTGGGAGCCCTACATGGAAAAAGCCGAAGATTTGAGGCATACCCCTCGAGGGAAGGAATTGTACCGGAAGCGTGGAGAAACCATTGAACGTGTCTTTGCGGATGCAAAGGAAAAACACGGGATGCGCTACACGCACTATCGAGGCTTGAGAAAAGTACAGCACTATCTCACGCTTCTTTTCGCATGCATGAATTTGAAGAAGCTGGCCATGTGGAAACGGAAACAGCGGACAACGCCACCAGCAGTCACCCCATTACACGGGGTACTGTCTCAGCTCTCACAATTTTTATGTTTAAATGGAAAACGGCTCTCAAGCACTGCTGCTTGAAAGCCGTTTTTGTCTACAGTCTGAAGCCGTGGATATCCACGGCTTTTGAATTCGTTTGGCAGGGGTGACGCGACTCGAACACGCAACCAACGGTTTTGGAGACCGCTACTCTACCAATTGAGCTACACCCCTGCATGCATAGTCTATTATAGGACAAGAGAGAAGAGTTGTCAAATAATTTTAGGTTACAGTACAGCCACAAAATACCAATTAGCACTGTGATTTACACCCCTAAATACCTACTGTGGTAGTCCAACGTAACATTCAGCACCCCTATAATGGTTTTTTTCGGAATTCGTCATAGTTTTAAGCGATAGTTACTGACCAGAGTTCTAAGTCAGATAAGACATATGTGCACAAGCCAGTTGTCGGGGAGGGATGATGCCTGCCTTTGCTTAATACTGTGCTATTCTTCCTGAAATAACCAGCCATTCATACACGGGGGCTTACAGCTATGATATTGAGGCAACTGATTTGGCCGGTAATATTCCACCGCGTCAGGGATTATTGTAGTTTATGACCCTTCTGACGGCTTTGTAACCGGTGGCGGCCGGTTGTTGTGGCAGGAGAGGGGAGCAGCGTTCTTCCACCTGTGATCTTCCTGCCAATCCCATTCCTTACTAGACATGTACGCACCTCCTTGGTTTTGTCCTTATAGCTATAAAAAGGGATGTCAATAAAATTAGTCATACGTCCATAAAATAGAACGCATGACTTCATGAAATTATTACTGAGCAAAGGGAGAGAGATTAAAGCGTGTGCTGCCCGGCTATATAGGCACGATTAGCCGCTTGGTGTGTCAAGGAAATGGTCAAGGATGAGGGGACTCGGGTTCGCTTTTAGCTGCTGGTGCGCAGGCAAAGAGAAAGCCCCCAGGAGTATTAGTCTCCAGGGGGCTTTCGATAAAAATGCACATTTACCTAAGGCTTATTTGAACTGTTTTAAGCGAGCCGTCGTTAAGTTCGATATAGATATACCACGTTCCCCTGCTTAACGATTTTGTCCCAAGATTGAAGATATACTGGTTGTCGGTAGAATCGTATCGGAAAAAGTTGCCTGTCGTCGCGCTGGCAGTTGAAACCGCCTCCTCCTCTACTCCGAATACGGTTTTGCTAATTTGTGTTACATAGATACGAGCTACTGCATTTGTGACAAAAGCATCGTTTGCATCGTAAAGTTGGAATTTTACCGGAACGGTGCTACCCAACTTGAAGGTGCTGGTGCCGTTAGAGTTAATGGGCTGGAGAATTCCACTAAAGGTGTAATTGGCTGTTACGGTTGTTGTGGCAGTGTTTGAATTGCCTGAAGCATCGGTGGCCGTCCATGTCACTACTGTTGATCCAGGTGAGAAGAAAGCTGGAGCATCATTAGTTACAGTGGGGTTTGGGTCGACAATATCAAATACTGTAGGTGACGGTAATACTGAAGATGGTGCGCCCACAATTACTGTTACTGAGCTGACCGCAGTTATCGAAGGAGCCGTTGTGTCAACTACGGTGACCACCTGAGTAGCAGTAGCAAAATTGCCTGACGCATCGGTGGCTATCCATGTCACTGTTGTTGGTCCAAGTGGGAAAAAGGCTGGAGCATTATTTGTTTCAGTCGGGGCTGAGTCAACAATATCAGATACTGTTGGTGTGCCCAGACTAACACCAGTTGCGCCACCTGTCGTGTTCCCTTCTACGGAGAAATCAGCCGGAGCAGTTATCGAGGGGGCCGTTGTGTCAACTACGGTGACCACCTGAGTGGCAGTAGCAAAATTGCCTGACGCATCGGTGGCTGTCCATGTCACTGTTGTTGGTCCAAGTGGGAAAAGGGCTGGAGCATTATTTGTTACAGTCGGGGCTGAGTCAACAATATCAGATACTGTTGGTGTGCCCAGACTAACATCAGTTGCGCCACCTGTCGTGTTCCCTTCTACGGAGAAATCAGCCGGAGCAGTTATCGAGGGAGGTGTTGTGTCTTGTACGGTAACTGTAAAACTGCCGTTGGCAATGTTACCTGCTGTATCAGTTGCGGAGACGTTAACGGTTGTCGTTCCAAGCGCAAAAGTGGAACCAGATGCAGGGGTTGCGTTTGCAGTTACAGAACCATCTACATCGTCCGTGGCGGACACTGCGAAAGTAACTATTGCACCAGCAGGTCCTGTCGCCTCTGCTGTAATGTCTGCGGGTAGTTCCAGCACAGGGGGAATTATGTCAGAAGGTGTTGCAGTTACAACGCGGATGGTAAGGTAATCAGGATTATTGTTGTTAAGTTTATCAGATGAGACAAAAGTTATAGGGATCAGAACAACATAAGAATTTGGAACAGCGCCTGGTAAAGCTCTTGCTGTAACTTGAACTGTTTGAGCGGTCGGGTTGATTCCCGAAAATGAGTAAGTACTGCTTAGTTCGCTTGTAGTTACACTACTTCCTGATACCTCAAATTTAGTGGGAATTCTCACTGCATTTGGTGATCCTACATTACCACTTGCTGAAAGTACAATATCAAAAGTAGCCCAGTCTCCTCCCTGTACAACCACTATTTCGGCATCACTTACGCCAGCTACAACTTCTGTTGCTACCAATTCTGCGGCACTAGCAGCAGCAACTGGAATAATTCCAGTTAACAAAACTATGAGGAAAATAGTCAGGATTTTCTTAGCATTATAATTCAATATTATACACCTCTCACATTTTTATTTTTTGTAAGAGGGCCGGTTACACTGCCGGCTCCACGCGGCCCAAGTGTCCAGTTACAGGACGCGCATCATAGCTTCCCTTCTTTTGAAACCAAATACCGATATTCACATAACTCATGTTACCCGAGTCAAAAATTTTGCAGCCTTATTCCCGAGCCTCACCTCACACCTCCCCGGATTATAATAGTTACCCCGCTATTCCGCTACGAGAAAATTAGTAGAATCAATATTAAAGGCGGCCGGGATTGCCGGGAAAAAAATCCCGGC
>JAGXRM010000043.1 GCA_018335855.1 Clostridiales bacterium
GCAAAGCCAAAATGAAGGTCCCCGCATTCCAGGTATTTATAAATGACGTCCATGACAAAAGAGCGCCAGTAGCCATACTTTTGCTGATAGCGCTCTTCCCATACATTTTTCAGTTCTTCGTAATGATCCTGGACACATTGAAAGTATACACTTTTCCGGCTTACACGCGCTTTGTAGGCTTCAACACATGTTTTCTCTTCTGAATAAAGTGGTAATACCATGCTGACCACACCTCACAACGGAACATTTGTTCGCCTTGAGGTTATCATGGTATGTATAAATATGTCAAGACACAACATATATGACTTTTCACTCCCGAAAGCCGGTATAGTTGCTTCAGGAAATTACTAAGGGCAGTAAAAGTTCTTGTATTTCAGTTCGGCCTAAGCCATAATGCCGGGGGGACTGCAAGATCCAGACAAGCTCAGCTATAACCAGGTCGGATGTATTTTTGTTTACTAATCAAATTAACTATGGGAATATCAATATTGGCACTGACAGAATAATAAAACTAACCTCTTCTGACATCCAAGCTATCCAAAAAGCCCATGATATTTTGGGAAAAAATTATTGTAATCCTCCTACTATTGTAGCTTTAAGCGAGATGGTATTTTTAAATGAACAGAAGTTAAAGGCAGGATTTTTAAAATATTATCATATGTCTATTGGTGAATATTCAAACCATCTAAAAATGACTGTTGCTGCAAATCTTATATCTACAACAGATTTAAGTATTGAGGTTATAGCGGATAAAGTTGGTTATAATTATTCTTCAAACTTTGCGAAAATGTTTAAAAAAACTTATGGAAAAACGCCTTTAAAATTTAGAAAAACCAAATAAGTTTCGTCGAGTAATTGAATTATCCAGCAACACTTTCGTTAATAGAATGGGGTTACGATGGGTAAAAAAGCGGTTTGCCTTCTTTAAGCAGGGCCTCAGCCAAGGTCTGTAAACTCTCCGGGGTACAATCCATGACATCACAGCCGCCAGCCCCGTGCACATGGGTATCGATTAAACCGGGGATTATGAGATCCCCTTCCATGTCCCACCCGGTAGGTTCCGTAAATGCTTGTTGCGGCGTTTCTGCAAAGATATCCTTCAAAATTCCCTCTTGTCAGATCATACCGCCATGACAATTCCGATCTGGCAGAACCAATGATGCGTTGCGCAACAAACCATGATCCATGAGAATGCCTCCCCTAGTGCCCTACAAGCTATTTCCTTAACGAACAAATTCGAACATGCTCTCTAAACCAGACTGATTCGGATATGTCTGCTATTCCTTTAAGCGATACGGTTGCTTATAAAGGTCCTTTTTTTGCAGACCATTCTTACGAGCCATTGAAATCCAGCCTCTGTTGCCCATGAAAAAGTAGAGTCGTCTTGCAAAGGGGAAGTCAAAGCCAATCTTAATCGAATCCAGCTCAGCAACGTTATTATCCTTAAGGTCTGTTGCTAAGGATGAAAAGGCACCCTTAAGCTTTTGGACGGCTTTTTTCATAAATGGGGCATCTTTGGCGGCAAACATCATCGGACCTCCGCCGATGAGGATGCCGAACTGAAACGTTGCGTTGATATGTTGGCTGAAGCTCTTGATTACTCTGACTGCTTCTAGATTGATTTCTGGTTCGGGAAACCCGCAGTTAACAATGGCATATACCTTGAGATGGTTGGTGGCGATACCAGACTTAGTATGATAGTTATAGTAATCTTGAAGAAACCGTGTTAAGATGCCCGGCAGGCAAAAAACGTAAAGCGGGAATGAAATAATGATAGCGTCGGCCTTGGCAAGGGTTTCAAAAGCCTCGGATACGCTATGGCTTGATATGCTTTTTCTGACGTCAACAAAGGTTTTATTAAATTCGGTCTCATCTAGCTCGCTTCCTGCCATTTGCAAGAAATGAGTTGAGACGGATTTCTCGTTGATCTTAGGGCTGGCGCTGACAAAAACCACATTCTTCATATCATACCACCTACTCTGCCAAGCTCGATTTTAGCTAGGGCCTCGAGAATGTAGTCGGCTGATGCTTGATAGATCAGAACTTCAATATTAGTACGGTGTTTTTTTGTAACATCCATGAATAGCTGTTGATCCTCAGCGGATACCATATCTCCGTAACCGATGATAATTTGCTGGGGATAGTTTTCATAGCGGGGCGGATGCACGGTGGAACCGTCAGGTCTGGTTTCAAAAAACGGCAGGATATTAGGAATTCGTCTGTCAATTGAATTTTTGATGTTGGAGCTGAACTGCCCAAAGATTATTGGGCTGAGGTAAATGACCAAGTCGCTATTCATATAGTTGCGGTTGACTTGAGTCATCTGGTCGTTGATAACACATTCCCCGGGCTTTTTGATCCAACAACCAAAGCAACCCTTGCAAAAGGTCAGGTTCTCCGCTTCTAGTTCCAATATCTCCGTGTCAAATCCCTTATGTTGCAAAAAGCTGCTCGTTAAATCATTTAAAGCATGATAGGTTTTGGTCAGATACTCTCGGTCTGATATTAACAAAGCCTTCATAACATTCACTCACTCCTCATTACACTATGTTTACATCGTCAACATGATAGTAACACTTTATGTTGACAATGTAAACATAAAGTTTATTTTGTGCTATAATAGGACTAAGTTTTCGGAGAGGAAGTATGTCGAAGTGTCTAATGAAACCTATCATCATGTGAATTTAAAGGCAGAATTAATCGAAAAAGGTTTGAAGCTTCTCGATGAAGAAGGGTATGAGAACTTTTCCCTGCGCAAAGTGGCCAAAGCCTGCAATGTCAGCCATACAGCACCCTATCGGCATTTTAGCAGCAAAGATGATCTGATTATGGCGATTGCTTTCGAGGCACATTATAAATTTAACCAATGCCTAGAGGAAGCAGTTAAGAAATATCCGAACGACAATAAAAGCCAGCTTAAAGAAATGGGCTATTCCTATGTTAAATTCTTTGTTGAAAATCCGGAATACTTAAGGCTGCTTTTTCTGAGTGACCTAGCGAACAATTTTAAAAATAAGCATTTTGATACCTATGAAAATTGCGAGCAACCTTTCCAGACATTTTATCGTGCCGTCGAACGCCTCCAAGAGGAGAGCAAAAACCACGCGGCGGGTAACGATGCGGACCCCAATGCGATGGCATTGTCCTGTTGGGGTTTGGTGCACGGTATGGCTATTCTAATCGCCAAAAAGGACTTTGCTTATGAGGGCGATTATCTGGAATTAGTCAAAAAGATACTTTGGAGTGGGTCGTTTCTAAGCAGATAGAATGAATATTAGGCTAGGCTGTTGATGGCCTGCTCTGCCCATTTGGAGTCGTGCAATTCCCGTATACATTGCGATAAGTCGCAATTATAAAACTATTTTCGCATAACCCAATTCTAGTCAGAGAATTACAAGTTTTAAACAGCATTAATAAACAGGCAGTGATTCAGACGGTACTTAAATTTGCGCATGACAAACAGAGCGGGAAGCAACAAATACAAATTCCTCCATATCAAATATCCCAGTTCTCATAGGGTGTCTGCTGTGAAAAATCATCTTCATAAGGCTTCTGCATGCTGTCATCCACATACTCGAGGTCTGATACTTGGTTAACAGCTTCCCACCACTCAAAGCTTCTGTGCGGTTGAACTTGAAGCATAATGCTGCCAGGTGGAGGGTCATGGTTGTCCGGTAGCCAGAGATTAAGATGAATCAATATCTTTTTTATGGCAGCTTCATCCTCAATAAACGATATTATCCTCATTTCGCCGTTGCACTTCGGACATAATAATGGACTTAACCCGTCCTTACCACCGAAGAGTGAAGCCTGATGAACCACAACCACCGAAAACCGAAGGATTGTCCTTTTTCCAGGCGGCGGAACAACGCAGGCGCAGCGAATTAGACGGAGATCCATTTACCGTCGTACGGGAAGGGGGAAGGGGGAAGCGGTCATGAGCACTCCATTTAGCCGCCAGATTGATTCATCCTTCCTCTACCAGTCCAAAGGCCACAAGGAAGCCTTTGGCCGGTTGCAGTTCATGGTGGAAAACAATCATCTGGGCGTTCTCACCGGCGAAGTGGGTAGCGGAAAGTCCACACTGATTCGGCACCTCTTTTAAAACCTGGACGCCAAACGGTACTTTCCCATCTACATGTCCATGACAGGGTTAAAGCCCCGGGATTTCTATGGGGAGCTCTTGCGTCATGTAGGTGAGGAAATACCCTTCTCGTTAGCAAAAGCCAAACGTATCTGGTCGGAATCGTTAGAATCCCGACAGGCGTAAGGCTGAAACAACGGAGACATGACGTTATTGAGGAGTCCCATGTTATTCGGGTGTTAACCGACCTTGACCGCCAAAGAGGTATTATTGCTTAAGGCTAGTATTTTA
>JAGXRM010000044.1 GCA_018335855.1 Clostridiales bacterium
TATGAAGTTTTGAATGAAATGATGAATTTTTTTGAAACCTGGTTCCCAATGGAAGAATCAGACACAGAAGAAGATATTGAGCTGTACAAAAAAAGATTCGCCACAACTAAGCTATGCCTAGAATTGGGAGAATATACTAGAGAAGACTACGACTATCTCTTTTTAGTTCGTGAAATGGTGGTTGATAATAGAAACTACTATAAGGCAATCGGCGTGTACATTGAGGCGTTATCTGAGGAATATGGCTGGATATAAGGAGCTTTGAGTGAGAAAAAAACAGGAAGTTAAGGTTTATATGATAACACGATTTATAATTATTTCTTTTACGATAGCAGCAAGTTAGAACAAGTACGTAGTTTTGCAGTAAGTGATGACATAGAGATTATGGTTATTAATATTGATGCTTTTAGAAAGAGCTTTGATAACCCAGAAAATGAGAACAAAGCAAATATTATCCATAGGACTAATGATAAGTTAAATGGTATGAAGCCTATTGAACTTATTAAAGAGACACGCCCTTTTGTTATTATTGACGAACCACAATCGGTGGACACGACTCCAAAATCTAAAGAAGCTATTAAATCACTGAATCCTCTTTGTACTTTGAGATATTCTGCAACTCATGTAGAAAAGCACAATCTTGTATATAAGCTTGATGCAGTAGATAGCTTTGATTTAGAACTTGTTAAGCAGATTGAAGTTTCAGGGTTTGAAACAAAAGATTATCACAATAACGCCTATATGAAATTAATGTCTGTAGATAACAAGAAATCCCCTGTTACAGCAAAAATTGAACTTGATATAAAGGATAAAAAGGGTGAAGTCAAGCGCAAACCAGTAGTTATTAAGCGTGGCAATGACCTTTATGAGAAGTCAGGAGGTAGAGACATCTATGAGGGTTATATTGTTAACGAGATTTACTGTGGAGTTGGTAATGAGTATGTATCGTTCACCAGTAAAGAAGATATTCTGCGTATTGGTAAGCCTATTGGTGATATAGATGATATTGCAATCAAAGAGCAACAGATTAGAAAGACTATTGAGGAACATTTGGATAAGGAGCTTGTGTTAAATAAGCTAGAAATAAAGGTGCTGAGTTTATTTTTCATTGATAGAGTAGCAAATTATCGTTATTATGATGAAGATGGAAATCCTCAAAATGGTGTCTATGCGAATATGTTTGAAAAGCATTATTTGGACCTAATCAAACAACCTAAATATAATACTTTATTTAAGGATGTTGACTTTGATACGGCAGTCCAGGATGTTCATAACGGGTATTTTTCCATAGATAAAAAAGGTGTAATAAAAGATACGACTGGTACAACTGTTGCAGATGAAGATGCTTATAGTTTAATTATGAGAGATAAGGAGCGACTATTATCCTTTGATACAAAGCTTAGATTTATATTCTCTCACTCTACATTACGTGAAGGCTGGGATAACCCAAATGTATTCCAAATATGCACTTTGAATGAAACAAGAAGTGAGGTCAAAAAACGCCAGGAAATAGGTCGTGGTCTCCGCCTTTGTGTGAATCAAGATGGTGAACGGAAGCATGGGTTTGCAATTAATACTCTTACAGTAATGGCAAATGAAAGCTATGAACAGTTTGCAGCAACATTACAGAAAGAATATGAACAAGATGAGGGGATTCGTTTCGGTATTATTGAAAATCATTCTTTTGCAAATATTCCAGTAAAGCAAGTTGACGGAACCAACAAATATTTAGGCCAAATGGCCTCTGAAGCTATTGTTAATCATTTTAGAAATATAGGATATATAGATAGTTCAGGAAACGTGAAAGATGCACTAAAAACCGCAATTAAAAACAATACCATAGATATTCCCAAGGAATATGAAAGTGTTAGACCAGCAATTACTGCATTAGCTAAAAAAGTTAGTAGTAGTCTTAATATTAAAAACAATAGTGATAAGAAGAAAATTGAACTTAACAAACAGGTGTATCTTGACCCTGAATTCAAAGAGTTATGGGATAGAATAAAATATAAAACTACCTATTCAGTTGAGTTTGATAGTGAAAAGCTAATCCAGGAATGTTGTAGAGAAATGCAACAGAGGCTATCAGTTAGTTCTGCAAAGCTTATATATACTAAGGCTTCTTTAGATATTAGTGCTGGTGGCGTTGTTGCCGAAGAATCAGATAGATATGCTGTTTCGGTAGAAACCCTTAAGGAAAACATCCCAGACATCATTGCATACTTGCAAAACCAAACTAACCTAACTAGAAAGACTATTGTAGAAATACTGATTAGAAGTAAGACCATCCCATTATTTAAGAAAAACCCCCAAAGGTACATGGAGCAAGTATCACAAATTATATCAACTAAAATGAGATTAATGATTGTTGATGGCATTAAGTACACTAAAATTGGTGAGCATGAATACTATGCCCAGGAATTATTTGAGAGTGAGGAACTTACAGGTTACTTATCAAAGAATATGATTGAAAGTAAGAAATCAGTATATGAGTATATAGTCTATGATAGTGGAAATGAAGAAAGTTTTGCAACAAGCTTTGAAAATAATAAAAGCGTAAAGCTGTACGCAAAGTTGCCAGATTGGTTCAAGATAGCGACACCACTAGGCTCCTATAACCCAGACTGGGCTATACTAATTGAAAGAGATGGAAAAGATAAACTTTACTTTGTATTAGAAACTAAAGGAGATATATTATTTGACGCACTAAGACCTTCTGAAAGTGCAAAAATTATATGTGGACATAAGCATTTTAAAGCACTTGATTGTGATGTTATTTTTGAAGAAGCAGATAACTTTAATACTTTTATAGAGCAAATTTAATTAGACAATGTATAGGATAGTTTCTTTGGGTTCTGAAAGGTAAGGCTTAATATAATAAACAGAATTAGTGCCTAATTAAATCAAAATAGTTTAAAGAGAAGCCTATTATAATAAAAAGACAGCGGAGTTCAT
This sequence comes from Clostridiales bacterium, assembly GCA_018335855.1. Taxonomy (GTDB): domain Bacteria; phylum Bacillota; class Dethiobacteria; order Dethiobacterales; family Dethiobacteraceae; genus UBA7523. The sequence continues at coordinate 2,956 of JAGXRM010000044.1, forward strand.
TTCTCATGCCGCTGTCTTTTTGATTGTAATTTTTGGTTGCGATTTGGCATTCTTGCACCTCAAATGGAACCTGTTACACCTCGTAGGGATTATTTTTTAGGAGCTATTTCTGAATAAAAAGAGAACAATGCTAAAATTGTAATTATTAAAGGGAATTAGCATAAACTGGTAGAATTATGTTTTAGTAGATTTTTTAACACCAATTTATCATTTCAGGTAAGGGGATAACAAGGATGAATAAGGTGCAGGAAAAAATCAAAAACTTATTTGTAGCAGTGGTTTCCACAGCATTGATATTTTTAATTATTCTTTCTTTCTCTGGTACAGTTTTGACGAGCCCAGAAAATGTTATAGTTTTTGTTAATGACATAGTAGAAAAGACGTACATACCTCCACCCTACTTACTTGATAATATGTTTATTGTTGACGAGTTACGTGTAATGACTAAAAGTGAGGCTGTTAAAATAGGATACAAACCTGACCGTGACGCTGTCAATCAAAGTTACTTTGTACAAGACGGCAGGAGTGTTATTGGGATGCTACTTCAAAAAACAGGGTTACTGAAACCACTACCAAGAAGATGGAATGAAGACGGAACATGGAACTGGTAGTTCCTCAACTTTTTTTAAATCGTGCTAGGAGGAATCTGATAGATGAGTGACCTTGCAGAGGAAACCGCTGCGGTCTGGTCAAATTTGTCTACGGGATTCTCCTGTTCCCAAAGCAACAGCCATATGTGAATATCTCAGGCGATTAGCTATGACTGTGATTATTTATAAGTAGCTTGTCAAGTTTTCCATGAAGTTTAATTCGAGGGGAAGTCTTCATCCACTTTCACTGGATGAAGCATTTAAAATGTGTTTAATATCGCTTTAGTAGGAATTTGGAAATAAAGAAGAATTATCTTTAGTAACTAATTTATTTGAAAGGAGTCGTCTCATGTTATTTGTGCTCTTTTTAGCGCTTTTAGTATTTTGCTACTTCTTTTTTTGGAATGTAGTTTTTAAGTGGGGCACAATGTGGCCAAGCTTCCTGGTTGATAAAAAAGTAAGGAAATATATTGAAGAGGAAGAGAACCCCTCTGTTCTAGACATAATAATAATTCATTTTCTTACGACTATAATTAATACATTCTTCTATGGCTACTTGATTGCTGTGGTTACAGCATCAATGTCGGGAAATGCATCTTATCCATGGGTTTACTTTATCATTGGTGGTCTTTTTTCTTTTTTAACTATGATAGCTCCTTCAGGCGAAACTTCCTTAGTAGCACAGTCTGAAGCCCTTGTGGTTTATGTTTTTATGTTGGTTGTTATCAGTTACTACCCGTCACTATTAGAACCAATTTCGTATATTTTATTTGCCATAATGGGTTTATCGTTTTTTATTCAACTGTATTTTTTGAAAAATGGGACTTGGAATGGGAAAGAAATATCCGAGATTAGCGAAAATATAGTTGTAAATCCAAAGGCGACTACTATTCGACCATGGGTAAGATGGTTTGCGAGAATTATAGATTATACAGTTTGGGCGCTAATATTCAGTTTTGCTTTCTTTTCAAGTATTGCGATTGTTATACCGCATTCATACTATACAATTGTTTCTTTCTTTAACAATAGCATGCTTTTTACCATATTGATTATGGCATCATGGATACCTGTCGAAGCATTTTTATTATCAAATTTTGGCACGACAATCGGAAAGTGGCTATTAAATACCTCTATTACTAAATACAGTGGAGCTAAATTAAGTTATTCTAATGCCTTAAAGAGAAGTGGGCTTGTTTATCTTTCTGGGGTTGCGCTTGGTCTACCAATATTTAGTCAACTTGCAATGGTCGCATCCTTTGTACACCTAAGAAATAATGAAAGCACAATATGGGACACAAATGTGAATAGTTTTGTATGTCATAGTAAACTAGTATGGTGGAGGTCAGGGGTTGCAATAGTAATCGTTATTGCATCCTGGGCAATTTTGTATTTCTAAAAATTTTTATAGAAAAGAGATGCAAACATGGGTAAACTGGACGACTTAATTACCACAGGGCAGATAAGTGAAGCAATAGCAATGCTTGAATCTGTAACTAAGAACGCCCCAAAAGATTGGGAGCTTTATTATAAGTTAGCATTTTGTTATCGTAGTATTAATAATTTTGATAAAGCAGTGGAGAATTATGAAAAATCTATAGTCCTTAATCCAGAGGAGTACTCTACTTACCTAAACCTTGGTGTAGTTTATCAGCTTAAAGAAGATTTTAATAAGGCTATTCAAACATTAAAGAAAGCTATAGAAATAAAAGATGATTATGTGCTCGCTTATAATAGTATTGCATTAACTTATAAAAAAATGGCAGATTATTCAACGGCACTTAAATGGTATGACCTAGGAATTAAAAAACTTTTTGGTCAAGTATATAGAAGAATAATATCGGCTGAAAAAGTTGGTTTTGAAGAATTTATTGAAGGAAACTGGAATGAGGAAGCTACAAATGTTTTTATTTATTATGCAGTAAGGGATGGTTGCGACGGAGTTTTATTTCCTACTGAAGAAGATGTAATTCAACATTATAACTCAAACAACGGCGGACAGTACTTTGTAGACAAAAAAACAGAGAAAGGTAAAATGCGTATGATGCTACCAAATTATTGGGGTGCCTTTCACAAAATTCTTAAGTCTGATAATACATACTCAGTATTATTAAATAATAAAGGAGCAGTTCTGGTTGAGGAATATAATTATGATGAGGCTGAAGCTTGTTATAAAGAGTCAATACATTTTATTCCAGAAGGATTAGACTATCAACCTCCCTATGTAGGGTTAGAAAAATTACGTAAAATAATTGGACGAACGCCTAAAAAGAATAATAAAGCTGTTTCTCCTGTGCCTGATGATGCTAATCAATTGGCAATGCGTTCTGCCTGGTTAGCTTTTCAATGTTTTATAAAGTGTAAAAAAACATTAGACGAAATGACAGGTCATTATTTAATCAAAAGTTGGCTTGATGAAGATAAAGAGCGGAAGGTTCACTATGAAGCAGTGATTCTCGCTTTGTCATATGCGTACCAAGAATTAAGAGTGCGACTCGGATATGCATTTAGAACCACAAAAACCCATGAAGAAATAGAGACGATATGGACTAATTGCTTAATTAGCACCCTTCATGCTGTAGAGAAATGCTTTCCAGAAAAGGAATATGAAAAGATTATTAATGTTTTTGTGAGCTACACATGGTATGAACAGGTGACTGATAAAGAGACGAAAGAAGACCATTACGCTAGAAGAATTGGCAAAATATATAATGTAATTGATGCACAAAAGGTTGTTAGTAATGCTAAACAATTTATTTCGAAAATTGGTGTAGACCTACTTGATGATGCTTTTATTAACATAAGGCAAGAGGAAATAAACCATGATGTTACTGTTGTATTTAACTACAGTAATTGAAAAATATATTTCTTCTTACAATTGAGGCGAGAAAGACATTTTTGGATTAAGTCATTTCATATTAAAGGGCGATGTTATTACTTCTTCATAACAGCATTGTCTCTTTTTATTTAAGAGCGTTACATATGTATTCATCAAAAATAGGGATAATATAACTTACGCTAGACTGGGGGTATGCTTATGCTTGATATACTCGTGCACATTATTGCAACACAAAAATTAAAAACGGTAGAGACAATACATTTAGAAACAGAATTGATACAGAAAATGGGGATATCTTATGGAAAGCAAGGGGGATATCTTGCTTTTTCTCAGTGCATTCAAGAATTATGTGAGGACAAGCTACTAGAAGCTATAAAAGCTTCTAAGAGTAACGGGAGAAATCCCGCACTTTTTAACCGTTATAGGAAACAGCGAGAGGTTTTATCTAAAGAAGAGCAGGCAGAGTTTTTATTTTACCATTATAAAATTAAAACAACTAGATTTTTAAATCACCCTGATACTTATCGAAAATATAAACAGTACGTTCAGATACTAAGCGAATTTTTGTACAGACCTGATATAGAAGCGATTTTTTCCGTTCCCAATACTGCTAAAGAACGGTCGTTCCAAATCTTTAAAGAGGAAAAGTTTTTGGAAGATAAAAATGGTAGGGAGTTTCTAACCATAACTGGTTTAACACTAAACGACCTAAATTGTTATGTAACGTACGAGCCGTTTTTTTATAGTGATTTTACAAAAATAGAACCACAAGGGAAAATCCTAATTATTGAAAATAAGGACACCTTCGATTCACTAGACAGGTGCTTTACTGCAGCCTACCCTAAGATTTTTAACATGCCAATTCGCCTTTTAATTTACGGCGAGGGTTGGAAGATTACACGTAGTCTTGGCTTTCTCTCTCGCATAATTGATGGGCCATGCCAGGTTTATTATTTTGGAGACATTGACGCGACAGGGATTGAAATTTTCGGAGAGCTTCAAAAGACATATCCAAATATACCTATTGAACCATATGTTCAGCTTTATGAACAATTACTGGATAAGTATTATAAAGATGCTCCGCCTATTCGGGACAAAAAACAACAGAAGAAATATGTTAGCGAGTTTCTGCATTATTTCCCAGAGCAATCTGCAAAACGAATTAAAACTCTCTTGGTAGAGAATAAATACATCCCACAGGAAGGATTGTCTTTTGGGTACTTTCGGGAGGTGATACGTACTGATGTATGAGCTCAAAGATTTTGGCGAACGTATGAAGACTTTGGTGATGTTTGAGCCATTTTTTCAACTGCGTATTAACCAGAAACATAATGAGAAATACAAGAAGTACGACATTGTGGCTATCGGTTTTGCCCTATTAATTCACTTAGCGGAAACGACCATGAATGGCCGTCCTCCGTGCAGTTTTAATGATATTAGAGCATTCTTTGATACTCTAATTCGAAATAACTACCACCAGGTTATGAGTGATGAAGAAACTATGGATATGGCGTACTATTTTCTCGATATTTTGCAAAACAACGGGCGAGATTTTCAGGTGACGTATCAGGACTTGGAAACAGCAACTGTTTCCGCATCCACATTTAACCTTATTGAAGCTAAAAGTGATGATTCGTATTCTGACATACGCTACCGTCTCTCCAATACGGGGCTGGAGTTTCTCTTTAAATCACGGGAAATCTCAAAAGAATTGCGTATGACAGTTGCACAAATCTACTTCCACCAGCAGATTGAACGAGGAGTGTTCAGCGGTGCTTTAAAATCCGTTCGTGATATGGAAATGCAGGTAGACAACCAGAGCGAAGAATGGGAGAGAGAACAGCAACGACTGGCTCGCAACATAAAACAGTTTGACCCAGATATGTACAGTGAGAGAGAAGAAAAAATGTATGACCAATTTAATAAAGAAGCAGAAATGTTCCAGACGCTACAAAACCTCTTGGCGGAGCGGGTAGATGAGTTTCGTTCCCGTACCCTAACGGAAAAGGAACAGCAAAGCTTAAATCAACTGCTCGACATCAAAAATTCCCTTAACCGTGTTATTAACAAGCATAACCTACTGCTAAGCTTTAAAATGGGGTTTGATGGTTGGATTATTAAAGCAATGGCTGACAGTGTGGTCAGCAGTTTTCTAACGAGAGTAGACTTCTATCAGGAGTTCATTATCCCCATTCTTCAAAATGACCCACCACTGACCGATGTGGGAAAAGTTTTAGCCCCGCTATTCCCGAAGAAACAAAAGAGAACCTTTAATCTGATGCGGGCATTTGAACCGCAGCAGTTGCCAAAGGATGTGGATGATGGTGAAGACGAGCCGATACCCATCCCAACAGAAGAAGACTATGCTGAAGCAGCAAAGCGAGACAAGGTCATAATGGAACGGCAAAATCGTAAGTTTCTGGAATACATTTCCCTTTTTCTTACTCCGCTTCACCAAGGTCATACAAGATACTCCCTAAAAGAAGTGCTAAAAACGTTACATGTAAAACATTATGCCCGTGTTATTGGTGAAGTGGACTTTTATGCTTTTGTAGTTCGCATGCACCAACTTACAGCAATTCCTCTTTCAATTGATTCAGAAATCAAAAAAACCGCTGTGTTATCAAGTGACGACAACTTAATCTTTCTACTTATTAAATATGTGGAGGCACATCCCGAACTGGCATACTTACAGCAGGCTATCGTGTATTCCGATGAAGAAGAATTAGTTTTGCCAAACGGGTGCCGAATAACCAATTTCTATATAGTTGCCGACCAGAAAGGGGAAGAGAAACTTGTTCGAGTCTTATAAACCTGATATAGCCCAGACAGCCGTGCGGGTCCTGCTTGAATTTATAAAAAACGGACAAATCACTCGAGTTAAGAATCCCGAACTGTTTGATGAGTATTATAAAAATCCCGATGTGCAGATGTTTTTTGAAAATATCGTCAACCCTACAGCCGACGTGACTCTATTGGAAACGCCTAATATGGTTGTTTTTTGTCCCAATCCTGATAATCGATTTTTTGGCTACACTAACGAAGAGTTGCGTAAACAAATGATAGGCTCTAATACATCGAATACTGACTTATATCTAGGTTATTTTATAATTCTTTGCCTTCTTGCCGAATTTTACGGCCCAAATATAATAGATAATGAACTGTCAAACGGGGGCATTACCTACGTAAAAATTTCTGAACTGGTGAAAACGGTAACTGATAGACTCCAGACAGTCGCAGACCGTGACGAAGACGAAATTAGCATGCTGGAATTTGAAACGGACACTAACCTAAAACAGGCCGCTAGGCACTGGCTGAATAAGCCCGAGTATAATCCACGCTTGAAAATTCAACGGATTAGCCACCTAACACGAATGGGATTCGTGTTAAAGGTATGCAAATTTTTAGAGGACGAGGGCTTAGTCCATACTCAAAATGACCGAGAAGTCTACCTTAAAGAAAAGGCTCAGTTAATGGTACGTAGGTATTATGGGGACGCCCAGCGGAAAGAAACACTAATGAAGTTTATCTTAAAACAGGAGGGACTTACCTAATGCCACAAATTTGGCGTATTCGTCTTTCCAACATACAGTATGAGAAAGGTAAAAAAGTTATCAATGATGAGATATTTCAAACGCACGGTGAAAACACGTTAATACAACTTACAAACGGGGGTGGAAAAACCCTCTCCATCCAACTGGTAATGCAGGTTGTGCTACCTAATGTAGAGTTAAACAAACGAAAACTCGTTGAACTTCTGCATCAAAAATATACTGGTCATATACTCGTTGAATGGAAGCTTGACAACGTGTCAGACGATTTTCTTTTGACAGGCTTTTGTTTTGCCCGTGGAAATAATGAAAATGGGTCGTTAAAATATTTTATGTACACCATACAGTATCAAAGCCTAAACGAACTTGACATTATGAATCTTCCCCTACGTGGTGAACAAGGGTATATTTCTTATCAGGAATTAAATGAATTTCTAAATGAACAGCGTAAAAGAATGGACGTTCAGGTGAAAATTTATGACAGGGACAGTAAACGGAGTGACTACCTTAGGGACTTGGAGTCGTTCCATTTATACGAAAAAGAGTGGAAAAACATTCGTAATACTAATACCAAAGAGGGTGGCGTAGATGAGTTTTTTAAGTCTGTTGAATCTACCGTGCAACTCTTTGACAAGTATATCATTTCTTCTGTGGAAGAAGTGGTCTTTGGTGGCAAAGAGGAAGCCGAGTCACTTGCAAGCATTTTTCAAGAACACCAAAATAAACTCTGTCAAATTCCAGAAATTGAAAAACAGCTTCAGGCTTTCGGAAGTTTGGAAAAGGGTGGAGAAACCATCGTTGGTGAAGTTTTAGCACTGTCTACGGTAGATGATGAGTACTTGGTACAAAAAAGCCAAGCCCGCTTGCTTCATAATCGAATTGTTACAGAACAACAGATGCTAAGAGAACAAATCTATACGGCTAAAGAAGATTTGCATGGTTTTGCAAATAACCTAAGTGAACTACAATACCAAAGTGCGAGTATTCCCTACGCTGAGTTAAAAGAAAAAGAGAAGGCGGCTCTAGAGCTGCGTGAAGTTTTGCACTCGAAAATAAACGAAGCTACAATAACCCAAAATAGATTAGGGGAGCAACTTCGCCAGATGAATGCGAGCAACCTCTGGTTTGATATTCAGCTCTTAAAGGGAGATATTGCAGAAGCCAACAAAGGTATAGAGGTAGAAAGCAAAGAGAATAAGCTCGAGGTGCTATATAATGAACTCGATGTTTATCGGGCTACCTTACATGAGCGACTAAAAGAGCAAAAAGATGGTTACACAAAGCAGTTTAAGGCAGCTACCAGCTTACACAATCGCTATAATACAGCCCGACGCAAATGTGAGCCGTTAATTTCCAGAATGCAAAATGAAGTTGGTATTCTGAGCAATGAGATAACCCACCTGAAAAATGATTTACAAACAATATCCAATAAAGGCGTCGAACTGTTTGATGAATATCAAAGTATTGAATGGATTGATAACCCCAATACTGCCATCGCTCATTTTATTAAGGAAGCATCCCGCATCCATAGCGAAAAGCAACGCATAGTACAGCGCCTTACTCAAATTGAACATGAAAAGGTAGAACACCAAACTAGAATGTTTGCCCTTACTTCCAAATTAGCAACCGCTATTCAGGAGCAGACACAGAAAAACAAAGAACATCAAGACTATATGGAACAACTTTCTACCATGCAAGGAAAACTCGGGCACCATGAACTCTACAGTAAGGATATATTCGAGGACCAGGGTCGGCTATTTGCATCGTTAGAGCATAAAAAAAGCGAATTTTATACTCGTTATGACAGGTTTAGTGCGGAAAAACAACTATTAAGCGACCAGCTAGAATTGTTATCAGAAGGGCATTACATTCCAAACCGTAACATCATTCAACTTAAAGAGTTGTTGGAATCCACTGGCGCTGTTGTAATTACGGGTAGCGAGTGGCTTTCACGCATGCAAATAGATGGGACGAGAAAGGAACAGCTCCTGCGCAGCCAACCGCTGTTGCCTTACGCTGTGGTGATTTCGGAAGCTGATTTCAAAAAGATAAAAGCTCAAGTTTCCTTATGGAGAAGGGTCACCATGATGGCATCCCCTGTTCCTATAATCGTCTACGGGGAGCACTTGCAATCCCAGGTCGATTCAGAAGACCACTCACTTCTGGCTGTAAACCAAAGCACCTACTTGGCGTGGCATAAAGGCTATCAATGTACCTTGTCAACCGAGGCGCTGGCTGATGCCCAACAGGAGTTACAGGAGAATATTTTCAGCAAGGAAAATCAGTTGGAGAAATTGCAGGATAGCATCCAACAGGTTACGGCTACACAAGCCATATTAACTACCTTTTACGGGCATTACACTAGCAACACTTTGCCCGACCTTACAGCAGCTATAGAACGGTTAACAGCAGATATTTCAGCATATAAACAAGAGTGGGAAACACATGAGAGAGACATTAATGCCATACTTTATGAACAGGAACAATTACAGGGTAAAAACGAGGAATTTGTGACGGCACAGAAACAAGCTGAACAATCTTCTAAGCGTTTTAAAGAATGGGCACAAGACCTCTTAACTGAAAAAATTGCTAAAGGTGAAAAAAGAACCAAAGAATCCCGCCATGCGGTTTTGGAAAAGACCGTGGCGAAAATGATAGTAAATCGTGACCGCATGAACGATAAATTGGAGCAGATAAAAGAGGTTACAGTCAGAACAGAGCAACTAATTCTTGAGACGGAAAAAGAACAAGCAAAATACCCATATCCCGTCAAAGCTGTAAGCTCGCTAAGTATTGGTCTGGCACAGGCGATTACGGGTTATGTGCAGCGTGAGGCAGCTATTAATAAAGTCGACTCCCGTATTGAAATGTACAATGATAGAATACGGATGTGCGAGAAAAGGATTCAGGAGAAAATAGAAGAAATAGCTGAATTGCAAATTCCATATGATATGATTCAGCCAATCCATTTAGCCTATCCAAGGAATGAACTATCCCAGGTGAAAAAATATGAACGGGATGTATCTGCCACTGTAAAAGCTTTAGAGTTGGAATGGCAGGCCGCAGACAAAGAGGTCGCCAAACTGGGGAGCAACATCCAGCTCATCTTAGAGCGGATTGCCCAAGAGTATGAAGGAAGAAGGCCATATGCGTTTTCAGCCCTAGGACTGGCTAAAGAAAGGCTTCCCCTGCTTCTCGCTAAAGCGGAGGACGACAAAACTCAAAAGCAGGCTGAAATCGGTACGCTAACGGAACTGTCTAACCAATACGAGTTGGGCAGTGTTCGCCTTGATGCATCACTAAGTGATTACAGTATTATGGATGCAATTGGTGCCTTGCCTGACGAAGAATGGCTCACTATTAAAGACACTCTCGTTCCCTATATCGTTAGCATACAGAGTAGATTAAAAGAAATTAGCGGACGCTTTACTACAAAACGTGCTGAAGTGGATAAAGCCTATGAAGGATTTTCCAGAACTCTTCAAAGCGAGGGAAATCAAAAACTTAAAACACTGGTCGATATGCTCCATGCGACAGATAAGCGATATCAAAAGGAGTATGTTACCGAAATGTTTTCGGAGGTATTTGCTCGTATTAAAATGCTTCGTGAGCGCGCAGAAAGCCAAAAGGAAACATGTGAACGGGAAAAGCATGAGTTGGTTAGACGTTGTGAACTGCATGCTCGGCGCCTAGCGGAAGAAATCGGGTCTATTGATAAATGTATGATGATTGAGTACGGTGGCAGGTCGCAAAAAGCGCTACAAATAAACCTAAAAGAGCGGATGCAGCAACCGTCTTTAGAGTTGATGGCGCAATACGTAAATGAGTGTGTGGAGACTCTAAAAGATAAAGCGGACAACGGAGAATCCGAAGAAAAGCAGGAGCAGTATATTAGGCAATGTATGACATCCCGCCAGTTATTAAATGTCCTATACAATGTCAAGGATAGCACGATTCGTCTTCTAAAGCCCGAGGAATACCCTGGTCAGTCCCCACAGTATGACCCTTGGGAAGATGTGCATAAGTGGTCAGGTGGTGAAGGTTATGCAGGATGCATGGCTGTTTTTATGGCTATTCTTAGTTATACACGGAGTCAGATTTGCGGGCTTCGAAATCCTCATAAGGTGCTACTTGCAGATAATCTGTTTGGCAAAGCTTCGGCCGCCCACATACTTGATTATATTTTCCAACTTGCAAGTAATAATAATATCCAGTTACTTTGCTACACCGCCCTTACTTCAGGCACAATTTATCGGTATTTTCCTGTTGTGTACAGCCTGAAATTACGGAAAATCTATGACAGGGAATATATCCATACATTGCTGGCAAAAGATGAGGTTTTAAATATTGAGGCTGGTAATTATGATATCACAGTACTAGAGCAGGAGCTGGAGGAAATGCGGCAAAGTAAGCAAGATTAACAGTTCTATCTAATACAAGTGTCTTACCTGCATGAAGAGGTCTTCATAGATGTTGACCCTTCACTACCCATACCCTTTAATGAATCACAATAGCGACAACTTGATTCCTTAATTATATCCATTGTTAATAAGTCTCCCTCAAGCATGTCATAACACTTCACGTACGATATTTGGTGCCCCAAGCAGCCAGTTATTAAGTCAATAAATGTAGTAACTGCCTGAGAAGCTATTAATGAGTTTAATGAGATAACAGATGGACGTTTGATTTCATAGCCATGAACATATCCCTTATAACGTTTATCTAACAGCATTTGCTCTTGCAGAAGAGCGTCTGCGCTTATTCTCTTTAAACATTGTAAACATGCTATTCCAGGGATAGCGAGGTATATCTTTCCCCCCGCAGAAAACACCTCACCATCTTTAGCATTTATGCCAACTCCAATGTCTATAATTGGAATCAGGTATCTTAATGATATGTCGTTTAGAATGGCTCGACTTATCATAGAGTCGGTACAAAGAAATAGAACCTGACTTTCCGTTAACTCAAATGGCACATTATCCGCACGTAAATTCTCTTTAAACACTTTAACCTTGGCCTCAGGGTTTATCCTGCAGATTGTATCAGCTAAAACATCCGCTTTGTATTTACTAATATCTTTGGGTGAAGCCCCAAGGAGTCTATTAAGGTTGCTGTGTTCAACCAAATCTTCATCCATAATTGTAAAATTGGTTACTCCTAAATACGCTAACTGGTTACCAATAACGGAGCCTGTTCCCCCTGCACCGATTATCGTAACAGGTGTTTCAGCTAATAGTTTTTGTCCGTCATGCCCAAACATCTTAACCTGTCTGTCATATAAAAAAATATCAACATTAGATTTTCGAGAATGATTGCTGGTAGTCGGGATGTTTTTCATTGGCCTCCCAATAATGTTTATCCAATCAATTGGTGTAGGAGAGGCCTTGCCTGGCGACCAAAATCGGGCATCCATTCTGCCCTTTGAATCCATTACAAGGGTACCATGAGGGATTGAGTTGTCTGTTAGCATAAGAAGACGCGGCATCATTTCACTTTCATTGTTGTCGTCTGTTGTAGAAAAAGTATTTAGTGTCCCTGGGTGACTGTGGGCCATAATTAGTGATAATCCTTGATTATACGCCTTTTCAGCCAGCTTCATAAAAGCAGAAGCTTTTAATCGTCTTCCAGTAGAATGTTGATACACCATATCGTTTTGGGGGATAGGCAAAACTTCACGTATCATAAAAATATTTTTGCCCTCTCGTTGAACATGACCTGCGAATAATGCAGCTCCTTGTTCAACGTTTTTCATAGAAAGCAAGGCCTCAATCAGGCAACTATAATCATTTTGGGTGATTCTAAAAATATTGGACATCTATTTTACCTCCATCCATTTTTGTATGGCACATAAATAAGAATTGATGCCATCGCGCTGTGGGTTCCAATTGCTACAGCTATAACATGATTGATTTATATTTTGTAAAGGTGAGTTAAATTGAATGCCAGTAATTGACGATTGAGGGTATGTTGAATTTACTATGATTTTAAGGACACCTATACCGAATTTTTTCTGAAGATGTGGTAATGTTGGGAAGTTAGAAATGGAAATTTCCCAATGATTGTTGTCGATGCTACAGATGTTTATGTTTTCATTGCCATGTATCCTTCCAATTTCCTCAATGTCGCTTAGTAAAATAGGAGGAAGAGACTTTTCAGTCTCTCCCTCAATCCAGTCAGGTACATCGAAATAATGTTGCCCCTGACGTAATAAAAAATTTTCATCAGTAACTTCAACGAAACTTCTGCCATCTCTTAGGTAGAGAGGACGTCCCACGGTAATTTCAAGTATGTTGCGGAACTGGGCATAGCTTACATCTTTTGGTATGTCATGCTTCTGCCTGTTTAAAAAAATCGGAATCGTTGTTTTGCTCATTGAGTACCTCCGTACAAAATTTTTGTTATATTAGCAGGTCATTAAAATAATGCCTGGAGAAAAGGGATGGGGGTAAGTAAGTTACTATCACCTCCTATATAACTGGCTCAAAATAAAAGAGACCGTTAGGAATCTTTCCCAACAATCTCGTCGATAGAATTATAGCTCTTTACTATATATACGAAACAGTCTTTATCAAAATTTATTGAGTTTTTGTAGTGAAATAAAAATCACCTCATTGCTAACACAACATCTTGATGCCATTTCTGGAATGGTTAAACCTTCTTTATTAAAAAGATTTATATGCTTTAATGGTACTAATAACTCCCGTGCAAACTCAAAAGCTTCATTTTCCTGTACATTGCGGAACTTTTCAAAGTCATTAGATTGTCCATTATAGTTATGAAAATCTATATCATGATGTAAGAAAATGTGACCTAATTCATGCGCGATAGATAATCTTTGTCTGTGAAGATGGTCATTCTTATTTACAACAATAACTTTTTCTTGTCTGTTAAATTGTGCACAGACAGCCATTAATTCATATTCAACGTCAAATCCTTCGCCCTGCGCAACATACACAACATCAACTGGAGGCACAAGATTATATTTTTTTGAAACTTTTCTGGCCATTTCCCGTGTATAGCCAACACGAACTTTTTGCTGCTCATCAAACATATTTTACCCCCCAACTTAAAGAAGTTCTTTTGCTTTCTCTAGGAAGTTATATTTCTTCCTTAGTTCTCTTTTAAAAGAGACATAATCAGCGGAAACTTCTTGTGCTTTTTGCTGTTCTCTTGCTTCAAATTTAGTGTCAGACCTGGCAAGGACAGTTCCTGTGCTAGATGGGACAGGAAACGTGGCCATAATAGAACTAAGCAAATCATCAAGAGAGCAATTTAACGTTTCCTGCAATTCCTTAAGACGTTCAATTGATAGTCGCCAGGGAGAAAATCTTCGTTGTTTTAGCAGTTCTACATCTTGTGGGTTAAGGTTTATTGACTGTATAATTTGGTTCATATCTATTACTTTATCTTCTAAGTGAGAATCAATGAATTTGAAAAAGTCAATAGACCCTACAGAAGATATCTTTTTTTCTTCAAGTCCACGAAGAGCTGAATATAAAAAAGCTATATGAGTTGCTTCGGAAACTCTTTCGTCAAGGTCAAGAGCAAAGGTAATATTAAAGATATCCTCATCAAAACGACCATCACTTTCTAAAGCGGCTTCATACATTAAATCATCCATTTCATTAATATCCTCAATTATGTCTACGGGTGCGTTCTTTTCTATTTGTTGTGCTTCTTTTTGTAATTCTATAAGCCATTTCGGCAAATTGGCCATTAATTTACACTCCCTTTAAGATTCTAATTTTTCTTTTATCATAGTCTTTAATTTATAAATCATGAAACCAACTGTTCCACTTTTTACGCACAATATTTCCCCGATTTCTTCATAAGTGTAACGATGTTCAAAACGAAGAGCATAAAGTGCTTGGTATCTTTCATCTAGAGTATCTACAATTTCTCTCACATGGTGTTTTATAGCTCCCTTATCTCTGTCAACAGATTTCGTAACAGGAGTATAGTCTGTTAGTGCAACCTGTTCAATATTTTTCATTTTTAATCTGTCGTAGCATAGGTGCTTCGTTACAGTGTAGAGCCAGTTTTTGGGGTTCCCTTTGTTTTTGTCAAAAGAACAGAATAAGCGATAAAAGACATCGTTTACAATCTCTTCAGCATCTTGTTTGTTATTAACTACTCTTTGAGCATACCAAAAAAGTGGACCTTTGAATAACGACACAATCTGTTCCAACTCTTCCTGCGTAACATTGCCGTCTTCACTCATGACTTACCCCTCCCCTTATATATACGAAATAGTCTTTATGAAGGCCAGATAAACAGGTTAACAAAGTCTATTGGGTTTTATTATATATTAATTAAAAATTTACCAAATCCTGCAAGTTAATTAAAGAATTTGTAAATAATTAGATTATTATAGGATAAATAGAAAATAAGTGGCAAGCCCTGAAATTGGGTCATGCCACTTATTTAATTCTGCCACTTTTTAGATTCTGAATTAATTGAGCGACTATGTTATTAACTTTATGGAACTGGGTATGAGCGAAGCCATTTTTCATTAAATTTATCCCTAAATTCCTTAAGGACTACCTCAAACCTGGTAAACCCTTCAGCTCTCATCATCTTTGCGAACCTTGTACTTTTTTCCGTTCCACTAATAGCTGACCAGAAATAGTGAATCATTCCTAAAGCATCATGTTGCTGCAATCGAACTATTGTTAGCCTCTTTACTTCCCTCTTATCTTATTTTAATGGAGCCTTAAAAACTGCTCCCAATCATAATCATCCTGTGTTTCAAGTATCGCAAGAATCTTATCAAAAGTGTCTTTATCTATGGCTTTAAATGTATCACCAGGTCTTGGCCTAAAATCAATACCAGCTTCTTTTAAGGTCAGACCTGTTTTTAGTTTTGGGGTAATAAGCTCATGCGGTACTACATATGGCCACCTTGCAAAGATTTCTGCTTGGTCTGGCCAGTTTTTTTTGCCATCTTCAACAGTGCCCGTAATGGTGGTTGCTCCAACAATCCGTTTAATTGGGCTAGTTAAATAAATTAAACAATTTGTCCCTGGGGTCATACTTTCAGCAACAGTTTTACGGTTCTTGGGGAATGCCAGCCGTTCCGTTCTGTTAACCCAGTCTGCATATAAAACCTTAAGGCCATAGCCGCTACCTAGCGCCTCGGATTCTTTAAATAATACTACTTCGTTTAATGAAAATAACAATTGTCCCTTAGGGGTTTTTATTGCATCCATTTTTCCTTCTTCAACCCATCTCCTAATAGTCAACTCCGATTTCCCAATCTCCCTAGCAGCAACATCTAGAGTAAGGAAGATTTCTTTGTTTGCTTTTATTAAATTCACCTCTTTTTCCAGCTCTTCGAGTCTTGTTTCAATACTTTTAAATCGGCTGTCATAGTTCATCGGCAAACCTCCTTAATATTATGATTATAGTGTAAGCATATTTATCATCTATGTCAAGATGAAAAATATAATATCAACACATAATATGGAATCCTTAGCTACAAATATCGTGGTCCAAAACATTAAATTTATGGTTTTGCTGGGCTATTTTAGGAGCATCAACTCATCCAATTTATGGGCCTAGCTAAATAAATGATTTGTAATGACAAATAGTCTCAAAAGCTCCTAATCGCAATTTTAGTCAAAAAAAAAGATAAGAATTACTTTAAAAATTCCCTGTTCACAAAGCTTTAGGCCAATACGTCTCTGCTGTATTGTGACAGATTTTTCTCTGTCCGCGGATTTTTCCTAAATTACAAATATTTAGGAGGAAAAAGATTCTAAAGCCCTCAAAATCTACTTATATCTTTTAGCTAGTAGCGTCGTTTATAATGGCGTTACCACGAAGGGGGGACACAAGATGCTAATAAACTCATTTATTAAATCACAATATAGTTTCTACTGGATATGGGGGGAGATAATGATAGATAGCTGCTTCACCTGTGTTTATGCCAAAGTTTATCCAGGGCGCTATGCCACATATTACAGTCCGCCAGAGCCACCTGAGGCAGAATGCACCCTTGATACTGAGCAAACAGGGATTACCGAAGAACTGGAGGATATATTACAGCGGAACAAGGCAAAACTGGCTGAATACTGCATGTGCTATCAACCTTTGCCTGAGAGTAAGTATGATGTCTAAAAGCTGTAGTAAGGGCTATATTGCATGTACCATCGTCAACTCGGGGATGCCAGATTTTGGGAAAACAGGAATGACATAGTAAAATATGTCATAATTACAAAAAAACAATTATTATATCCATTAGCTTTGGGGACTATACACTATAATGTATAAAAATTGATTGCCTGGGTAATATATCCATTAATTAAAATGAGGGAGTGCAATTTCGTGAGAAATAAACAGTTAGAGTCAACCCAAGCGGTTATTGTCGATTTCCTGATATACAAGTTAGAACGGCAACAAGTAAGTCGACAGACTAGCCCGAACCTCTCCATGCCAGGTAAATTAATTGAGTTACAACAGTGGAATCAAAGAAAAAAGGGCAGAAAGAGCCTTAAGTAAAGGCCCCTCAACAACGGATTAGTAAATCAGTTGCGAACTTAATAAAATATTTTTATTCTAGCTTGAGAGGTGAATTTAATGGCAAAAAATCTTGCAGCAAAAGATAAGCGCAGATTGAAAGAGGAAAGAGGTGCTGGCGTTGGTGAAAACTACAAACCTTATATACGCACTCAAGATGCGGGTAAACTTGGAAGGACCACTAGGGTAAAAGGGATTAAAACCAATAGAACCCATAATCTTCTATCGGATTTGGAAACCAACTTTATGCATATATTGGAATATTCAGATATCGTTGTTGATATTAGGGAGCAATTCCCGCTAGATTTAGAAGAAACAAATAGGATTGCTGAAGACCTAGGAGTTAAACATCCCGTCTGCTCGACCACGAAAGAACCAGTAGTAATGACAACAGACTTCTTAATTACAGTTCGTTATAATAACAAGCAGATGGATGTAGCAAGAACCTGTAAGTATGCCAAAGATTTAATTGAGAGGCAGATTATAAAGTTCGAAATCGAAAGGGAATATTGGGCTAGGAAAGGCGTAGATTGGGCGATTGTAACTGATTTCGAAGTGAATAAAACGTTTGCCCAAAATATTAAGTTCATTCACAGTTTCTACAGCTTGGACAACCTGGAAGGCTTCGAATCTATAAAAAAACAAGAGCGAGCAAGGCTTATTCAGTCATTTAAGCAGCAGATTGTTGGCGACAGCGTTATCATTCGGGACATTTCAAGTAACTTTGATGACAGCAATTCCCTACTCGTAGGTACAAGCCTTTCGATTTATAAACATCTGCTTATGACGAAACAGATTTCTGTAGACCTAAATAAAAAGCTCAACTTTGACCACCCTGAATCAGTAATCCTTTATCCCCATGAGAGAATGGAGAGAAGAGCTGTATGATTGAGCTACTGTATAAGAATATGGTACTTCAATTCGGTGATGGAGAGTTAGTACGGGTCATTAGGATGGGTGAGGTCTGGACTTACTATGTAGAGCTTCGGGGTTCAGGAACTATGCCAAAATCCATAGCCACCAGAGAAATTGAGGCGAATATACAGGAAAATATTTGGCGTGTTGTTGATGACCCTTTCCAGCAATTAAAAGATGAAAATTCCCTTCCAGATAAGTATAAGGATGTCAGGGATAAGAATTCTGAGGTAATGGATTATATTTTCAAAGAAAGAATTGATGAGTTCTTAACTTATTCTACCAGGGGAACTGTAATAAATGAGGCTGCTGAAAGGTTTAATGTGCCTGTGGTGACGGTAAGAAAACTATCCGTAAGATATATGCAGCGGGGAATGACGAAAAATAGCTTGCTCCCTGACTATGATAATTGCGGATTGAGAGGACAGAAGAAGAAGGTTTCTGATAAAAAAAGAGGAAGGCCCAGAGACCCAGATAGCAAGGGGAAAATAATTTCTGGCATGAATACCACGTCAGAAGATGAAGAGAAGTATAATAGTGCAATTAAGAAATATTACAAAGAGGATGATAGGCACTCAATTGCAAGAACGTACCAAATGCTATTGTTAGATGAGTATTCGGAGCTTGTTTTCGGGAAGAATGGTACAGTCACCCCCAAAACCTATGGTGTCGAGCATATTCCAACTTACCACCAATTTTACTATCACCTAAAAAAGAGCCTAGATAAAAAGGAGATTATAATAGCTAGATACGGTGAAAAAGAATATAACTTAAATCACCGACCTCTCGTGGGTAATTCCATGCAAGAGGTACTTGGACCTGGTTCAAAGTATCAAATTGATACTACACAAGGAAAGATTAAACTGGTAAGTCCCTTGGATGGTAAATCTGAAATTGGCAAGCCATGGTTTACGTTCGCAATTGATGTGTACTCAAGGTTAATAGCAGCGATGTATGTTTCACTTCAAAATCCATCATGGATATCAGCGATGATGACTTTGGAGAATATGATAGCGGACAAGGACGAATTTTTAAGACAATACGGATTGGATGTGTTAGTCGGAACACAGTGGTCTTGTAGCAATTGTTTGCCAGAAGTAATTTTAGCCGACAAGGGCGAATGGAAATGGTATAACGCCAATAATCTGGTAAACAACCTTAATATCCGAGTCGAGAATGCTCCTTCGTACAGACCAGACTTGAAAGGTATTGTAGAAAGTCTAAATCGTTCAATTCATGAGAGAATCAAAGCACTTCCTGGTGCTACGTACAGACCTGGGCAACCAGGGGAAAGGGAAGAAGAGGCCGCATTGACGCTTAGGCAACTCACGCAAATTGTAATATGGGAGGTCTGGAGGCATAACACAACTACCAAACCGCACTGTCATAAAGAAGAAGCGTTAACTATTGATGGCATTTCAAGCAGACCCATTGATGTATGGAATTGGGGTATTGAAAACAGGAAAGGTGGCTTCTTCAAGGTGGATAAAAATATTGCTAGGCTTCATTTCTTACCCAAAGCAGAAGGGGGACTAAGTGATGTCGGACTCAGATTTAAGGGTCTAGGCTATACACCAGTTTCAAGGCGATTACAAGAACAGCTATTTGTTAACAGGAAAGGTGAACAAGTTGAAGTTGCCTATGACCCAAGAAATATGGATAACGCTTATATTATTTGCGACGGTGGTAAGGATTTTATAGCTTGTACGTTGACAGAAAAGTACAGCATGTTTCGGGAGAAGTCAGAAAAAGAAATTCAAGTGCAGAAAAAAATTAATAAGAATATAGATTTAGATTATGTAGACAGTGATAACGATACGAATGCATTGGTAAATCAAGCGTACCAAAACATGGTGAAAGGAATTGCTAAACAGAACAGGTCAAATAAGGCAGCACCGAACAAGCAATCCGTTACTGAGAACAGGAATGCAGCTAAAAAAGAACAGAGTGAAGAAGAGATTATTAGGTTGGTACCCAGTACTGAGTCTGTGTCAAATGTTGTTCCTGTTTGGAAACAGCAAGTTTTCGAGAGAAGCAGGCATGGCAAAGACCGCATTATCAGTAAAATGCAAAAGAAATTGGACGGTGATATAGGTGGTTAGCCCTGAAACGACGTTAAGAGGGGAAGTTATTGAAGACCCGATATATCTTCCCCAACCTTTAGAGGAGTATGATTGCAACCCATTTATTCAAGCTTTGAATCCGATATCTAATGAAGATGAGGTGTTGGATTATAGTACTAATTACCCCTTATTTAAGGTATCAGAAAGGGAATATGGGCCAGAAATTAGAGCGCATATGATTGTGAGGTTGAAGGAATTTAGGTATCCCATGCACCTGAATGTTCGTCTCGAACGTGCTATTTCTATTAAAATTAGAAGGGGATACACATCCCGCAATCCACTTAATAAAGAATTTCATCTGAAATTATTAGACTTATCTGAGATAGATAAGTTGGAAGATGATAATTTAAGAAAAGAGAAGATAAAAGAAATTAAAAAAAAATATCCATCGAGTGCGGACTGTTTAACGGTAATTGGCACTAGCGGTACTGGGAAAACAACTGGAGTCGATAATATTTTGCAAAACTATCCGCAAGTTATCAGGCACACTTTCGAAGGTGGTGTTGTAACTCAAATAGTGTGGCTGAAGCTAGAATGTCCCCATGATGGTTCAGTAAAAGGCTTGCTGTTACAATTTTTTATATCAATTGATGAAATCTTAGGTACAAATTATTTTAATAAATACAAACGGGAAACGGTAGAGCTACTTCAAATATTCGCAGCTCAGACAGCCTCACGACATGGGATTGGTCTGTTAGTTATTGACGAAATCCAGCACTTAAAGAACCCCAAGAACAAGGATTCTGATGATAAAATAATGAACTTCCTTGTGAAACTGGTTAATACTATTGGTGTTCCTATCGTACTAATCGGAACACATGCAGCTAGAGAAATTCTTACAAAGACCTTCCGTCAGGCAAACAGGGCTGCAGGGGAAGGAACAATAGAATGGGATAGGATGGAGAACGATACAGAATTCAGGCTTTTTGTAAAAGAAGTAATGAGGTATCAATGGCAAAAAAATGCAATCCAGTATTCAGACGAGTTTGGTGACGTTTTATACTATGAGTCACAGGGTATTGTTAAAGTTGCGATAAGTCTATTTATCTTGGCTCAGTTAAGAGCGATACTTGATGGGGATGAGACCATTAGCGGTCAGCTAATACATGATGTGGCTGTAAAAGAACTTAATCTGTATCAGCAAATGCTAGATGATTTGAGAAATGGTAGGAAAGACAAACTTAAACTATATAAGGACATGCCAGATTTAGATAAAATAATAGAGTTTAAAGTTAATCAGGTGGAAAAAAATAATTATCTTGAGCGCGTAAAAGAGCAGCAAACAAAAAATGAACATCAAAATATTCTAGAAGACCTACTATTTGAATTAGAGAATTCGGGCATGTTTAATATTCTTGGAAGAGAAGCATTGAAAAAAGTTGTCAATGCAGAATTTAATGTGTTAAATAATTGGAAGGGGGACATGGCTGAGTTAAAAAGATTATGCTTTGAAGCGGCGCTTCAAGAAATAAGGAAATCTGAAAGCAAGAAGCGTAACCCACGAAAACGAAAACAAGAAAATAAAGGCGTGCTAATACAGATTTTTGAAAAAGCACAGAAAGATAAAGTCTCTGTTTATGAAAGACTAAAATCAGAAGGCTTCATTAAACACAGTAGTGAGTTTTTAGAGTAGGCAGGAGTGAAAGCCGTGCTTCCTTATTTCCCCCGTCCCTATATGGAAGAAATCTTATATAGCATAATTGCCAGGTATCATTATTACTCTGGCAATCATGCTTATAAGGACACACTTGTCGATGTTTTTTGCTCTAATTCAATTATCCCAACAGTAGAATTCCCAACAAACCTTGAAGTCTTATCAAGTAGACTTTCGAGTGAGCAGTATAGCGTCGACAATATAATTAATTGTTACACCCTTCTTCCATTTTACAGCCCCTTTTTACCTGTGGAACGACGGCAGGAATTATCTAACCTGATGGCTAAGGGGAGTGGTCAGGGTATCTATACAAAAATTGGGTTTGTTGCAGGTAGTGTATGCAAAAAAGATGGATTGGAATATTGTCCAAAATGTATTGAAGAAAACCATAATAACTATGGGGAAGCATATTTTCACAGAATTCATCAATTGCAAGGGATAAAGGTTTGTACAACACATAAATGTAAACTTAAGCTATATCCTGTTACAAAAAGACACGCAAGTCGGATTAGTTTTATCAGGCTAGATTATAGGCTGGCAGATATGTCCGTTGAATATGTTAAAGATGATTTTGTGGCGGCTAAATTACACCAAATTGCCGAACAAGCATTTCTCATTAAGGACTACTTAAAAGAGTTTGATAGGAAAAAGCTTCAAGCCCAATATTTTACCATGCTGGGGGAGAATGGCCTACTCACCCAAGGTGGTCGTGTCAGGCAAAAAGATTTATGCGGTGAATTTAAAACTTACTATGGTGAACTATTACTCAATGAGCTAGACTCAAACTATTCTAAAGACGAAGGTTGGAATTGGTTAAGTGATATAATCTGGAAACCGCATAAAGTTTCACACCCGATAAGGCATATACTTCTCATATTGTTTTTAAGCAGAACTGTAAAAGAATTTGCTCAATACATCCCAACACAAAAGTCAGAACCATTTGGTTTAGGACAGTGGCCTTGCCTAAATAAAGCTTCAAGTCATTATAAAAAGAAAGTCATAACAAATTGTAACGTAACACAGGACAGCAAAACTAAACAACCTGTTGGAACCTTTACTTGCTCATGTGGTTTCGTTTACTCTCGACGTGGCCCAGATAGTAGTGAGGAAGATTTATATCACATAGGTAGGACAAAGAAATTTGGATATGTCTGGGAACAAAGATTAACGAACTTAATTAATCAAAATAAAATGAGTCTTAGAGCTTTAGCAAGGGAGATGGGCTGTGACCCTAAAACAGTAGTAAATATGGCACATCAAATGGGGTTAGAATCAAAGATTCAATCAAAAATGCAACCAAAGCAAATAATCCGAAATAAATCAACAGAGTTAAAGGGGTTATATCATACACAGAGTTCATTGAAATCAAAAAAGCAACCTAGGTTTAAAGTTGATTGGGCACAAAGAGATGCTGATGTGGCTCACGACGTAGAGGTTATATGTGAAACAATCCTGAGTAATGTGCCGCCACAGAGAGTAACTAAATCCCTAATAGAAAAGAAGATTGCCAAATCAGGGATACGGCATTATCTTAACAAAATGCCAAAAACAAAACTCCTAATTGACAATCAAACTGAGTCTGTTAAAAAATTTCAAATACGAAGGGTTCACTACATCTCCAGAGAGCTTTTAAAGAAGAACCAAGAAGTTAGGGAATGGGAGGTAATGAGGTTAGCTGGATTGAAACAAAATAGCTCCCCCGAGGTCATAGCGGCAATACAACAATACATAGAAATGTAGGGACTATGACCTTGACTTGGGGAGAGGAGTTTGGGGGGATGTTGGCATATTTTCCAAAGCCATTGCCAGAAGAAATGCTGTCAAGTATGGTCGCACGTTATCATTATTACTCTGGTGGAGGCGGAAGTTATGCTACTTGTGAGGAGTTGTTTTGTAAAAAAACAATTACCTATGACTTCCCCTCAGGCCTTGACCATTTTACTAGCCAATTATGTGCTGGAGAACCGTATAATAGTGAGTTCTTTATTTTTAATCATACTTTGGCACCTATATTTCTCCCATTTTTTGATGATACCAATAAAGAAGAGATTTTAGTGGAAATGAAAACTGTTAGCTCTAAGAACTTACACACAAAAATGGGCATGATGGGTGACATTAAAAATAAAACCTATATGGAGTATTGTCCAGTGTGTGCGAAAGAAAATATTGAGAGCTATGGCGAACCATTTTTTCATAGAGTACATCAGGTGCCAAAAGTATTGATTTGTCCTGAACATGGTTGTTTATTAAATGAGTATCAAGAAATTCATAAAATTAATGATAAAAATATCATCATAAAAATGAGAGGAGATAATCTCAACTTAGTGCCACAGTATATATCAGACTCTACTTTTTCTGCGCAGCTTCAAATGATTGCAAAATCGGCATTATTTTTTTTAAAGCTTGCCCCGAGTAAGTTTAACAAATCATTTATATTTGAAAAATATAGGAAGCTTTTAGAAGAGAAAGATTTGGCTTATTCAAGTGGTTTGATAAAACAAGAAGTAATTGCGAAAGAGTTTTATAAGTTTTATGGAGAAAGATTATTAGAATCGATGGAATCCTCAAATATGGCAAGGCAAAACTGGCTTGAATATATTACAACTACAAAAGGCTTGAAACATAAAATTCATCCAATCAGGCATATCTTGTTTATGACTTTCCTTTGCGGAAGCGTTCAAGCTTTTTTTAACTTTCCAATTGAACAAAATGATACCTTTTGTCCTAAACAGACTTACAGTGTAAATATTGAAGTTAAGCTACTAAAATCATCTAATAGTAGGCTAAAAGTAAATTGGGGTGAAAGAGATATTGAAATTCGAGAGAAACTAAAGCATGCGTATGTTGAACTGTTACAACTTGAATGGCCAGTTAGAATAACTAAACTATCCCTCGCCAAGCATATAGATATGCGTGCAGTTATCATGAAAAACAAAAAACGGTTGCCAAAAACGTATGAGTTTTTAAATAAAGTTGTTGAAAGTAGTGAGGATTGTCAGCTCAGGAAATTGGATGCCGCAAATAATATACTTTTGAAAGAAGGGGAACCCCCAAATGTTGGTAAGCTATTAAGGACTGCTGGAATAAATAGTGGTCATCTATCAATAAAACTGAAGGACAAAATAAATTTATTGTTACAGAATAGTGCTTAATGGGTTGCCATTAGGCACTATTTATTTACTTGACTTTTCTTCGTATGGTATACTGTCCCAGTACAGTGAATCGGGGCATAAATCCATATTATCTCCCCAGGAAATGGCATAGTCATAGATTAAGTGAACCTGCTTAAATCTTTCTTCATCACGTAAGGAACGGAAGATAGGCAAGTTGAGAATAGGTCTTGCATTGTATACTTTCTTTTCCCCAGATTTGAATTCTAACAACAGCTTATAATCATCCATCGGGATAACGCTTTTCACTAGGTTTACTGGCTGTGGATATTTGGGATAACGACCTTCGCGCCGTAATCTCTCATCAGCCGCCTGTATCAACTCATCGGGTAAAACACAATCAACCACTATACATGGTTTATCGCTTACTATGTCGTTTGCGCCTGTCCTAATTGCTTCAACGAACTTATCGGCTAACTCTTTAGGAATCTCAGAACTGCCGAAAGCAAAACGCTTAACGCCATAACGCTTCTTTTGCCTAAATCTTTTAAGTATACCTAGCAAGTCATCACCCCCTACTTATTCTACATACAGTTCTACCCATAGTTACTGGAAAATATAAAATTGTAGATAGATTATCCATTTAGTAAGGCTTGGAAAAGTTTACCGAAAATAAAGAAGGCACCTAAATTTCGATTGTGCATGACCCCAAACTGGTAGGGGGTTCCGTTCAGAGGTGCAAACCCACAATCAGCATAAAAAATAGCGTGTCACTGGATTGCCATTTGACACGCCTTTTTTATATGGAGTTTTTTATATTATTTATTCTTCTTCTGTGCTGTTGTCCTCATTCATTGATGATAAAGTCGCTTGATGCAATGCAAGAATACCACCTAAGGATATAATATGTAGCGCAATTTTGCCTAAATTCTTCTTTGATAGATGTGGAATGATTTCTTGAAAAGCTGTTTGCAAAAACCCCATCTTCCATCCACTCCTTATTACTTCTTACCTTCTTGTCTTATTGTTCCTATCTTTTTGTCGCTACGTGTATCTCTACCGTTTTCATTGCGTATTGTTCCTGGGGGTAAATCATGCTTTTTTTCAAATGTTCCTACCCTACAATCACTTCTCGTTTTTCGTGTCATTTTTAATTGCCTCCTAATCAAATAGTTTTTTCATGTATCTTAATTCCCAATAGCTGTAGTTACACCCCCACAATTGGTATGACAGGAGAGCCCCTGAAACACATAACCCTGCCCAATGACATATTCAAAGTGTAAGATGGAACATTTTCCTATTTCCGATGGATGCTACTCTTCCGTTGTTTATTGATAATATAATTAAACGTTTTCTATAGATTTCCTTTAAATGCAAAAAAATGCATCTGATAAAGAGGTAAATAATAAGATTTGAAGTGAACTTTTTTATTCACATTGTTCTGATAAAACTATATTTTAATAAAAACTTATGGAAAAAAAATCCATATAGAATAATTTGAAAGTAAATATATGTTTTGATAAAACTATATTATAAAATGGAAATAAATAAAGCCCTATTTTAAAGGCTTTATTTATGTTGAATGATAAAACTATATTTTAAGTTATCAAAAAAATGTATAACAAAAAGCAGAGGAGCTACTCATTGTTTTTAGAGTAACTCTTCTGCTTTTAAGTATTAACGGTATCTCCACGTCACATACAGTATTTCTGTAAGTTAAATTGCGAGACCCCATTGACACATGAGGGTAGCATCGCTATAATAGAAATAAGTGAAAATGAAATTCATTCTCACTAGATTGGCAGATTCTGATTGTGCACTGATGGGAGGAGACATGGTGGAGAGTTCTATTTTGCTGACATTTCTAAACAAGCAGAAAAAAATGGATGAAAAAAGTTGTTTGATAACGACCATTGCTTTTAACGCAGCCCCTACACTTATACATAGCAAGCCGTCTTCACTCACTTCCTTTACGAAAGGCAGGCGGAATCTTTATAATATCTGGGACAAATACAAAAAGGATGTTCCCGCTATTTTAGGAATCGAATATTTTGAGCTTAGGAGAACACCTGATCGTATCCTTGTTTTGTTTTACAAGCATGATCATCTCAGTCAAGTACTGCTTAACGTGCAAAACACAACATTCTTGAACAGTAAAGGGTATCCCGACGGAATGACGGTGGTTGAGGCACTACTCCGCTTAAAAGGCAGAATACAGAAAGGTTTTCCCCATGAGATTGGTATTTTTCTCGGCTATCCCATAGAAGACGTGACAGGATTTATAGAGAAAAACGGAAAGGACTATCTGCTATGCAAGTATTGGAAGGTTTATCATAATCCAGACAGAGCAAATGATCTTTTTGAATCCTATGACAGAGCACGAATTCAGGTTATTAACTCTATGAACAACATTGTTGAAGGGTCGCTTGCTCCAAATTTCAGAGGCGTGCTAGCATGCTGAAAATGTGTAATGTTAGCATAGTGACAGAAAAAGAGAAATGTGGATAATTATTATCATGTTCGGAGTGTGAAGACAAGTGCAAAATGAAAATAATGAAGTAATACTGAACAAAATATACCAACTTTATGAAACGTTATTTCTACATAATGGTTATGGTGAAATGAAAATAGAAATGAGAATACTAAAAAAGGGGCAAAAAGAGGTTATACTTCATTGTGGAAAGCAATACCGGTTTGTTGTCGATTACACGACGCAGCCTGAATAAAAAAATATAAGACCGTGAAGGTGGTTCTGTGGGTGAACCCTTCAAGAGATAATCTTGGAGGGTTTTTTAATTACCATTTAAAAGGGAATGGAGGTGACAAAGAGGTGCTTTTTGGGGTTACCGTTTTTTTAGCCATCGTTTTTTTACGGCAGTTAGGGCATTGGGCTGATAACCGGAATAAGCGGATAGTACTGAGTTTATTAGCAGGAATTGGGTTTTATGTGGGCACAATGGGTTCCTTACTTTTTTACAAGCTAGCCTTACTTTATGATGAGCAGTCTGTAATTATCTTTTTAGTTAGCGGGTTTTTTACGATCGGCTTGAGTATGGTTTTTAGAAGAGTTTTGGGCAGGTATAAATACATTGTCCTAATTCTGATTGTGAGTTCGTTTTCGATTATCTTGGGCGGGTTCACATTTTCAATGCCGGCAGCGGAAATGAGTTCTTGGCTGGTTTCGGCAGGATATGTTCTGTTCATTTTCTTTTTTTGTACGGCTGATCTGTCAAGACGCTTAAACGGTAGCAGAGCAATGTCTGATGAAGACGGAATTGGTAAATGGGGCTGGGGATTTATTGCTCTTAGCCTCATGACAAACGCTTTGGATGAAGTTTCCCTTACACTATTTCAACCAATGCAACTACCGCAAGTAAGAGGTGGCTGGCTTTTATTCCCGCTAGCCGGAATTCTTATTTTGCTAGGTCACTACAAATCTAAGTTCACACTAAGGGGTTGATTATAAATGTCCATACCCGGTTCGCAGTATCTTGGCATGTTGTTGCATGTATTGTCACAGAGTCTGTTAGTTCCTGTAATTCTAGGCCTGCTTTTTTTCCTGGGTAAAGTTTTAATGGAGTTGGGTGGCCTGCTTAATGAGTTTAAAGTTAGAAAGAAAGTAAAGGACATTGATTACAAGCAGTTAAGAAGGTTGGCAGATGCACCCTTTCACACAGCTCATGAGACCTTGGAAACCTTACAGGCTATCCCGGAGCACGTGAAATCTTCATTAGTTGAGATTCGTGATGCAGACTACTCGTCCCGTCGCGTCTTGGCCGGTAAGCTTCTCGATGAGGAGGAAGAAAAAGCACTTGCTACACTGGAAAGGACCGAACTGATTGCAAGACTAGGGCCGATGTTCGGCCTTATGGGAACATTGATTCCGCTTGGTCCAGGTCTTGCGGCTCTTGGCGCGGGCGATCTGAACGCATTAGCGCAGGCCATGGTCATTGCATTTGACACCACTGTGGCAGGGCTAGCCGTTGGAGGCTTGGCTTTTTGGATTTCAAAGACGCGTCGCCGTTGGTACACAAAGGAATTATGCCTTGTGGAGGATGTGCTGGAATTGTTTTTGGGGGTGAATGAGAATGCTGCGCCATCATCTAAAACAGCGTTTGTCTCAGGCGGAAGACATTGACCCAACATCCGGTTTGGCTAACATGCTGGACGTTATGCTGGTTTTCTGCTGCGGCCTGATGGTTGCTCTCGTGCTCTCCTGGAACTTGCAAAGTGTACTTTTTAGCGATGTGTCCCCGCAAGAAAAGGAGCGGCTTTTAGAGGCTATTCGTAACGCGATAGAGGTACAGCAAGCACGTGAGTTGGATGAGGTGCCTGACTTTTTGGACAGTGGCGGTGGGGGGAGCGGCTTTCTGGAGATGGGGACAGTTTATCAGGATCCCGAGACAGGGAAGTTAATTTTAATCCAGTCACAATAGCAAAAAACCCGAGAGAGGAAGGATTATACATGATAAGAAGAAGTAAAACAATGGGATCCGTTATCATGCTTCTGTGCATGATTGTGCAAATTCTATTTCCCCTGACTGGCATACGACTGGCAAGGGCAAGTGAAATCAGTGACGCTGTAAAGTTGGTAAATGAGGCGGAGAGCCTGGATGCAATCCAGGCGGCCATTGAATCACCGGATCTGGAGCTGGATTTAACTCTGTATAGTAAATTAACAACAAAAGAAGAGAAACTGTCAGTGGCACAGGCAGTTTATAATGAAAGACCATATGAATGGAAGGCAGAAATTCAGGTTATTGTTGATTCGCAGGCTGAATTACATCTCGCGACACAGAGAGCAGCCATGGAAGCGGTCAATAATGCTGAAACCGCTGAGGAAATGCAGGCTGCAATGGAGTCTGAAGCTCTGAGCCTCGATTTAACGCGCTACCATGCACTCACTGCCGCACAGCAGACAGCGGTGGCGGAAGCGGTACTGACGGGAAAGACCGACAAGCAATATGAGACCAAAGAGGAAATTCAGGCTGTTATAAATGCCCAAGTTATGATGTTTGGCAAGAAGATTGTGATTTTAACAGGCCGCACAGGCTTCGACCTCTTATTTAATTACGGCAAAGAAAATGCTGACTACAGTATTAATTTACAAATCCTGCGTGTTGCGGCCACAGCTTCCACGCTGGCGAATGCCCTAACAGACGCAGATACGCTTATTGTTTTCACACATTCCGGCACAGATACCACAGAATTGGAAAAGTTTCGTGAAGTGCTGGAAAATTACCGTGCATCGGGCGGCATTATTGTTATTCCCACAGTAAAAAATGACACACAATTTGCCACCGTTAAAAATCCTGAACATCCGTTTATCGAGCGCTATTGGATTAATG
Source organism: Clostridiales bacterium (assembly GCA_018335855.1). GTDB lineage: Bacteria > Bacillota > Dethiobacteria > Dethiobacterales > Dethiobacteraceae > UBA7523. Next base: position 33,601 of record JAGXRM010000044.1, read on the forward strand.
GCGGCGGTGAGAACATCCGGCGGTTGTATAACTATGTCGGCCATCATTTTCTCGGGTTGGAGTCCGTGCCCGTAGAGCCGCCTGTGGAACTTCCCGTAACCGGTATTTATCACCCGAAAGCGCCTACCCCCTTTGTGAATCTTGAGAGTTACCTGGAATGGTATAAAGACCACGGGTATGATTCCCAAAAACCGCTGGTGGGTATGAAATTCTTTAAAACCTGGGTAGCCCGGGAGCAACTGGATCCGGTAAATGCCCTGGTTGCTTCACTGGAAGCCAAGGGAGCCAATGTGGTTCCCATTTATCTGATGAATGCCAAAGAGCGAGCTCATGAAAGCGACTATGACGAACTGAGTCTCTTTAAAATCGACGGTCAGGTTATGATAAACAGTCTGGTAAACTATATACACCATGGCGGCCCTGCTCCTCACACAGCACGGGTAGAGCATTTGGCCGGCTTGGATGTCCCACTGTTGCATGCCGTTGTGTCTACACTTACTGTGGAGCAGTGGGAACTGTCAACGCAGGGTATGCCGGTTTCCAGCATCCATATGCTCTTAATCCCGCCGGAACTAAGAGGATCCATTGACCCGGTGGTGGTGGCAGCCGGAAAAACATTACCCTCCGGTGATACGGTCAGTGTAGCCATTCCCGAACAGGTGGAACACTTTGCAGGCAGGGTTATGGGGTGGTCTATGCTGGGCATTAAGCCGAACAGCGAAAAGAAGGTTGCGATCATCTACTACAATTATCCCTCCGGAAAAAGCAACCCCGCCGGGGCCAGCAACCTTAATGTTTTTCGTAGCTTACCAAAGGTATTAGAGGCTATGGCTGATACGGGTTACAATACCAGTAGCCTGTCTGAGGATGAACTAGAATACATTTTGACGCACGAAGTGCGAAATATCGGTTCAACGGAAAAGCACGCCTTAAAAGGCCTGGTAGAGAACGGAAACGTTGCCCTGCTGCCTGAAGAAACATATCTGGACTGGTTCTATCAATTGCCTCAGGAAAAACAGGATCAACTGGTGGCGGCCTGGGGACCGGCGCCCGGGGATACCATGGTCTATACCGATGGAAACGGTAAGCGGTTTTTGGTGATACCCAGGCTTCAACTGGGCAATGTCATCGTGGCACCGCAGCCTTTAAGGGCAGATGCGGGCGATGATCGTCAAAACTACCATAGCACCAGTCTTCCACCCACACACCAATACGTGGCATTTTACCTGTGGCTAAACAATGAATTTGGGGCGGACGCCATTATCCATTTTGGTACCCATGGCACCCTGGAGTTTTTGCCGGGTAAGGAAAGACTGCTGGCGGCCCATGATTGGCCTATGCTGCTGGTTCAGGATATGCCGGTAATTTACCCCTACATCATGGATAATCTGGGTGAAGGATTAACCGCCCGCCGCCGGGGTTCCGCTGTTTTGATTAGCCATCTTACACCTCCTCTCATTGCGGCAGGGCTTTATGGGGAGTTGGTACTGATTCACGATTATATCCATTATTATTATGAAAGCGGTGTGGAGATAGTCCAGCAGGGGTACAGGGAGGCGATTCTGAAATTGGTTTCCGAACTTCACCTGCATCATGACATGGGCGTGGATCTGAACAACATCACGGACTTTGATGAGTTTTTAACAGACCTGCATCTGTATTTGCATGAGCTGGAAGACCAGAAAATGCCATACGGGATGCATACATTCGGCCAACTGCCGGATGAGTGGCTACTTGTTGCCACTGTCAGGGAAATGTTAGGTAAACGTTATAAAAAACTGGTGGAAGAAATGCTGGAGGACCAGTTGCAGGGATTGACCAGCCTGCAGCAGGAAAAACTGCTGGAGGAGACAGTGGATGAAATCCTCAACCGGCTTCTTCTGGAAGGCCTGCCAACGGAGGTCGTGCAGGATGAACTGCTGGGACAGGTCAACGAGGAACTGACGGCATTGCTTAACAATGCGCTGAAATACTGGAACGACTTCCTCGATTGCAAGGAAATTGAAGCTCTGCTCGGAGCTCTGAGCGGAAAATACATCATGCCGGGCCCCGGCGGTGATCCGCTCCGTAATCCCGGAGCCATTCCTACTGGACGAAACCTGACAGCCATTGACCCGGCTACCATTCCAACACCGGTAGCATGGGCTATCGGGAAAAAACTGACCGATGACCTTTTAGCCGATTATTACGCGAAACACGGACAGTATCCTGATAAAATCGCTATTTCTCTGTGGGGCGGGGAAACCTTACGCACACACGGCGTTGCCGAAGCTCAGGCACTGTATCTGCTCGGGGTTGAACCCATTTGGCAGGGTGGTAACGCAGGCGGCCTCGTAACCGGGGTAAAGCTGATTCCGCGGGAACAGTTGGGCCGTCCCCGCATTGATGTGGTTATGTCCATTACCGGGATTCACCGTGATTTGTTTCCGAATTTAATCGTCCTGCTGCACAAAGCTGTTATGTTGGCAGCTCAAGCTAATGAAGAAGATAATTATGTCCGCCAAAACACGCTGAAGCTCCTGGAGAAGCTGGAAAGTGCCGGAATTACCGGGGACCAAGCCTTTAAGCTGGCAACCGGGAGAATTTTCTCCGCTGAAACAGGCGGCTACGGTACGGGGTTAACGCAGGTAGAAAACAGCGGAAGCTGGGAAACAGATTTGGAGTTAGCCGAAATCTATTTCCAAAATCAGGGTTATCTCTATGGTGATGGAATCTGGTCGCAGCTTAATACAGAACTGTTTAAAGACGTTCTCAGCGGTACAAAACTCGCTCTGCTTACACGTTCCAGTAATCTTTACGGGATGCTGACAACCGACGATCCGTATCAGTATTTGGGAGGGTTGGGTTTGGCCATCCGCACATTGGACGGAACGACGCCAGAATTATGGATTGCCAACCTGCGAGATCCGAATAATGCCAGGATGCAAACGGCGGAGAAGTTTTTAACGGATGAACTACGTAGCCGCTATTGGAATGAATTGTGGATTGAAGGGCAAATAAATGAAGGTTTGTCCGGGGCCAGCCAGATAGCGCGTGTGTTGGAGAACCTTTGGGGTTGGCAGGTCATGGCCCCTGAAATCGTTGGAGACTTTATGTGGGAAACGTTTAAAGCCATTTATGTAGACGACAAATATAATATGGGAATCAACGACTGGTTCAATCAACATAATCCCTATGCTTTCCAGTCTCTCGTAGGTAGAATGCTGGAAGCCATACGTAAGGATTATTGGGACGCGTCAGAAGATACAATCCGACAACTGACGGACGCATATTCACGTTCGGTTAACCAGTTTGGCCCAGCGGGGACAGTCCATTTAAATTCACCCCAGTTTAGAGCATTCCTTGATAGCATTCAGTCAACCCCAACTCCTATTTCCGCTATTGATAACTCAACGCAGCTACCGATAGAACTGGTACAATTGCCGCAAGAATCTATTGAAATGCCAGCAATACAACCGGGTCAACCGCCAGCAATAGAATCAACCAGTTCTGTGCCCGCAGAACCTAACAAGACGAATGAAAGAAGTCCTGAAATTACAGTATCGCCGGTAAGTTACCAACCTAAACCGGCTCAACAAAAAAACGAGGAGAAATCTATTGACGAACCAGTAGCTCAGGAAGAGAATGCTGAAGCAGTTCAGGAGAAAACCGAAGAGCCAAAAACAAAAGCATATGAACTAAAAAAACCTGATGAAGAACGAGAAAAACAAAAACTTCCCGCTGCTGTTTTACCAGGTATCGCATTGGCTGTTTCCGGTATCGTAGGTTTAGGCAACATCCTGACAAAAAGGAAGTTTAAACTACAGTAACTATCCAGATTCTCTGAACCACTGTTCGTTTTATTCCATATAAAAAATAGACTCACAACACATTTAACAAAGTGGTTTCAGACTGTGACAAAAATGCTTTTAGGCATCAATGCCTAAAAGCATTTTTTTATGAACAGTCGCTCCCCTCTATAACCGTTCCTACATTGCAGAAGAAAAATTTCTCTTTGAATTCTGGTCAATGTGATGGTGACTGAGTATAATGCCCCTGACACTGGACAAATCTTTATTAAAAACACGGGTATTATTAAATAAGGCTAATCCCTAAAAAGTAGAAACCTAGCGGGTATGTGAGCATAGTTACTCTTTCTATAATAAACAAAAGAAGCCCTGCCCATGAGAAAAAGACGTGCAGTTTTTTGGATTTAACTTTTCATTTAAGTATCCTTCATAAAACTTTATTGATATTGTAAAGAAATTTGCGTATAATAATGGTAGAATATTTGTATATTCTATTTATACAGTTGAGAGGAGTATACTAACCATGTTAATTAAGTCTTCCTCCACATTGCGGAATGATTATGATAATCTCGTGAAGCTATCAAATGAAAAGAATGAGCCAATTTATATTACACGCAACGGTGAAGGCGAAATGGTTTTTTTGTCTATTGAGGCATATGAAAAACGGGAAGCAGAGCTTAAGCTGCTGCAGCTCCTGCTGACTGCGGAAAGGAACCGGCTTGCCGGAGTGCCGACCCATACGACTGATTCTCTACGCAGGGAGTTAGAGGATATCTACAATGCCTAGGATGAAAGTAGTTCTGTTAAATGAGGCGAGAATGGAACTCCGCGATATTGCAGTTTACCACAAGCTGAAAGTAGGAACTAACTCTGCCCGTAGAATAACAGACCGCATCTTAGGTGCGCTTGATCGGCTTGTTGACTTCCCGGAGATGGTAAATATACCTCCGTCAAAAATGATTGCCGAGGCAGGATTTCGTGTCTTAATCGTAGACGATTATCTTTGTTCCTGTCAGGTGGTTGATGACCAGGTTTTCGTTTACCATATTGTTCATGGAAGTACCGACTATATTAAACGCATATTCTAATTTATTATCCATTTTATGTTTGAAAAATGAATGTGCAAAAGATTTAAGATATCAATAAAAGTGAATGAAATATCCGATGACTTAGTTCGTATGTTATGATAGAAATGCATAATATTAATCGATGGTTTTTTAAGACGTAGGGGGAGAAATTGCTATGAATCAAAGGTATGATGTGGTTATTATCGGCGGTGGGCCGGCTGCAATTTTTGCAGCGTATGAACTGACGGAGAAATATCCGGATACGAAAGTGGCTATTTTTGAGGCCGGTCATGATATATATAAAAGAAAGTGCCCGATTGTTGAGCATAAGGTTTCCCATTGTATTGGGTGTAAGCCTTGCGGTGTGATGAGAGGGTTTGGCGGTGCCGGCGCATTCTCGGACGGGAAGTACAACTTTACTGCTGAATTTGGCGGCTGGTTAACTGAGTTCATGACGGAAAAAGAAATCATGGAACTGATTGAGTATGTTGATGAGATTAATATGAAATTCGGGGCACCCAGTGAATTATACAGTACGGCAAAAAGTACTGTGGGTAAAAAGGCGTTGGCCTTTGATCTTCATTTGTTGGAAGCAAAAGTGCGTCATTTGGGGACGGAGAACAATCTGAAAATTTTGCAGGGGCTTTATGAATGCTTGCGGGAAACATGTGATCTCTTCTGTGATACGAAAGTGGATAACATTGTGCGAGACGGTAAAGGATTTCTGCTTGAAATTGAGGGCGGGCCATCCGTTGCCTGTGATTTCCTGGTTGCTGCCCCCGGCCGGGCCGGTTCCGAGTGGTTTTCCGGGCAGTGCAAGGAGTTAGGGATGCCGCTTTTCAACAACCAGGTAGACGTTGGGGTGCGTGTGGAAATTCCTGCAGAAATTTTCGAGCATATTACCGATGAAGTATATGAGGCGAAGCTGGTTTACCGTACTAAGCGGTACGGCGATTTGGTACGGACGTTTTGTATGAATCCCAACGGCTATGTTGTGGCGGAAAATACCGACGGAATTGTAACCGTAAATGGTCATAGCTACCGTGATAAAGAGTTGCACAGTAAATATACCAACTTTGCTCTACTTGTCAGCAACCGGTTTACCGAGCCTTTTAATGAACCGCATCAGTACGGCAAGCGTATTGCTTCGTTTTCCAATATGCTCGGTGGGGGCATACTTCTGCAGCGTTTCGGTGATTTGGTTAAAGGCCGCCGGACCAATGAACACCGGTTGTCAAAAAGCTTTACCAAGCCCACATTGAAGGCCACGCCGGGCGATTTGAGCTTAGTGCTTCCTAAACGCCATCTGGATAATATTATTGAGATGATTTACGCACTCAATAATATTGCCCCGGGAATGACCAATGATGATACCCTTCTCTATGGAGTGGAAGTTAAATTCTACAGTTCCCGGCTGAAGCTGTCCAAGCAATTGGAGACGGAAATACCGAACATGTTTGCGATCGGTGACGGTGCCGGCATTACACGTGGGCTTTCCCAGGCCAGTGCCAGTGGCGTCCATGTGGCGAGAGTCATTGGTGAGAGAATGGCGTAGTGTAACCGTCATTCAGCGAGATATCCAACAGCGCTTTTTACAAAATAGAAACATTTTATTTGACAAATTATCAGTATTTTCTTACAATTTAAAAGAGCCATTGGATTTTGGCGGGTGTTGAATAGTATAGAGGAATGGGCGTGAGTCAATTGGTAGAGAGTACAGATTTTCAGCCTACCGACAAGAACTTTGAGAGCAAGGTGCATGAAAGTTTTGCAAAACAACCTTTCATGAAGACACTGGGGGCAATTCTGACAAAAGTGACACCCGGATATTGCGAGATACGGTTGCCCTTTCATGAACAGTTAACGCAGCAAGACGGTTTTTTTCACGCCGGAGTCATCGGGACCATCGCGGATAACGCAGGAGGTTACGCAGCACATTCCCTGATGCCGGAAGGAGCATCTGTGCTGACGGTGGAGTATAAACTGAACCTGCTGACGCCGGGATGCGGTGATTATCTTGTTGCCCGGGGCAGAGTGGTCAGGCAAGGCCGCAAGCTCACCGTCTGCCTTTCAGAAGTCTCATCTGTTAAAGATGGCCAGGAAAAAATATGTGCCATGGCTGTCGTGACATTGATATGCATCCAGTAGCTGTGAAAATTTTTTAAGTACTGGCGTTTACTATACGTTTTACTATAGGGAGGTTAACCAGATGAAAACTGTTGAAATTGAACGTAACGGCGCAATTGAATTCAAGCAAGCGTATACCAGCACAGGGTTATGTCCTGACGGAGGGCTGACCGCATTCTTCATTTAATCCACTTGTATCTCCATTTTTCTTCGGCCACCAACTGGAACGGAAAGCCTCTTTCCGGAATCAGGGGGAGGCCGTTCATTTTATGGGGCGTGTATATAGCAGGAAGGGAATATATGTCTTATGGTGAAACAGAAATAATAAAGATAAAGATAAAGATAAAGGGGAACATGGGGATGAAAAGCGTTCAGAAGAAAAAAGTTAGTACCGCGAAGAGCAGGCACGGGATGGTTTCCACAGCATCTGCGAGGGCTACCGATGCTGGTGTGCAAATGTTGGAAAAAGGCGGTAATGCCGTGGATGCGGCGGTAGCTGCAGCTTTCTGCTTAGGTGTGACCGAACCGCAGGCTTCAGGCCTGGGCGGGCAGAGCATGGCACTGTTACGTTTGCGTTCCGGTGAGCTGATTGCCGTGGACGGTTCATCCCGGGCGCCCTTCGGATTGGATTCGCGCAATATCCCGGCACAGCCGTTAAAGCTGGGAATAAGGGCGACCACTGTTCCCTCCACTCCGGCGACCCTGGGTTATCTTTTAGAACGATACGGTACACTAGCGCTGCGGGATGTGCTCGAACCGTCCATTATTGCTGCGAGAGAAGGATTTATATTTTCCGCTCTGCAGCATAAGCTTCTTTTACGAGAGATTACAAAAATGGATTGGCAGACTGCGGAAGTTTTTAAAAAAAATAACAGGCCACTGCATGCGGGTGAAAATGTAATACAGTTGGATTTGGCTTTTTGCCTTGAGAAGATGGCGGACGCAGGCTGGCTGGACTTCTACCAAGGTGAAATTGCCTCTATGATTGCTAAAGACATGTCAGAAAGGGGAGGCTTTATCTCTGACATCGACCTGAGTAAAGTCCCCGCTCCCGTGGAGCGGCAAGTCTTAAAAACAACATACCGGGGGTATAATATCGCCACATTTCCTCCCCCCGGTGCCGGGCGGGCACTGGTGCAAATAATGAATACGCTGGAAAACTTTTCTCCCGAGGAACTGACACCGGACACGCCGCCATATGCGGTGATTCTGGCGATTGCGTTTCGTGCGGCGCTCATGGACAGGGAGAGAAGTCCGGCAGACCCTGCTTTGTATCCGCAGGAAATGAATAAGTGGATGCTGGATAAAAACTATGCTACAATTGTGGCGCAACGGATTAAAAAACTGGCTGCCATGAGGGGTGTATTGCCGTATGCGCCTCCCCGTACAGCGGGGGAGACCACCCATCTGTCAGTGGCCGATAATGATGGAAATACCGTGGGGATTACCCAGTCGGTGGAGTTGGTCTTCGGGGCCAAAACCGTGGCTAAGAATCTCGGCTTTTTTTACAATAGTTATATGAGTGCGTTTGACTACAAAGATATCTTGCACCCCTTTTATCTTCTGCCTGGAGTGAGACCGTGGAGCAGTGTGGCGCCTACACTGGTTTTTAACGGCGAAATCCCTAAATTCTTATTGGGCAGCCCCGGTAGTGAGCGAATTTCCACCTCATTGGCGCAAGTACTTACCAGAGTATTGGATGCGGAGCAGGACTTGGCCGATGCGGTGGCGGCACCGCGACTCCACGCTGGCAGCACCGGCAGGGTATCTATCGAGCGGGAGCGGTTTGCCCCGGAGGTGATAGCAGCCTTGACCGATGTGGACTGTGAAGTCAGCAAGCGGGGCGCGTATAGTTTTTATTTGGGTTGTGTTCAGGCACTGCAATTGCCCCAGTCCCCAAATGAGATGTTTTATGGAGTGTCTGACCCGCGTCGTGACGGAACAGCAAAAGGACCGAAAAAGGGGGAGTAAAGAATGAAGATCGCGATTATTTATAACCGGGACAGCCAGGCGGTCATCAATCTCTTTGGTGTGCCAAACCGGGAAAAGTATGGTTTGGAGACGGTTGAGCGTATTAAAAAAGCATTGGAAAGTGGCGGTCACCAGGTGAAAGCTTTTGAAGGTGACAAAAATATTATCTATAAACTTGAGGAGTTTATGCCGGCGGTGATCTCCGGCGAGCGTCCCGGCCTGGTGTTTAATTTAAGTTACGGCATTCAGGGGCGGGCGCGCTACACGCATATCCCCAGTATTTTAGAGATGCTGGGTGTGCCATATGTGGGGTCCAGTCCGGAAACTCATGGCATTGCGCTGGATAAAGTCGTTACCAAGATGATTTTGAGTCAGAAGGGTCTGCCTACGCCCAAATACACTGTGCTGGACGAACCGAATTCACCAATGACCGAAGATTTGAAATATCCCTTAATTGTAAAACCGAAAGATGAAGCAGTATCGTTTGGATTACGGATTGTCCGCAATGAACAGGAATTGCGCGAAGGGGCCAAAGTCATTTATGGTAAGTTCAGATCACCTACTTTGGTGGAAGAATTTATTGAAGGCCGGGAGGTTAATGTAGCACTGCTGGGTAATGATCCGGTGGAAGCTCTGCCTCCTGTGGAATTGGTATTTCCTGAGGGGGAGCAGATATACACCTATGAAGATAAGATTAACCAAAGCGGCAGAAAGGTAGAAAAAGTGTGTCCGGCTGCGCTTACACCTGAAAAGACGGAAGAAGTGCAAGCGCTGGCTATTGCAGCATTTAAGGCGCTGGGGTGTTTTGACAGCGCCCGGGTTGATTTTCGTCTTGACAAAGACGGTAAGCCTTATATTCTGGAGATGAATTCCATGGCCAGCATGGGTCTTGGCGGGTCATATGTGTTTGCGGCGGAAAAAATCGGCCTGGATTACAATGCTCTGGCCAACCGCCTGATTGAGATTGCCAGTAAGCGCTACTTCGGCACTGCTGTGCCGGAAAAAACACTGGACGGCGATGACAAGGGAAAAGTGTTTTCGTTTCTTACCATGAACCGGGACTCCATGGAAGATGAGTTGAAAAGCTGGACCAACCTGCCAAGTTGGACAGATGATGCGGTGGGCTTGGGGGCTGTTGTGAAGAAGTTTGACGAGAGAATGGGAGAATTGGGTCTGGAACCGGTAGAGCCATATACTAATCTTCGCTCTGCCTGGACTTGGCAGACAAAAGCCGGTTTTTATGGGGGGACTCTTTTAGTTGTCCCTGTGGATATTCCCCGTGACAGAGGTCAGGGCTATCCCATACCATTTCGCCTGGATCCCGAATGGCTGTACGGTGAAGGGGTTGCCTCCAGCCGTGCCGGCATCGTTTGTATGTTACAGGCATTAGCGGCTTTGGGCGAAATTAACAGGCTCCATGAAACGAAGGTCGGAATACTTATTTACTCTGATGAGGGTCGGGGAATGCGTTACAGCAGTCGTGTGCTGCGTGAGGCAGCCAGCCGTGCCGGCCGTGTGATTGCTCTGCAGCCCGGGTTTCAGGGAGGCAAAGTGGTTGACCAGCGCCGCGGCTCCCGTAAGTTCAGTATTCAGGTAGAAGGGGTGTCGCTGCGTATTGGGTTCCGCGGTAACCAGGAAGACGTACTGGCCTGGTTCCTCAAAAAAGCTGCCAGCGTTTCCGACTTGAGCAGGCCGGAACAAAGGCTGTCCGTGGCCGTTCAGGATGTCCATTCGGAGCGGTTCAGCATGCTGCTGCCCCACCGGGTGCGCGCCACTGTATATGTAACGTACCTGGAGTCTCAGTTAGCCGATCTGGCAGAAGCAGAAATAAGGAAAGTATTTACGCCGGCGTACCCTGAGGTGCGTGCGTATGTGGAAAAGCTGGAGGAAAGGCCGCCACTGATTCGTTTAGACGCGGCGGCACCGATCATCTCCCGCTTGAAAAATATCAGTGAAGACTGGAAACTGCCCTTTGGGGTCGAATCCAGCCTGCTCCCGTCAGCCGCGGGAGAAGTTCCGTCTGAGATTCCTGTCCTTTGCGGCTTTGGCCCCGCCGGCCGGGATGTTTATACACCGTATGAATGTGTCCATCGCGGTGAGTTTTTGCAGCGGGCACTCCTGCTAACGCTGTATTTACTGGAGGATTAGCCATTGACAGCGCCTTTGCCTGTTTTGCTGTCTGTGCCCCACGGCGGGCTCATGATCCCCCGGGAAGTACTGGATGATTTCCGCCTTGATCTGGATGCTGTGCTTTACGACGGCGATACCTACGCGCGAGAGCTTTATTCCTTAGAAGAGCGGGTTGAGCACTATATGGATACGGAGATTGCCCGGGCTGTCCTTGATTTGAACCGAGCCGCAAGCGACAGACCTCCACAAAATCCTGACGGTGTCACTAAGACGGTGGATGTAAGCGGGAAGCAGATTTGGCGGGAGAAAGACGGCCTGTCCCCCGAGACGGTGGACCGTTTAATTATAAACTACTATCAGCCGTACCATAAAACCCTTGCGATGGTGGCAGCCAGTGGTAAGGCAGTCGTTGGCATTGATTGTCATACCATGTTAGCTGAGAGCCCCGGATCCGATGAGACCCAACGCGAAGTGCGACCGATGATTTGTATCAGTAACCGGGGGGACGGGGAAGGAGAGCCGGTTGACGAGCCTGTTACTGCCCCGGCAAACCTGCTCAGAGCTCTACGGGATGCCTTGCTGAACCAGTTTCAGCATGAGGATATGTCTGCAGAGCCGGTTTCCCTAAACCGCCCGTTTAAAGGGGGTTATATTACGAAGCACCACGGAAAGGAAGGCCCGCTGCCCTGGATTCAGATAGAATTTAACCGCGCACTTTACATTGCTCCGCATGCAATCCTTGCGGTGAAACCGGACATGAGAACTGAAAAGCGTTTAGCGGATCTGAGGGAAAAGTTTTACCGTGCTATAAAAAACGTGGTATAATCCTTTCAAATCACCGCAAAAATGGGGCCTGGGACTGGATTATTCGACTAACGTTTGTGCGAACACGGAGGCAGTTTATGACGGACAGAAATAAAGGCATCTTGTACATGGTATTGTCGTCCCTGTTTTTTGCTATTATGGCAACCTCGGTTAAGCTGGCCGGAAATTTGCCTACCTTGGAGAAAGTTTTTTTCAGGAATGTGATCGGCTTTGCCGCATCCGGGTACATCATTTACAGGACACGAGGGAGTTATTTGGGCAACAACCGAAAAGCACTGCTTTACAGATCGGTTTTTGGCCTGGTGTCACTGATTTTTTATTTTTATGCCATTGACCGGCTACCGCTGGCCAATGCGGTAATTTTAAATCAGATGAATCCGTTCTTTGTACTGATTTTAGCGTTTATGTTTTTACAGGAACAAATTGCTAAGCTGCAATGGCTGGCCATCTTCACTGCGATGGCAGGAGTCGCCTTTATTGTTCGGCCGGGCCCCGGTTATCATCTATTGCCTGCTGTCATCGGATTACTCTCCGCCGTTTTCGCCGCGGCCGCGTACACGACGGTCCGGCATCTTCGTCTGACTGACCATCCGCAAACCATTATCTTTTATTTTACCGGAGTAACTACATTGGCTACGCTGCCGTTTATGTTTCTCGGGCAATTTGTCATGCCCGATAGTTTTCAGTTTGCGTCCCTGTTGTCTGTGGGTATCTTTGCCACCGTTGGCCAGTTTTTTATGACAAACGCCTTCCGTTACTGCGAGGCCGGGGACATTTCTATTTACTCATACGGCAACACCATCTTCGCAATTTTTATCGGCATCTTTGTCTGGAGAGAATTACCGGACGCATTTAGCCTGCTGGGTGTCCTTCTCGTTCTCGGCGGAGCATACATGAACTACCAGGCGAAACGCGAAAAAATAAGTGACCATAGCGACTGTGTCAAAGAAGACAGCTAAGTGTTCCAAAATAGTACACGCGTAAGGGTTTTAAGTAGATATGGAGTGTTATATAATTAAGGAGAAAGTTGGCTGTTTACGGGGGGGTACGAAATGATTCCACGCTCGCAATATACGACGGATAAACCGGCATATGAAGTTGATCAGGAAGTATTCCGGAGGTTTCCGGTGCCAAAACAGGCTTTTGTTACGTTGGGGCAAAAGGATACCGGACAAACAGGGATTTTGTATTCCCTGGAAAAAATGTTTGCGGCAATGGGCAATAATATCATGAAAAACACACCCGGTAAAACGCGTTTGGACTACGCTCTCCACCTGGGTGCCAATGCGGTGAATATGGTTTTGGGAGAGTATGGTTTGCCTAACAGCCACTTTCTCAAATGGGAGCCGTTATTTATCCCTGAATTACTGACGGAGCGGCCGGTGGAAACAGACCCGGAAACGCTGACGGAACTAGTGAAAAATGCAGCGAACGTGTACGGGAGTGATATGACGGGAATCACCGGGCTGGATAAGAAGTGGGTCTATTCCCAGGACCTTGAAAAACCATTTGTATTTCAAGATGTGGCAAAGCCCGCCGAAACCGAGAATGAATTTATTATCCCGGATTCGGTGACCCATGCAATTGTGATGGGCGTAGGCATGAATATGGATTTCATTGATACATCACCGGCGGTCTTGGCGAGTACAGCTGCTTCTGTCGGTTATTCACGGATGGGTATTCTCGCTGTTTCCCTGGCAGAGTTTATCCGTTCCCTGGGATATATTGCGATTCCCTGTATGAACGATACGGCGCTGAGTATACCATTGGCCGTTGATGCCGGGTTGGGTGAAATCGGCAGGCACGGCCTGCTGATTACCCCGGAGTTTGGTTCCAGTGTACGCCTCTGTAAAGTTTTGACCAACATGCCGCTGATCCCGGATAAACCCATCGATATGGGGATGACGGACTTTTGCAATCAGTGCTTACTCTGTGCTGATGTTTGTCCCTCCAGTGCGATTAGCAAAGGAAAGCCTACCTTTGACGGTGTCTGCGAAAACAATAATCCGGGCATTAAAAAGTGGTATATTGATGCGGAAGCATGCCTTAAATTCTGGCAGATTAACGGTACAGACTGCGCGCAGTGCATTTCGGTCTGTCCATTTACTTATGGGTATGAATGGTCACAGTGTGTAAAATGTGAGCGGTGTGAAACCACACAGGGCTGTGCACTGCACGTTGTCACTTTTCTGCGGCAAAAGTACGGCTATATTAAGGACGCCCACTGGGGTTCCAGACCTGTAAACAATCCGTTACTCAGAACGGGACTATAATAGATGTGGCCGGGAGATAAACTTCCGGCCACATCTATTTTATCCTGCGGAAATTATCATTTTACATTTTTAACCATAATTTAAGTGTCATACATTATTTTTATCACCATATAATTATTTTGTGTGTATTAAAAATTCAGAAAAAGAGGGGTGAAATTCCGGAAAAAAAGCAGCAGTAGACACATAAAAGAGCAAGGTGTATAATGGGCTTAAAGGAAAATTAAGTCAGTATATCAGGCTTCCCGGAAATTTTCTAAATACGTGCTAAGTATTGCTAAACACATGTGAAGATGATAACAAACTATGTTATCAAACATGGAGCAATGTACATTCAGTATGATAAGTACCAGAACACCTCTATTCGGGACTGCTTAAAAGCCCTGAGACGAGGTGTTTATATTTTCCAGAAATTCAAAAATTATATAAAAAGAGGAGGGTTAAAATGGTTGACAGACCTTTTGAGGAAATCCGGGTTGGTGACAAAGCAAGTTTTACGAAAACAATCAGTGAAGCTGACGTGTACGCGTTTGCCGGAATAACCGGTGATTTCAACCCGATCCATGTGAATCAGGAGTTTGCTGCCCAAAGCCGCTTTAAACAGAGAATTGCCCACGGTATGTTGTCCGCGTCTTTTATTTCAACTGTCATCGGAACTGAACTGCCAGGTGTGAACACCGTTTATTTAGGTCAGGATGTGAAATTTACAGCGCCGGTTTATTTCGGGGACACCCTGACAGCGGAAGCCGAGGTGCTGGAAAAAAGGGAAGACAAAAGAATTTTAACGTTAAAAACAATAGTGATGAACCAGCATGGTAAAGTTGTCGTCGACGGTCAGGCGAAAGTCATGAAATTGTAGTACGGTAGTATATTTGGGGGGAGAGAGAAGAATGAGTGATAACAAAGATTTAATGACCAGTTGGTGGGATGCGCAACAAACGTTGTTTAGTTCCTGGAGCGAAATGTTTACAAAAACACAACCCAACACGATGAATGATATTTTTAGTAAACAAATGGAAATGTTCGGGATGAAAAACTGGGGACTAAACACGGGAACGGCAAATTTTTATCAGGACTGGCTGGCAAAATCAAACCAGGGCTTCCAGGAATTTTTAAAGTGGGTTCCCAACAGTGTTGGTAAAGATACGATGGAAAAAATGGTGCAGGCCGGAGATGTTTATACAAAGCTTTACTCTTTCTGGTCAAATATGGCTGCCAATATGCCTGGTCAGGGTGAGGTTGAAAAGTGGCAGGATTTCGGGAAGACAATGATTCAGAATTATAATCAGGTTCTTGACGGCTTTTTTGGCGTTAATTTACCGGATCCGGTGAAGATGATGATGAAAAGCCCTGGTGAAGTATGCGGCCTTTATCAACAAACATGTATGAGCTTGGCTGATCCATGGCTGGAATCTTCCGATGAATTAAAAGAACTATTCGCGAAAGCTCTAAAAGGCGACCGTGATGCATACAGTGATTTCATGCGCATATGGTATGAGACCTACGCAGAGACAACGGGTAAAGCTCTAAATATGCCAATGTTTGGTTTAAGCCGTGAGTCTGTGGAAAAGATGATGAAAGGTTTAGATTCGTATATTAAGTTTATTACTGCATCCAACAAGTTTTCCACCAGTTTATATACAGTTGGTTACAACGTTATGGAAAATCTGATGAAAAATGTAGCTCAGATGGCAGAAAAAGGGGATGCGCCAGAAAGCTTTAAAGATTTTTACAAAATGTGGTGGCAGACCAATGAACAAGCTTACTTCGAATTGTTTCAAAGTGAAGACTTTTCCAGGATGATGGGCGATGTGGTTGATGCCTGGCTCAGTTTTAAAAAACAAAATGACGATGTACTTGTAGAGATTATTAGCAGTAATTTGCCTATTCCCACAGACAGAGAGATGGACAGTTTAGCTAAATCTGTACAGCAGTTAAAGCGAAATATGTGGGAGCAAACAAAAAAGATTAAGGAATTACAAGAGAAAATTGAGGAACTTACCGCAAAAGGGGGTGGGGAACTATAATGCTAGCCCCCACAACCTTGAACATGCAAAAAACGATGGAAGAAGCCATGGAAGTAAATAAAAAAATAATCAAGGGAATTGATACCCTGCTTTCTATGAAAGATGTGGAAGTAGCAGTCACGCCAAAAGAATTGGTTTACGAAGAAGATAAAATGAGACTTTTTCATTACCTGCCCAAAGTAAAAGAAGTCAGTGCAGTTCCGACGCTCATCGTTTACGCTTTAGTCAACCGTCAATATATGATGGATCTGCAGCGGGACCGTAGTGTCATTAGCAGTTGGCTGGACCACGGGCTGGATGTCTATATCATTGACTGGGGTTATCCTGACAGAACCGACCGGTATCTGACCATGGAAGACTATATTGACGGGTATATCGATAGAGCGGTGGACACCGTCCGGGAAAGGAGCGGTCAGGATAAAATCAACATTCTCGGCGTCTGTCAGGGCGGGACATTTAGTACGATTTATGCCTCACTTTACCCGGAAAAAATTAAGAACCTCGTTACCATGGTTACACCTATCGACTTTTCAACGAAGGACGGACTGCTATACATTTGGAGTAAACACTTAAATATTGACGGTATGGTAGATACCTACGGTGTGGTACCCGGTGATTTTATGAATATAGGCTTTCTGATGCTTAAGCCTTTTGCGCTGATGCTCGATAAATACATGGGCCTTTTAGAAAACCTGGATAACCCTGATGTGGTCAGGGATTTTCTCCGCATGGAAAAATGGATTTTTGACAGCCCGGGCCAGGCGGGAGAGGCATTCCGCAAATTTATTAAAGAACTGTTCCAGGAGAACCGGCTAATCCAGGATAAATTTGAACTGGGCGGCAGAAAGGTCAGATTAAAGAATATTACAATGCCACTGCTTAACGTGTTTGCCCAGCAGGACCACTTGGTTCCACCGGCCTCCAGTATCCCTTTAAACGATGCAGTAGGAAGCCAGGATAAAGAAATGATTTCCTTCCCCGGCGGCCATATCGGCCTCTACGTCAGCTCCAAGGCACAACGAGAAGTATCACCCGCCGTGGCAAAATGGTTGAACGACCGATCCCAGCCGGAAAAGGGAAAAAAGAAAACGAAGAAGTAAGGGATTAAAAACTGCTACCAGTTATTGCGCCGTATTATCGAAAGAGCATGCCAGCATTTGGCATGCTCTTTATTGCTTGCAGGAACAGGCATTTCGGTTGTGGAATAGAATTGCAACAGAAAACTGTGGAAAACTACTAAGTAGACAAAAATAAGCCAATAAAAACAGGAGAGATTCGTAGAATGGCAAAAATTGAGATGATCGCCACAGCAGCTTTTGGTCTGGAAGCTCTGGTGGCCAAAGAGTTAAAACAGTTGGGCTATGCAGACCAAATGGTGGAGAACGGCCGGGTCACGTTTTGGGGGGATGAGGAAGCGATCTGTAAAACCAACCTCTGGCTACGCACGGCAGACCGGGTTTTAGTTAAAGTGGGGGAGTTCACGGCCACAAGCTTTGATGAGCTGTTTGAAAAGACAAAAGCACTGCCGTGGGCCGACTGGCTTCCTGAGGACGCAGAATTCCCCGTAGACGGTAAATCGGTGAAATCCACATTGTTTAGCGTTTCCGACTGTCAGGCCATTGTAAAGAAAGCCATTGTAGAAAAAATGAAGCTGAAATATAAGAAGGACTGGTTTGTGGAGAACGGCCCCCGTTACCGTATCGAAGTGGGACTGTTAAAAGACGTGGCGACCCTGACCATTGACACCAGCGGGGCCGGGTTGCACAAACGGGGTTACCGCCAACTGTCAACGGTTGCTCCCTTAAGGGAGACACTGGCTGCAGCACTGGTGATGCTCAGCAAATGGCCGGCGGACCGGGTACTTGCCGATCCTTTCTGCGGCTCGGGCACCATCCCAATAGAAGCAGCACTGATTGCGCAAAACATGGCTCCCGGTCTAAGCCGTGAATTTGCAGCGGAGCAGTGGCCCAACATCCCGGGATCGTTATGGCGCAGCGCCCGCCAGCAGGCCAGAGATGAAATACGAACGGATATGGAATTACGTATCTTAGGCACCGATATCGACGAGGAGGCACTGAGCCTGTCCCGTCATCATGCTAAAAGAGCGGGGGTGGACGGGCAAATTCATTTCCAGAGGCAACCGTTTGCCGAGATGCGTTCACGCTTCCAATACGGCTATATAATTTGCAACCCTCCCTACGGGGAACGGTTAGGCGAAGTTAAAGAAGCTGAAGAAATCTATAAAGAAATGCGCCGCGTTTTTAACGCACTGGAAACATGGTCATTCTTTGTCATTACTTCACATATGGGGTTTGAAAAGCTTTTCGGTCGTAACGCGGATAAGAAACGCAAGCTCTATAACGGACGCATTCAATGTAATTACTACATGTACAATAACCCTAAACCCGAATAAAAAAGACGCTACGCGTTTTCAGATGAACGTCTTTTTTATTCCGCTAGGGGCTGCCGCCCCTTCGGCGGGTCTGAGGACCCTGAGCACCCCGCAAGATTAAGGGGGAATCCCCCTTAAAAACCCC
Organism: Clostridiales bacterium; assembly: GCA_018335855.1. Taxonomy (GTDB): domain Bacteria; phylum Bacillota; class Dethiobacteria; order Dethiobacterales; family Dethiobacteraceae; genus UBA7523. Next base: position 52,343 of record JAGXRM010000044.1, read on the forward strand.
CTTGCATAGGATCGTAGCTTCCCTGAATGTTATAATTTCCTATGCAATAAAAAAACAGAGGAATGTGTTTGCATAAAGTGATTTGCGTGTTCCCAGGTTACTCCGCATTGGGGAAGAACAGTGTATCGCCGTAGGGCTTGAAATTTGCGATGAGCTCCTGGCCTTCGGCTGAAATAAAGAACTCTGTGAGAAGTTTCGCTCCTTCATAATCCCGTTGAGGCCAATTTTGCGGGTTTACTGCCATAATGCCATATTGGTTTAAGAGGTTCACATCTCCCTCAAAGAGAATATCCAGTTCGAGAGTGTCACGCAAAGAGAGGTAGGTTGCACGGTCTGTTAATGTGTAACCTTCTTTTTCATCGGTCATCCGCAGTGTGTCTGCCATGCCGGAACCGGCCGCGACGTACCAACTGCCGATTGGTTCTATGCTGGCGGCAGACCAGACAGCAAGCTCTTTTTTATGGGTGCCGGAGTCGTCTCCACGGGAAATAAACGGGCTTTGTGTGTTGGAAATCGTTGCGAGGACATCATTTAAATTAGCAGCTTCTTTGATAGCTGCCGGATCTGCAGCGGGGCCCACCACCACAAAGTCATTATACATCACGTCATAGCGGTCAATGTAGTGTCCCTGTTCCACCATGTCCAGTTCGGCCTCCTTGGCATGAACAAGGACTAAGTCACAGTCACCGTTTTTGCCAAGTTCCAGAGCAGCGCCGGTGCCGAGAGAAACCACCTTTACTTCGTAATTGTTTGCTTCTTCAAAGTAAGGGAGTAAGTAATCAAGAAGCCCGGAATCATAAGTACTTGTTGTCGTTCCCAGAATCAGTTCCTGTTTAGGAGCCGGATCCTGCGAAGGGACAGTCGAACTGTTGCACCCCATAACCATACCCGCAACCAATAAAACTAAAAACAAAACACCCCGTTTTTTAAACAATAATATCTCCCCCAATCGCTATGTTCATCTGTGCATAACGATTTTACCATGCACTATTAAGGATGTCAATTAAGTTTGCAACCCGGGGACGGTTCTCGAATTGCAAATATGCAACCCGGGGACGGTTTTCGAATTGCAAAATATATCTTACTCAGATTGGTACCTATAGCTTTGCAACTCGAGAACCGTCCCCGGGTTGCAAAGCTTCTGGGCAAAAAGAAAAGGACTTCTGTATAAAGTACAGAAATCCTTATGATGGCTGTCTTACAGCCTTCCTTTTTGCCGGGCGATACTGAGCATCTGTTCCTTTTTGTTTTTGGGTGGGACGTAGATTTCAAGCCGTCTTTTTAGGTGCATGGCTGCTTTTTTGCAGCCGCGGATACAGGCACCGCAACCTATACAGCGATCGTTACTGATTTTAGCAGTGCCGCCTTTTCCCGCAACGGCGCCTGTTATTTCGATAGCTCCGATATGGCACCGTTTAACGCAGATGCCGCATCCGGTACATTCTGCTTCGTTAATTTCCGGGATAAAATTGCTGGGATGGACAGAGTGTACGTCATGTTCGTTCATGCCACGTAATACGCCGCAACAACAGCCGCAGCAATGGCAGATATAAGCAGTGTTGTTTTGCACATTGTCGGCAAGGTGAACCAAGCCCAACTCTTCGGTCTTCTCAAGAACGCGCAGCAGTTCATCGACGGAGGCAAAACGGGCAAACCCTCTGCGTACCAGCCATTCCGAGGCGCCACCCAGAGACATGCAGACATCATCTATCGGTGCATCGCATGCAACACCGCGGTGGTGCGCCTGGTGGCGGCAATAGCACATGGTCAGTGAACCGCCCCCGGCATCACGGATCATCTCCGAGGCTTTCTCGTAATTGAGCACTTCCGTTTCCACATCCTCAGGCATTAAGCTTTCGTACGCCCAGGTCTGAAACATTTTTGTGTCTCCGCCGAAAAATTCTTCACTGACTCCTTTTTCATGGTGGTACTGTTCGAAAAGGTCAGCCAGGTCTTTTAAGGGCAGGCTGCTGTCTGCCCGCATAAAGGTGTATTCAAAGAAGCCGATTACCAGAGGCGTCAGCATATAAAACATCTTATCTTCCCGGGGCACATCGATGACTAAGCCCTTTTGCGCCATGCCGTCCAACCGGTCTGTTATCTCTTCCACGGAAATCCCGGTACTCGCTGATAATTTCTCAGCCGTGGTAAATCCCATGGGAAAATTACTGCCGATTTCTGCTTCTTTCTCCAGGAACATGGTATGCAATATTTTCATCAGTGTCTCTGAAAACGGCGCACCGACGGGGTTACGGTTTAATCGTTTCGCCAATGCTTTAAAAACATCTGTTTTATCAACGCCAAAATGGCCCATAAACAATAAACACCTCCTTTTTCCTATCTTCGCTGCAGACAGGGAAAACCCTGCCAAAGATACTTGCAAAGTGAAATATTTGTAAAATCATATTAGGGAGGAACGAAATGTATAGTGTTATTTTATTTGACTTAGACGGCACACTGACTGATCCATTAGAAGGAATTACTAACTCTGCATTGTACGCTCTGGATAAAATGAAAATAGACGCCGGGGATATGGCGTCATTTAAAGTATTGCAGCACTTCCAACTGGATAACTATTTTTCCATGGTTATAGGCAGTAACTTAGACGGGACGCGCAGCGCCAAAGCGGAGATTATTAAATGTATTTTGGACACGCTTCCCGGTGTGCCGAAAGAGGCGGTAGTAATGGTAGGGGACCGTATGTTTGACATTGATGGTGCCCGGGCCAACGGTATTGACTCTGTCGGCGTGACATACGGATTTGGGACCGGAGAGGAACTGACAGCTGCCCGGCCTGATTATCTGGCATCCTCTGTTGCGCAGCTTAAAAGGATACTTGCCGGAGGAGAAAGCTGTCCCGGTGACTTGCAGGAATAGAAAAACAGGCGGCGAAATATGTATTATTACAGAAAAACTTTTCCATTTTTGTACTAAGGCAAATATAATTTCCAGATGAAGAAATTATCGGGGGAGTTCTTGTGTGGATGAAGATATGGAAAGAGTGGATTATGCCGTTGTTGGTTGCTTTGATGATATCTCTGTTAATGAGAGGGTTTGTCGCCGAAGCCAGGGTAATACCCAGCGGGTCAATGATCCCCACACTTCAAATAAGTGATCGTGTCATCATTAATAAAGTTTTAGCGCTTACTGAGCTGGAGCGGGGCGATATTGTTGTTTTTTGGCCTCCTGACAGTGTCAACCAAAAGTATCCCTTTATTAAAAGGATTATAGGCCTGCCAGACGATACCATTTATCTGTTCGGAGGCGATGTCTATCTAAACGGCGAACGACAGACAGAGGTCTATATCAATGAAGCTTGTTGGGGCGATTATGGACCTGTTGTGGTGCCGGACAATAAATTTTTTGTGCTGGGAGACAACCGCAATGACAGTATGGACAGCAGATCCTGGGGTTTTGTCGAACAGGATAAACTATTAGGTAAAGCAGAGTTGATTTTTTGGCCGTTGACGCGGTTTGGCCGTTTACATTAAACCGGAGACCTATTGTGTCACTTCTGCGAGCGCTCAATGTTTATCCCTCCAATCATCAATTGAAACATCCTTAGTATTCCCTTGAATTATACCTCCATGTGAAAGGAGAAGAAGAAATATGCCATATGTCAATATTAAAATTACCAAAGATGGTGCAACTGCCGAACAAAAGGCCCGGTTAATTGCTGGTGCAACGCAATTGCTGGTAGATGTTCTTGATAAAAATCCCCAAACAACTGTGGTGGTCATCGATGAGGTCGATACCGATAACTGGGGAATTGGCGGGGAATCAATCACTGTCAGGCGTCGTAAGTAATAGTAATTATTAACTAAAAGGTATTTTAACGCCTTTTGTCGAAATGAAAAAGGCATTTCATTTCTGTGCTAAAAGGTGGGTCTTCATGTATTTGCCGAAACGAAATACCTTAGGTTGGCGTTATCTATGGACCATTAGTACGATTATCACAGGCGTACTGCTTTTTAATTTTGTCTGGAGTACATATACGATCAGAGTTAATGAATACGAACAACAGAAGGAAAAGGCATATATTTTGACAGAGCAGCTCGTTTCCATGCGGGCGTTCATCGCCCAAAATCAGGACAGAATTAATTACGATTCTACAGGTCATTTTGAGTATAAACATTTATCACCGGCCGTTGTGGGCAAAGGCGTGGGTGATATTTTTAATACAAGAACCGATTATTCGCTGAAGCAGACCAGGTTAGGTGTCCGGAATCCGGAAAATGAACCGGATGATTTTGAAAAAGCGGCTCTGGTAAGCTTCCTCACAGAAAGCAATAGAAAAGAGTATTTCGGTCAGGATGTTATTGACGGCAACAGAGTTTTTCGTTATATAGTGCCGCTTTATACTGAATCCCTGTGTTTGCCGTGCCACGGTGGGCCGGCCGGGCAGATTGACTTTTCCGGACATCCCAAAGAAGGTCTGCGCGAAGGGGACTTGGCCGGGGCCATCAGTGTGTCGATTCCGATGGAGAGCTATTATGCGACTCTTGCGGATAACCGTAACAGTATGATACTATTCAGCTTGATTTTACTGGTTGCCACCCTTATCGGGATTCTCTTTACCACCAGCCGTCTTGTCGTTCAACCGTTGCAAATGTTAACAGACAAAGTGCTGAAGGTTGCAGACGGGGAACTGGCAACATCATTCGAGGGATTCCCAATGTACGGGGAGATTGAAACCCTCGCCGGCGAATTCTCTTCGATGGTAACAAAACTACAAGACTTCTATAAGAATATAGAGCGGAAAGTCGCAACCCGTACCCGGGAATTGGAAGTGGCGAATCTGCACTTAATAGAGAGACAGAATGCATTAGCGCAGTTAAATCAAAAGCTGAGTGAAAACAACCGCTATAAAAGTGAGTTTTTAGCGACAGTAACCCATGAACTGAGAACGCCGCTCACATCCATTTCCGCATTTACGGAATTACTTCTGGATGAAGATATGGGACCGCTTACTGTGGAGCAGCGTGAGAATTTGCTTGATATCAAAACGAGTGCGCAGCAACTGATGATGCATATCAGTGATATCTTGGATATGGCTAAGTTGGAAGCCGGTCACCTGCAGATTGCCCGGGAAAGAGTGGATTTAAACGACGTGTTCCGTATGGTACGCCGTTCCATGTCGGCCATTGCTTTTCAGGAGGGAGTTCAACTGAATCTGGACCGGGTAAAAGTTCCCTTAGTGTATGCTGACCCTGACAGGTTACGTCAGATTATCGGCAATCTGGTGGCTAATGCAATTAAGTTCACCAAAGAGGGGGGCCGTATCCACGTCACTGCTGCTGCTGAGCAGTACCATGCTGTAATAAAAGTAACGGATACAGGTGTGGGGATTCCGGCAGAAAAAATTCCTCATATTTTTGAGAAATTTGAACAAGGGGATGCGTCGATGACTAAGCGTCGCTCTGGTACGGGGCTGGGGTTGACACTGGTGAAATTACTGACGGAGATGCATGAAGGGCAAGTCCACGTAGAGAGTGAACCGGGTAAAGGATCAACATTCTTTATTCGTATTCCGTATAATGGGAAAGGGGATGCCAAAAATGTCTAAAATCACTAAAATACTGGTAGTGGATGATGAAACTAAAATAAGGCGGGTTGTGGAGCAGAGCCTGCGTAAGGATGCTTATCGGGTTGTGCATGCGTCTGACGGCCTGGAAGCTTTGCAGAAAGTGGAAGCAGAAAAGCCTGATTTAATTATTCTTGATTTAATGATGCCGGAGATGGATGGGTTTGAAGTTTGCAAAGCATTACGTAGTAAGGGTGATAATACGCCGGTAATTATCCTTTCTGCCCGGGATGAATTGGACAATAAAGCCCACGGTTTTAACCTGGGTGTGGACGATTATGTAACAAAACCGTTTAGCCCGGCGGAACTGGCGCTGCGCGTCAAAGCCGTCCTGCGCCGCCTGAGCGGGGAAGATCTGGCCCCACGGTTAAGGGAAGGAACCTTTGATGACGGCAGATTGTATATTAACAGTAAAACACGGGATGTTAAGCTCAATGACGCCGCTGTTTATCTCACAGCGAAAGAATTTGATCTGTTGTGGGTACTGGCGACAAATCCGGGACAAGTCTACAGCCGGGATCAACTTCTTGATCTCGTCTGGGGGAATGAATATTTCGGTGATGCCGGCACAGTGACGGTGTTAATCCGGCGCATCCGGGAAAAGATAGAAAAAGATCCGGCGAACCCCACCTATCTCCGCACAGTATGGGGAATCGGCTATAAATTTGAAGCCGTCTTATAGAATATAACGGAACCGGAGATAATTGATTGTGAGGGATATTTTTGAGCATCCGCTGTGGAGTGGATATTATTGAAATTGAGAGAGTCGGCCGTGCTTGGCGCAAGCGGCCCGACTATTTTTTACGTCGGGTATTTACAGAGGAAGAGCAACAAGCTATAGAGGGACGTCCTTATCCTGTGAAGCACCTGGCAGCACGTTTTGCGGCGAAGGAAGCGGTTTTTAAACTCCTGGGCGCCGGAATTGGTGAGCTGTCCTGGACCGATGTGGAGATTTTCTCCCGCCCCAGCGGCGAGCCATGGGTGCGCTTAAGCGGCCGAGCCGCGGAGCGCGCAAGAACGCTGTCCGTCGGGGATATTGCCGTTTCACTCAGTCACAGCCGTGAGTTGGCGATAGCTCAGGCAGTGGCCATTTGTAAAGACTAAATATTACGAAAAACTAAAAAATAATTGAAAACTCTTTTTAACTCTTGACTGGAAAACTACCGTCTGGTAGTCTATAATAAAGCCGAGTAATCTTATCGGGATTTAGACGGGATGGTTTTGCTTATGAAAGTATCAGCAAAGGGAGAATACGGCGTACGCGCCATGGTTATTCTAGCCTTAGATTTCAGTACCGGCCCCGTCCCGCTTCGAGAGATTGCACAGCGGGAATGTATCTCTTACCAGTTTCTGGAGCAAATTTTCCTGCCGCTTCGCCGCGCCGGCCTGATTGAAAGTGTACGTGGCGCTAAAGGGGGTTATGTTCTTGCCAGACCTCCCGGTGAAATTAAGGTAGGCGATATCATTCGTGCTCTGGAAGGGCCGATTGCGCCTGTGGAGTGTGTGGCGGAAGGTAAAACCGGTTCTTGCAGCCGCGGTGATACTTGCCTGACCCGCGGCATCTGGCAACGATTGCGTGACAGTATGTCTGAAGTATTGGACGATATTACCCTTGCCGATGTGATTTGTATGTCGGCGGATTCAACTTGAGGAGGCTGACCATGAAGAAAATTTACTTGGATCATGGGGCAACAACGCAGCTAAGCGAAGAAGTATTTGAAACGATGAAGCCGTATCTCTTTGAACTTTACGGCAACCCTTCCAGCTTGCACTCCTTCGGGCGTGAAGTTCGTAAAGGTTTGGAAGAGGCCCGGGAGAAAGTGGCTGCCGCCATCGGCGCCCAACCCCGGGAAATCGTTTTTACATCCGGCGGGACAGAATCAGACAACCTGGCAATCCGGGGCGTGGCCAGGGCACAGCAGAAAAAAGGGAATCACATCATTACCAGTGCCGTTGAGCACCATGCTGTGATTGATACCTGTCATGCCTTAAAGGAAGAGGGCTTCGACATTACAGTGGTCCCCGTTGACGAAACCGGCATGGTTTCCGTTAAAGATGTGGCAGCAGCCATTACAGATAAAACCATTCTAATTACAATCATGATGGCCAATAACGAAGTGGGAACGATTCAACCTGTGGCGGAGATCGGTAAACTTGCCCGGGAAAAAGGGATCACGTTTCATACAGACGCTGTACAGGCGATTGGCAATCTTCCAATCAATGTGGAAGAATTAAACTGTGACCTGCTTTCCTTATCAGGGCATAAATTTTATGGCCCCAAAGGGACTGGAGCTCTGTATGTGCGTAAGGGCACCCGGTTAAAGGTATATAGTTTCGGCGGTTCCCAGGAACGTAAATTACGCCCGGGCACAGAAAACGTCCCGGGTATTATCGGTCTGGGTAAAGCAATTGAACTGGCAGTAAAAGATATGGAGCAGAAAACGGCCAGAGTAGCCGGATTAAGAGACCGGCTGATTGACGGTCTGCTCAAGTTGCCGGATGTCCGCCTGAACGGTCACCGAACCCAAAGGCTTCCCGGTAATGTAAATGTCTCTATTCAGTATGTGGAAGGGGAATCCCTGATTCTCAGCCTGGACTTAAAAGGAATTGCCTCATCCAGCGGCTCTGCCTGTACGTCGGGCTCCCTTGACCCATCCCACGTGTTGCTGGCCATGGGTTTAGACCATCAGACCGCCCACGGATCGCTCCGGCTTACCCTTGGCGTGGAAAATACTGACGAAGAAATTGATTATGTGCTGGAAGTTGTTCCGGAAATTGTGGAGCGCCTGCGCGCCATGTCACCAGTATACACTTGTAAAAACGATTAATAGCGAGGTGGAGTTAGATGTACACGGAAAAAGTGATGGAGCATTTTACCAATCCACGTAATGTCGGGGAGATAGAAAATGCGGACGGTGTTGGTGAAGTGGGGAATATGAAGTGCGGCGATATCATGCGTATTTACATTAAAGTAAATGATGAAAATGTGATTGAAGACGTCAAGTTTCGTACATTCGGTTGCGGGGCGGCTATCGCTACCAGCAGTGTGGTAACAGAAATGGTGAAAGGGAAAACCATTGAGGAAGCACTGGAGATTACCAATAAACAGGTAGCAGAAGAACTGGGTGGTTTGCCGGAAAACAAAATGCATTGTTCCAACCTGGCAGCAGATGCTCTCCATAAGGCTATTGATGATTTAAAAAATAAGCAAAACGAGAAAAAATAAGGGCTACAGGAGGAAATTATGAATCCAATGGAACTGGCGGAACAACTGGGTGAAGCAATACTTGCATCGAATGAGTATAAAAACTATACCGATGCCAAGGAAGCCATGGATAACAGTGATGAAGCAAACAATCTGGTGGAAACCTTTCAGGACCGGCAGCAGGCTCTCCGTGACAGTCAGTTAACGGGAAGGAAGGTCACGCAGGAACAGATTGACGAGTTACGTGCCCATCAGCGTAAGATGCTGGAAAACCCAGAAATCGGCGCGTATTTAGAGGCGAAGAAAAATGTGGATACTCTACTCGCTGCTGTGAACGAAGTTATCTCCCGTGTGACAGGAATGGAGTCGGGAGGACACAGTCACGGTGCAGGCGGCTGCAGTGGCGGTTGCTGTTAAAAACTTTATGGCGAACAGCCTGAACGTAAGATAAACTCTTCATGAAAATCAGGCGCATAGATGCGCCTGATTTTGTCTAACGGAATTATGGTATAATATCCCTTGAAGTGCGTTTCCCATGGAAAAAGAGGGAGTGGTATCGTGGAAATTATCACAGCGGCACAGATGCGCGAAATTGACCGCAGAGCAATAGAAGATTTCGGGATTCCCGGGATTGTCTTGATGGAAAACGCCGGGTTGCGCATTGTGGAGACTGTCCGCACGCTGCCTTGCACAAATGTGGTTATCCTGGCCGGTCGTGGTAATAACGGCGGGGATGGCTTTGTGGCTGCCAGACACCTTCGAAATGAAAAAAATGTTTCTGTTTGGATGACAGCGGAGCCGCAGACGTATCAGGGAGATGCCCGGACCAATCTTATGATTTTGCAACGGCTTGAGCAACCGCTCCGTGTTGTCCGCGGGGAAGAAGATTTGGCGGATCTGGCAGGAGACCTGGCGCAGGCAGATCTGGTGGTGGATGGACTCCTTGGCACCGGTGTTTCCCGGCAGGTGGATCCTCTTTATGCCGGAATCATTCGCCTGGTGAACAGAATGGGAGTTCCTGTTGTGGCCATAGACATTCCCTCAGGAGTTTGCGCCGACACAGGAAAAATCCTGGGCAGTGCTATACGTGCATCTATTACAGTAACATTTGCTTTGCCAAAACAAGGGTTGTTGTTTTTCCCCGGTGCCGCTTGCACCGGCCGGCTGGAAGTCGCCGATATCGGCATTCCGCCGGCACTGGTCACAGGGTACAAGTTTAATTTGCTGACTTCTGCGGATATGGTAAGGCTTTTGCCGCCAAGGCCGTCGGAAGGGCATAAAGGTACTTTCGGTTCAGTTCTGTTGGTTGCGGGATCCCGTGGGATGTCAGGCGCGGCCGCTCTTTCCGCCCGAGCAGCGTTGCGCGGAGGTTGTGGTATGGTTTATGCGGCTATTCCGGAAAGCATTCAGCCAACGCTGGCCGCCCAGACCCAGGAAACGGTGACGCTGCCTTTGCCTGAGAACAGGCACGGCCGTTTAAAGGCGGAAGCATTGGACATGCTTCGTGAAAAGTGGGCTGTTTGCCAGGTGGTGGCCGCAGGGCCCGGCCTTTCCCGGGATTCAGACGTAATGCCTGTTTTAGCAGGAATTTTACGGGAAAGCCGTCTTCCTGTGGTCCTGGACGCGGATGCTTTAAATCTGCTGGCAAAGGACCCCAGCCTGACCCGGGACAGGGAAGGATCGACGCTGCTCACACCGCACCCGGGTGAAGCGGCGCGATTGCTGAATACTACTGTAGAAGCAATACAGTCGGACAGACTGGGCGTTGTCCGGCACCTGGCGGAGCGTTATCACAGTACGGTTGTGTTGAAAGGCGCCCACACTTTAATCGCCGACCCATCCGGAGAGATCTCCCTGAATGTGACGGGTAATAACGGGATGGGTACTGCAGGCAGCGGTGATGTGCTTACCGGACTTGCCGCAGCTCTCCTGGCACAGAGGTTAACCGTTCCTCAGGCGGCGCGACTCGCTGTCTACATTCACGGTTTGGCCGGTGACCATGCCGCAGCTGTTAAAGGAGAGAGGGCTCTGATGGCCGGAGATATTATTGAAGAGATTCCCAAGGCATATCTGGAATTAACTAAAATACATATGTAGAGAGGAGCAACTCAAATGTTCGCAAAAGATATTATGACACCAGAAGTCGTCACGGTAACGAAGGATACAACGGTAACGGAAGTCGCGCGGTTATTGACAGAGCATAAAGTCAGCGGTCTGCCGGTCATTGACCAGGAAGGGCGCGTGGCCGGCATGGTCAGTGAGGGCGATTTAATTCACCAGGATAAAAAGCTCCATACGCCGGCGTTTCTTGAAATTTTAGGCGGAGTTATTTATCTGGAGAACCCGCAGCGACTGGGTCAGGATTTGAAAAAAATGACGGCCGTAAAAGTAGCGGAAATCATGACGCCGAAACCTTACACGGTAAAAGAAGACGCAACAATAGAGGATATTGCCACTATTATGATTGAACGGCAGGTTAACCGTGTGCCTGTGGTGGACGGTGCGGGTAAACTGGTGGGCATTGTAAGCCGCCAGGATTTGGTGAAAGCAATGATATAAACAAAAAAAGGGGCGAGGCTGTTGTCATTGAAGTCTCTGGCTTGCGTACTGTTGCTGACGGTACTGATTACCGGGTGCTCCATGAACGGGGAGCGACTGGTTGATCGGACTGCAAAAAAGGTTGATAAGCTCCAGGGCTTTTATGCGGAACTGGATGCTGTAGTATTTAGCCTGGAAGGGGAGCAGCGATATCGTGTTAAGCAATGGTTGCAAGTGCCCGGACGTTGGCGAGTCGAAGTGGAAACGGATACGGGGGAACAGATATTCTTATGTGACGGTGAGCAAGTTTGGATTTACCAGCCGGGAATAAAGGAGTTTTTTCATCTGGATGTCGATGCCGCCCGGGAAATCCAGCCACCATTTCTGCTAACCGGTTACCTGAATGAATTGGCAGGAGCTTCGTCTCCCCTTTTTGAGGGTCAGGAAAAAAAAGAAAACAGGGACTGCTATGTTGTCTCCTATGAAACATACCCCGAATCCGAAACGGTTCGTCTCTGGCTGGATAAAAAAAGCCTCTTTCCCATACTTATTGAAACATATCAGGACGAAGAACTGCTTAATCGCCTGGCGTGTACCAGCCTTACCCTGAATCCGAAATTCGCTGATGAATTTTTCATGTATACAGGAGAAAATGAGCGGAAGGTGGCTACCCACTGTCTGGTCAAACCGCTTTCCCTGGATGATGCAAAGCGGGATTGGTCGTTACCCGTTTATGTACCTGCTTACTTGCCCGAGGATACATGGCTTTTTATCATCTCCCATGCGGAGGAAGATGAACGGGAGCAGTTGACTCTTGTCTATGAAGGCAAACATTCTTTTTCGCTGGTACAGCGCGCCAAATCCGATAGGGGTATTCGCGTAACAGAAGGCATGAAGGAAATCGTAGTCGGTGGCAGCACAGGGTTTTACCAAAAAAACCGCATAAACGAACTCAACACGTTATGGTGGTCAAATGAAACCAGTGACTTTGTGCTGACGGGCCCTGTACCGCTTACGGAGTTACTGCAAGTGGCCCAATCGTTGCAAGCAGATTAGTTTCTTTAAGCGACACTATTGCATATGATAGAAAGTGGAAGGAGTGACGCTATGGGAATCGATCCTTTACCCCCTTGCCCCACAGGATTGTTTTTGGAGATTCAACCCGGGGACACACTGTTTGGAATCGCTCAGGAACAGGATACAACGGTAGAAGCGATATTAGCGTTAAACCCGGGCATTAATCCAAAAAGATTGATTGTCGGTATGATTATTTGTTTGCCATTGCCTAACGCATAATTGAGTCTTACAACAATGTCATGCTGCCGTAAATAAACTCGCCGCTTAAAAGAGCGGTGTTTTTTTTTAAATAAAAAAGCTGTTGCGATTTCAGTTTTTCTGCGCTATAATGTTTATCATGTATAGATGAATGTTCACCTGCAGTGGACAGGAGGTTGTGTATGACAGACAGTCAGGATAAGTTTTATCTTGTGCAGGAGAATGTCCTGCCTCAAGTCCTGCGAAAAACAGCCATGGCAAAGGAAATGCTGAAAAAAGGTAATGCCAGGACAATTAACGAAGCCGTCCAGGCAGTGGGGATTAGTCGCGGGGCATTTTATAAATACCGGGATTTCATTTTTCCGTTTCGGGAAGCAAGCAAAGGTAAAATTATAACCGTTGCCCTCATTCTGGAGCATACATCCGGTGTTCTCTCCGAGGTACTAAAAGCCATTGCTACAGCCAGGGGTAATGTTCTTACCATTAATCAGGGAATTCCTCTGCAGGGAGTGGCCAACGCCTCTATTTCTTTTGAGACAGCCAATCTGCACGGTGATGTTGATGATTTGCTGTTATTATTGTCCAGAGTTCCAGGCGTGCAGAAGTTGGAGGTTGTGGGCCATACCTAATTTAAGATAGGAGTGATCACATGGCGGAAAAAGATGTTTTGAAAATTGGCATGTTGGGTCTGGGTACCGTCGGCAGCGGCGTACTGCAGATTCTAACTCAAAATGGTGAAGAAATTCGGCAAAAGCTGGGGACACGGCTGGAAGTGAAAAGAATTGCTGTCCGGGACACCAAAAAGCTGCGTCCTGTTACTGTAGATCCGGAGTTGTTGACTGACCAGGCAGACCATGTTATTGACGACCCGGAGATAGATATTATTGTAGAGGTTATGGGCGGAGTGGACGGTGCCAGAGCAGCGATCACGCGGGCCCTGGAAAATGGCAAATATGTGGTGACGGCTAATAAAGATCTGATGGCTCAGCATGGTGTGGAACTGCTGGCAATCGCCAAAAACCAAGGAAAAAATATCTACTATGAAGCCAGTGTAGGCGGGGGCATTCCGCTTGTCCGCCCACTGAAACAATGCCTGGCCGCCAACCGTATCTTAAAACTGATGGGTATCATTAACGGGACGACAAACTATATTCTTACGCAGATGTCCTGCGCTGGGAAGGAATTCTCCGAAGCGTTGGCTGAAGCGCAGGCGCAGGGATTTGCTGAAGCCGATCCTTCATCCGATGTGGAAGGACGGGATGCTTCATATAAGCTAGCCATCCTGGCTTCCCTTGCATTTTCCAGTAAAATAGAGATGTCTGATATTTATGTAGAGGGAATTTCAGATGTCAAATTACGGGATATTCGTTACGCCCAAGAGCTGGGGTATGCCGTGAAGCTTCTGGCTGTAGGGGAAGAAGGCTCCGATGGCCTGAAACTGCGTGTTCACCCCACATTGATTCCGCTCAAACACCCTCTGGCCTCGGTGGCCAATGAGTTTAATGCTATTTTTCTTGAGGGCGACGCAGTAGGGGAAGTCATGTTTTTTGGCCGCGGTGCCGGCTCCCTGCCAACAGGAAGTGCAATTTGCGCAGATATTATTGAAGCTGCTCGCAGCATTAAACACCAGGTGGAAAACGGTATTGTGGAAGCTACATTTGTCACAAAGAGGGTTGTTCCCTTTGTCAACCAGTCATCCCGTTTTTATTTGAGGCTGAAGGTCAAAGACGAACCCGGGGTATTTGCCAAGCTGGCCACAGCCTTCGGAGATGCCAGAGTAAGTCTGGATATGATTATCCAAAAACGCAGTGATGCGGAAACAGCGGAAATTGTGTTAGTTACCCATGGGGTTGGAGAAGGGAACTTCGCCGTCGCCATTGCCGCACTGAAGGAAATGGATGCAGTCCGCTCCATTAACAGCATCCTGCGTGTAATAGAATAGCAGCAAGAGGGAGAAACAGAAAATGACAACCGGGAAGGTAATTGTGGAAGTGCCAGCCACCTCAGCAAATATGGGACCGGGGTTTGATGTCCTTGGTCTGGCGTTGGATATCTACAATACTGTGGAGATGGCAGTGCTGCCAGATGAGGGCCTGGTTATAGAAGCCACCGGTGAGGGAGCGAAGCTTTTGCACCGCACCGGTAGCAGATTACTGGTTGATGCGGCGATGCGGGTGTTTTCTGCATCCGGGATTGATCCGCCAGGTCTATTTATCCGCCAACATACCCGTATCCCGGTTTTTAGCGGCCTGGGGAGTTCTGCCGCGGCTATCGTTGGCGGTATGGTTGCTGCCAACTCGTTATTGGCGGAGCCCTTGCCGCCAGATAAACTACTTGACCTGGCTGCAGAGATGGAGGGTCATCCCGACAATGTCGCGCCAGCTCTCTTTGGTGGTCTGGTCGCGGCCTGCCGGACGGATGACGGGGTAAAACATGTCAGAATTCAGCCGCCTGCGTCGTTGCTAGTGGTTGTGGTTGCGCCGGATTTTCAGTTGCCGACGAAGAGGTCAAGGGACGCGCTGCCGGCAACTGTTTCGTTTGAAGATGCCGTCTTTAATCTGGGGAGAACGGCACTGCTGATAGCAGCCATGTTTTCCGGAGATGCAAACCAGTTATCCTGGGCAATGGAGGACCGACTTCATCAGCCATATCGCAGCAAGCTTGTCCCTGGCCTGGAAGATGTGATTGCTGCCGCGAAAGATGCCGGAGCATTAGCTACAGTTCTAAGCGGTGCCGGCCCTGCTGTCATTTCCTTTATGACCGGGAACCGCAAGGCTGTGGGACAGGCAATGAAGGAAGGGTTTCTGCGGCACGGCGTGACCAGCCGGATTATGGAAGCGGCGGTTAGCGGCCGGGGAGCATTGTCTTCAGTAAAAAATTACTGACTAATATGATAGGCTGTTCAAACAATTTTGTAACAGCAGTAATGGGGGAACTTTATAAATGGCGATTATTGTGCAAAAATATGGGGGTACTTCTGTTGGTAGTGTGGAGCGGATTTACAATGTGGCCCATCGGGTTGCGGCGGCGGTGGACGCCGGGCACAGCATTGCAGTAGTTGTGTCGGCAATGGGAGATACTACAGACGAACTGGTATCTTTAGCCCGTTCTGTTGCGGCATGTCCATCAGAACGGGAAATGGCGGTACTGTTGTCAACCGGTGAGCAGGTCACGATTGCTTTGTTGGCCATGGCTCTGGAGAACCTGGGTTGTAACGCCGCTTCTTTTACCGGCCCTCAAGCCGGTGTGGTAACTGACGGGTCTAAGTTAAATTCAAGGATTACCGCCTTTTCTGCTGTTCGGGTAAAGAAAGCTCTGGCCGAGGGCAAGGTTGCTGTTGTGGCCGGTTTTCAGGGTGCAGACAAAGACGGAGAAATTAATACATTGGGCCGGGGCGGTTCCGATACAACGGCGGTTGCTTTGGCCGCAGCGCTGCAGGCCCACAGTTGTGAAATATATACAGATGTGGACGGTGTATTTACCTGTGACCCGCGAATTGTTCCCGATGCTCGGAAAATGAATGAAATTACTTACGATGAAATGTTGGAACTGGCCAGCCTGGGCGCTAAAGTTTTGCATCCCCGGGCGGTGGAGTGCGGAAAAGGACACGGCGTGGTTATCCATGTCCGTTCAAGTTTTCATTATGAACCGGGGACTTTGGTCAAGGAGGAGATTGATTTGGAAACAGGTACTGTAATTCGCGGGATCGCCTGTGATAAAGGGCAGGCGAAAATCGCCGTTGTCGGTGTTCCCGATAAGCCGGGAGTGGCTGCAAGAATTTTTACTGCCATCGGCAAGGCGAATGTTAATGTGGATTTAATTGTGCAAAGTATCCGACGTGAAGGAGAAAATGATATCCTATTTACAGTTTGTGCCGATGAGTTGCCAAAAACACTGACTGTTTTAGAACCTTTGGTTAAGGACGTGGGTGCCAAGGAGCTTTTCCATCAAAACAGCGTGGCTAAAATATCTGTGGTCGGGTCTGGCATGGTTAACAGCACCGGCGTTGCTGCCGGTATGTTCCAGGCAATGGCCGCCGAAAACATTAATATTGAAATCATTTCCACATCAGAAATAAAAATTACCTGCCTGATCGCGGAAGACCGGGTAGAAGACGCAGCGCGGGCGATACACAAATATTTTAATCTTTCGGATGTGCCATTGTATCCAGAAAATAGCAGTGAAACCACAGAAGTTACGGGCAGGAATAATCAAGTCTGCCGTGGAATACAATAGGTACTGTAAAGATAGGTGGTGCAATCGTTTGAGCGGGATTCCACTACGCCCAACATGGGCCGAAGTAGATCTTTCGGCCATTGCCCACAATGTGCGGGAATTTGCAGGCATTGTTTCTTCCAAGACGAGGTTAATGGCGGTAGTAAAAGCCGACGGTTACGGCCACGGGGCCGTTCAAACAGCCCGGGCGGCTATTTCCGCTGGCGCTTCATTTCTGGGTGTCGCTCTTGTGGAAGAAGCTTTGGAACTGCGTCAAAACGGTATTACTATACCGATTTTGATTCTCGGGTTTACCCCGCGGGAATATGCCCCCGCCCTTTGTGAGCACGACCTGACGCCAACAGTCTTTACACTGCCGGAAGCGGAAGCGTTTTCAGCTGTTGCCGTCCGTTACGGAAAACGGTTGGATGTACATGTTAAAGTCGATACCGGCATGAACAGAGTGGGTTACTTCCCCTGTGAGGAAGCAGACGGGTTCATTTGTCAGATTGCTTCGCTGCCGGGCCTTAACCTGACGGGTCTTTTCACCCATTTCGCCACAGCTGATCAGCGCGACCAGACGTACGCGCGGAACCAATTTGCACGGTTCCTTTCCCTGATAAACCGTCTTGAGCGGCAAGGCGTTTCTGTTCCCCTGAAGCATGCTGCCAACAGTGCTGCTGCCATCAGCTTTTCCGATGCCCATTTGGATATGGTCCGTCTGGGGATTAGCCTATACGGCTTCTACCCGTCGGATGAAGTGAGCAGGGAAACAGTAAACCTGCGGCCCGCCATGACACTTAAGTCGCGCATTATCTTTTTAAAAGATGTACCTGCCAGCACTGCCGTTTCTTACGGTTGCACGTATACGACTCCGGAGCAAAGCAGGCTGGCCACGATTCCTGTGGGGTATGCTGATGGTTATGCCAGGCGGTTGTCCAATCGCGGGCAGGTTCTGGTCAGAGGGGTTCGGGTTCCTGTGGTCGGTCGGGTCTGTATGGATCAAACCGTCATCAACGTCCAAGGCGTGCCCGGCGTTGCAGAGGGTGAAGAAGTGGTGCTTTTTGGCAGGCAGGGTGACACCGTTATCGATGTTGACGAGTTAGCCCGCTGGCTGGACACAATCAACTATGAAATCGTGACATCAATCAGTTATCGTGTCCCGCGAATTTATGTGTAAGGAACTTTTTAGGGGGTGCTTGCCTTGGCAGAAACAAAAAGAATTATGATTAGCTTACCCAATCATCTCTTGGAGGAAGTGGACGGCATTGTCGCGACAGAAAAGAGGACGCGGTCCGACTTTATCCGTGAGGCTATGCGTCTCTATCTGGAGGAGAGAGAGAAACGGGATATCCGGGAGAGAATGCAGAGGGGCTATATGGAAATGGCAAAGTTAAACTTGCGATTAGCCAATGAAGCTTTTGAAGTGGAGAATGAAGCCAACGTAATCGCAGAATTGTTGGTGGGCAGAAAGTGAGCGGCGTGGAAGTAAAACGGGGGTATATTTTTTTCGCTGATCTCAGTCCTGTTGTTGGTTCAGAGCAGGGAGGAGTGCGCCCGGTGTTGGTAGTACAGAACGATGTAGGGAATAAATACAGCCCTACCGTAATTATTGCCGCAATTACTTCCCAGATAGAAAAAGCAAAACTGCCGACACATGTGGAAGTGGAAGCGAAGGAATACGGATTAGAAAAAGACTCTGTTATTCTTCTCGAACAGATTCGCACCATTGATAAGCAGCGCCTGCAGGACAAAGTAACCGAACTGGACGACAGAGTTATGCAGCGGGTCAACCAGGCGCTAAAAATATCGCTGGGCCTGATAGATTTCTAGAAAGTTAAAAAAACTATATCCGCAAAGTGTACGTAACAGTAGTTACGTATTTTTGCTTTTAGGAGGACTTGTCCAATGGTCTCTATCCTGATTGGCATTACCTGTAATTTCCATAACTTTGAAAACAGGCTCTCAGCGGCGTACGTCCGGGCAATTTCCTGTACCGGTGCCGTGCCTCTCCTGTTTCCTGTCACTCCCCATCCTTACAGTTGGGAGCAAATGCTGCAGACAGTGGACGGGTTACTTTTAACTGGCGGTGGTGATCCCGATGCCGTTCACTTTGGTGAGGAAGCGCTGCCGGCTCAGGGAGAAGTCCAGCCCAATCGGGATGAAATGGAACTTTTTCTTGCCCGCCGTACTCTTGCCCTGGGTATTCCCGTACTTGGTATTTGCCGCGGCGTTCAACTTCTGAATATCGCTGCAGGCGGCACACTGCATCAGGACTTGGCAGGGACAGCAAGGGTACAACATGACCAAAAGGCGCCCCGTTCCTATCCCATTCACCGCGTCTCGGTGAAACGCCCGTCCCTTCTCTACCATATCGTACAGCAAGAGCGATTCCGTGTGAACAGTATGCATCATCAGGCTGTGAAATCACCAGGAGCAGGTGCTGTTATCTCTGCTGTAGCTGATGATGGAGTCGTGGAGGCTGTGGAATTCCCCCATCATCCGTTTGCCCTTGGTGTGCAGTGGCACCCGGAATGGCTGACAAAACAGGCAACCCATGCCCAAAAGTTGTTTGCCGCTTTTTGTGCCGTGGCGGGAAAATGTCAAAATAAATAGAGCGCACAACAAAAATCTTGCGTAAACTGTCGTCCTTTGATATCATAAAGGTATGTCTGCAGGCCCCTCCTGTGATATGGGGTTTTTTTCTATTATCTATATAAGTTACGAATAGAACTGGCTAAAGGACCGAGGAGGTAAATATACATTGAAAGTATTAGTGAGTGACCAGATTTCCGAGCTTGGAGTAGCCAAGATGCGGGAAAAAGCCATGGTCGATGTGAAAACAGAATTAACACCCGAACAACTGATTGAGATTATCCCTGAATATGATGCGCTGGTTGTAAGGAGTTCCACCAAGGTGACCCGCTCTGTTCTGGAGGCGGGAAAGAACCTGAAAGTTGTGGGACGGGCTGGCGTTGGTATAGACAATATTGATGTGGACGCTGCCACCGAACATGGCGTGATTGTGATTAACGCTCCGGAAGGGAACACTATATCCGCAGCGGAGCATGCCATCGCCATGATGACATCACTGGCGCGGAACATCCCCGCCGCTTCCATGTCTTTGAAGGCGGGGGAATGGAAGCGCAACAAATTTATGGGTGTGGAGCTCTATAAAAAGACGTTGGGTGTAATCGGTATCGGCCGTATTGGCAGTGAAGTGATTAAACGAGCCAAAGCGATGGGTATGGATATCCTGGCGTACGACCCTTATATCTCTGTTGAGCGTGCCGAAAAACTGGGCGTGACACTGACCAGTTTGGAAGAAATTTACCGTAAGGCCGATTTTATTACAATGCACACACCGCTGACTAAGGCAACCCATCATATGATCAGTACGGGAGAAATTGCCATCATGAAAGATGGTGTCCGGATTATTAACTGTGCCCGCGGCGGACTGTTGGACGAAACCGCGCTTTATGAAGCATTGAAGTCAGGGAAAGTAGCGGGAGCGGCACTGGATGTTTTTGAAGAAGAGCCGGTTGTTTGCAACCCGATTTGTGAACTGCCTAATGTTATTGTTACCCCTCACCTGGGCGCATCTACCCAGGAAGCCCAGATTAACGTAGCTGTCCAGGTAGCGGAGCAGGTAGTAAACGCACTGCTTGGGGAACCGCTGGTCAGCGCCGTTAACGTCCCGGTTATTCCGCCGGAAACACTGGCTGACGTTAAACCGTTTATCCCGTTGATGAAAACACTGGGTTCTTTTTACACCCAGGTCTATAACGGCCAAGTAGAAGCTGTGGATATCCTCTACAGCGGCGAAATTGCCAATTACCCCGTAACACCTCTGACGAACTCGTTTTTAATCGGGCTTCTTTCTGTAATCCTTCAGGACACAGTCAATTATGTGAATGCACCGACCATCGCTAAACAACGTGGAATTAAAGTCCGTGAAATTGTCAGTAAAACTGTAGAAAATTTTACGAACCTTATTTCGGTAACGATTAAAACAGCCGAGGGCACCCGAACCATTGCAGGCACCCTCTTTAATAAAGATGATATTCGCATTGTGCAAATCGGCAAATACCGCATCGAAGTGGTTCCCTCCCGGTTTATGCTGGTGACTAAGTATATTGATATGCCGGGAGTTATCGGTAAATTCGGCATCACGTTGGGTGAAAATAACATTAATATAGCCGGTATGCAGGTGGGCCGTCAGTCTATTGGCGGAGAAGCTGTCATGGCTTTGCAGGTGGACAGCCCTGTTTCCGAAGAAATTCTGGAAAAATTACGAAGCCTTGACGCCATTCTTTCCATAAAATTTGTTAAACTGACATAGTCTTATCTAAAAAATCTCTTCGTTTAGCCACTTCAACTTCCTACCATCGTTTTCAGTCAGCACGAAGTGCAGAAGACGACGGGGGAAGTATTTCTTTGTAAAGGCGAAAACATGATAACTGTTGGTTTGGCTAATACCAATGATTTTGCACGTCAGATAGCGAAACAGACCAACTTCAGCCTGGAAGTTAAGGGCAAGAATAAATAATTCATCACCGGCATTCGCAGGCAAAGTCGCCGGAGTCTGGAATCGTTCCATGGCGCTCTTTAGTGACTGAACGTCCTGAAAAAGCATAAACTGCGGGTTGGGCTGGTGAAAGGGATTCGCCCAGTTATCACTTCGGCCCAATGTTCTGACAGTTAACGGGATATACTGTAGAATAGGGTATTGCAAAAACAAGCTGGCGTTTTTCATAAATTTAACAATACTTCTAAACATTCTCCTTCCCTCCCGGGTCAGGCTTGATCTTTTGATCTTATGAACAACTTAAAAGCAGGAGGCGATGACATGCGTTGGGTATTCTTTACTGTTGATGGCAATGAGTACGTAGGATTTCTCAAAGATGATCAAATCATGGTGGTCCAAGGGGATCCGTTCCAAAGGGATTATTGGGAGACCGGTGACGTGTTTCGACTGGACGATGTTGTTCTAACGGCGCCCTGCCGGCCGACCAAAATAGTTTGCATTGGTTTAAATTACAAGGATCATGCACAGGAAATGAAGATGGAACTGCCCGAGGAACCCATTCTCTTTCTAAAACCTCCTTCCGCGGTTCTGCCCCACGGCGGTGATATTGTTTATCCCGATGGAGTAAAACGGCTTGATTATGAAGGGGAACTGGCGGTGGTGATTGGTAAACGTGCCAAAAATGTCCCTGCGGCCGAAGCGCTCCAATATGTTTTCGGCTACACGTGCAGCAATGATGTCACGGCCCGGGATTTACAAAAGAAAGATCAGCAGTGGACAAGGGCGAAATCCTTTGATACGTTCTGCCCCCTCGGCCCCTGGATTGCCACGGATCTGGACAGTGCTAACCTAAACATCAGCCTGGAAGTGAACGGTGTACGAAAGCAAGCGTCCAACACGTCACAACTGGCTTTTGCTGTACCGGAACTGATTGCTTTTGTTTCCGGTGTGATGACGTTGGAACCGGGCGATGTTATCCTAACAGGAACGCCTTCAGGGGTGGGACCCTTGCAAAAGGGTGATACCGTTACCGTAAAGATTGACGGGGTAGGCGAACTGACAAATACGGTTGTCTAAATAATAGCGTGTACGTGTAGTACAGTATATTGAAACTATAATTATAGTGTGCGGAGGTAAGACGTGAAGCTCAACCCCGAACAGCATAAAAAATGGGTGCTTTGGACCAATGTGTTGTTTTGTATGGTTTTCACCGTATTCTTGCTCTACATAATCATCAACGCTTTCTTTGGATAGAAAAGAGCGTATGGCGTTTTTCATAGCCATACGCTCTTTTTTGTTGGTTTTTTTTTCTTCATTGCGGGTAAGCTAAAAGCGTTCCGGAGCGAGGATGAGGAAGGTGAAAACGTGTTTACTACCAACATTGGAATTCTGAGCCTGATTGCGGTTACAGCATTAGTCTATCTTGGCTTTTTGCACCGTGTGCTGGACAGGATGCGACTGACGAAAATGCAGGCCTTAATCATTCTATTGGCCATGCTTGTTGCCGGGTTCCTGCCGAACATTCCTATTTATGCCGGTCTGTCGGTCAATGTCGGCGGAGCCCTGGTTCCCATAGCTGTGGGATTTTACTTAATTATCACCGCTGACGAAGCCCAGGAAAAACGCCGGGCGTTGATTACCGCCGGCGTCGTCGCTGTTCTTGTTTACTTAACAGAAAAAATACTTCCGTTGGAACCGGGTGCACTTGGGTTCGACCTGGATCCACTCTTTGTGCCGGCAGTCATCGCCGCCGCCACTGCTTATGTCCTGGGCCGTTCACGCCGGGCAGCATTTGTTGGTGGTGTATTTGGTGTTATTTTAACGGATTTGATCGCATGGAGTGAAAACCTGATTCTCTACCAGCTTCATGTACCCATTGTATTGGGTTCTACCGGGGTTTTTGGTGCTGCGGTCATCGCCGGGATGGGCGCTGTACTGATAGCCGAATTGGCCGGTGAAATACTGGAGCGCTTACAAGGAGGCCCGCGCGCATGAAACGAATTGCATTTAGCCTGATGGCACTAATTATAGTATTTACGGTTATTGTTACGTTTCATCCGTCCATGTCTGTTGTTACCCGCTCCTTACTGGAGTTTTACGAAAATATTGAGATGGGTGAAATTTCAAGAGAAGATATCGCCGCGGAACGCTACTGGACAATGGTTGATGAGGACGGACAGGAAATTACGGTGACCGGCCGCAAAATCCATGTCGGTGACGAATACCTTACGTCCGACAACAAACTTTACCGTGTGTTTCGGGTTGAGGGACGGACCGCCTATGCCCGGTTTATCAGGGAAGTCGGCGCAATTTTTGAGGAAGATTCGCCGGGTATTTTGGTGGGCCTGCGGGAGCGGTTTACTTCCGGTGTCCGTACAGTACAGCAGCAGAATGAAAACGGAGACGAAGCCGAAGAAGAAGATGAAGTCGAAGACGAGGAAAACGAGGCCGAAGATGAAGCAGAAGACGAAGACGAACAAGAATTGGAGCCAGAAGAAGAGCCGCAGCGGTTAATAGGCATATACCACACACACAATGCAGAATCGTATGTACCAACCGATGGTACTGACAGCATTTTTGGTGAAGGCGGTATCCATTCTGTAGGCGGTTCTTTTACTGCGGCGCTGGAACAGAAAGGGATTAATGTTGTGCATGATGAAACGCTTCATCTCCCCCATGACCGCGGTGCTTACAGGCGCTCCCGTGTTACTGCGGAGCAACTGCTGGAACAGGGTCCGGATGTTATCTTTGACATTCACCGCGATGCCACGCCACCGCAAGTATATGCCACGCAAATTGAAGATGAGCCGGTCACTCAGATACAGTTTGTGGTGGGTCGCCAAAACCCGAATATGCGGGTCACCCGTCAATTTGCCCTGGACTTAAAACAAACAGCAGATCAAATACATCCGGGGTTGGTCAAAGGGATATTTATGGCCCGGGGTGGCTATAATCAGGATCTGACGCCGATGAATCTTCTCCTGGAAGTGGGGGCTCACACAAATTCCCGGGAAGCGGCAGAAGGCGGGGCAGCTTTTTTTGCTGACGTTGTCTCCTTTTATTTTTACGGCCCGGAAGATGAAGAGGGCAAAATTGCTGCCCCCTCGCCGGAAACTCCCGGTCAGGGGCCGGGTCGGGGACCCGGTGGATTAACACAGGTGGGTGAGCAGGCCGCCCGAGCCAATATTTTCTGGATTCTCGGTGTTACCGCTTTTATTATCGTTGGATTTCTTCTGCTTAATGCTATCACCTGGGAAGAAATAAAGATTGCGTTGGCGCCATGGTTAGAGAAAGTCCGCCACTTTTCGAGGCAGGGAGACCGTCTGCTTGAACCGTATCAGGCAAAAATATTTGAGGCAACACCGGCGCTGAGAGAAGGGTTGTTTAAGATTGACGTAGTTTTGGCACCTATTCTGGAAAAAATCAGGGAAGCAACCATGGCAATGGCTAGTACAGCAAGCAGAGGTGACCGCTACCTGGAACCGGTGCAGGAAAAAATCAGGGAAGTATCCCTGATAGTTTATAATACATTACGGGAAGGCGACCGTTACCTTGAGCCGTTGCAGGAAAAAATCAGGGAAACATCGCATATGAGTTATGATAGATTGTATGAAGCGGACCGTGCCCTGGATCCGGTACAGGAAAAAATCAGGGAAACGTTTCAGACTGGTTTTGATAAACTGTATGAAGCGGACCGTGCCCTGGAACCGCTGCAGGAAAAAATCAGGGAAACGGCCCTAATGATTAAAGAAAGAATCATGGAACTATATCTAAGCATCAGTGACCGCAGAAGGTTAAAGTAATCACTGTTTTTTCCGCTGGGCTCCGTCACTGGAGTCAATATAATAATCCTTTTTATAAAGCAGTTCGGAGATAGGCATAATCTTGTAACCGTTTTCTGTCGCATAGGCGATAATTTCCGGGAGAGCGTCTGCGGTATAGCGGCCGTTATTATGAAACAGGACAATAGCACCGGGATGCATCTTTTCCGTTACCCGCTTAATAATCGTTCCTTCGCCCAAATCCTTCCAGTCCAAGGAATCAATACTCCACTGGATTGTCAGGTAGCCTAACTCATCGGCTACCTCAATCACCTTATTGCTGTACTCCCCAAAAGGCGGCCGGAAGAGAAAGGGTTCTTTGCCGGAAAGATCCGTCAGTGCCGAGTGGACCCGTTCCAGCTCTGTTTTAATGCCTGCTTTATCCAGGGTGTTTAAATGAGGGTGTGTAAATGTGTGGTTGCCCAGTTCGTGGCCCTCGGCCACGATTTTTTTTACCAGCTCGGGATATTTTTCAATCCAGAAACCGGTAAGAAAAAAGGTGGTTTTAATCTCGTTTTCGCGAAGTATATCCAGGATTTTTCCCGTATACTCATTACCCCAGGAAGCATCAAAGGATATAGCAATCTTTTTATCTTCCATGTCCACGAAATAAATGGGCACCCGCCTGTTCCTTCCCGTCACATCCAAAACCACTCCCGGCCAAAACACGCGCAACGTCGCCGCCGTCAAAACCAGCGCCATCACCAGCCACAACAAAGCCCGCCTCTTCCGGTTCATCACCAAACTGACAATCACCAACATCCCTCCTCAATCAACTGCAACCCCGGGGACGGTTCCTAAAGTTGCAGTTTTGCAACTCGAGGAACCGTCCCCGGATTGCAATTTTGCAACTCGAGGAACCGTCCCCGGATTGCAGTTATTAAAAGGTATTCTTTTTTTCTGAGGTTATGCCGCACAATATCGCACATTTTCGCATATAATGGGTATTTTGTTCACATTGCAGGAGATTACTAGCCTCTTGTCGAAACCTTCCCTTTTATAAACGGAAAATTGACTTTCACGGTAAATAGGTGAAACGGTTAGGAGGGCTATATCTTGTATTGGAATCGGGAAGCGGAATGTATGTCAAGGGACCGTATGCAGGAAGTACAGCTTCGGCGGTTGAGAACGACGGTAGAACGGGCGTTTAACAATGTTCCCCATTATCGCCGGGTATTGCAGTCTCAGGGAATGGAACCGGGTGATGTGAGAACGCTGGATGATCTGGCTAAGTTGCCGTTTACAGTAAAAAAGGATTTTCGGGATAATTATCCCTTCGGTCTGTTTGCGGTGCCCCAGAATGAAATAGTTCGGTATCACTCTTCGTCGGGAACCACCGGTAAACCCACCGTTGTGGGATATACCCGTAATGATTTGGCAATGTGGGCAGAGTTGATGGCCCGCTCTCTGGTCAGTGCCGGAACCACCCGCAACTCGGTGGTGCAAAACGCCTACGGGTATGGCCTGTTCACCGGCGGACTGGGTGTCCACTACGGGGCGGAACTGGTTGGTGCTGCTGTTATCCCTATATCCGGGGGCAATACCCAGCGTCAGGTTATGGTGATGAAGGATTTTGGCACCGATATTCTCACCTGCACACCGAGTTACGCGCTTTTCATTGCGGAAGTGATTGAAGAAATGGGGATAAAAAAAGAAGACCTGCGTCTTAAAGCCGGTATCTTTGGCGCCGAGCCATGGTCAGAAAATATGCGTCAGCAGATTGAAACCAGGTTGGGTATTACAGCTATTGATATATATGGTCTCAGTGAAATTATCGGTCCCGGGGTGGCAATTGAGTGTGAAGAAAAATGCGGCTTGCACATTTTTGAAGATCACTTTATGCCTGAAATTATCAATCCCGGCACCGGGGATGTCTTACCGTACGGGGAGAAGGGCGAACTGGTGCTCACTACAATATCTAAAGAAGCCCTGCCCATTATCCGCTACCGTACCCGGGACATTACCACACTGACGGTTGAACCCTGCATCTGCGGCCGGACTCACGTACGGATGGATAAAGTGACCGGGCGGAGCGATGACATGATTATTATCCGCGGCGTCAATGTTTTCCCCACTCAGGTAGAGAGCATATTGCTGGAAATTGGTGAAACAGAGCCACACTACCAGCTAGTCGTCACCCGCCAGGGAAGCCTGGACATGCTGGAAATCCAGGTGGAAGTGTCAGAGCGGATGTTTTCGGACAAGATAAAACGCTTGGAAGAACTGGAGAAAAAGATTCACTCCCAGGTTGACAGTATCCTGGGAATCAGCGCCAAGATCCGGTTAGTGGAACCCAAAAGCATCCCCCGGAGCGAAGGGAAAGCAAAACGCGTTATTGATAAACGAGAAATTTAGTGGAGGCCATTTTATGAGTAAAGAACTGAACCGTAAGTGCATTCTATCCATCAAACCGTATGTGCCCGGAAAACCGGTGGAAGAAGTGGAGCGGGAACTGGGCATTAGCAACGTGGTTAAACTGGCGTCTAACGAGAACCCCTTAGGGCCGGCTCCCAAGTCAATTCAGGTTATGCATGACCTGGTGGACAAAGTTGCTGTTTACCCTGACGGAAACTGTTATTATCTTAAAAATGCCATTTCGGAACACCTGGACGTAACACCGGCAAATTTAATTATAGGTAACGGTTCCGACGAAATCATTAAATTGATTGCCGAAGCTTTTCTCGAAGAAGGGGAAGAAGCCATTGTTGCTGACCCCACTTTCTCAGAATACGACTTTGCCATTAAAATTATGGGCGGTCGTACCATTGTCGTTCCGACAAAAAATCTGACCCACGATTTATCTGCGATGGCTGCGGCTGTAACGGATAAAACGAAACTTGTCTTTATTTGCAACCCCAATAACCCCACCGGAACCATGGTTAGCAAAAGCGAGACGGATGCATTCCTGGCAAGCATTCCCGAAGACGTTATCACCGTTTTTGATGAAGCTTACTACGAGTATGTGACCGATGAGGAATATCCGCAAACGCTGGAATATGTGAACCAGGGCAAAAATGTCATTGTCCTGCGGACGTTCTCCAAGATTTACGGCCTGGCGGGACTCCGTGTTGGCTACGGTGTCGCAAAGCCTGAGTTGATCGGCTTGGTTGGCCGCGTGAAAGAACCGTTTAATGTTAACATGATGGCACAGGGTGCTGCTTTTGCTGCGCTGGACGACCAGGACCACGTGGTCCGTAGCCGTGCATTAAACGAAGAAGGAAAGGAGTTCTTAGCCAAGGAGTTTAACCGACTTGGCCTTTCCTTTGTTCCCACCCACGCCAACTTTGTCTGGGTTCAGATTAAAGCCGACTGCCAGAAAGTATTTGCCAAAATGCTCCGCCGCGGCGTGATTGTCCGTACCGGTGATATCTTTGGCGCTCCTGACGTAATCAGGGTGACCATTGGCACACCCGGGCAAAACCAACGCTTCATCGAAGTCCTCGAGGCCGTCCTGGCAGAGGAATAGCCAGCCTATACGATACTTGTTAAAGTTCTTGACAGAAGAGGGCATTACTCGCTAAAATGGTAGCAGATAACTAAATATACCTAGGGGTGCCTGTAAGTGCGGGCTGAGAGGCGGGGGCGATACCCGGCCAACTCTTTGAACCTGAGATGGATAATACCAGCGTAGGGAAGGACCGCAGGCGGAAGTCGGGATTATACGATAACCGTGGACTGGAAACCGGTCCACGGTTTTAATTTTTCTGTAAGAAAAAACGCGCAGTACGTTTATTGGAGGAGGCTTGTCATGGATATTGCCGGAATGCTTACAAAAGTCAGGGAAAAGAGGCCGCTGGTCCACCATATCACCAATATGGTTACTGCCAGCGAATGTGCCAACATTACACTGCTGGCCGGCGGGCTCCCGGTGATGGCCCATGCACCGGAGGAAACGGCGGAAATGGTGGCCCACGCCGGTACCCTGGTGCTCAATATCGGTACACTGACTCCGGCCCAGGTGGAAGCCATGCTTAGTGCGGGGAAACGGGCCAATGAACTGGGTGTGCCGATCGTTTTGGATCCGGTAGGTGCCGGGGCGACAACGCTGCGCTCGGTAAGCGCCCGGCGACTCCTGGATGAGCTTACAATCAGTATTATTAAAGGTAACGCTGCAGAAACGGCGATTCTGGCCGGAGGGGCAGCGGAGATTAAAGGGGTGGAGTCGCTGGCTGTTTCCGGAGACATCGCTGCCCTGGCTGCGGCACTGGCCCGGGCGAAGCAAACGGTGGTCGCTGTCACCGGAGCACAGGATATCATTACTGACGGTCACCGTCTGATAGAAGTGTCCAACGGGCACCCGCTAATGGCGGCAGTGGTTGGCACAGGTTGTATGTCTGCTTCAATAATCGGATGTTTTGCCGCCGTGACCGATAACCGGTTGGATGCGGCCGTAGCGGCTTTGGTCGTCTTTAATGTGGCGGCGGAACTGGCTGCCCCCCAAGCAGCCGGTCCGGCATCTTTTAAGGAGCGGCTTTTTGACGAATTGTATCGGCTCGAGCCTGCTGTTGTAACAGCTCGACAAAAAATTACAGAAAGGGTGATTTCCTAATGCCAGTAAAAAAACTCACATCTCTGGCATTGCTCATTGCCTTGGGTACAGCTGCCGGCGTTTTTTCTTTTCCGGTGGCCGGTGCAAGGATTTTCCCGGTGCAGCATGCCATTAATGTGCTGGCTGCCGTGCTATTCGGTCCGGCACCGGCCGTCCTTGTTGCCTTTTGTGTGGCACTGTTGCGTAATCTTCTTGGCACAGGGAGCATTCTGGCGTTTCCCGGTGGAATGTTCGGCGCCTTAACTGCCGGCATATTCTACCGGTACAGTGGCAGGGAGAGTTTGGCTGCAATAGGGGAAGTGGCCGGCACCGGGTTTCTGGGCGCTCTGGCAGCCGTCCCCGCTGCCCGCTTATTGCTGGGGCGTGATGTATTGGCCTTGGCGTATGTGATCCCGTTTACAGTAAGCAGCCTCAGTGGTGCAGCTGCCGGTCTTTTGCTTTTACGTTTTGTTGCCGCACCAGAGAGAAAATCGATGGAGAGGGTTTGATTCTATGACACAAATGATGAAAGCAAGACAGGGTATTATTACCCCGGAAATGGAGAAGGCTGCAGCGATTGAGAATGTTCCCGTGGAGTTTATCCGTGCAGGGCTGGCCGTCGGTACTATCGTCATTCCGGCCAATGTGAATCATACATCCCTTGAACCGTGCGCCATCGGACGCGGGTTGAAGACTAAAGTAAACGCCAATATTGGCACATCCACCGATTTTCCCGATGAATCGGTAGAGTTGTACAAGTTACAGGAAGTGATTGCAGCCGGTGCCGATGCGGTGATGGATTTGTCAACTGGCCCGGAAATTACCCGAATTCGTCGGAAGATGCTGGCGGCATCACCTTTGCCGGTTGGCACCGTGCCCATCTATCAGGCTACTGCTGAAGCCAATGTTCGATACGGAGCCATGGTTAAGATGACGGCAGACGACCTGTTTGGTGTCATTGAAGAACAGGCCAAAGACGGGGTAGATTTTATTACGGTTCACTGCGGCGTCACCCGACAGGTTGTGGAACTGCTGCGTCGCCAACGCCGTGTGACCGACATTGTCAGCCGGGGCGGAGCGTTTCTAACCGGATGGATGCTGCATCATAATGTAGAGAACCCTCTTTATGAACGGTACGATGAATTGTTGGATATATGCGAGCGTTATGATGTGACGCTCAGCCTGGGTGACGGTCTTCGTCCCGGCTGTCTGGCAGACGCCACCGACGGACCTCAGATTCAGGAACTGCTGGTTCTGGGCGAACTTGTGGACAGAGCCAGAGCCCGGGGAATTCAGGTCATGGTGGAAGGGCCGGGGCATGTGCCCCTCCATCAGGTACAGGCCAATGTGGAACTGCAAAAGTCTGTCTGTAAGGGAGCACCTTTCTATGTGCTGGGGCCCCTGGTCACCGATGTGGCACCAGGATACGACCATATTACAGCTGCCATCGGCGGGGCACTGGCCGCCTGGGCTGGCGCAGACTTCCTTTGCTATGTAACGCCGGCGGAGCATTTAGGGCTCCCCAATTCCAAGGATGTCCGTGACGGCATTATGGCCTCCCGGATTGCCGGTCACGCCGCGGATATTGCCAAAGGGGTACCCGGCGCTGCGGAGTGGGATCTGTCCATGGCCAAAGCGCGTAAAGCTTTGGACTGGGAAGGGCAGATTGCTCTCTCGGTGGATCCGACCCATGCTGCCGCTGTCCGGGCAGAAAAGAACCCCGACCACAGGAAGGAATGTTCCATGTGCGGGGAGTTTTGCGCCATGCGTGTTGTGTCAGAAGCCTTGGGGACCGAACCCGAAACCTGCTAAGGCCGTTGAAAAAGGCGCATGACTTTGTCGCCGCGAAACCCCGACATCCTCGACGTATATTAAATACGCCTGCGCGCCGGGGTTCCTTGCTTCGCGTCCTGCATCCTTTTTGAACGGCCTGTAAGATGTATTGATTGTAATTTAAAGCCCCCACAAATGGGGGCTGGTTTTTGTAGCTTTATTCTTTTTTGTCCCAGTCGCCTAACACATCTCTAATTTGTTGTTTAATCGGGTCAAGGGCCATTTGCACATCGTTGGCTGCCGTGGATAAGAAGAGTTGAGGCAGACGGCCTGACTGTTCCGCCCGGGCAGTAATATCCGGATTTGCAATTTCGCCCCGGCCGGCAATCAGTTGGCCGTCTTTGTCATAAACGGGATGTGCCAGCGTTTTACCCTGGACGTATTCCCGGATTTTGTCTTTGGTTGAGTCTTCCAGTTCCCGGCTTCCCTGGGCAAGTTTGCCCTGCAACTGAAACCAAAGTTCCCGCAATTCTCCGGTGGGGCTGGGACGGTCGTCGTCTATTTTTCGTGCCAGCCACTCCTGGGAGCGGCCCCGCAGTGTATTCCAGGTCTCCAGTAGTTTACGGCTGCCGCTGTCCAGTTTTTCCCGGGTAAAGTCTACCCCGTCTAAAAGTTCACCGGTACCGGCAGCGATAAGAACCTGGGTCAGCCGGTTTTTTTGTCTCGCCAGGTCGATGATATCGCTGGTTACCTTTTCCCCCTTGCGGATAACGGCTTCTCCGTTATCATCAAGAACGTCTTGCCCTGCTTCTCTGTCCAGCGCGAACTCAATGGCCCGTACTTCCAGAGAATGGACAAATTGTCTGCCTGTACGGTCTACGGTGGGAGCGTCCACCTCTTGGGCTTCAGCACCGTAATTTTCATTCACAATAATAAAATCACGGCCAAAACTGGCGACTACCGTTATCGGTAGCAGCACATGGCCTTTTGTCTTCTCATAGGCAACATAGAGATCGGTAAGTACACCGTTTTCTTTGGCAAACGTAAAGTCTTCCACTGTACCGATCAGCGTTCCATCCACAGTAACGACACGGCTGCCAATCAGTTTTCTTTCCAGCAGGCCTGCCAGCTCCGGTGTTTCTTCTGCCTGCTGTACCGCATCATGATCCTGCAGCGTGACTGCGTCACTGCCGAAGCTGCGGACTTGGCTGAAGTAAACCAACCCAGTTTTTGTCTTTAAAAGAGATCGTTCTCCTACTTCCAGCGCTTCGACGCGACGGCTGTCGGGATTGACAACCAAACTATGTACTTTACCCAGCGATTTGCCTTCACGCAGTTCAATGACTGGCAAGCCGACAATATCTCTTGATTTTTTCATCTATCCCTCACCTCTCTGAGTTTCCGATACTTATTACCAGTATACCCTAATATATACTCAAAATCAAATTCGTATACAGCCACGGACAGGGGCCGCGCGATTGTTTTTTTACAGATTTAAAGTTATAATCAGGAAATAGGTGGTAACGATGAAAATCAGTGAAATCGGTGAAAAACAGCTCATTAAAAAAATTGCACAAATTGTCGCCACAGCTCCGTCATCGCTCGGTGTTTTAGGAATCGGTGATGATGCTGCAGTTAATGTCGTCACGCCGGGCAGTTTGCTGGTGACGACGAAAGATATGCTGGTGGAAGACATTCATTTTCTGCGCAGTGCCTTGTCTCCGGCGGACCTGGGGTACAAATCGCTGGCGGTTAACTTTAGCGACATCGCTGCTATGGCAGCAATGCCGCGTTGTGTTTTTGTTGCACTGGCGTTGCCTAAAGATACAACGGTGGAATATGTCCTTGAATTCTATCGTGGCATGAAACAACTGGCAGACCGGTACGGTGCTGTGATTTGCGGCGGCGATACCGTCGGCACGCCGGGACCGCTGATTATCAGTGTCACAGTTCAGGGCGAAGCCGACCGGGACGCACTGCTGCTCCGTAACGGTGCCTCCCCCGGAGACCTGCTCTGCACCACCGGTCCCCTGGGGGCTTCGGCGGCCGGACTGGCACTTCTGACCGGCAAGATACCCTGTGATGAAGAAATGCGGCGGCAGGCACTCCAGGCCCATATACGGCCTGAACCCCGCCTGGATGAAGCAGCGTTCCTCTCTGCATCCGGCCACGTCACAGCCGCAATGGATTTATCTGACGGCCTGCTCAGGGATATTACGGAAATATGTGAACAAAGCGGTTGCGGTGCGCTTTTACGTGAGTCCCAAATACCTGTCCATCCTGCCGCCGTTTGTGTGGCCGAGGAAAAAGGGGCAGACCCTTTGGATCTGGCGTTGTCCGGAGGGGAAGATTATGAACTGCTGCTAACGGTGAACCCTGAGGGGTTTCACTCTCTGTCGGACACGTACCGGAATCGTTTCGGCCAGCCCCTTTACCTGCTGGGAGAAATGACCGCGTCCCCCGGCATCGTCATGTTTACAAAAGAGGGAAAAAGGGAATCATTAACATTTAAAGGGTTTCAACATTTTTAGGAGGTTGTACTCCTTTGGATACTGTAATCACCACTAATTCGGAACAGGAAACGGAGACACTGGGACAGACGGTAGGGGAGTTGCTTTTCCCCGGGGCCGTTCTTCTTCTTGACGGCAATTTGGGTGCCGGCAAAACGGCATTCGCCCGGGGAGTGGCCCGGGGCCTTGGGGTAACCAAACCGGTACAGAGCCCCACGTTTACTATTCTCTACGCTCATAGCGGCCGTTTGGCCTTTTATCACTTTGACCTTTACCGTCTGGAGGACGAACAGGAATTGCTGGATATTGGCATAGATGAGTACCTGGATGACGAAGGGGTATCCCTGGTGGAATGGGCCGGGAAATTCCCCACATTTTTTACTATGCCGTCGATGTATATCACCATTGTCCGGGGGCAGGGGGAAGATGTCCGGGAAATCAAGTTCTCCGCCGGAGAAGAACGCTATCGGCAATTACTGACTGAATTGCTCGCAAGGAGTTGAACCTGGTGCAGGTGTTAGGGATAGATACAAGTACATTAGTCTGCAGCGTAGCTGTCGTTACGCCGGAGAAAATGCTTGCGGAGTACAACTTACACGTGAAAAAAACCCATTCGGAGAGACTTCTGCCGCTCATTGCCGAAATGTTGCGCGCCATTGGGTTTGCTCCCGGCGATTTGGCTGGAGTAGCGGTGGCCGTGGGTCCCGGTTCCTTTACCGGACTGCGTATCGGAGTCGTGACAGCCCGGGCTCTGGGGCAGGCATTGCATTTGCCGCTGGCCGGCATTTCTACGTTGGCCGGGTTGGCTGCCCAGTTCCCACATTTCCCGGGACTGGTATCACCAATTCTCGACGCCCGTCGCAATCAGGTTTATAACGCTGTTTTCCGTTCCGGGGAGAGACCGGAGCGGGTCACAGCGGATCGGGCAATCTCCCTGGATGAACTGCTGCAGGAGCTGGCGGTGCACAGAAAGCCGGTTCTCTTTGCCGGTGACGGTGTCCCCGTTCACAGGGATGCAATCACTGCCGCATTGGGAGACCAGGCATGTTTCCTTCCGTCTGAGGCAGGTCTCAACAGGGCGTCGACAGTGGCCAGGCTGGGACTGGATGTACTGGTTGCGGGTCACGGACTCTCCTATCGGGAACTAGTTCCCCAGTATATCCGCCGAACAGAAGCGGAAAGGAAACACCAGGCACGCTGCCGGGAGGGAGGCGTGTCTGGTGAGTATCACGATTGAACCGATGAAATTTGTCCATGTGGACGCGGTCGCGGAAATAGAAAATGCAGTATATCCTACGCCATGGAGTAAAAATGCATTTATTAATGAAGTTCTGGATAACGGGTTTGCCCATTACTTTGTTGCGCTCAATGACAAGAGCGTTGTCGGCTACGCCGGTATTTGGGTCATCCTGGATGAGGCCCACATTACGACGCTAGCGGTGTGCCAGCAGGAACAATGTAAGGGAGTGGGCACCCTGTTATTGGAAACTCTGATAGAAGCGGCGGCAAGTATGGGGGCGCAACGGATGACGCTGGAAGTCAGACTCTCCAATACAATCGCACAGGAGCTCTATAAGAAATACGGGTTTATTCAACGCGGTACCCGAAGGAACTATTACAGTGACGAGGATGCTTTAATTATGTGGCTTGATCAGCTTGAACCGGCAAGGAAACAAACCACTGGAGGAGAAACACTCAGTCAGGAGGATAATGATGCTTGACAGAATTTGCACCGTTCTTTGCCTCCACACCAGGAAGGCCCGTATCGCTTTCTTAAGTTCCATGATTTTTATTCTATCCGTTACTGTACTGGGCGCTGTGGTGCTTTATGAGCCGCAGGCCATGGTGCCGCCTCCACCCGTGGCGCAGTTCCAGCCGGATCGGCTGGCAGACGCGTTTGTGCAGGAATTTGGTGCACAACTGGGAGAAAACTATTTCCATGCTGTTGGGCAAACAGCGGCGGAAGGTTATAATCTCATACAAAACTATCAGTACCTGCGCAGGCTTCCGGGAGAGACAGGTACGCTGACGGGAGAGGAAGTAAAGGGCAGATTCAGCTCACTGCGGGCGAACTGGGACCGCTGGGCCCCCGATTTGCTCCAGGCCGGTCATCCGTTAGTCAAAGCCGTAGCCGAAGATATTGAGGAAGCCCTGACATTGGCTGCCCAAGGTCTGGATGCTAACATTCCGTTTCTTAATCAGCGCCTCTTTAAAGCACGGAGCATGTTTCATGACTTACACAACGTTTTACTGACAACCGAAGGCCGTAGTGACAGTTATTACGGAGACACGCGGCTTGGCAGAATGGTGGAGAAAGGAAACGAATAAATGGTACCCGCTGCGAAAGACAAGACACTGATTCTCGGCATTGAGACGTCCTGCGACGAAACAGCGGCAGCAGTGGTGGCTGATGGCCGTGAGATGCTCAGTAATATTATCGCTTCCCAGATAGAAGATCATAAAAAATTTGGGGGCGTCGTCCCTGAAATTGCGTCACGGAAGCACCTGGAGACGGCCAATGATGTGGTTGAACGTGCGCTGACCGAAGCTGGTATTGGTTTTGCAGATCTATCCGCCATTGCTGTGACAAACGGGCCGGGCCTCGTAGGTGCCCTTCTGGTTGGTGTGAATATTGCAAAAACACTGGCGTATGCACTGCAAAAGCCGCTGGTTGCCGTAAACCATGTGATGTCCCATGTAGCTGCCAATTATCTGGTTCACCCGGTGCAGTTTCCCGCTGTCTGCCTGGTGGCTTCCGGCGGGCATACCAGCCTTCTCTATTTGCTCTCCCGAAGTGAAACACAGCTCCTGGGGACAACCCGGGATGATGCTGCGGGAGAAGCGTTTGACAAGGTGGCCAGAGTTCTGGAGTTGGGTTATCCGGGCGGGCCGGCCATTGATAAAATCGCTGTGGATGGTAACCCGGATGCCTTCAAATTCCCCCGGGCATTTTCCGGACAGGATCAAAATTTCGAGTTTTCTTTTTCCGGCTTAAAGTCAGCAGTGATTAACACGCTGCATAACCTTGAGCAACGGGGTGAAGTTATACCCAAAGCAGATATTGCCGCCAGCTTCCAGGCGGCCGTGGTCGATATTCTGGTAGAAAAAACCCGGCTGGCTGCAGAGTCTAAGGCGGCCAAAACCGTTCTGCTGGCAGGGGGCGTAGCGGCTAACCGTCAATTGCGCCTGAGTTTACAGGAGAACCTTACCCGGGACGGCATAGTTTTATATTATCCGCCGCCGGAGCTTTGCACTGATAATGCAGCCATGGTAGCTTGTGCAGGCTATGACCTATATAAACGTAATGAATTTGCAGGCCTAGACCTAAATGCTCTCTCCATTTGACATGATTAGTCAAGAGGTAGTGAGAATGTCACTACTCAAACAGCGTAAAAGTATTATGTAAGCTTCCTGTGGATAATGTGGATAAAATTTAATAATTCATTAATATTGGGCTCGTTTCTGTGGATAACCCTGTGTATACTGTGGATTATTTATGTAACTCCCGTTATAAAAACAGCGGTAATTGTTAAAATAGGGCATAATTCAGGGTAGTGAAGTGATTTACATAACAGTTTTTTCATAACGAAAGTTGAGTCTTTTCGACAGGGCCCTGACAAAATAATAAAGCATATTTTGACAAGAATTTCTGACGGAAATACTGGTTTGTTGGTAAAATAGGGTATAATTGCTCTTGTAACGTATTTTAGTTTCTAAAAAGGCGTTGCTGACATACACTAAAATGCGGGAAAGAAAGAGAAAGAGGGGGGCAGCTTTGCTGAAAGATATAAAAAAAGTCCACTTTATAGGTATCGGCGGTTATGGAATGAGCGGTTTAGCCCGCGTTTTGCTGTACCTTGGCTTCCAGGTAACAGGTTCCGATTTGAAGAAAAGTGAAATCACAGATAAACTTACCCAACAGGGTGCAGTCATCAACATTGGCCATGATGCCCGTTATCTTGGTCAGGCGGAATTAGTCGTTTATTCCACAGCGATTGCCGGGGATAATCCGGAAATAGCCGCAGCTAAAGCGGCAGGGCTTCCCGTATGGCACCGTTCTGAACTTCTTGCCCACTTTCTTAACGCCCGCTTTGGCATTGCCATTGCAGGCGCCCACGGTAAGACGACGACCACGTCGATGTCTGCTTTTGTTCTGACCAGAGGAGGCCTAGACCCAACAGCATTTATTGGCGGAGTGCTGGGAGAGTTTGACGGCAATGCCCGCGTAGGCAAGTCTGATTTGCTGGTTGCCGAGGCGGATGAGAGCGACAACTCCTTTCTGCGCTATCACCCCAGTATTGCCGTCGTTACGAATATCGAACCGGATCATCTTGAACACTATAATAATGACTTTAATCTGCTGCTGGCTGCGTATAAAAAGTTTCTAACCAATATAAAACCAGGCGGTTGCGCCATTCTTTTCGCCGACGATATCCATCTGCAGCAAATCCGTCCTTCCCATCTGAATAGTATCGTTACATACAGCATCTATTCCCCTGCTGACTATCGGGCAACCGGTTTAGAAAAGATTGGCTGGGGTACACGATTCTCAGTTCTAAATCAGGGTAAGCAGTTAGGTGAGATCACACTACGCGTACCCGGCACTCATAATGTGGAAAATGCTCTGGCTGCTATTGCTATAGCCAGTCAGTTGAACGTTCCCTTCGTGGATATTAAGGCAGGCCTGGAAGAGTTCAGCGGGGCAAAAAGGCGTTTTCAGTTTCTGCTGTGCGAAAAGGGCTACACCATAGTAGATGACTACGCCCACCACCCCACAGAAGTCGCCGCAACCCTGGATGCGGCCCGCTACGGAGTCGCTGAAAGAGTAATTGTCGTTTTTCAGCCGCACCGCTACAGCCGGACCCGGCTTTTTATGGACGAATTTGCCCGCTCCCTGGCCAAAGCCGACAAAATATATCTTCATAAAGTATATGCCGCCAGTGAAACACCGTTAGCAGGAGTAGACTCCGTCGAGCTTGCGGCCAGGACCCGTCATCTTGGCGCCGATGTGGTTCAAATAGATGATGCGTCCCAAATGGTGGCCCAAGTCGTAGCGGACGCACGACCCGGAGATCTGATTATCAGCATGGGTGCCGGTGATATAACAGAAATCGGCCATGCCATCGCCGCCGGCCTCAGGGAGAAAATTAATGCAGACTGAACGCTTCTATCCCTATTTGCTCAATGCCATTGCCAAAAATAATGTGCTGCCGTTTACCTCAAGATGCAACCTGGGTTGCATCTTTTGCAGTCACCGCCAAAATCCTCCCGGCGTGGAAACGTTTCGTCTGCCGCATCTGCCTGCCGATGCGGTGCTGGAACTGGCCCAGTTTCTTGATCCCCGCCGAAAAGTGGTGATTGGTGAGTCGGCTACCCGCCTGGACGAAGGGGAGCCGTTCACCCACCCCGAAGCGGCCATAATTTTGCGGGGAGTCCGGCAACGATTGCCTGAAACACTCATTGCACTGACGACAAACGGTACTCTGCTGACTCAGCAACTGGCAGATGAACTGGCCGACCTGGGGCCGCTGGAACTTACTGTTTCACTAAACAGTGTAACGGAGCACGGGCGCCTCCTGCTACTTAACGACAGAGAACCCCATCGCGCACTCGATGCCATAGCTCGCTTAGCGAGCCTTGGGATTCCTTTTCACGGCAGTTTAGTGGCCATGCCCCATCTGACAGGGATGGAAGACATTACGGAAACCGTCAGCTTCCTGGCAGAAAACGGCGCGCTGACAGTACGTGTATTTCTTCCCGGCTATACAAAGTTTGCAGCAAAAGACTTGCGTTTCCCGCTGTCCCTTTGGGACGAGCTGGTAGCGTTGGCCCGGGAACTGACGTTGTCAATCGGCGTGCCTGTCATCCCGGAACCCTCTGTCCTCCACAGCCTGACTCCGGAAATTTACGGAGTCATCAGGGGTACTCCTGCGGAGTGTGCCGGCGTCCTGACTGGCGATACTATCTTGGCGGTAGACGGCAATAAGGCCAGGACAAGGGTGGAAGCGTTTACACTGGCGCAAAAAGCTGCCGACCCTAAACTGCAGTTAATGCGGGACGGCAAATTACTGGAAGTTTCCCTGGATAAATCACAGGGGCGACCTCCGGGTTTTGTTGTTCAATACGACCTGGACACAGCACGGATAGAGCAGATTGGCGATGAAATCACTTGTCGCGCATCCGTGTCTCCGCTCGTACTTGCTTCACAACTGGGCCTTTCGGTCGTTCGTGCCGCCGTGGAGCAGATTGGCTTTGCGCCGAATCATGTCCACCCTGTGGTAAACCGGTTTTTTGGCGGGTCTATTCAGTCGGCAGGGTTGCTGACCGTGGAAGATTTTCTGGCTACCGCCACGGAGCTCACGTTCACGCCGGACATGGTTCTTGTTCCCCGGGAAGCGTTTGATCACAAAGGCTGTGATCTGACGGGAAAGAATATACAAGTACTGGATGAAGCCCTTGGTTTTCCGGTTGTCGCTGTCTAGTACCAGTTTATCTGTATTATCTGGGGTTAAACTGAGATACGTCTCCCGAGTAGACGTCTAAACAACAAAAACCGCCGAATGGCGGTTTTATGTTATCTTAGAAGAATAGAATTTCCCCACGAATGTCCTTCTCCAGCGTAAGAATGCCGCAGGAGAAACGGGGTTCACGTCTGCGGTCTGTGGGAGAGCCGGGATTGAAAAGAAGAATGCCGTTTTCTTTTTGGCAGTATGGCTGGTGGCTGTGCCCGAAAACCACACAATTTACATCGTCTTCTGAAAACGCCTGCAACGCCCGCTGCGGCGTTTTGCTACGTATTGAGCCATGATCGCCATGAATCAGTCCCAGCTTAAAACCGGCAAGGCTCAGTGTTTTTTTTCGGCCCAGACGGTTGACCAATTCTAACGGATCCATATTACCTGCTACCGCTTCCACCGGCGCAAGTGCTGTCAGTTCCTGTAACACCCAAGCTTCCACAATGTCTCCGGCATGTAAAATCATGTCCACTCCGTCCAAAAGTTCAAAAAGCCGGGCAGGCAGAATTCGGGCCCGATTGGGAATATGGGTATCGCTGACTACACCGATGCGCATGTAGAAAAACCTTCTTCCGTCGTTACTTTGTTACAGTTTTAATTCTTTTATGTTCGAATAATTCCTGCTGCATATTACGTTTCTTTGGCCATGGTATGTATAGCCTGCCAATGCCCGGTAGTAACCGGCATCACAGACAGACGGGGCTGTCTTACCAGAGCCCAGCCTGCAAACTGTGGTGCTGCTTTAATTTCGGCAAGACTGACCGGCCGCGGCAATAGGTAGCGTGACTGTACGTGAACTGCTGTAAATTTAGGATCGCCGGGATCGGGAAATGGATCAGATGTTATTTCCGCCACACCGATTATGGATTTTTCTTTGCCGGTATGATAGATAAATGCCAGATCGCCGGGTTCCATCTCTTTCATGTTTTTTCGGGCCTGAACATTTCGTACGCCGTCCCAAACATCGTGGGGAGCGTTTGACAGATCATGATAAGAGAATTCATCAGGTTCTGTTTTTAAAAGCCAATAGTTCAACTGTATCACCTCTTTATTGACATGTAATTACATTTAATACACGATTTATTAAAAAAATTCCCTAGGATAAAGCAGGGAAATGGGTGGAATATGGGAAAATATCCATGTGCTAACGGAGGAGTGGAGTATTTTTATGGAAACTGACAAAACTTGTTTAATAAGCCAAGTGAATGATCGTACTTCTTCTGGGTGCCACGACGTTGTCGCTACGGTGCTAAATGCCGTAGAGGCATTAATTGTGGTTCTGGATTTATCAGGGCGAATCGTTATATTTAATAAAAGATGTGAACAACTGACCGGTTACACATTTGCAGAGGTTCAAGGTAAAGATTTCAGAGACATCTTAGTGATTCCTGAAGAAAAAGATAAAGTTGGGCATGACTTTAGTCACGTATGTGCCAGCCAGTTCCCCAGTGAATGTGAAAGCCACTGGGTGACAAAAAGCGGGGAAGTTCATTATATCGCCTGGACAAGCCACGGATTACCTGATAAAAACGGCAATATTGAACTGATTGTCAGCACGGGCATTGATATAACGACAAGTAAGCAAACGGAATCTGCACTGTGGGACAGCGAAGAATTATTCAGGGAGCTTTTTAACAGTGCCAATGACGCCATATTTCTCTGTGAATTGACGGATCAGGGGTTGGGGAAGTATCTGTCGGTAAATAATATAGCGATACAAAAATTAGGATATACCAATGAAGAATTTTTACGCATGACACCACTAACTATTCCCGTTGTTGAAAAAGAAAAAAGGGACAATCTGGCGCAAAATTTTCCCGATTCTTCCGGATCTGCTTTTGAATTAACGCTGATTGCGAAAAACGGTAAAGAGATACCTTTTGAGCTTTCCGTACAGTATATTCATCTGCAAGGTAAGAATATTGCCATGGCCGTCTGCCGAGATATCACGGAACGTAAAGCGATGGAGGAAGAAACGTTAAAGACTTCCAAGCTGGAATCGGTAGGCGCTCTGGCCGGCAGTATCGCCCATGATTTTAATAATATTCTCACGGTATTTCTTGGCAACCTGTCTATGGCCAGAATGTTTGTGAAGCACGATGAAAAAATAAGCAGTAAACTGCAGGATATGGAAGATGCGGCCATGGAGGGAAAAGCCCTGGCACGGCGCCTGCTGACATTTGCCAGGGGCGGAGAGCCGATTAAACGGATTTTTGAAGTGTCTGCGCTGCTGGACAATGTAGGGGGACGGGCATTGTGCGGTGACCATGTCAAATGTGTTTACGAAATTTCCATGGATATTCTGCCGGTGGAAGTGGACGAAGGACAAATCACCCAGGTGATTAACGACATTTTACTCAATGCGATAGATTCGATGTCAGGAAGAGGAACGATCTTTGTGCAGGCGGGAAATGTGAAGGATCATGAGAGACGCCATTTTCTTAAAGATGGCCCCTATGTGAAAATAGCGGTTACCGATGAAGGCCCCGGTATTCCCCCAGACAATCTGTCAAGAGTTTTTGATCCGTTTTTTACCACGAAGGACAGTCACTCCGGCCTCGGCCTGGCAACGGCGTTCTCTGTTGTTCACAAACATCAGGGTTTTATTACGGTGGAATCAATAGAAGGGTTCGGACCTACTTTTACTATTTATCTCCCTGCCGTGGCTGTAATAGCCGAGGAATCATCGGGAACTGACACTACTGGTAACGGTAAAATCCTGGTTATGGACGATGAATTATATGTCAGGAAAATGGCAGGGGAAATGCTGGAAGTCTTAGGTTATAAGCCCGATTTAGCGGCGGACGGGGAAGAGGCGTACACTATGTACCGGAAAGCCAGGGAAGCGGGAGAGCCTTTTCATGCAGTTATTATGGATTTGTCAGTATCGGGCGGTATCGGCGGAAAAGAGGCCGTGCAAAAAGTTCTGGCCTATGACCCCCAGGCGAAAGTTATTGTTTCCAGTGGTTACTACAACGACCCGGTCATGTCCGATTATACCTGTTACGGGTTTAAAGGGTGCTTAGAGAAACCGTATACGATGAAAGAGCTGCACAATGTCTTACAGAGGTTATTGCAAGAAGCATAATAGCAGAGAAAAGCCCCGGCATCTTTCAGCGTATACAACTACGCCTGCAGAGCCGGGGCTTCTTATTTGTTACAATTTGCGCCGCAGCGTTCGATTTTCTTCCTGCAGTTCTTCCACTTTCTCGAGCAAATCAAGAATAATGGAGGCGCCGGCGAGATTGACGCCCAGGTAACTTCGTAATCGTAGGATTTTTTCAACCCGCGTCACATGCGGTATCGTAATCAGATCACCGTCCAGGTCTATCATCCCTAAATCTCGCAGTCTGTGCAGCAGTTCGGGATGATAATCGAGAGAATGGATACTGACCCAGCCGGGCCTTTCTTCCCGGGGCTGGCAGACGCGGTGCACTTGCAGCCAATACCGTTTCATCTTTGCCACCCCCTAACCTGTTTTTGCCTGGGACAACTGCCGGTATAACTCTGTCTCCTCCGGGGTGAGCTGTCCTGGGATATCAATAACAATGTTTAAGTACAAATCACCGCGGCTTCCGTCTTTGCGGGGCAGTCCTTTGCTTCGCAGACGCAGTTTTTTGCCGGTACGGCTTTGCGGCGGCACAGTTACTGAGACCGCGCCGTCCAGAGTGGCTGTGCTCACTTTGGCACCCAGCACTGCCTGCCAGGGAGAGATGACCAAATCTGCTTCCAGATCATCCTCTTTGACTGTGTAAAGTGGATGAGGGAGGAGTGTAACTTTCAGGTAGAGGTCCCCGCTTTGTCCTCCGGTTGAGCCGCCACCCTGGCCGCGCAACCGGATTTTCATCCCATCCCGGGTACCGGCAGGAATTTTGACCGTCAATGTTTTCGGAGACGTCTTTTGACCTGTTCCTCCGCAACCCGGACAATACCGGTCGCCGCTGACACCGCTGCCGCCGCAGTGT
This sequence comes from Clostridiales bacterium, assembly GCA_018335855.1. Taxonomy (GTDB): domain Bacteria; phylum Bacillota; class Dethiobacteria; order Dethiobacterales; family Dethiobacteraceae; genus UBA7523. The sequence continues at coordinate 96,800 of JAGXRM010000044.1, forward strand.
TCGCAATAATCCCGGGTATTAAGCTGAATCGTCTTTTCTCCGCCCCGGAAAGCTTCCTCCAGCGTCAGTGCCAGTTCAGCCTCCACATCCTGGCCGCGCCGCGGCCCGCTGCGGGAAGTTCTCTGGCCGCCGAAAGCATCATAGCCGGGACGAAAACCGCCAAAGAGCGTTTCGAAGAAATCACTAAACCCACTGTCAGCACCGGCACTGGAATAAAAATGCATTCCATCGGTGTCAGGATGGGGCCGGAAATCTTCCCCGGCCTGCCAATTCTGTCCGAGGCGGTCATACTTGGCTCTTTTTTCCGGGTCGCTCAGTACTTCATGAGCTTCGTTAATCGTTTTGAACTTTTCTTCCGCCATCGATTTTTCTTCGGCTGAATGCAAATCAGGATGGTATTTTCGTGCCAGTTTACGGTATGCTGTTTTTATTTCCTTATCTGTGGCATCTCGTTTGAGGCCCAGAACCTCGTAATAATCCTGGAATTTTACTCCCATAATTCATACCGCCGTTCCTTTAATTTTCTTCGAAATCTGCATCGATTACATCGTCAGCGCCGGAGCACGACTCCTGGCCGGGTGCGCCGCAGCCGCCTGAGGACGCCAATCCTTGCAATGCCTGCTGTAAATCACCGGAAAGGCTTTTAATCGAGGCTATCGGTGCCTTTTCATCCAATGCCTTCCTCAATTCACCGGAAAGTTGCTCAATCCGGCCCTTTACGTGAACCGGGACGTTTTCACCCAATTCTTTTAGCTGCCGCTGTGCAGCATAGGCCAGTGTGTCTGCTTCGTTTCTGACGTCCGCATCCTGCCTGAGTTTCTTGTCTTCGTCGGCATAGCGCTTGGCGTCAGCCACCATGCGCTCGATTTCACCGGAATCCAGATTGGTGGAGCCACTGATGGTAATATTCTGTTCCTTCCCGGTTCCCTGGTCCTTGGCAGTAACGCTGAGAATACCGTTGGCGTCAATGTCAAAGGTCACTTCAATCTGGGGAATGCCCCGGGGTGCGGCAGGGATGCCGTCCAGCTTAAACTGGCCCAAAGAACGGTTGTCGCTGGCCATTTCCCGCTCGCCCTGCAGTACATGGATATCCACACCGGGCTGGTTGTCTTCCGCTGTGGAGAAAATCTGGCTCCGTCGGGTGGGGATTGTCGTGTTTCGTTCAATAATCCTGGTCATCACCCCACCCATGGTCTCCAGACCCAGGGACAGAGGTGTGACGTCCAGAAGGACCACATCTTTAATTTCACCGGAAAGAACACCGGCCTGAATAGCGGCGCCTATGGCCACAACCTCATCCGGATTGACGCCGCGATGAGGTTCTTTCCCACCCGCCATTTCCTTAACCAGATTTTGTACCGCGGGAATCCGGGTGGAGCCGCCAACGAGAATAATTTCATCTATATCTTTTTCCGTCATCTTTGCATCAGCTATTGCGGCCTGAATCGGTCCGCGGCAGCGCTCAACCAGATCTTTTGTCAACTCATCGAACTTCGCCCGTGTCAGCTTCATATCCAGGTGCTTTGGCCCCTGGGCATCGGCTGTGATAAACGGCAGGTTAACCTGGGTCTCAGTAATCGATGACAATTCTACCTTCGCTTTTTCTGCTGCTTCGGTCAGTCGCTGCAGCGCCTGCTTATCTTCACGCAGGTCAATGCCGTAATCTTTTTTAAACTCATTGGCCAGCCAGTCCACAATTTCCTTATCAAAATTGTCGCCGCCCAAATGGGTGTCACCATTGGTCGACTTAACTTCGAAAACTCCGTCGCCCACATCTAAGATCGAGACATCGAACGTGCCGCCACCCAAGTCAAAAACCAGCACTGTTTCATTCTTATTCTTATCCAAACCGTAGGCCAGGGATGCCGCCGTTGGTTCATTAATGATTCTTAAAACATGCAATCCCGCTACGGTAGCCGCATCTTTGGTCGCTTGCCGCTGGGCGTCGTTAAAATAAGCAGGAACTGTAATAACCACTTCTTTAACCTTCTCACCCAGATAGGCCGAGGCATCATCCACCAACTTCCTTAGTACCAGCGCGGAGATTTCCTCCGGAGAATACAGCTTGCCGTCTATATCAAAACGTACCGCATCGTCAGGTCCGGCTACTACGTTATACGGAACCAGATGGATCTCATCGCTGACTTCCGAATACCTGCGCCCGATAAACCGCTTTACAGAGTAGAGGGTTTTGTCCGGATTTAATGCCCCCTGCCGTTTAGCCACCTGTCCGACTAAGCGTTCACCGCCTTTAAACGCCACCACTGAAGGAGTGGTCCGTGCGCCTTCAGCACTGGGAATAACCACTGGTTCGCCGCCTTCCAACACCGCCACCACCGAGTTCGTCGTGCCTAAGTCAATGCCAACAACTTTTGCCATAATTGATCCCTCCGGAAAATTTGTGTTCATATTAGCACTCTCGCACCGAGAGTGCTAATTACAGTGTAACCAAAGTACAGTATTATGACAACCAGCCCTAAAGGGAGAAATAACTCATATAGAGCTAAGTAACAGCAATTTCAACGGACCGTATATCCATAATTTCTCATAATCTATTATAAAATATCCAGTTTACGTAATTATTAATAAAATATATCATTTAAAATCGGGACAAATGAAAGTACCTAATTTAGTTCAATACGGCAGGATAACAGTTTGATGATATCTCCATGCGAGGTGTTTCCTGCGATTTCTGTCTTTGAAGCAAACCATATTGATCACGAGGCCGTTTTTTACCGCAAGCTGTTTATCGATGCCCAGGGTAATGAAACAAGTAAAAGCTGGCTGGCCGAAGAAATCGGCTAAGACCGCCGCATACCGTCCAAAGGTACAGATACGGAAACGTACCAGATCTCTGCCGACGGAGAGACCTTTACCGCAACGGTACGATTGCTATACAGAACCACGACTCAGGCGGTGATTGACACCCATTTTGCCGGACAAAATCTGGAAATGGAAAGCATCGAAATGGCTAAAGCCCAAATTCAAATTACAAACTAACAAAAGGCCGGGACACCGGCCTTTTGTTAGTTTTGCAACTCGAGAACCGTCCCCGGGTTGAAAAGTCCGACTACATCCTATGCCAGTGCTTGACAAGGGGGCGGAGGTTGTTGTATAGTTACACTATGAGAATGAATCTCATTTTCAAAAGGAGTGGAAGCTATGACAGTCTTATTAGTAGGAGCGGACAGGTTGGGTAATATCCCCAAAGAATTGGAGCAACATGGCTGTACCGAAGTGATTCACTGGCCGGGGCGGAAGCCACAATGTAAAAAAATCCCGGTTAGTGTTGATATGGTACTGGTGTTTCATGATTTTATCAATCACCGGCTGATGGATGATGTAAAATCTCAGGCCAGGCGCCGTCGTTTACCAATACTTTTTTCAAAACGGGGAGTTGCCGACATGAAGAATGTTCTGGCAGCGAATCTACATAAGAAATGAGATGTTTTGAGGCCATGCGCCTCTTTTTTTTTGCACAAAATAAGTGGGCGTTCTATAAAGGCAGTTGATGGGGAAAGATGTCACAATTTAGCAAGAATTAATAATCAAATAGCAGGTATTATGAGAATAGAGTCGAAAAAAAGAATATAGGTTAGGCACTTGGGGGAGTTTGGATGAAACAAAAGAAACTTAATCGTCGTTACTATGTCATGAGTACATGCAGAATGGAGAGGGAAGAGCGGGACTTTATTACAACAGTTTTGCAGACTGTCCATTCTTTGGTGATCGTGCTGGACTGTGACGGTCTTATTGTTGAGTTCAACCGTGCCTGTGAAGAACTGTCCGGTTATTCCCGGGATGAACTCATGGGTACATATGCAGTCAATTTACTTGTTCCACTTGGAGAAGAGGGCCCTGTGGAAAATGTTTGTTTGAATTTAGACCGAATTCCCCGCAAAGTTGAAAACCATTGGCTGACAAAGTCAGATGAAAAACGCCTTATTTATTGGTCCAACACAACTATGAGAGACGCAGACGGCAATGTTAAGTTTGTCATTGGTACAGGGCTTGATATCACGGAAAGAAGAAAACAGGAAAAGCGCCAGCAGTTTATGCTTAATGTGCTTGAAACACTAAACAGGTCTGAGGAAACGAATACTGTTTTACATGAAATTTTGTTACTGGTTATAGAGTATATCGGCTGTGACGCAGCAGGAATTCGTCTTAATGAAGGGGACGACTATCCTTACTCGCAGACGATCGGTTTTAGTGATGCCTTTGTAAGTCAAGAGCGGTTACTCTGTGCAGCAGGCGAAAAGAGCAGCAGTGGTCCAATAAAACATGAATGTTTATGTGGTCGGGTGATAAACGGCGATATCGTTTCCGACATACTTGATTTGACCGATGGCGGCAGCTTTATTACCGGCAGTATAAACAAATTTGTGGCAACATTGGAGAAAAAAACGTTGCCGTTCACCGTTCGAAATACTTGCGGTATTTCGGGCTATGAATCTGTGGCGCTTGTTCCGTTGCGCTATCAGAATAAAATAACCGGCATCCTTCAACTGAATGCATATCAAAAAAATCAATTTTCTACAGAGGAAATAGAATTTTTAGAAGGAGCGGGAGAAAGCATCGGTGCAACTCTGTCCCGTATCTACGCAGAAAAACGGTTAGTTTTTCTCAGTATGCACGACTCTCTTACCGGATTATATAACCGTGCCTATTTTGTGGAGGAAATGCGACGCCTGGAAAAGAGTCGTCACTACCCTATCACTATTCTCAGCACTGATTTGAACGGACTGAAACTCATTAACGATACGATGGGACACAAAACAGGGGACGAATTGCTTAGAGCGTATGCCCGTGTTCTGCAGCGCACGTTTCGTACCGGGGATGTCGTCTCCCGGGTGGGCGGTGATGAGTTTGCCATAATTTTACCGGAAACTGACAGTGCCGCTGCGGAAAACCTCTACCAGCGGTTAGAGCAAAACATTGAATTGCACAATGAGTCGGAATCCAATCTTCCTCTCAGTGTTTCTATTGGTGCTGCCACATTGTCTGTGGAAGGGGCGCAGCTGGAAGAAGTTTTTAGCCAGGCCGATGAAAAGATGTATCAGGATAAAATGCAGCGCAGTGTCGGTGTTTCCAACGGAATTGTCAAAGCGCTTATTAAAATGATGTATAAAAAAGACCACAATAAAGCCGGTCACGTGCAACGTGTCGTTCAATTGTCACAACGACTTGGAGAACTGGCTGGTCTGAGTGATAAAAAAATCGATGAAGTAAAGCAGTTGGCCGGGGTTCATGATCTGGGGAAAGTGGGCATCTCAGACGAATTACTTTTTAAAGAAACCGTTCATACTGCCGAGGAGCGGGAACAGATAAAAGCGCATTCCACCATCGGTTACCGGATTGCCAAAACATCTCCGGAATTGTCACATATCGCGGAGAAAATCTTACATCATCATGAATGGTGGGACGGCAGCGGCTACCCTATGGGTCTGAAAGGGGAGGCTATCCCTGTGGCTTCCCGTATTGTTGCCATTGCCGATGCCTATGACGCCATGATTATTGGCAGGCCCTACCGGAGAGCACGCACAAAAGAACAAGCAATCCAAGAATTGCAAATAAACGCCGGTACTCAATTTGACCCCCAACTGGTAGATATATTTATCCGTAAAGTGCTTTCAGTATAAAACGGCAGTTTCTGAGTTTTCAGAGACTGCCATTTATTTATACTCTTTTATTTAAATTATAAAAAAGGCCCGCTGTGATTACGAAAGGGAAACGTGTGGCTACTGTCGAACGTGTAACATTATTTACTATTTCTGGGGAGCAAAAGCTCCGGAAGGGGGAACGCATGAACGCTACTCTCTCTAAACTGGCAGATGTTTGCGCTAACCATCAAACAAAAGAAAAACTGCTGGTGGTTCCCAATCTTCAGGCGGGTCATCAACTGCTGGAAGCGCTGGCCCGGGCGGGCGCGCCCTGGCTCAACCTGCGTCCGGTCACCCCCTTTGAGCTGGCGTTGGAGACTGCCGCACCTGAAATTGCCGTCCGCGGGTTACACCTGCTTACCGCAGGGGAGGCGCTCTACATCATGGAGACCATCCTGGCAGGCATGGCAAACCAGGATGAGCTTTGTTATTTTGCTCCGCTACAGCAGTCCGGCGGTCTGGCCCGAATCATCCTGAACACAGTGGATGAAATCAGGCTTGCCGGCCTGACATCCCTGGGTTTTGATCCCAACCGGCTGGTCTCGGCGCAAAAAGGCGCGGAGCTGAAGAATATACTGTGCCGGTATGAGTCTATGCTGCGCACAAATTGTCTCGCCGATATGACAGAAGTTTACCGCCTCGCCATCAGCTGCTTGTGCCGCGGAAAGCAGCCGTTTGGTGACGTTCTTTTTCTCATTCCCGCACAACTGGAAACACAGCCGCTGGCAAACAAGTTCCTGACTCTGCTTGCGCGCAACCGGGTAACCATCCTGCCGCAGGAACCGGTACTGCAGCTGAAAAATCCGGCAGCGTCTTCATGGATAGCAGAAGAAGAGCCAGTGGCGGAGTCTCCCTTCACATGGCTACACCATCCCCAAGGCACTCCCAAGGCAAAAGATATAGACATCTTCCACGCCTACGGCTCTGCCAATGAAATCAGGGAAATCTTCCGTCGTTTGAAAAAAGGTGTGATCCCCCTGGACCAAACGCTGATTTGTTATACATCCTCCCGGTATATTCCGTTGCTCTTTTCTCTGGCAGCGCGTCACACCATTCCTGTTACCTTTGGGGAAGGAATCCCGCTATCATTTACCCGCCCCGGTCGCTTCATGGAAAATCTTCTTGCCTGGCTGGAAACTAAATATCCCGCATCTCTGTTCTATCAGATACTCACCGGTGGAGACATGGATATCCCTGACGCCAATGGTCAGGCCCGAATATTACGACGTGCCCGGATCGGTTGGGGCCGAGAGCGCTACATCCCCCGCCTGGAAGCTATCCTGCAGGGATTACATGTGCGTTTACACGCCTGCGTAAAAGACGAAGGCATGGTCGCCTCACTGAAAGCTCAAATTGAACATACCACCAGCCTGCTCAAATGTATTTCAGAAATCCTGACAAAAATACCGGCTGCCGATGCCCATGGCACCCTGGACTTTTCCGCATTCACCGCCGGACTTGCCGACCTGCTTTGCCATGCACGTATCAGCAATGATAAAGACGCGTTGGCCTTGGAAGCCATCCGCACCCAACTGTTCGAAGTGGCTAAAGCTTACCCAGGCCATACTTTTGAGCGGGAAGCCGTAGAACGGATCCGGCTCCGTCTCAGAGAACTCCATGTAGGCGCGTCTCCGCCCAAACCCGGTCATATTCATGCCGCCGGTTTCAGCCAGGGGGAATGGTCTCTGCGTCCCCACACCTTTGTGGTGGGGCTGGACGCTAGTTTTCCCGGCGCAGGCCTTCAGGACCCGGTCCTCCTGGATCCTGAAAGAAAGAATCTCTGCAAGGCTTTTGCCATACACGCTCATATTCCGGCGATTCGTCTCTTCAATTTCACCCGTTTTCTCGCTTCTCGCCGCGGCAAAGTAACACTCAGTTTTTCTTCATATGATACAGCGGAGGGAAGACCAGTGGCTCCCGCATCCATACTTTTGCAAGCATATCGCCTGACCAGCGGGAACCCCGATGCGGACTATTCCCACCTGTTGCAAGACTTGCAGTACCCGGCAGGTTTTATCCCCGCCAGCTCCTCGGAGTCATTGTCTGAAGAAGAATGGTGGCTTGGTGCCCAATTCCACGCAGAAAGCGTTACTGCCTGCTATCCCGGTCTGGCTACCGGCTTGCAAGCCGAAGATTACCGTGACAGTGCAGAGTTCACCGTTTTCGATGGTTTGGTTACCGCCTGCTGCAGCAGCCACGACCCCCGGCAAAACCCGGAGCGGGTGCTGTCTGCCACCCAGTTTGAAACGCTGGCCAATTGTCCCTTCGCGTACTTTATTCGTTACATCCTGCGTATTGAAGCACCGGATGAACCAACTTACGATCCGGGCGTCTGGCTGGATCCCATGACACGTGGCTCGCTTCTTCATGACATCTATTGTCAGTATCTACGGGAAGTCAAACACGGTAGCTTATCGCCTAATCACTACAAAGCGCGGCTTGTGGCCATTGCTGACCGATTAATTTATGAGATGAAAGAAGAGGAGCCACCGCCCAGTGAACTGGTCTTTGAGCACGAGAGGGAAGAACTCTTGCGCGGCTTAGACGTCTTCTGGCGGGTGGAACAGCAAAGCGATTCTGTCCCCGCCTTCTTCGAGGTTCCCTTTGGCTTTGGCGATGCTGAAATCACCGACGCCGGCATGGGGCTGGCTGAACCGGTAACGTTAACGCTCCCCGGCGGCGACCAGATAAAAATCCGCGGCCGTATTGACCGAATCGATCAAAGTCCTAACCAAAACCACTATCAGGTCTGGGATTTTAAAACCGGTGGCATGTTTGGCTATAGTGAACAGGATTATTTTAAAAAAGGCACCCAGATCCAGCATGCCCTCTATGCCTACGCTGCGGAACAAATCCTTGTTCGCTCCAGCTACGATAATAATGCCACAATAGAATCAGCTGGCTACCTTTTTCCCACGGAAAAGGGCGAAGGGGAGCGGGTTGTCCGTCTGCAAGCAAGAAGAGCAGACGCACTTGCCATCCTGGAAAAAGGACTGGAGATTGTGGCCAGCGGCACCTTCCACGTCACCGACAGCAATGGCCGCTGCGGTTTCTGTGAGTATACCGTCATCTGCCGCAACGCCACAGCCATTGTCCGCGCCAATCTGAAGCGGGACAGCGGCGGCATTACTGCCTGGAAGGAGTTGCAGATGTATGATTAAGGCAACTCACCCACGAAAAAAATAGAATGTTAGCGCAATCTCAACATAATGTAAGAATATAAGGAATATATTTTAGGTCAAATTGCCAGGAGGTGAAAGCATGCCTTGTCCTCCGGATACATGATCATAATTGCAACGATACCCTTTTTGTGCTCAGTCCTGTGAATTTTGGGAAAAAAAAGGAGGTAATAATATGTTGCAAAAATTAACAAAATTCTTTGTAAACTTAGTACAAAAGTATTTACCGGACCCGTTTTTATTTGCGGCCATACTTACTTTTATTGTTTTTCTAGGCGGGTTACTGCTCACTGACAATACCCCAACTCAAATGGTCCAGTACTGGGGCGGCGGGTTCTGGAACTTGTTGGCGTTCTCCATGCAGATGGTATTGGTATTGGTTACAGGCCATGCACTGGCCAACAGCCCTCCGGTAAAAAAGGTACTTGAAGGAATTTCCGGCTTAGCCAAGTCACCCGCTTCTGCTATCATGATTACCTGTTTCGTAGCGGCTATCGCCAGTTGGATTAACTGGGGCTTCGGACTTGTGGTGGGCGCTTTGTTGGGCCGGGAAATGGCTCGCAGAGTTAAAGGCGTGGATTATCGCTTGCTCATTGCGGCAGCGTATATGGGTTTTTTGGTGTGGCATGCAGGTCTTGCCGGCTCCATTCCCCTTGCGTTGGCCACAGCAACTGACTGGTCCAACGAAATCACCGGTGGTATCGAAGTTGGTCGAACAATCTTTGCTTCCTACAATTTGATCATTGCTGCTGTGCTGATTCTGACACTGCCTATTCTGTGTAAACTGATGATGTCAAAGGAAGTCGTAGAAGTGGATCCGGCGCTACTGGTAGATCCGGTGGCACCTCCAGTCACTATCAATACTCCTTCTGACAAAGTGGAAAACAGCCCTGTGGTTTCATTACTATTGTCTTTGGGCGCACTGATCTATCTGGTCAACTATTTCCGTGGTGGCGGCACGCTAAACCTGAATGTGGTTAATTTTATGTTCCTCTTCACCGGCATTCTGTTGCACTGGACACCACGGCGCTACATCAATGCTCTTTACGCCGCTGTCCGTAACTCCGGCGGCATTATACTCCAGTTTCCCTTATACGCCGGTATTATGGGTATGATGGTGACTTCAGGACTGGCTGGCATCATTTCACAATGGTTTGTGACCATTTCCACCACAGCCACCTTGCCTTTCTTTACATTTATCTCCGCCGGTATTGTAAACTTCTTTGTTCCCTCCGGCGGTGGCCAGTGGGCGGTACAAGGACCCATCATTCTCCCGGCCAGTATCGCACTGGGCGCCGATCCCGCCAGAGCCGCCATGGCCATCGCCTGGGGCGATGCCTGGACCAATATGGTGCAACCGTTCTGGGCGTTGCCCGCACTGGGTATTGCCGGCCTAAATGCTAAAGATATCATGGGTTATTGCATTATGGCCATGCTCTTCTCCGGGGTCATCATTTCCCTGGGACTTGTATTCCTCTAGGCCATATTTAAAAACCCGGCCCATGGCCTAACGGGTTCCGTTTTGAGGTTCAAAAACAAAAAATATACAACAAGGGGTGTGAAATCACAACTGATTTCGCACCCTTTAACTATCCTTATAAATAAAGTTTTTATTGAAAGTTTTTGTTGCTTGGCGATTCAACAAGTTTAAAAATAATTGACAAAGAAGCACTCTTTCAGAAAGAGAGAAGATTTTTTCTAAACCTTAGTAATCATAAATAAGTAGAACATGACAGATATAAAGGAAGTGGGAATGAATTTCCCATCCCTTTATATCTGTGTGGAGAAAAATTAAGTTTTAATTATAAAGCAGGGAATTCATTAAATAAATAGAAAATAATGTTAATAAAAGTTGGGAGGTGTTTACATGAAGTATTTGCAAGTTAAAATTTTAATCTTATTAGCTCTAACATATCTGATTATTTCAGTTCCATTTTTTTATACTAACTTATCTTCTAAATCAATTGGGGATATGAATAACTACCCAGAATTATGGGAGGTTCGACATGAATGGAATAATTATCCCTATTACTCTCCCAACGGTCTGTATTACGTCGATATAGAGAAAAAGCATTTAAGGCCTGTCTGGGTCTTGAGTATTTATGAAACTGAAACTAAAAGAAAAATCGGCCGTTATGGTACATTTAATCCAAGTTATCTTGGCTGGGTAAACGATAGTAGTGGGATAGGTATAATAGAGGCTGGCATTCCAATCTTGCGAAGTGGTTGGCTTTTTCCTGGGTGGAGATTATTTAGTAGACCAGCAGTTATAGTAATGCTTCCAGAAAAATATGAACATTATTAAAAAATGTACAAAAAGCAACATATTCCTTATCTGTCATATGATACCATATGGATTACAATAACTAATAGGGGGTATTTATAAGATGAGGAAAAATTATGTATTTATTCTTATTGTTGTTATGTTGTTGAATATTTCTTTCGCGCCATTTGCCTATTCTGAACCAATTGTTGCAGGTACTGAAAAAGAATCAGAATATGATGGTGACTTATTGAAATCTGAAGAATCAATTAATTTATTTTCAACTATGCAAAGTAATCCGTTTGTAGAAAATGAATATATTAGTGTTGCTATTAACGAAGACAGCGCTAGTTATTTGTATCGATTCACAGCAGCAACTGTACTAGGAAATCCTAATAACCCCTTAGATGACAATAAACGTCTTCTTTACGGTTATCCGAACGCCGGGACGTCATATACTACCATTAGAATAAATGGTGCAGATTATAAGTTTGGCAGTGACGGTGAGAATTTAGAACGAAACATTTCAGATGAAACCCATTCATCTGTTGTTAGAATCGGTGACCTTCGAATCGAGCAAAAAATAACTTTAGTTGATGGGTTATCTTCTGCACGTAAGGATAACTTCAAAGTGAGTTATTCTGTCACAAACGTTGGCTCTTCAAATAATTCGTTAGGTCTTCGTGTCCTTTTGGACACAATGCTTGGAAGTAATGATTGGGCTCCTTTTCGTATACCCGGAGTAGGCCAGGTAACAAAAGAAATTGAATTTAATTCAGAGTTACCTGCCTACTGGCAGGCTTTTGATTCTTTTTCTAATCCAACCGTAATTGCACAGGGAACTATTCTGCAGGGTGATGACACACTTCCAGACAGAGTTGTTTTTGCTAATTGGTCACGGCTGTTTAATAATGCTTGGTCATATACCGCCAACCCTAGTAACGATATTGGGGACAGTGCAGTTGCTATTTACTGGAATGAAAGAACAATATCACCAGGACAGACACTTGTCTTTTCAACATTCTACGGACTGAGTGAAGACACTGAAGATTTACGTCCACCTCTAGCAGCAAGATTAACTGGACCGTATAGCCTAGAATCAACGGGATCAGAGTATATACCTAATCCTTTTCCAGTTACTATATACTTACAAAATGACAGCGCAGTACCTGCATATGACGTAGGTGTAATGCTTAATTTGCCAAGTGGACTTACTTTAAATGAAGGAAGTAATTTTGTAAACCTATATACTATGCAGCCTGGCGAAGAAAAGGAAGTCACTTGGTTTGTTCGTGCAGCTGGTTTAGATCAAGAGACAACTTACACTTATAGTGTTGATGTCGGGGGAAGTGGATTAGAAACAAAAACGTTATCCCGAACAGTTTCAGTGCCCGCCTTGGGTCAGGGCCTTAGTATACAAATTGATATGCCAAATAATATTACACTTAATGAAAAAGGATGGTATCAACAAAGCCCATTTGACGTAATAGTTAGAATAGTAAATAATACTGATAAATATATTACCAATACTATGCAGGTTTTTCTTGAAATTGATGACTCTAGTTCTTTACTACACCCTGCTATAAATGTAATGGACGATCCTATAGAAATGTTTTTAGGTGTAACTGGCCTAATTGCACCTTACGAAACTGTATCAATGCCCGCTGAAATCTTTGGAATTAAACCTTCTAATGCAACTCAAGTTCAATTTACTGCAAAAGCAATTCCATCCTCAGGTGAGACTTTAATAGCACAAAGGACGCTGTCTATTCCCACAGCCAGTGTATATCCAGTTATTTTTATTCCTGGCGCTTTTGGTTCATGGCCTTCAGGAAGTAGCTGGACACTAGATCCTATACTTAAATCTTACGATCCTATCATGAAACAGCTAGAGTCTAGTGGATATGAACTTGGCAGAACACTATGGGACTTCCCCTATAACTGGATGCAGAGCAATACTGTTACTGCCCAGCAATTAGGAAGCTACATTAATGACATTTTATCAGCCGCTGAAACTCTACGTTTTATGGGACATCACTACATTAATCCATCAAAGGTTGTATTAGTCGGACATAGTATGGGAGGTATAGTGGCACGAACATATATTCAAAGTAGCTATTATAACAACAATGTTGCACAGCTAGTTACTGTTGGTACACCTCATCAAGGTGCTGCAAAAGCCTATTTAGCAGCTGAAGGATTAGAGTTTGTTCCAGGGGATAGTTATTTTTTCCTTTATCTTAATCCACTTGCACAAACATTCCTATCGTCAATGGCAAGAAAACATGGATTTGTAACAACAATTGCTGGCAGGAGTATTGTAACAGACCGGGATCTTTATAATTTTGTGAATCAAAAAGTGCCTTCTGCTAGACAGCTTTTTCCGACTGCCGGGCAAGAGTACTTATTTGATAAAGATGGTCAACTTAATCCGTTTGGAGTTTACCAAAATTCTTTTTTAAATGACCTTAATAATGGCGTTAGCTCTTTAGGAAATCGATTAGGCTTAAATAATGTGACAGCCATTGCTGGGAACAGCGATCAGCTAGATACATTTAGTCATTTCACAGTGAAGAATAGTACCTATAGTTACAAATGGAAGTATGGTGAGGTCACTAAGAGACATTATACTGCTGGAGATGGAACTGTAACAACAGAATCAGCTAATTTGAACAACATATTGCCAGGAGTTAGGGTAATTCAGCGGGTAGCAGCTGAAAATGGTACGTTACCTGCGCATCAAAAAATGACAACAGGTTTCCAGAAAACAATAATTGAAGAAATTACAGGCAATTGGCCTGCGAGAGCCAATTACAATCAATTTTATTTTAGTACATCAAAATTACTAACCTCAATTAAGAAAGCTTGTGATGTTGATATTTTAGTAGTTGATCCTCTGGGTCGAAAAGTTGGCTATGACTCTGTTACACAAAGTGTGTACAACGAGATACCAGATGCAATTTATGAAAGACATGAATTTATTAATCTACCTGAATTAATACTTATTCCTGAGGAGGTAACGGGAGATTGGCAAGTCATCATAACTGATAGGGGGGCCGGTAGCGATTATACCGTAACTGTAGAAGCCTTGTCACTAGAAAGCGCAGATAGTTGGGTATTAAACCAATTCCAAGGCAACTTAAATCCAGGTGAAGCTACGGTGGAAACCTTTAGTATTGTATACGACGAAATACCAGATGAGTTTCCAGCGATATATTGGCAACCGCCTTTAAACACAGAAACAAATGAAACTGAGATGCTATATAATAGTATACTTCCATTTAACTTTTATCTAAAAGATAGTCAGGAGAATATAATACATCTAAGTGACGTCTCACTAGCCATAATCGATATTCAGAACAATACTGTAGTTGCGTCTATGAATTTGGTAAAACATCCTGATGGACTTTACTCCGCAGATATAAACGGAGCAACCTTAGGGTTTGTACCAGACCACAATTATGAGGTTATAGCAGTACATGGTCTCACTTATTTAGACTCACATTTTTTAAGTGTATATAATAAACCACAAGTCACACAAGTGATTGGTGGAGGGACCCACTCGTTTGCGCTGATGAGCGATGAATCCATAATGGCGTGGGGTAACAACAGCTACGGTCAGCTTGGGCTCGGTAATACAACAAATCAAACCCTGCCTGTTAACGTAGAAGGTGTATCAGACGTCAAACAAGTTGCTGCATCAAACAATCATACTCTAATTCTTTTAAATGATGGAACTGTTTTGGCTGCTGGAAGAAACGATTTTGGGCAGTTAGGTATGGGTGATTTTAGCGACAGAAACACTTTTACACAGATACCTAACCTTTCTAACATAAAGCAAGTCTCGGTGGGTGCTTTTCATTCTTTGGTCTTAACCGAAGACGGTTTTGTATACGTATGGGGCTATAACGGCTATGGAGCTCTTGGGCTTGGTGATAAGACTAATCGCAATACTCCAACGCTGAATTTCGACTTAGCTGATATAGCACAAATAGTAGCTGGGCAACAACATTCACTTGCATTAACAAACTCCGGCACTGTCTATTCATGGGGTTCTAACTTCCATGGACAATTAGGTACAGGTAATACCAAAGATAAACTTACTCCAACTCTAATTAGTAACTTTAACAATGTAAGGAAATTAACGGCTGGTGGCTATCACTCCCTGGCACTAATGAATAACGGGACAGTTATGTCCTGGGGACGTAACACAAATGGACAGTTAGGATTAGGGAATACAACACGCCGTACATCTCCAACAGCAATTCCTAATTTAGCTGGCGTTGTACAACTTGAAGCAGGAGTTACACATTCTATGGCACTTTTTGACGATGGTTCGATTATGACATGGGGAGGAAATGACGACGGACAGCTCGGGATGGGTGATACAGTGCAACGCAATGCCCCAGCGTTACTCCAAAGTCTCTCTAACGTTAAGCAGATATCCAGCGGTGACTGGCATGTATTTGCCTTAACGCAAGAAAATATTTCGTTCTCATGGGGATTTAATGGTCAAGGACGTTTAGGTCTGGGTGACATAGATACTCGACTTTCACCGGTACAAATAACCACATTATCTCAATAATATATTAAACAGAAGCGGTCCCTATTGGATTATAACAGGGGCCGCTTCATATATTTCAATATCATATTGAATTACTTTTTGTGGTAGCCTCGGCCTAATATCCAAATCAAACTGCTCCCCAAAATATGGAGACAAATTCCCACACTTAATGACGAGGTGGCTACTTTGGTTAAATATGTTGACTGTAAGTATGTAACGATTAATGATGTCAGTTTTGGAGTTCCTTTAAAGCGAATTGAAATTATTGACCATAACGCAAATGAATGGAATGACTGGAATGAAATATATGTTTGTGCTCATACAACAAATAGGAGGGACTATAGAATAGTAAATAGCTATCCATCTGGTCCCCCTACAGGCATGAAGTTTATGAAAATAGCCAATTTTAAGCAGTAGTGCACTAATACTTTTAAAGACCGTGACAGTGTGTACGGTCTTTATTTTTTTATAATTTTGAGATAGTATATGACTAAATAGTTATACTGGAGGTAAGTTAAAATGAGGTTATCCAATATTATATTAGCTAGTATTCTTTTGCTAATAGCTGGATGTACTGCTAAAAAGATTAACCAACCTAGCGTAGAATTAATAGAAAAAACTCAAAAGAATGATAGTGTTTCAATAATACATAATAATACAGAGGAAGAAAATAAGGATATATTTTACACAATCTTTAAAGAAAAAATCGGTAATTTTACAGATTTTAAACAGATTACAATTCAATCACTTAGTTCAGATTTATTATTAATTGATGCTATTTTAGCAGATTTCCCTATTTATGAAACTTTAGGGCCCGACTACGGACAATGGTTTTTAGTGGATATGAACACGCAAGAAGTCACACCTTTAATAATTAATCCTGCCCATCTAATGAAAGTTAAAGGCTTTGATGGAAATGTTATTACATTTTATATACTTGGTGAAGCGGATGTAATGTATGGTTCTTTCCCCTTTTTGTTGAATTATAACATCAAAAATAAAGAGTACATAGAAGCGCCCTACTACTGCCAGTTTTCTGAACAATACATCCTAGGTGTCGCCGACCACGAACCATGTCGGTTCGGGAGCGGTTTTTTCTTGCCTGTTTTGACGGAGTCGTGGCATAATGATTGGTAGTAGAGGTTAGATATCCTACCGACAATCATACATAAGGAGTTCACGGAGAATAGAAAGAGAGAAACCCTAACGCCTTACGAGCCAGGTTTCCCTCTCCACCACAACGTCTAAAGAAGACGCTCCGTGTCATCATTTTACATGAATTGGGATACCTGTGTAAAGACCTATCTTTTAATGATAGTAAATGGTTGTCCGAAAGAGTG
>JAGXRM010000045.1 GCA_018335855.1 Clostridiales bacterium
AAGGCTCTGCAGCCCTTATTATGGTTGAAATAATGTATTTGATAAACAGATACACTACAGAGCACGGGGAGGTGAGTATTGCAGTTAAGTACTGCCCGCATAAAAAGATGTGTCATTAGCGACATCATGAGGTTATCCTCATGAATCGCATCCCCCAAAATACTTGCCCCTGGTTACTACTTGTGCTATCCATAGGTGCATTAACAATATACTTTTATCCGGGTAAAGCTTTGCTGATTCTTGTATTTCCGCAAAGTTGAAATATTTTTCATAGCCAACAATCATTTCTCTTGTTCCGTCTTCACGATGGGCCACAAGCATGGTATTGTCGCTTTCCCGGAATTGAGTTTCTTCCTTAAGCGTTGCTCGCCGAATATATAATGAATCATTCAAACCTTCTTCTTTTATGCGCTTATTAACATAATTTTCTATTTCTTGCCAGTATGGCTCTTTTTCTAATTCAGCTGAAAGAATAACACACACAAAAAAACCTCCTTGTCATTTCTCACCTACTAATGAAAAGTCTTCGATCCCGTCATCACTTTGCGCGTCGATCCTGCGCACTACGAAGCCGCCTGGTAGCGCATCGCATCGCCGTGCATAGACTTCTGCCGCAAACCTATAAAAGATAGGAATTTGCCTTATTGATGATTCAATAATATCATTTAATCAGGTGTAAGACAATCTCAGTAATCCGGCCGGAGCCTAAATTTCAAAGCATTTATTGTAAATATTCATCCTTGTAATGGCCTTTTCTAAAAAAATCAAGAATTCTTTCATATCCTTTTTCAAATTCATCGATATCTTGTTTACGCCTAACTAAAAGGGCCAAAAGCTGACGGTATTGCCTGACCGGAAGCTGCCAGATATAATGACCATAGAATCTTGAGAATTTTGTATCTCCATGAACAAACCGCAAACTTAGATTGCTGCAGCCGATCAATATTTTACTTATACTTAAAATATTGATCGGCAACCTGATCAAAGAGCACCTTGGACGAACACGCCAAGAAAGCCATTGGTTTTCCTGACAAATCCAGTTCATCCTGGTACAAAGCTCCATAATGACCGCCAACTTCACTTAGCAGAATGCCTGCCGCAGCAAAATCCCACGCTTTAATTTTTGCAGATACATACATGTGGATTTTCCCTGTTGCTATTTTGCAGATAGTAAGCGAGGCTGCTCCTAAACAACGGTGTCCTCTGATAACCTGTGCGATGTTAAAAACCTTGTGATTTTTATGATTATAAAAGAACTGTATACTGTTTAAGCTGGAATCAAGGATACAGTCTTGCAAATGAACAGGTGATAGTCGGTCTAATTTCTGGTCATTCAGGTAAGCGCCCTGGCCGGTTATACCTACATATAAATCATTGTTCATTACATCATAAACAATACCAAATAGAGGTTTTGCATCATTGTACAGGGCTATAGAAATTGAAAAATCTTTTTTAAAAGTAATAAAGTTTGTAGTCCCATCGATGGGATCTATGATCCAGACATAGCCACTGATATTCGGCACATTTTCCTTCTCCTCGGAGATAAATGCATGGAAAGGGAATTTACTCTTTAAGTTGGAGATAAGGTAATTCTCTATTTCCACATCACACATCGTCAATAAATCACGCTGGTCTCCCGCTTTATAGGAACAAGCAACCTCACCTTTTACAGCTTCTTTTAAGAGATTCCCCGCTCGAATCACTAGTGTTTCCGTATAGCAAATGATTTCTTTTAGCATAGAATATCCTTGACATAATCAAGGGGAAACGTTAGCTGTCCAAGTTTGGTTTTACCACCGTATGCCCCATGAAAATCACTTCCCCCGGTGAGTATTACATCATGTTTTGCTGCAAATGTCTGGATTTTCTGATGATCCTCTTGGGTGTGGTCTTCATGGAATAACTCAACACCATCCAAGCCTGATTCCCTTAATTCTTCCATAATGGTGTAGGAGTTTAACTGACCGGGATGTGCCAAAACAGCTATTCCGCCATCTGCTTTAACAGCAGTAACGGCAGCAAACACGTCTATATATTCTATTTCACCAACACAGATTCCCTGACCCTTAAAAAGCTTCTGATATAGATTCGAATGTACATGGCTACAGTAGCCCTTATCCACCAAAACAGCCATGATATGCTGCTTATAAATGCAGGTACTATGCTGGGACTTTTGCAGTACATCCTCGATATCAATCTGAAACCCATTTTCTTGAAGCTGTCTTATCTGCCATAAGCTATGATTGTGCCGCCGCTCAATTATAGGCGCACACAATTTATTAATATTTGAGGCATTTAGGTCAAAGTTGTATCCCAAAATATGAACCTTCCTTTTCCGCTTGTAGTCATATGCGGATATTTCAATTCCAGGAATCACCAAAACCCCGTAATGCTTTCCCAGAAAAATGGCTTGTTCCAATCCAGCAACAGTGTCATGGTCTACGATACCCAAATAATGTATATTATTAAGTTTAGCAAGCTGAATCGTTTCTTCAATTGAATAGCTGCTGTCGGATACTGCAGTATGAACATGTAAGTCAGCTTTCATACCGATCCTCCCAACTTCACTTATAGTACATAGTGATGTCACTTTGTCCCTGTTTTTTCTTTCCAAACACATTTTCACTCTCCAAGTCAAGACCTAAGTAGAATACTAATGTGTATTTAACCTTAATTTTAAACGAATAGAAACAAGCTCGAGCACGATGGCAACAGACAAAATAAAGTATGTGATTAAACCAACCTCTCGCAAATCATAATAGTGATTGCCGGCCATGAAAAGCTCAAAGCCGATACCGCCAGCGCCAGCTGCAGCACCCATAGCGACAGCAACTGCATAGTTGATTTCAAAACGCATAAAAGTCCAGGACAAGAGGCTGGTTGCCGAAGATGGAATAACGGCCTGAAAAACAATCTGCCACCAGTTGGCACCGCTGCCTCTTAGTGCCTCAATCACACCCGGATCCAATTCCTCAAAGGATTCAGAATATGCTTTAATGAGGTAACCTATTGTATGAAAAGTCATCCCGATGACGGCAGCAACACTTCCTAAGCCCGCGGCGACAGCAAAAATCAGAACCCATAATACAGTATCAATTGCACGAATTACGGCGACAAAACTTTTGATGGCATTGGATACAACGGTTGAGGAAAGATTCTGGGCTGCAAAAAGTCCCAGAAATAAAGCAATAAAAGCTCCGATCAATGTAGTCAGAAACGTCAGGCCTAGGGTCACCGCTACCTGATAAACACCTTGGCCAAAATTAAAATGGTTAAATCTGGGCTGTGTAAACATCGTCTTAAACGTGGTGAGTGCTTGAGTGATCGCATCGATTATCCTGATATCTTTATAGTCGAACGTGTAAAAACCATATACCGTCAGAATCACAAGAGACAGCAACGTGATCCTCATAACAATGGAAGCCTTTGTAACCTTTTTAATACTATAGTTATGCAAAGTCACACCACTCTTGTATGAGGGAAATTGTGTTCGGAGAGCTTCTAATGAGTCAAGATAGTTCATTAAAGTATCACCCTTCTCACATAGTTTGAAATAAACTCAATCACCAGCACAGAGATGATGATAAATATCACGACCAGACTTGCAACATGGTACTGAAAACTTTTATAATATAACTCAAAAATAAAACCGATACCTGTGCCGGTAAGAATGCCGATGAGTGTAGCACTGCGAATATTGGTTTCTATCATAAATAGGATCCAACTTATCATTTGCGGGAGGCATGTAGGTATCACAGCCTGAAAAATAATCTGAAAATAGGTGGCTCCGGCAGCCTGCAGCGCTTCTACCCCATCACTGCTGACTTCGTCGATAGTGTCCACAAAAGCTCTAGCAAGAAAGCCGAAATTGAAAAAAAACAGAGCAAAAAACCCGGTTAAAGAACTCTGTCCAAAGGAAAGAAGTAAGATCAAAGCCCATGCAGTTAAAGGTATATTCCGAAATATGGACGAGATCCCTCTACTAGCAGCACCTAATAAACGATTGACCCGCGTTGTTTTAGAACCTAACAGGGCCAGAAAAGCAGCACATATGGCGGCCATCGTAGTTGCTGCAATAGATAAGAAAATAGTTTCTCTTAGTTTAATCCAGATTCGCGGTATCTTCTCTAACGACTTAATATCCGGATAAAAGTTACTAGTTGCCCAGCGGATAGCTCTGGGAATACTGGTAATTCCTTTAGCTGCATCAAATTCAGTCAGCACAATGGAAGTCAGCGTCAAGATCAGCAAGACAGCGAAAAAGATCACATTATATTTCCTTTTTTTCACTAAAGCTTCAACTCGCATGTTGTCCCCCAACGTCAAAGATCAGATCTCCAGCCGCAGACCCGTATATCATATAAACTTCTTCTGGTGTCAGATTGGGTGGTCCGTCGTAAACAATTTTACCTTTATTTACACCGATAATTCTGTCTGCATAGTTTAATGCCACATCCACCTGATGAAGGTTAACCAGGCAGGTTATGCCCAATTTGGTTGAGATATTGCGCAGATAATCCATAATTACTTTAGAAGCACTAGGATCTAGAGAGGCAATAGGTTCATCACAAAGCATCATTCTAGGGTTTTGTATTAAAGCCCTGGCGATACCTACACGCTGTTTCTGTCCGCCGCTTAACTGGTCACACCGCTTGTAGACCTGCTCCGTAAGACCAAGCATCTCTATAATCTCAAAGGCCTGTTTCTTTTCATCCTTACCATAGTGACTGACAATACCTGCGAACGTCGATTTATAGCCTAATCTGCCATGCAGCACATTTTCTATGACAGTAAGACGGCTGACCAGATTATAGTGCTGAAAAATCATACCGATTTTTCTTCTCTGCATTCGCAGTTCATTCTTTTTAAGTTTGCTCATCTGAACGCCGTCAAAGACGACCTCTCCATCTGTCGGGTCAATCATGCGATTAATACAGCGCAATAACGTCGATTTTCCTGCTCCGGACGGACCGATAACAGCAACAAACTCGCCATTCTGGACAGAAAAACTGATATTTTGCAGGGCTAAAAGATCGTGCCCATATTGTTTTGAGAGATTTGTGACTTCCAGTAAATTCATTGGTTTACTCCTTTTATCAGAGTAGGCAAAGTTTAGCTCAACGTAAGATAAGCTAAACTTTGCACAAGTATTGAGGATCAATTATTGAGCAGATAACGCTCTGATGGGGTTAAACCAACTATCTTCTATTTTCAGGAAACGCATTCCTTGCCGATATAAACCTTTATGTTGAGAATCCTTGGGAACAAAAATCTTTTCATTGTTTGCTACTTCATCTGATGTGGCTACTGACAGAATTTTTGCTACATCTTCTGCACTTAATGACTCGCTGTTATAAATAAACGGGGCATTTAAGACAGGGGTTGATGAAATTACAACAAATTCTTTGCCAGGCATTGTGTTGAATGGTTCATCCGCATCATCTTTAACTCTGTAAACGGCACCAGGCCTGTTGTGTGTGCCGGAGATGTGTTCAATATAGTTGAAAATGCATGTATCACAGACGGCGGCAACATCTGCTCTACCGCTTAGCAGGTTTACAGCTGATCCTTGGTGAGAACCGCCAAAGAGTACTTCTGAGAAAAACGAACCGGCTTCGAGAAGATCTTCAACCGTCAAATTTTTCCATGAATCCATCTTGGTAAAATAATTGGTAATCCCAGCAGAAGGTACTCTGAAACCAGAAGTAGAGCTGTTGGAGACGAAAGAAAACTTTTTATCTTGGATGTTGTCAATTTTGAACGTGTCTCCATCCTTATACTGATCTTCTTCGCCTTTTCTGACGCATAACCAGGCATAATATGTAGCATCGTCTAGCGTACCGGAACTGCCGCTGTTCACAAATAAGGGTACTACTTTGTTATTTTTATTATGTGCCTGAATGTAACCTTCTGCGCCTGTATAGGCGATGTCGACATTTCCATTTACAATTGCCTCAATAACAATCAAATAATCTGTTGTCGTTTTATGTTCGACCTTTTTACCTGTTGCCTTTTCGATCATCATACCGATTTCTTTACGGGCATCTGCTAGTTCTGCGCCTGATTCATTCGGATACCAAGCAACCGTAATGGTGCTTTTTTCGGGGGGAGGGGGAGGGGTTTGTCCACCCTTTGTTTGCTCACTGCATCCTGTAACAAGGGAGGCGATCATAATAACAGCCAACATGATACTTAAAGCTTTTTTCACTTTACTTATTCCTCCTGATAATCTTATTAGTGGGTACATATACATTGTAGCTTGTTGCCAAGTTCTGTACTGTTAATGTTGTGTGAGAAACGTTAACTGTCCGTAAAGTAACGCTAAACATTGATGACATATTTAAAACAATCTGTCCGATAAACAATTTTCGTATATTCTAGGACGGTATCTGTTTTTTTATCGATGCAGCCGGAGTTCAGAACTAGAAGGGGTATTAGATGTGAACAATGAAGAATCTTTCTCTCATGCTTTGTGGGAAAGGATACACTTACAATACTTTTCTCGGAATAAAATTCATCATATCCCTGGGAATTATAATAGGCAAACATTGATGTGATCTTCTCGCCCTCTTTATCAATATTTTGAAAAACAGAATTTGCGATAAGGGATATATGGAGTGCAGTAGGGGTATCATCAATGATTCTTAATCTGCCAATCTTAAACACTCTGTCTGATTGGTCAATGCGGAGAAAATCATAGATCCTCTTATTGTACGCTATTTCTTTACAAAAAAGATTTCTTGTTTCAAACTTACAGTCGACCTTTTTCATTTTCTCACTAAAACTGACATCACCAGAAAGCACCAGTTCGATCTGCCCCTTACGGTTTTTTACAAAACTGCCCTTTCCCTGCAAAGCATATATGTATCCCATTTCCTGCAGTCTTTCATATGCTTTACGAACAGTCATTCTGGGCACACAAAAACGATAGGCCAGATCGTTTTCAGACGGCAGTTTTTCATTCGGTTCGTATTTTTCCGATACGATATCGAGAATGATCTGATCAACAATGTCAATTTCATTCATAGACAACTCTCCTAGTCTCAAGGTGATTCTACTACGGTAATGTAACGCAGCAAAAAAAGCAGTCGGATTAGTCTGAACCTGATTGCTTTTTTATTTGAGACACCATCAACAGCATGATTTTCTAAATTACAAAATCACCTGTCTCCATTGCAAACTCTCTGTCACACACGCCCTCCATAAATTCCAAATCATGAAATATACCAATCATAGAAGTCCCTTCATTCTTTAACTTCTCCAACAGCACTTTCACGTTCTTTTTGGATTCATGATCTAATGAAGCTGTTGGCTCATCAAGCAGCAGCAATCTTGGCTTTTTAACCATGGCAGAGGCAATATTCAGACGCAGTTTTTCACCACCGGAAAAAGTATTAGGATACGTATCCCACAGCCCTTCGTCCAACTCAAAATGGCGTAGAATGTTTACAGCTTCTGTCCTGGCATACCCGATATCGTACCCTACATCCAACACTGCCTGCTCGACAATTTCCCGGGCCGTTGTTCTGGGCATTACATGTAAAAACTGAGAGACATAACCTATTTCCTGTTTTCTAAGGTGAATAACTTGCCTTTCTGTAGCTTGCGCCAGATCAATTTCGCCGTAGATTTGTGATTGATACCAGATGATGCCTTTTTTCGGGAGATAGGTGCGATAAATACATTTTAAAATTGTTGATTTTCCTGAACCGCTTCTTCCGGTAATCCCAACGAATCCCCCTGAATGCAACGTAAGATTGATGTCCTGACATCCTCTGATGCGTTTATTTTGATTATGCAACTCGAAATATTTATTTAAACCTGTAATCCTGATAATTTCTTCCATCAAGCCACCTGATTCCCATCATATTTATGCACAAAATCCTCTACGTTCAAGGCAAAATCAAGCAAACGTTCTTTAAGTGTCTCATAAGACCAGTACCACCACTGGATCTTTTCCAGGCTGAGAATGATTTCATCACTGAACCTAATACGTAGTACTTTGGCTGGCACGCCCGCAACAATAGTAAAAGGTGCAACATCTTTGGTTACAACAGCACCACTGCCTACGACTGCACCATTACCTATTGTTACACCAGGCATAATGATCGCATTATGACCGAGCCAAACATCATGACCAATCGTTACAACTTGTGCAGCCCGCCAGTTTAATATTTTTTCGTCATCAACAACATCAAACCCATACAATCTTCTACGATACGTAAAATGATGCAGTGTCGGCCTGTCCATGGGATGATGCGTAGGCCCAATCCGCACGCCAGAGGCAATATTGACGAAATTACCTATTTTTGCATTTTGAATTTGATTATTTCCGGACGTATACGAATAATCACCAAATTCCACATTATCCCAGTAATTGTTGGGTCCCACTTCCGTCCATTTTCCCAGTTCAGTATGCTTTAAGCTGCAGTTTTCATGGATGGTGGGTTTTTCCATCAGCATCTTTTCCCCAATCATTTTCTCACCTCTTATCGATAATAATTTAGTGTCGAAACTAACCGACCATCAACAAAGACAGCAGTAATCACGGGGAATTCATCTTCAGCATTATCAATAATAATAACATCCCCTTGCTTACCCTCGGCAAGAGAGCCGTATTCACGGCTGATACCGACGGCTTTAGCCGGATTAATGGTTACCAATTGAAACAATTCCGCTAAGTTTAGTCCGTAATGGTTGTGCAAGTGGAACACTGCATGCAGTAGAGAGGCAGGAAAATAGTCACTGCAGAGAATATCAATACAACCCTGCCCAATAGCTTCCGCTGCCGAAAGATTTCCGGCATGAGACCCCCCCAGTAAAACATTGGGCGCTCCCGCAGTTGTATACATATTTTTTGCTTGTGCCGCTTTAGCCACTTCCATTGTGATGGGAAATTCAGAAATAGTCGTGCCAAAACTTTTTACCACATCTAACTTTTCGACACTGTCATCATCATGGGAGGCTACTGCAATGTGATGTTTCTGCGCCAATGCAGCAATTGTACTGATAGTATCCCAGTCGAGTTTTTCTTTGTCCTGATATTCTTGAATATGCTGTTCTAACTCAGTATTGTTCATATCCTTATAACCTTTCATGATATCACAGTAGTTTTCAAGATTTCTGTACTGCCCTTGCCCTGGGGTGTGATCCATAAAAGAAAGCAGATGAATTTTATTTTGCATAATAAAATCGCATAGAAGCTGTACCTGATCGACATTGTCAATTTCAAAACGGGCATGGAATTTGTGATGAATCAATTTACTTTGCCCATCAATTTTTTCAATCATATCAATCAGCTTTTTAACATTTTCTGGAGTCCGTATTTTCTGGGGTGTAAAGTACGAGTCTTTCATTAAAGATAAGGAATGATACATAGTCGTAACGCCTTGGTTTATTAACTGTTTTTCTATTTCTCTGGCTGCCATTTGGAAATCAAGAACGGTGGTTGGTCTCGGTGCAGCCATGTGCTCTATATAGTCGGAATGAATGTCAATAAAACCTGGGGCGACATACCCACCTCTTGCATCGATGACGTCTGCCCCGTCTACTTTTATAACACCTGCAGGTGCAATCTTGCAGATCTTGCCATCTGCAATCAGCATGTCATGGTTCTGTGCTATTTTGTTCTCAAAGACAAGCTGCCCGTTCTTTATTAAATACATCTGCTCTTCTCCTTTGCTCTATAGCAGTGAATAAACCAATTGCTGGGTATATGCATGCTGGGGATCCTCCAAAACCTGATCTGTTAATCCGTGTTCAATAATCCTGCCGTTAAGCATGACTATCGTTCTGTCAGTCAGCATACGTATCACCGCCAGATCATGGGAAACTACAATCATACCGATTTTTAGATCCCGCTGAATTACTTTAATTAAATCTAAGACATTGGCCTGAACCGATAAATCAAGTCCCGTGGTTACTTCATCCAATAAAAGCAAAGGGGGATTATTTGATAATGCTTTGGCAATCTGCACACGCTGCTGCATTCCGCCGGAAAATTTTTCAGGAGCTTCTTTCATCCTATAGGTCGGGATATTGACAGCCGCCAATAGTTCCTGAGCACGAGCAGCCATAAAATCTACTTTCCTGTTGCCTGCTCCGATTAATTTTTCCGCAATATTACCAACCGATGAAAAATTCATTCGCAACCCTAAATACGGGTTCTGATAAACCATTCCCAACAGATGGTTTCGAATATAATTTTTCTGCTGGGACGTTTCTGTGAAAATATTGGTTCTTCCTTCATTATATCCATGGATGTACCCTTCACCGCTGGTGCTATCCTGATCGAAGTAGAGACATCGCAGTAAAGTTGATTTTCCTGAACCAGATTCACCGACAACTCCCAGGATCTCTGCCGGATACACTTTCAGTGATACATTCCGGCAAGCGTAAACCGTGCCGCATACAGGGCAATAGTTATCTTCTAAATTGTGCCCCTGGGTATCTCTACAATGAGAGCACCCGCAACCAAACTGCTTATTCAAGTTCTTAATAGTTAAGAGAGGTCGTTCCTGCTGATGCAATCGTTTCACCTCAAGTCATCCATTTCTTTGTTTTCACGCTGCAAACAATAACTGACATCATTACACTGATAGTACGTTTCCTCTGTATCCCGATCAAACAATTCATCCATATAAACCCCTGTGGTGCCGCACAAGCGGCAGACTTTAGCACTCATATCCTCCACGGTAAAGGGATAATCCGCAAAAGCAAGAGACTGCACCTTCGTATATGGCGGGACCGCATAAATCTTTTTTTCTCTGCCCGCTCCCAGCAGCGTTAACGTTTTGGAGTCATTTAATTTCTGATTGTCAAATCTGGGAATCGGACTGGGAGCCATGATATAGCGGCCGTGAACCTGTACGGGATGGTCGGCACCAGTGGACATGCGGCCGTGTTTCATAATTTGTTCAAATAACATCAGCCAAATGCCATTATAATCTTGATCAGCATGCAGCTTTTTTGTTTTATACTCACTTGGTTCAATCGTTCTAAGAGGTTCCGGTAGAGGAACCTGCAAGACAATAATTTGGTCTTCACGCAGCTCAACTTCCGGAATGCGATGCCTGCTCTGAATCAAGGTAGCTTCCGCCGTTTTTTCCGTATCCTGAACGCCCGTAGTTGATATGATCAATTTTTTAATATTCACGGCATTGACGGATTCATCGGCGCCTTGGTCAATCACCTTAATGATATCGTCTCGTCCGATCAGTGATAACGTCAGCTGCAGTCCGCCTGTCCCCCAGCCGCGTGCAATGGGCATTTCACGGGACGCGAACGGAACCTGGTACCCTGGAATGGCAATTGCTTTTAACGTAGCTCGCCTGATTTCTCTTTTCGATCCTTCATCAAAAAAAGCAAAATTATATTTTTTCATCATGCTGCTTCCCCTCCCTTGTTTTTCTCACACTATCCAGCTCGGACTGGAAGGTTACATAATGGGGGAGCTTTAAATGGGAGATAAATCCGGTCGCTTCAACACAATCAATATGCATCAGTACAAATTCTTCATCATGCACCGGCGAGTTGATATGACTTTTTTCCAGACAATTATCAAGAACACTCATGGCGATAGCTTTTGTTTCATTCTGGCCATAGCAAATGCCATAACCGATACTAAATTCAATTTTTGCCTTACCGTTCTCTTCTCTAACCTCAGGCACTAACGTTTCAACCTCTGTTACCTGAATTTCTCCGATATAAATTACATCATCCTCTGTTTGTGAGTTCGCCATGGGATAATCAAGATGAACAGGCAGATAACCGACCCGCAATTCTCCAACAGTCGGATGCACGATGCCGTATCCGCGAATAGCAGCGTAACCTAAGGCTGTGACTGCCCCAGTCTCCCCCCGGGTTAGAATCTGTAATCTTTCGCTTCTTCTAGTCGGAAAACGAATGTTGTCCCGGGTCACATCCTGCGGCTCTGTGTCGTCACGCTCCGTCTCCGTCATCAGACCTTCTCTCCGCAACAAATCAATCACCTTCGGCAGTTTACCATGATCCTCCGGGACCTCCTGGGAAAACGTTTCCGTATATAGATGTAACCATTGTAGGATTTCCCGCTTACTCTCGTTGTAAAGGTCAAAATCCAACAAACGATGGACATAATCATACGCGGCTCCCAGAATTTGCCCTCCCGGGATGTCTTTAAATGCTGACGAAATTCGGCGCTCAACACACATATCTTTCGGTGCTATAGGTCTGGAATAGTGCATTCTGGGAAGTGTTGACCGGTAGGCCCGAAGCAGAAAGGTTGCTTCTTCTGGATTTCCCTCGGCCTGCTTGATCGCCAAGGCAGCCAAATCTCTGGAATAGATACTTCCTTCCGACATAATACGGTCAATTAAACCTCTCATACAGCTTTTTATTACCTCAACTTCAATGACCCGACCATCTTTAAGACGCTCATAACGAAGCCTCTTGATAGACTCCTCTATGGCCGTTGTACCGCCTTTGACAGCTACATAGCCCATGCCTTATCCCCCCGGCTCTGTATCACAGTTGTTCTGGGAAGAGCAGCAATCCGGTACTCTTTATCAACGAAGTAGATTTCTATTCCCAGTGGATATTCGATGTTCTTCACAGCTCTGGCCGTCACCCAATCTGCAGCGGTTTCAACACAAAGATAATTACTTTCTTTAATTCCGGGACCTCTTAACATTAAATCCCGATCCTCGGTAATCTTTTCTGCTTCGATGATGAGAGTAGCCGAGCTGTGTGGATTGATAAGATCGCCCAGTTTGCATTTAATGATGGAAGCAATTAATTCTTTACTGTCCGCGTCTGCGGCAACAAAAACATAATCTGCTTCATCAAGCGGTGCAGCTACTGTATATGTCAACTGACTGATGGTATTGGAGATGATTTCACTTGCCTTTCCTATAACATGAAAACAAACTTCGGTGTCTAAAAGCATCCGTGCCAAAACCAATAATGCTTTGTTACAATAAATCGGAAACCCCATTTTCTCGCTTTCAATTCGCAGAGAATGGACCCTCCCCGGGTTTGCATTACAGTCAACAAGTTTCCGGTATGCTTGCTGTATATCGTGGACATCATCAAATTTCAATTTGTCGCACCTCCTAATACATCCATTGTCTCGAAGTTAACTGTTGTCTTCAACAACGTGAAGCGTTCCTGTGCCTCACGAGCCATAATTCTGTTTTCTTCCTCGGTGAGCATGGCTTCCCAACGTTTTGTTTCTGCTAAATCCGCATTATAAGCAGCGTCTATTAAGGCCAAGTAATAAGCCATCTCCGGTTGATCATCCTGAATAATCCCCACGCCAAGGACATTTCCAACTTGCACTTTACATTCCGTAACAAAAACTTCGCCCAAATAAAATAACTTGTTTTGTGCGCTTTCGCGCATTTTAATCATGATCAATCCGTTTTGCGGCTCCTGCACAGTTACAACGGGATAGTTTTGTATGATTTCACCTGCAAAAAGCTTGGCCAATTGCTTACCGCTTTTTACTAAGATTGTTGTTCTCCTTTTTCTCTGCATACGTTACCTCCGCATTCTGTTTTACCTTTATTATAGCTTGTTGCCAAGCTGCCAAGGTAAAGCCGATGTTAACTTTTCGTTATTTCCATCCTTAGTTACGTTAAGTTTTATCTGAAAACTCAAATCCTTTTTATGTAAAGTAACATCACAAAAGAGTGCCCTCCTGCCGGGGACAAGCACGCCGTATTTTTCAATGCTCTCGGCGGTGTCCCGCATGGCGTCATCGTCCACAACCTTGAAGGGATGGTCTTTGAACGGGAAAAGCTCGGCCGACGGGATTTCCATAACCTTTTCGCGCTGTCCGTCCTCACGGGCCGCATCGTCTTGGAAAAGTTCATCTTTTCCTTTACCCAAGTGCACGGGTTTCCTCTTTATAGATGCTTTTATCGTCAAGCTGCCTAACCTTTTTTTTACTATGGCTAATTTGACCGCGAATTTCACCGGCAGGATGTCGTTTTGTGTGGACATTTACATAGGTGTTGCCTGCTTGCATCTGGTTTAATAATTCTGAAAATGGCTGACCTTCCAAAGGACCAATTAAATCTCTTTGACTTGAATTTGAGTCAAAGTGCGGGCACGCAATAAAAACGACCCGACATAAATGTCGGGTCGCACGACTGATGCAAATAATCAACGGTCTTGATGCACTATTTCATCGCTAGACGGCTAAATCCGGTAAATCCTTGTAGAGATCTAATGATTGAGGGTTGGCTAAAGCTTCTCTGTTTGTGACACTTTCTCCGTGGATAATTTTCCTTACAGCGATTTCAACTTTTTTGCCGTTGATTGTGTACGGAATATCGCCAATCTCAATTATTTTTTCCGGAACATGGCGCGGTGTGGCATTTTGACGAATAGTTTTTTTGATTTTTGCTTTTAGGTCGTCGTTCAGTTCCAGACCAGGGGCCAGTTTCACGAAGAGAATAACACGGACATCATTTTGCCAGTCCTGGCCAACCACCAGGCTGTCTGTCAGTTCCGGCATTGCTTCCATCTGGCGGTATATTTCTGCTGTGCCGATTCTGACTCCACCCGGGTTAAGAGTGGCGTCGGAACGGCCGTAAATCACCAACCCGCCGGTGTCCGTTATTTCCACATAGTCGCCGTGGTGCCAGACATTATTAAAGGTTTCGAAATAGGCGCCAAGGTATTTTTTATCATCTGCATCGTCCCAGAAATACACGGGCATGGAAGGAAACGGTGCCGAGCAAACAAGCTCTCCCTTTTCACCCATAACAGGCTTAGCGTCTGCACTGTATGCTTCCACTTTCATGCCAAGTCCTCTGCACTGCAGTTCACCGGCATAGACCGGGCCTGTGGGGTTACCCAATGCGAAGCAGGAGATGATGTCAGTCCCGCCGGAAATCGAGGATAAACAAAGATCTTCTTTGATATCCCGATACACATATTCAAAGCTTTCTACGGAGAGGGGGGAACCGGTGGACAATACCGCTTTGAGCGGCGTTAAATCATACGTTTCCCGTGGTTTTACACCTGCTTGCTCCAGTGAAGCGATATATTTTGCACTGGTACCAAAGACAGTGAATGCTTCATCCTGTGCTAGTTTAAAGAGCGCGCCCGCTTCCGGATAGAAGGGTGATCCGTCAAATAACACAACAGATGCCCCCACAGCCAACGAGCTGACAACCCAGTTCCACATCATCCAACCGCATGTGGAGTAGTAAAAGATTGTGTCTTCCCTGGTCAGATCGGTGTGCAGAATTAATTCTTTAAGGTGCTGAATCAGTGTGCCTCCGGCACCGTGGACAATACATTTAGGAACTCCCGTGGTTCCCGATGAGTACATAATATAGAGCGGATGTTCAAAGGGCAGTTGCTCAAATTCAATTTCTGTGTCATAGTCGGCAACAGAGAAGTCACTGGCGTGAACAGCGATATTTATGCTGCTGATGTCTGCCCGTGGCTCGGTATAAGGCACAACCACAACTTTCTCAATTGTTGGTATTTTCTCGGTGATCTGTTTCGCTTTCTCCAGAGAATCAAACGTTTTGCCGTTGTAGGAATAGCCATTGGCAGTAAACAGTACTTTGGGCTTAATTTGCCCGAAGCGGTCCATGACCCCCTGGAAGCCAAAATCCGGGGAGCAGGAAGACCAGATAGCGCCAATACTGGCTGTGGCCAGCATGGCAACCACAGTTTCTGCCATATTGGGCATAAAACCGGCCACACGATCTCCTACCGTGACGCCCATATCGCGCAGTGAGCGGCTCATTCCGGCTACCTGAGCATAAAGCTCTTTATACGAAGTCTTTTGAACATCCTGAGCTTCCCCTTTAAAAATTAAGGCCGTACGGTCGTCCCTGTAACGGAGCAGGTTTTCAGCAAAATTCAGTCGTGCGCCTGTAAACCACTCACTGTTGAACATATCTGAAAAGTTTGTTACGACCTCATCACAGAGTTTGGATGATTTGATTTCACCGAACTCCCACATCAACTCCCAAAATTCAGGTGCATTTTGCACCGACCAATCGTAGAGTTCGTCATAACTTGTGTAACTCTTGCCAAAACTATCATTGACAAGCTTCATAAACCTGGTCATATTTGTTTTTGCGATACGTTCCGGACCCGGTTGCCAAAGCGGTTTCTTCATGCAAACGCCTCCTTTTGTAAATCCGCAGAAATGCGGTCATGTAATATGCATTTTAATTTTGCAAGTTCTGTGCCAAAACGAGCAGAAAACAGAAACTGAGCAGCCTTTTGTTTTGGCTGCTCAGTCGACCATGTGTTTAGAGGTTAGGCTACTAAATGACCGATACCCAGAAAAACAAGCACCAACCCGGCAAAAACCGCGGCTTTTTCACTGGCAACATTCCGTGCAAACCGCTTGCCAAGAAGTATACCAGACGTTAACAGGAACAGTTTTGACACGCCTACTGCCACCGCCGTGGATAGCGGATGAAAGCCCATCATTGCCGCACCGAAACCTGCGCCAAATGCGTCCATTGCTAATGCAATCCCAAGAACCATGGCTTCTTTTCCTGTAATCACTCCGGACGAATCAAAGTCGGCCAGTTCCGGATGCCGTAAGACGCCGGAAAAAATGGAAAACCCTTTGCCCTCCGATTGCTCTTTTTTAACAGGACGGCGGGAAAATATGTCTCTTCCTAAGGACTGGCTGACAATAATCAGCCCAACCCCAATCAACATGAATCCACCTAAAGAGGAACTGACCTGGGGGCTGAACAGGCCTGCAACTTTGTTTCCGGCCACCATCGATACAAACATAGACAGCGACGAGGACAGACAAATGATGATTAACGAATAGAGCGGGATATGTACTTTCCGCAGGCCGTATGCGAATCCGGCACCGAATCCGTCAAAAGAAACGGCGATTCCCAAAAAGAGCATGGAAAGAAGTGGCACCCTGCTACCTCCTTTACAACAAGTACTACATTGTATGGAAGTAGCGCAAAATGGTGCAAGGCCGCCTACAGTCAACCTGACTAGTAGGCGGCCTTGCACATTATGTTTATTAATATTGGCAGTCAGGGCAGAAATGTGTCCCCCTGCTGGCCACAATACTGCGGCATATCATGTTTCCGCAGCGCGGGCACTTTTCATTGTGACGTTGGTAGACACGGAGTCTGTTCTGAAAACGGCCGCTTAACCCGGCAGCATCACGATAGTCATTCATGGTGGTTCCCCGCCATTCGATGGCTTCCGTCAACACATCCCGGACCGCCTGAAAAAGTGTAAGCCTCTCTTCCCTGCTCAGAGACCTGGATTGACGGTCGGGAAGAATGCAAGCGCGGTGGAGAATCTCGTCCGCATAAATATTTCCCAGACCGGCCAAAAATGTCTGATTCAATAACAGCGACTTAATGCTCACCTTTTTTTTCTCCACTTCACGGTTCAGGTAAGGGAAATGAAAGTCGGCTGAAAGCGGTTCGGGCCCCAAAGAAGCCAGACCGGAGATTTCTGTCAATCTTTGATCCGGCAGCCACCAGATGGTGCCAAACTTTCGCACATCATTGAAATACAGACTGCTACCGTCCTCGAAGTGAAAGATAATGTGGGTATGCTTGTCTGCCGGAAGCGGAACTTCCGAGAAAACCAGCCGCCCTGTCATGCGTAAATGAATCACGATGGTACTGCCGTCATCAAGATGAAGGAAGAGGTACTTACCGCGACGACCTGTCCCGGTTACCATGCGTCCAGCCAGCCCGGTGCAAAAAGATTGGGCATCAGGCTTCTTAATGGATCCGCTGTAATTCACTGTAACATCACAAATAACGCGGGACGGCAGGACTGCTGCCAACCCGCGCCGGATTGTTTCCACTTCAGGTAATTCAGGCATCTTCTCACCTCTGTAGCTTGGCTGAATTTAGTTGAACTTAATCATTTCCGCCCAGTTGGGTCCGGCTTTTATGTCCACGGTAAGCGGCACAGAAAGCGTGATGGCATCCTGCATCTTAGTTCGAACCTGCTCTGCCACCTCGTTCACTACGCGCTCGTCCACTTCAATAACCAGATCATCGTGAACCTGAAGAATCATTTTTGCGGCATCACCGAAGGGCTCCAAAACTTTTTCCACCTGCAGCATCGCCAGCTTAATAATATCGGCAGCGGTACCCTGAATTGGCGTATTCATAGCCGTCCGTTCCGCGAAACTACGTAAATTGAAATTACGGTTGTTGATATCAGGCAGATATCGCCGTCGGTTGAGGATTGTCGTGACAAAGCCGTTCTTATGTGCCTCTGCCACAACGCTGTGGATAAACTCACGCACACCAGGATAACGTTCCAGGTAGCGCTCAATATAGATTTTTGCCTCCTGACGGGGAATGCCAAGCTGCCGCGATAATCCATAGTCGCTGATCCCGTAGATAATACCAAAGTTTACTGCTTTGGCTTTGTCCCGCATTTCCCTGGTTACCTCCTCCTGGGAAACGCCGAAAACTTCCGCTGCAGTACGCTGATGGATATCTTCTTCCTGTCTAAAGGAATCAATGAGTACAGCGTCATTGGAAACATGGGCCAAAATACGTAACTCAATCTGTGAATAATCTGCTGATAATAACAGCTTGCCCTTTTCCCCGGGGATAAAAGCACGCCGCACACGGCGGCCTTCTTCCAGACGAATCGGGATATTCTGCAAATTAGGCTCTGTGCTGCTGAGTCGACCGGTAGCCGTAACTGTTTGGTTAAATGTGGTATGAATACGTCCGGTGGTCGGATTGACCAACTTTGAGAGCCCTTCCAAATAGGTGGTCAGTAGCTTGATCAGGGTTCTGTACTGTAAGATGATGGCAACAATGTCATGGTGTGGCGCCAGTTCTTCCAAGACCTGAGCGTCGGTGGAATAGCCGGTTTTTGTTTTCTTAATCGCAGGCAGAGAGAGTTTCTCAAAAAGGATAGTACCTAGTTGCTTGGGAGAATTCAGATTAAATGTTTCTCCTGCGAGGCGATATACCTCTTCTTCCAGGACTGCGATACGTCCGGTAATCTCTATTTTTAGTGCAGAAAGAGCTGCCAAATCCACAGCTACACCGCGTCTTTCCATTCTGGCCAGTGTATGGGCAAGAGGCAGTTCCAGGTCGTCGTAAAGTTTTTCCAGGGAACTATCAGCCAATTTTGCACGCAGTACCGGATACAGGTCAAAAAGGGCACGAACAGCCGCGCAGGAGAAATCACGCTCACAGTAAATCAGCTGTCCCTTTTTTTTCCCCGGTGCCTCGGGCAGAGTCCGGTCCAGATAACGCTCCGCCATTTTTTCCAGGGGATACCCGTTCTCCAGCGGATCCAACAGGTAGGCGGCTAACGATACGTCAAACATCGGGCCTTCCGGTTCCTGACAGAACATACGCCATAATATATTAATCCAGTTTTTTGCGTCGTAAACAATGGTTAGAGCCTTTGTGTCCCGGAATAACGATGCTGCCCTGGCAAGCTCCCCACCTTCCGTTGTGAGGGGGATATGATACGTTTCGCCGGGAAGGGCCACAGTCATTCCCTGTAACTCATGCTGCCAGGAGGCGCCAACGGGCAGTGTGAGAATCGCTGTTTGCTTTGCTTTCCCGATTTTTTCAGCCAAACGCATCCAGTCTTCCTCTTCACTGACTGTGACAGCCGTTTCATCTGTCACAGTTCTTTGCTCTATCTCCTGATCATTATCGGGAAGTTTTTCCAGCAGGCTTTTAAATTCCAATTGGGTAAAAAGCAAACGCAGTTTTTCGTTGTCAGGAGCCTGTCGCAAATAGTCTGCAGCTTGAAATTCC
Organism: Clostridiales bacterium; assembly: GCA_018335855.1. GTDB lineage: Bacteria > Bacillota > Dethiobacteria > Dethiobacterales > Dethiobacteraceae > UBA7523. The sequence goes on from JAGXRM010000045.1 coordinate 19,755, forward strand.
CATGGCACATTGGTAACTATTGTGGCGAGCCGTTTGCTTAATTCGGCCTGCTCCCGGTTATTTTTCAACAAATCGTGGAGCCGTCCGGGTATTTCGTCCAAGTGTTCGTATATACCCTCCATGGAACCAAACTGTGTGAGAAGTTTGATAGCCGTCTTTTCACCCACCCCGGGTACACCGGGAATGTTGTCGGAAGCATCGCCTTTTAACCCTTTAAAATCAATGAACTGTTGTGCCGACAAGCTGTAACGTTCCATGAGTTCCTTTTCAGTTATCCGCTCTACCTGGGTAATACCGCGCCGGGTGTAAATTACCTCAGCCGGCATGTCCACCAGCTGAAACACATCGGCGTCACCGGATACAATGACCGGCTGCATGCCGTTTTCATTAGCCAATCTGGCAAACGTGCCAATTAAATCATCGGCTTCATAACCATCCAGTTCCACTACGGGAATATGCAGTGCAGCCAGGAGTTCCCTGACCCGGGATATTTGTTCTGAGAGTTCTGACGGCGTTTTTTCCCGTTTCGCTTTATAGTCACTGTATTCAACGTGTCGAAACGTGGGCTTAGCTTTATCAAAAGCCACAGTGACGTAGTCGGGCTTTTCCTCATCAAGGAGGCGCAACAGCATGGTGGTAAAGCCGTATACAGCGTTGGTATACAGCCCCTGCTTAGTCTGTAGCAGGGGCAGAGCAAAGAAAGCGCGGTAGATCAGGCTACTGCCGTCAATAATAATAAATTTGTTTTTTTTATTCATTGGGCATCGCCTCCCGTCTCTTTCTCAGAGTAAGCAATGCCAATAGCAGAAAAAGCGGTATCGATACCAGGTTAAATAGTATTCTGTAAGGTATTATTCGTTTAGTCGTTTGTTCTCCGTTGTCACCAGTAGCACTCACAGATGTAGTACTCGTGTGGGCACCGTCTGCCTCTGCCGAAGAGATATCGTAGTTTTGAGTGTCACCGCTATCGGAAGCTCGAAGAAAATCTTGTTCTTCAGGTGCCTCTGTGTCGTTGGCAGAAGAATTAAACATTTTTACTTCTTCCTGCATAACGGAAGGAGGTGCTTCAGAAGCAAGCTTCATTGGTGACTGCAGAGCTAGATTGCCGGCCACCAGCATCATAAATACGGCGGCAGCGGCGGCAGCGTGGTTCAACCAGGATGGGAACCGGTGCCGCTTCTTCCTGGCCTCCTGCTCCAGTTGCGTCAGTACGTTACGGCGCAGGGTTACAGGTGGAGTCATGTCTTCGGCCTGTTTAATCCAGGCAAGAGCCTGCTTCAGTTCCTGTATTTCCTGACGGCATTGTTCACAATCTGATAAATGTGTTTCTGCAACAGTGAGTGCATCTCCGGCCAAAACACCGTCCAGGTAATCAACTATATTTTTCTGTAACTGCTCACATGTCATGACTCCACCCCCCTTTCTCCTTTAGATGTACTTCTTGTCGAAAATGTTCCTGCTCGCGGAGATAAAGTTCTCTGAGTTTGGAGCGCGCTCTGTTAAGCCGGGATTTTAGCGTTCCCATGCTCAGTTGTAATGTATCTGCCATCTCTTCATAACTGTAACCGTCTATATCGCGCATGACCACTACAATTCTCTGATCCGACGGAAGTTTACCTAAAAGTGCCTGTATTTCTCTTTGTAGTTCTCCATCCAGAGTGAATTTCAGAGGATCGGGAGAATCGCCGGGCAGGGTGAGAGCAAGTTCACCGTCTTCTGTTTCCAGCTTCTTATCCAGAGAAACAAGGAACGGTCTCTTTGACACCCGTCTTTTTTCATCCAGGCAGGTGTTGGTTACAATACGGTATAGCCAGGTGGCAAAAGCCGATTCCCCCTTAAACGAAGGCAAAGCCCGGAAAGCCTTTAAAAAGGCTTCCTGGGCCAAATCGGCCGCATCATCGTGGTTACCGGCCATACGGAAACAGAGGGAATATACTTTTTTCTCATACTGTTGCATGATTTGGTCATACGCTGCCAGATCTCCTCCCCGGCAGCGGTTAACCAAATCTAATTCATCATATTGCACGCGCCCACCTACTCTCTTTCTCGTATGGACTAGCCGACTTTTTTCAGCAGGTCAGCCATTTCAATGGCGCTGACGGCTGCGTCCCAGCCTTTGTTTCCGGCTTTGGTACCGGCACGCTCTATGGCCTGCTCCAGTGTATCACTGGTAATAATGCCGAAGATGGTGGGCACGCCGGTATCCAAAGATACCTTCGCCACTCCTTTGGCAACTTCACTGGATACAAACTCAAAATGAGGCGTTGCGCCGCGAATGACGGCTCCTAAACAAATCACAGCATCATAGCGACCGGAGGCTGCCATTTTCTGTGCCACCAAAGGCACCTCAAAAGCACCGGGAACCCAAGCGATGTCGATATTGTCTTCCAATGCATCATGACGCTTTAGAGCGTCAATGCATCCACCCAGAAGCTTACTGGAAATAAACTCATTGAAACGGCCTACAACAACTCCAAATTTATAATCCGTTGCCACCAATTGTCCTTCGAAAAGTTTTGCCAAAATGTCCGCCTCCCTTTAATTTATAGGCACCGCTTCGTCAGCATATGCCCCAGTTTCATTTTCTTTGTTTCCAGGTAATGCTCATTGGATTTGCACGGGGACATTTCCACAGGAACCCGTTCCTCAATGGTCAGTCCATACCCTTCCAAACCTTTGATTTTCCGGGGGTTATTTGTGAGCAAACGTATTTTTCTCACACCAAGATCAACCAGTATCTGCGCACCTACGCCATAGTCGCGTAAATCAGGAGCAAAACCTAATTCTTCATTGGCTTCCACAGTGTCTTTCCCGCGATCCTGCAGGGCGTACGCCCTGATTTTATTAACAAGGCCAATACCTCGGCCTTCCTGGCGCATGTAGATAAGAACTCCCTTACCGGCCTTTTCAATTAATTCCAGCGCATGAGCCAACTGAGAACCGCAGTCACAGCGCTGTGAACCGAATACATCTCCTGTCATACATTCAGAGTGAACTCTGACCAGTGTAGGCTCATCCGGATGAATGTCACCTTTGACAATAGCCAGATGTTCCAGGGGATCTACGCTGTTCTCATAAGCAATCACTTTAAAATCACCGAAGCGGGTAGGCAAATCGGCTTCAGCAGCCCGCCATACCAACTTTTCCTTCTGCATACGGTACTTTATCAGCGCCGCCACAGTAATGATTTTAAGGTTGTGTGTTTTGGCAAATTCCATGAGCTGCGGTACTCTGGCCATGGTTCCGTCCTCATCCATGATTTCACAGATGACACCGGCCGGATAGAGGCCGGCCAAAACAGCAAGGTCAACCGCCGCTTCCGTATGTCCTGCCCGGCGCAATACACCGCCTTCCATAGCTTTAAGCGGAAAGATGTGGCCTGGGCGGCGCAGGTCAGCAGGCTTAGTGGATGGGTCAATGAGGGACTGTACGGTACGGGCCCGCTCCGCTGCCGATATCCCTGTGGTGGAATGGACGGAATCTACAGAGACAGTAAACGCCGTGCAATGGGCATCTGTATTATGTGTGACCATTTGCGGCAGTTCCAGTTCTTCGATTCGTTCCGCCGTCATCGGAGTGCATATCAGTCCACGGGCATACTTCGCCATAAAGTTAATAGCTTCCGGCGTCGCTTTTTCCGCGGCCATGATTAGGTCCCCTTCATTTTCCCGGTCTTCATCATCCACAGCAACGATCATTTTACCCTGCCTGAGATCCTCGATTGCTTCCTCGATTGTGTTAAATGTCATTTTGTTTCACTCCTTGTTATTGAAGAAAGCCGTTTGCTTTTAAAAACTCCAGATTTATATCTTTTTTCCCTGCATCCAGGGATGAATGAAGGAGCCGATCTACATATTTGCCAATCATATCATTTTCCAGATTCACCACATCGCCCACAGCCTTGCTGCCCAGGGTAGTCTGGGCGGCTGTATGGGGGATGACAGACACCGAAAAAGAATCCCCGGTCACATCGGCCACAGTCAGCGATATACCATCAATGGCCACACTACCCTTGGGCACAATGAACCGCAGTACTTCGGGAGGTGCTGTAATGTGGAATATAACTGCGTTCCCTTCCGTACGTTTCTTTTCAATCCGGCCCACTCCGTCGACATGCCCGCTGACCAAGTGACCTCCGAGGCGACCGCCTAACATCATTGCCCGTTCCAGATTTACGGGATGCCCGGCTTTTAGATCATTTAAATTAGACTTTCGTAATGTTTCAGGCATAATATCCACTGTAAATTCCTCAGTCGAAAAAGATACAACCGTGAGACATATCCCATTCACCGCGATACTGTCTCCGAGCCGGACATCGGACAATGTCTTTTTTGCTCCAACTTTTAATTGGGCAGCGTCACTGTAGACCGAAAGCGCCTTAACCGTTCCCAATTCTTCAATAATTCCGGTAAACATAGCGTCCTCCTAACCTTTATCTTGCTCCTTCGTGTATTCAATATATCCTGTTACCAACAGGTCGCTTTCATAACGGCTGATTTCTATATTATTTACTTTCCAGGCATTGGCCACTACGTCCACCCCGCCGCCTCCAACCGGTGATGGGGCATTCACTCCACCGAATATCAGGGGAGCAATGAAGAAATATACTTTATCCACCAGTTCCCCTGCCAGGAGGGAAAAATTAAGAGTGCTTCCCCCTTCAACAAGGACGGACGTAATTTCCCTGCGTCCCAATTCAAGCATCATTTCTTCCAGAGGAACTCTGCCGTCTGCATCCGCCGTCAGAATCACCACATCCGCGCCTGCATTTCGCAGGGACTCTACTTGATCCGGCGAAGCCGCTTCTGTTACAAACAGAAGCGTACTCTCTGGGCTTTGGGCAATTACCTTTGCGTGTAACGGGGTAGCCGCTTTACTGTCTACAATGATACGTAAAGGGTTATGCCCGCCTTCCGGCAAGCGGGTAGTCAGACTGGGGTTATCCGCAAGAACCGTACCTACTCCCACCATAATGGCATCGTTATGGTGGCGAAGCCGGTGGCCGAACTCCCGGGATTTCTCACTGGATATCCAACGTGAGGCTTTTGTGCGTGTGGCAATTTTTCCGTCCAGAGTCATCGCAGCTTTCATTGTCACAAAAGGTTTATTGGTGGTAATGTATTTAACAAAGACTTCATTTAAACGGGCCGATTTATCATCCAGTACATCTGACTTAACTTTAATCCCTGCTGCCCGAAGTTTCTCCAGACCACGGCCGTTTACCAAAGGATTGGGATCTCCCATTGCAACCACGACTTTTCTGATTCCGGACTCAATAATTTTGTCAACGCAGGGTGGCGTTCTGCCGGTGTGTGAACAGGGCTCCAGCGTTACATATAATGTGGCGCCACGGGCCGCTTCACCGGCCGCATCCAGGGCAATCACCTCAGCATGGGGTCCCCCGGCCTGCTGGTGGTAACCAGTACTGATTACCTCACCGCCTTTCACAATAACGGCGCCGACAACCGGATTTGGGCTTGTCCCTCCCAATCCCTTTGCCGCCAGATCCAATGCCAGCCACATGTATCGTTCGTCCGCGTCCATTCTCGCCAACACCTCACAGTTTTTAAAATGACAAAAAAACCTCGGGTATCCCCGGGGTTTTTGGCATGGAAAGTACACACTCCTTCTCCCATCCAGACTATACTGTCGGCTCCGGAATTTCGCCGGATCAGCCAAATGTTGGCTCGCGGGCTCTACCGCCGGTTAGGAATTGAAGGGGAACCTTCTCACCTGACCCCGAAGGAATAGAATGATTCTATTATAGCATAAAGGTGCATTTAAACCAACTTTTTTTCAGTCTGCAGCATTTTAATCGCCCGAACCGCATTTTCTTCACCAAATACAGCCGTCCCCGCCACCAGGACTGTGGCACCGGCTTCCCTGGCCCGTACCGCCGTCTTAGGATTAATGCCGCCGTCGACCTCAATTTCCACCGGCCGCTTACCGACCATTTCCTTAATTCGGCGAATCTTGGGAAGGGCAGCGGGAATAAACTCCTGGCCGCCAAAACCCGGGTTTACACTCATCACAAGCACGAGATCTATATCATCCAGGACATATTCGATGACTGCCGGAGACGTTGCCGGGTTGAGAGCTACGCCGGCTTTAACACCCAGCCCTTTGATCATTTGCAATATCCGGTGTAGATGGGTACACGTTTCCACGGAGACGGTGAGCAAATCAGCTCCTGCAGCGGCAAATATTTCTAAGTAACGTTCCGGATTCTCAATCATCAGGTGCACATCGAAAAATAAATCAGTCTTATTGCGCAGTGATTTTATCACCTGGGGACCCATCGTTAAATTAGGGACAAAGTGTCCGTCCATGACATCAAAATGCAGCCACTGGGCCCCTCCTGCCTCAACTCTTTTCACTTCATCAGCCAGACAGGAAAAGTCGGCTGAAAGTAACGATGGTGCAATTTTTATCATACTAATAGCTCCTCTCCTGCGCCCGGGTTTCCTCTAAAAAAGTCAGATAGTTCTCATATCGGCTGGCGGCTATTTTTCCCGTATCCACCGCTTCCTTTACGGCGCAATCAGGTTCCCCCCGATGCATACAGCTTTTAAAGCGACAATACAGTGCATGATCTTTAAACTCCGGAAAAAAATGCGGCAGCTCGTTGCTGGCGACATCGGACAGCTCCAGTTGGCTGAACCCCGGCGTATCGGCCACGAAACCTCCGCATTCCAGAATAAGCAGTTCTACATGGCGGGTTGTATGACGCCCCCGCTTCAGTTTATCGGATATCTCCCCCGTCCGCAGGGAGAGCCCCGGTTGCACCTGGTTTAACAGGGAAGATTTGCCCACCCCGGACTGACCGGCCAGTACAGAAATTCGACTGCAAAGCTTTTCTTTCAGTTGTTCAATATTATGCCCGAGAAGAGCACTGGTAAAAATGACAGGGTACCCGGCACTGCCGTAAACCTCGGCCATCATTACATCTTCTCCTCCCAGGGACAAATCTTCTTTATTCATACAGATCACAGCTTCTAAGAACTGGCTTTCAGCCAGCACCAGCAGCCTGTCCAGCAGTTGCAAAGACATTGGAGGTTCCTGCGGCGCACACACCACAACGACCTGGTCAACATTGGCAATAGGCGGGCGCTTTAAAAGAGTACGCCGTTCATCTACTCCCTCTAAAACTCCCTCGCTAGGTGTGAGGACAGTCACAGACACACGGTCACCAACCATAGGCGCCGTCCCTTTCATTTTAAACCGTCCTCGTGCACTGCAGCGATAGACGGTGCCGTCCTCGGAGCGCACATCAAAAAAACCTCCGACTGCCCTGAATATAATACCTCGCAGTCTTCATCACCTCTTTACCGGTTATCTGGGGAACGTCTTTTTCTCCACCTGATCCAACCAGCGAACTGTTACTTCGCCACTTCCCCAGCCAAACGTGACAATCGCCTGGCCCTCGTTTATATATTCTTCTTCCCGGGGACCGTAAACATCAGTTACGGTAACAAACACAGTTTCACCCAACGGAATCTGGGAAGTATTAATGTTGATTGTATGGCGCTGCAGTTCAGCCTGATTAGGGCCCTTGCTGATAACTAGATCCACCGGATCCCCTGCCTGCACCATCTCTCCGGCCTCCGGCGTTTGCCGAATTACGTAGCCGGCAGCAATAGTATTGCTGTGTTCTTCAACAGTAAACGGCGATAATAAGCCATACAGCTCAATCCAGCCGCGGGCGTCATCCAGTGACAGACCCTGTAAGTCTTTCATTCTGAAAGGCCGGCCGCCTTTGCTAACCGTCAGCTTCACCGTAGAACCTTTTGCCAGTTTAAATCCCTGACCCGGATCCTGACGGATAACGGTACCAGGAATCTGGTCACTGAAATCAGACTCTGCGATGACTTCAAACCCTTTCCCTCTCAGAATCAAAGTCGCTTCCAGCTCTGTCTTTCCGATAACATCCTCAATTTCCACCAAATCGGGACCAGTGCTCAACACTAACTCGATTTCCCGCGTTTTCTTCACAGTCCGCCCTGCTGACGGTGTCTGTCTCAGCACATGTCCTGAGGGAATGGTGTCGCTGGGCATCTGGTCGGTGACCCGGCCTTTCAGGCCGACTTCTTCAAGAATATCCATAGTTCTGGCAACATTTTCACCTACCACATCCGGAACCTGCACCTCGGGAACAACAAAAATATTACGCAATTGGGATATACCGATTATAATACCAACCAACAGCAGTACAAGCAAGGCTATCCCTGCCCAGTGCCAGGGGGTAAGTTTTTTCTTGACTTTTGGTTTCTCCACCGGCGGTGCAGGCTGGCTCTTTTGAGAACGGAGTTCCGAGGGCTTTATTTCCCGGCCCTGCAGCCAGGCACTCAGCTCATCCGAAATTTCCCGTGCCGACTGGTAGCGCTTCTCCGGTTCTTTTTCCACAGCTTTTCGTATAATATTGCTGATCACTGACGGCAGTTGCGTATTAATCTCCTGTGGATCGGGAAATGGCTCCTGGATATGCTTGACAGCCACTGAAACAGGGGAGTCGCCGTCATACGGCACGCGGCCGGTCAGCATCTCATATAACACAACACCCAGTGAATAGATATCCGATTTTTCCCCTGTTTGCCCTCCCCTCGCATGCTCCGGTGAAAAGTAATGTACCGAACCGAGGATAGCTCCGTCATAGGTGACGGTAGAAGAAGTTACAGCCTGGGCAATTCCGAAATCAGCAACTTTCACCCTGCCCTCTTCACTGATTAATATATTGTGAGGTTTTACATCACGGTGAATTATGCCATGGCGATGGGCATTTTGCAGGGCATGGGCAATTTGGCAGGCATAGTCTGCCGCCATTCTCACGGGTAAGTGTCCCATCTCTCCGATCAGTTCTTTCAGAGACTGACCCTTGATATACTCCATAACAATATAGTGGATTCCTTCTTCGTAACCCACATCATAGATACTTACTATATTCGGATGGGAAAGGCTTGCCGCAGCCTGGGCCTCACGCCGGAACCGGCGTACAAAGTCCTGATCGCTGACATATTCGGGCCGCAGTACCTTGATGGTAACATTGCGGTTCAGCAGGTTATCAAGGCCCATGAAAACAAAGGCCGTCCCGCCGTCTCCTATCTTTTCCACCACCTGATACCGGTTCCCCAGAATCTTCCCAATCATTTCTTCACCTCATGTTTCTCTCCAAACACGATTTTAAAATGTTACAAGGACAGCAGTAATATTGTCCTTGCCCCCCCGTTCATTGGCCAGCCGGACAAGCCTCTCCAGTACATTCTCTGGTTCCCCTCCACCCAGCACAACATCGCGAATTTCATTATTCTCAATGAATCCGTGCAGCCCGTCGGTACACAACAGAACAACATCCCCGGGCCAAAAACTTTGCGGTATAATATCAAAAACAGAATCTTCATCGGTTCCTAACGCCCTGGTTAAGAAATGCCGCTGCGGGTGCCCGTTGGATTCCTCTTCACTAATTTGTCCGCACCTCATCAGTTGTGTAACCAGGGTATGATCTTCCGTCAAATGAAAAATCCCTTCCCTGTTAATTAAATACGCACGGCTGTCCCCAATGTGGCCCAGCCAGAAATGATCTTTCGCTGCAAGGAGCATTGTCAGAGTGGTGCCCATTCCCACAAGTTCGGTGTCGACACTGGCAGTATCCAGCACTTTTTTGTTGGCCTGCAAAAGCATTTCTTCCAATAAAGACGTCATATTACGCCCGGCATCTATTTTCTCCAACAAAGAAGTACCGTTCTGAACCAGGTATGTTTTAACCGTTTCCAGTGCCAAAGTGCTGGCCACTTCTCCGCCGGCATGGCCGCCCATTCCGTCAGCAACAGCGAATAGACAAATAGGGCCGTCATGGTAAATCAGGTAACGGTCCTCGTTGGTTTCTCTGACTTTTCCCCTGTCACTAATTCCCACGGCTATCAAGACGGCTCACCTCTTTAAGGGTTAACACTCCCGCATGTAATTATTTCTCAACTGACCGCAGGCAGCGGCAATATCTGCTCCCAGCTCCCGCCTAACAGTTACATTAATCTTTTTTTGCCGCAGAGTATCCCTAAATGTACGAACAGCAACTTCTGGGCTTGGACGCAAATCCAGTTCCGGCACTGCGTTTAAAGTAATCAGGTTAACATGACAATTTCTACCCCGTAAACGTGCCGACAGTTCCAAAGCCAAATCTACACTGTCATTTAACCCGGCAATTAAAATATATTCATACGTAACCCGCCTGCCCGTCGCCTTCGTGTATTCATCGCATGCAGTCAACAACGGGGTAAGCGGGTATTTTGTGTTAATGGGCATAATTTTACTGCGCAGGTCGTCATTTGGGGCATGCAACGAAACCGCCAGCGTAAGTGGAAATTCTAAAGCAGCCAGTTCCTTTATTTTTGGAACCAAGCCCGAAGTCGAAAGCGTGACGTGGCGCAAACTCATTCCCAGCCGCCCGGGATCTTTCACAGCCTCGAGAAATTTTATGGTTGCATCCCAATTATCCAGAGGCTCCCCAGAGCCCATTAATACCAGGCTTTTTAATTCCTGATCCCGATTGCGGGCTGATCCCCCCGCCTGCAAAACCTGAGCCATCATCTCTGCAGCCGTCAGGTTGCGGATGTACCCCGGCAGCCCCGAGGCGCAAAAAATACAACCCATTTTACAGCCAACCTGAGTGGAAATACAGGCACTGTACCCAATATCATAAGGCAGGACTACAGTCTCTACCCCCTGGCCATCAGAAAGATTGAACAATATCTTCGCCGTACCGTCCGCCGATACCTGCTCTGTTATTTTTTCCAAAAATCCGATTTCTGTTGTCTGCTCCAGCCGTTCACGCAGACTTATGGGCAGATTGGTCATCTCTTTGAACGAAGTGGCACCTTTTTGGTAGACCCACTCTAATATCTGTTTTGCCCTGTATCCCGGTTCACCAAGATTTACGAGAAACTGCATCAATTCTTTGGGTGTAAACTTTAAAATTACTGCTTTTCTCAAGGAAATTATCACACCTTTATTGATTTGACCGGCTCCGCCAGCCTGCAAAAAGTATATCAAATCAGCTATAAAAAAGCAATGCTGCCCCTATTACCATGCTTTTGTAGTACATAATCCATGGAGATACAAAATGGAGTGCACCAGAAATGCACTCCATAATATGACGAATTTAGAGTTTCTTTTGTAAGCGGGAGATAAAAAACCCATCCACCCCGTGTATATGTGGGTAAAGGTGAATGCCGTGTTCCCCGGCAGAATCTTGCCAGGACTTTGGCAGATAGGTTTCCTGGGCAACGACCCCAAAATCAGAGTGAGATGACAAGAACGATGTAATCACTTCATCGGTCTCTTCCGGTTCATTGGTGCAAGTGCTGTAGACTATGATTCCTCCAGGCTTCAGAATTCCGGCGGCTGCATTCAATATCGCTTTTTGCACGTTAGACAGTTCTTTTATATTCTCTTCTTTACGGCGCCACTTTAAATCTGGCTTACGCCGAATCACACCGAAGCCCGAACACGGCACATCCAGGAGGATGCGGTCAAACACACCGACCAGTTCCTCCGTTGCCTCTCTGACATCCAGACATTGGGTACGAACTATGTCTATGCCAAGCCTGCGGCAAGTTGCATCCACCAGAGTGAGTCGGTGTGGATAGATATCCAAAGCCACAATCTTGCCCTGGTTCTCCATCAGCTGAGCCAAATGAGTTGTCTTGCCGCCGGGTGCACTGCACCCGTCCAGCACCTGTTCTCCGGGAGCCGGGTCCAGTATCCGGGATGTAAGCATAGCGCTTTCACCCTGTACCTGGAAATAGCCTGAACGGTATGCCATCAGGCCTGTAAGCCTGCCGCTTCCTTCCAAAATAACATCTTCCGGCGTTACCTCGCCGGGAACCGCTTTAACCCCCTGCCCTTCCAGGGCTTCAATCAGTTCGGGACGGGTCACCCGCAGTGTATTTGTACGAACGGACAGTGGTGCGGGTCTATTATTTGCTGCCAACAGCGCTTCCGCCTCTTCACTGCCGAGGCGGGATACCCAACGGGAGACCAGCCAGTGGGGGTGGGCGTACTTCAGAGAAAGGTACCCGACTTCATCCGTATCCCTGTCAGGCCAGGGGAACGTGTCTTTCTTGCGCAGCGCACCGCGCATGACGCCGTTGACAAAGGATGCCAATCCCTTTTTCTTACTTTTCTTGATTAATTCCACCGTTGCGTTACAGGCCGCCGATTCAGGCACACGATCAAGGTAAAAAAGCTGATAAAAACCTATCCGCAAAATAGTAAGGACAAGTTTGTCCAATTTGCTTACCGGACGGCCTGCAGCCTGACTAATTAGCCAGTCCAGAGTCATTTTATACGAAACTACCCCGTAGGTAATTTCTGCAGCAAGTCTTTTATCACGCGGGTCCATTTGATGTGCACCCAATACTTCCGCCAACGCCAAATTGATGAATGCACCTTCATCTTCCACCCGGTTCAGCGCAAGCAAGCTGGCTTCCCGGGCATTTATTATTTTTTTCATTTAGTTTCTTCTGTTACGCAGAATCAGGAGTCGTATTAACTGCGAAAGAGCTACGGCAACCGCGGCAATATAGGTCAGCGCGGCAGCATTTAATACCTGCCTGGTTGGGCCTACTTCTTCCCGGGTGATGTAATTACTGCTTTCTAAAAGGGCAACAGCTCTGCTGGAAGCGTTAAATTCAACAGGAAGTGTAATCAGTTGAAAGACTACAGCAAAGGCAAACAATAGAATCCCTATATCCATTAAGAAGCCCAGACCGGCGCCTTCAGCTCCGGCAAAAATAAAACCGATGAAAAACAGAGGAAATGCCATTCTGGAGCCGATATTTGCTACCGGAAAGATATTGTTACGGAAGTTCAGCGGAAAGTAACCGTCGCCGTGCTGGATGGCATGGCCCGTTTCATGAGCAGCAATACCCAAAGCGGCTAAGGAGCTACTTTGGTAAACGTCTGGCGAAAGACGTATCGTTCCGTCCCGGGGGTCGTAATGATCAGACAGATTGCCCCGGCCCATTTCGACCGCAACATTCTGTAAGTTTGCATCATCCAGCAACCGCCGGGCTACTTGCGCGCCGGTCACACCGGAGCGGGAATGAACCTTGGAATATTTCTTGTAGACATGCCCAACCCGGTTTTGGGCCCATAATGCAAAAAAGAACGCAGGTAAAATCAGAAAAAAGGTGGAATCAGGTAGTAAATATAACATGGCTGTCGCCTCCTTTTATGAAGAACTGAATAGCTTTTTCAACCGCTTCCGGATTCACCTGGGTATTAAAACAGGGACCCATTGGCCTTTCATTGGTTACTCCCAGTACCGGCAGCGGGATACAGTCAAGAATACCGCTGGTCAGATCCCGTTCGCACGCCACGGCAACAATGGCACGGGGCCGCAATTTTTTAACGACTTCCCTGGCCAAAGTACCTCCTGTGGCAATGCGTACATGAACACCGTATTGTTCTCCGAGGACTAGCAGGTCACCAACAGGGCACCTGCCGCAGCGGCTGCAATTATCAGGGTTGGTGGTAATCCGGTTGGGACAATCCCTCTCCTGCAAACAGTGGGGTAGCAATACCAGTAGGCGGTCCGGTGTCAGCTTTCCTTTTTTTGCCCGAACAAGCTGATTATTCACTTCCACGAATGAGCATTGTATTTTATCCTGGGCAATTTTAAAAATCTTCCCCAGCCAAATGACGACCGGATACAGGACGGAGACGGTAAAGTTCATCGGGCGGTCCAAAACGGTAATGTTCCGGGATGACAGAAGGGACAAAACGATACCCAGAAAGCCAAGACCAATAACAAACAGAACCATCAGTACCGCCAACACCATGGCAATCAGAAGATAGCGGAGAATGCCGGCATCACGTTGAAAGAACGTCAACCAGAGATAAACGAGAGCTCCGGAGAACATAAGCAGAGTCACGCCCAGAAGTCCCAGATACAGTCTTTTTTTGATCATTCAGTATCACACGCTTTCTTTATCCGCCAAGAATCGTCCCCGCAGGCACGTTGTTACCCCGCAGAAATTCACCCGCCGACATTGCTTTTTTACCCGGCGGCTGGACAGATGTAATCCGGTAGGAACCCTCACCGGTAGAAACAACAATATCCTCATCCGCTGTTTGTACCATACCACTGCGTCCACTGCCCCCGTCTTCCGGTACTCCTGCCCATATTTTCAGTCTGTCCCCGTTAAAGAAAGTATACGCGCCTGGCCAGGGGTTCATACCGCGCACCTGGTTGTGGACAATATTCGCCGAAACGTTCCAGTTTATCAGCTCTTCTTCCCGGCGAAGGGGCGGTGCTAACGTAGCAAGACTTTCATCCTGCTGCAATCGGGGTGCCGTACCACTCAAAACGGCAGGCACAGCCTTAACGATCATCTCTGCACCAAGAGAGGCCAGCTCATCGTGGAGATTACCGGTAGTATCAAAAAAGCCAATAGAAACAGCTTCCCTGAAAATGATATCTCCCGTATCCATGCCAGCGTCCATATGCATAATTGTTATCCCGCTCTCTGTGTCACCGTTAATCACTGCGCGGTGAATGGGTGCAGCACCCCGGTAGCGCGGCAGCAATGACGCATGGATATTCAGTGCGGCAACCTTTGGTGCCGCCAAAACGGACGGCGGCAGAATCCTGCCATAGGCTGCGGTGACAATAAAATCGGGAGCTAGCTCCTTGAGCCAAGCCAGAAAACTGTCGTCTTTCATTTTTACAGGTTGTACCACATGGATGCCAAGCTCCAAAGCCGCATTTTTTACGGCCGGCTGTGTTGTTTTTTTTCCTCTGCCACTGGGGCGGTCCGGTTGGGTTACCACTGCGACCACGGTAAACGCCGCCGCAACGGCGTGAAGTGCATCCACGGCAAAGTCAGGCGTTCCCATAAATACAATTCTTGTATCTTTCATCCAATCACTCTTTCTCATCCGATTCTATAAAGCGAATTACACGGTCCACGAATAGGATGCCGTCTAAATGATCAATCTCATGCTGCAGTGCCCGTGCCAACAGCCCGGAAGCGCAAATTTCCACAGTTTTTCCTTCCGGCGTTAACGCCCGCACCGTTACCGATTCATCTCTTTCCACTTCTCCGGCGATACCGGGAAAACTGAGGCAGCCTTCTACACTACATTCCTTGCCTTCACCACTGACTATTTCCGGGTTGATTAGTTTGAGCAGGCCGTTTTCATCCTGGACATCAATAACTATAATCCGCTTGTTGATACCAACTTGTGGAGCGGCCAATCCGACACCCTCGGCAGCATACATTGTTTCCACCATATCTTCCATAAGTGCAATGAGTGGTGGCGAGATTTCTTTTACTTCCCGTGAGACCTGGCGCAGAACCGGATCCTTTGTTTTTCGAATGAGTCGGATGGCCATGAAGTACTTCCTTTCTATAGTAAACTTTGGGGGTCTACATCGACCGACACCCGCACAGAACCTGCAAGCGGGCTTTTGCGAAACATTGCGGTAGATTCATCCACCGCCCTCAGCAAAGTTGTCAGTATTTCCGACCGGACTAAAAGGTGCCACCGGAAATTCCCCCTTAATTTCGCGATGGGACAGGGAGAAGGACCGAGTACTTCTGCATGATGTTCGAGCAGGGCTGCCAATTCTCCGGCAGCGTCAATTACTTTACCTTCTTCACTACCAGCCAGAAGCAACCGTACTAAGTGGGAAAATGGTGGGTAGCCAAGTTCTTCCCTTGTTTGTACTTCCTGTGAATAGAACGCCAGATAATCGTGGGTTTTAGCCGCCTCTACTGCGTAATGGCCCGGCGCATACGTCTGGACGACGACGCTCCCGCCGGCAGCACTTCTGCCGGCCCGGCCGGAAACCTGTGTCAGAAGTTGAAATGTTCTCTCTCCGGCACGAAAGTCAGGCAAGTTAAGGGCAGTGTCTGCGGTAATTACACCGACTAAGGTGACATTGGGGAAATCAAGCCCTTTAGCCACCATTTGTGTACCTATAAGCACATTAAACTGACCGCTTTTAAATGAACTTAGTATTTTCTGGTGCGACCCTTTCCGGGATGTCGTATCAGCGTCCAGTCTGGCTGCTCGGATTTCCGGGAAAAAGCGGAGCAGTTCTTCTTCCACCTTTTGGGTTCCTGTGCCAAAATGACGAATGTAGCGTCCGCTGCAAGACGGGCAACTTACAGGATAGCTTTCACTATACTCGCAATAATGGCAGCGTAATTGCTCCCCCGCAAGGTGAAATTTTAGTGAAACCTGGCAGGACGGGCAACGCATGACAAAGCCGCATTCCCGACAAAGGACAAAGGTGGCAAACCCTCTGCGATTCAGAAAGAGAATAGCCTGGCGGCCCTCTTTAACCGTTTTTTCCAGTCCGGCCAATAATGCTCTGCTGAAGATACTGCGGTGGCCATCTTTTAGTTCCTGTCTCATATCTACCACTTCTACCGGAGGCAATGGGCGCTGCTCAATCCGTTCAGGCAAACTGCAAAGTATATATTCCTGAAGCACCGCTTTTCTATACGACTCCAGGGAAGGGGTAGCGCTGCCGAGAACAACGGTTGCTTGGTGTCTGTTAGCACGCCAGAGAGCTACATCACGGGCATGGTACCTGGGTGCTTCTTCCTGCTTATAAGTGTGCTCATGTTCTTCATCCAGGATAAGTAATCCCAGTTCCTTAAATGGTGCAAATACAGCGGAACGGGCACCAATTACAACAAGAGCCTCCCCTGACACAATACGCCGCCACTCATCATAACGCTCTCCGGCAGACAGCCTGCTGTGCAGGACAGCAACTTTGCCTCCGAAACGACCAATAAAACGTTCAATCATTTGCGGAGTCAAAGCAATTTCAGGGACAAGAACGATGCTTCCCTTTCCGGACTTTATCATCCGGGATATAGCCTGCAGGTATACTTCCGTTTTACCGCTTCCCGTAACGCCGTAGAGCAATACAGTACGAGATTGTTCTTTACCGGTTGCGCCGCTTTCAATATGACGCAGCGCATCGGCCTGGGCTTGGGTTAGTTCAGGGACGCTGGATAATTCCATTGTTTCCCCGGACAGCGGACTGCGCATAATCTGTGTCTGCCCGATTTCCACCAGGCCTTTTTCCGTTAATGCCCGTAGTACCGCGTCACCAATACCCATATTTTTTAAAGCAGGCACTGTCAATGTCCCTTTTTCCCGTAAAGCGTCAAGGGCTAAATTTTGTTTTTTACCTTTAACTTCTGCTAATAAAGCTCCTTCCGTCAAAGAAACGGTACGCACTGTTTTCTCGCTCACACCACGGTGTTCTTGTCTTCTTATGGTAATTATACCGCTCTGTTGCATGTGACGCAACATCGTACCCTGCCCAAGCAAAGGAAATTCTTTGACCCACCGACTGAGCTTAATCGGCCCCCGCTCCTTTAAATATGTAAGGTGCAAATTGTCAGGTTCACCGGTGCCTGTATAACTAACCCACTGATACGTAGTCCAACGTACACCCGAGGGGATCATGGCCTGTAAAAAATCTACTTTACGGCAAAGATAACGGTCGGCGCCCCAGGAAGCCAGATCAATCAGTTCCCCTGTTAACAGCGGTATTTCATCCAGCACTTCTTCTATATCTTTCGTTTCCCCGCTAAATCCTCCGCTGGAAATCTCTACACAATATCCTTCCAGCCTTCGCGGTCCAAAGGGAACGATTACCCGACTGCCCACGCATACATTCATACCATCTGGTATTCTGTATGTAAAGGAGCGATCCAGACGTTCATGATGAATATTAACAATAATTCGGGCAAATGGCTCCATGCTTTCCTCCTTGCAATAAATCCTGTCCATTCTGTATAATGATACAGGAGGTTAGGTTATGACACATCGTTCAATTGGCACAATTAAGGAAAACCAATCCTGGCTGTTGCTGGCAACCGTCTTTTTCCTGTCATCTTCTATTTTCTCGTATCTCGTTTTAATACGGGAGCCGGAGCTTTTTGCAGCAGTGGAAGAAGCATCTTTCCCGTTTCTTCAGGAAATGGCGGAAATGGTTTTTGGCGGCCCGCCGCTCCGTGGCTCACTCATTCTTTTTCTACATAACCTTACGTCTTCCCTGCAGGTAATTGTCTTTGGGCTATTCCTCGGCATTCCCGCCCTCTTTTCATTGATTGCCAACGGCGCTCTGGCCGGAGCTGCCGCCGCAGCACTGGCCAGGGAAGGTATTTAAAGAGGTGGGCGCAGTGTTACCGTTAATTATCGTCTTTTTAGCTGCAGCCGCACTCATTGAAGTTTTCCTGACGCCGGGGCTCATTCAGCGCATTCTATAAAAAAGACGCTACGCGTTTTCAGATGAACGTCTTTTTTATTCCGCTAGGGGCTGCCGCCCCTTCGGCGGGTCTGAGGACCCTGAGCACCCCGCAGGAGTAAGGGGGAACACCCCCTTACAACCCCCACGGCAAGGATCGTAGCTTCCCTGAGCGTTATAATTTCGCTTGCCTATAAAAATTGCCTACGGCTGTAGCCGTAGGCAGTTTTCTTGTTGTTTTAATTTTTTCATATATGCTACAACCATCTTGTCCAACAGTTGGCTTTGCTTTAGTGTGGCTTCGTGTCCGATTCCCATCCGACTGGCAAAATCCGCTAGCCGCAATCTTTCCGCCTCCATGCGCGATAACTTACGGCACACGTTCAGCTCCCCTTTCCGTCTATTCTTATTTGGTATATTTCTACAGGTACAAACAATTTCCTTTAATTATTTTGTCATTTCTGTGAGATTTATGGAAATAATCATTCTTTTTGTTTGGCAGAATAAATTAACCATATTTCATCCAGAATTCGTTGAGCAACATCCTGTTTTGACATGAGTGGCAGCTGCTTGTCCTGCCCGGTTTTAAAGATTAATCTGACAATGTTGGTGTCGGATGTGAACCCGGCACCGGGTTCAGTCAGATCATTAGCCACAATCATGTCCAGGTTTTTCCTTGATAATTTATCCGCTGCGTTCTCAAATACATCGGTTGTTTCCGCAGCAAAGCCGACCAGTATTTGCTTCTCTTTACGTTTACCCAGTTCGGCCAGAATATCCGGATTTTTGACCAAAGAGATTGTCATATCATCAGTCGTCTTCTTAATCTTTTGCCCGCTGATGGAAGCCGGTCTGTAATCTGTGACTGCTGCAGCTTTGATAACCACATCTGCTTTCGGGTACGCAGCCAGGACAGCCTGATACATCTCACTGGCAGTCGTCACGGAAATCACCCTGACGCCGGGGGGATGACTTAGGTTTACAGGTCCGGAGATTAAAGTGACGTCAGCACCTTGTTCCACGGCGGCTCTGGCCAGGGCATAACCCATTTTCCCACTGGAATGGTTAGTTAGATAGCGGACGGGGTCCAGCGCTTCCCGGGTAGGACCGGCAGTGATCAGAAAATTTTTCCCCTGCCAGCGTGTACCCGCTGATAATAGAGCCGCTGCCGCTGTATATATGTCCTGCACATCAGCCATCCGGCCACGACCTGTATCACCACATACTAGGTCGCCTTCAGCAGGCGGGACGAAATGATACCCTAGAGAAACAAGCTTATTTAGATTCCCCTGGGTTACAGGATTTTCATACATCCTTACATTCATTGCCGGTACTAGCAGAACCGGACTGCATGCGGCCATTACAGATGTGGTTAATAAGTCATCGGCAATTCCGCCCGCAATTTTTCCAATACAATTGGCCGTAGCCGGCGCAATAATAAAAAGGTCGGCCTCCTTGGCCAAGCCGATATGTTCCACACTATATCGCGTGGCGGCTGAAAATAAATCATCATAAACCGCGTGTCCGCTGACAGTTTGAAACGTTAACGGCGTAACAAACCTTTTTGACGCCTCAGTCATAATGACACGTACTTGTGCTCCGGATTTAACAAATAGCCGGCAGAGTTCCACCGTTTTGTAGGCGGCAATTCCCCCGGTCACGCCAAGAACAATGCGCTTTCCAGTCAGCAAGTCCTCACCTCTTACTTGAGATTGGTTGCAAGCCGCTCATAAGAAATCTTATCTGTGGCTATTTCCTCCAGGGCGACGGAAACATCTTTTGTACTTTTGGTCTCCACCAGACGCGGAGCATCTTCATTGAGCATTCTTGCCCGCTTAGCAGCGGCAATAACTAAGGTATATTTACTATCCACTTTATTGATGAGCTGGTCTATGGAAGGATAAATCATGCCTTAACCTCCTCGGTGATTGCCTGAATCAGGTCGGTATTTCTTGCAACGCTGCTTGATTCCGCACGGATAATCGCAACAATTCTGTCACGGGCATCTTCTACCCGGTCATTTACCACGATATAGTCATAACGATGCGCCAGTGAGACTTCATCAGCGGCGGCTGACAAACGTTGTCCCAGGTTTTCTGCCGATTCCGTCCCGCGGTTAATGATACGCGAACGAAGTTCCGCTCCCGATGGCGGAAGTAGAAATATTAATACTCCGGCAGGAAAAGCTTCTTTGACCTGCAACGCTCCCTGGGGGTCAATTTCCAGGATTACATCGCGACCGGCCGACAGCATTTTTTCGGCAGCACCGCGCGGCGTCCCGTAAAACTCGCCGTATACACGGGCATATTCAAAGAAGTCTTCCTTTTTTATTGATTCCGCAAACTCTTTTTGATTAACAAAAAAGTAATTAACCCCGTCCATTTCTCCGGCACGGGGTTGGCGGGTTGTTTTTGATACGGACAGAACCAATTCCGGATTCTGGTCCAAAAGGGCCCTGCACACCGTGCCTTTACCTGCCCCTGACGGTCCGGATATTACGATAAGCAAACCCTGTTTTGCCATAACGTCCTCCGGTTCTATTCTTCATCCTCAGCAGCAGCTGTTTCTTTTGTGTGCAGCCTGTGTTTTACTGTTTCAGGCTGAACAGCCGACAGCACCACATGGCCACTGTCCGCTATTATAACGGCGCGTGTCCGCCTGCCGTATGTAGCGTCAACTAACATGCCCCGGTCCCGCGCTTCAGTAATCACGCGCTTAATGGGCGCCGACTCCGGACTGACTATGGCAATAATTCTGTTTGCCGAAACAATGTTGCCGAAGCCGATATTAATAAGTTTAATTTGCAACAGAACAAACCTCCTTCGTTATTATCTATTCATTAAATTTGTCAAACTCTGCTAATAGTATAACGGAAATGCTGGAAATAATGCAAGAGGTAATTCCTAATAGCTGTCGCGCAGTTATTCTATATTTTGCACTTGCTCACGGATTTTTTCAAGTTCAGATTTCATTTCTACAACCAACCGGGTAATTTCGTAATCATT
The DNA here is from genome assembly GCA_018335855.1 of Clostridiales bacterium. Lineage (GTDB taxonomy): Bacteria > Bacillota > Dethiobacteria > Dethiobacterales > Dethiobacteraceae > UBA7523. Next base: position 41,031 of record JAGXRM010000045.1, read on the forward strand.
TGCCTTGGAACCTATGGTATTAATTTCCCGGAAAAGCTCCTGGCTTAAAAAGTCAAGCTTCCTGCCTACCGGGCCAACCTCACCCATAGCTTGCCTGAATGCGGCAAGATGACTCTTCAACCTAGTCAGTTCCTCAGTAATACTGCTGCGATCTGCAAATATAGCTGCTTCGGTCAGTAAGCGGGACGGATCCAGCTCCACTGATTCAAGGTAACTCTTTAGCCGTTCTTCCAGTTTCTTTCTGTACTCCACAGCCACAATCGGAGCACGCTCCGCCACTTGGTCAGCAAAAGCTTCAACAAAATCCAGCCTTAGGCGGAAATCCACCGATAAGCGTTCGCCTTCTTCCTTCCTTTGTTGAACCATACTATCCAAGGCTTCCTTCAGAGGTTGCTCCAGTTCAACCCAGGCTTCATCGAGGTCTAACTGTTTTTTTTCAACTCGAAGCACATCGGGAAAACGAGAAATTAAGTGCAAATCCGGAGTTTGATCTAAGGCGCAAATTTGAGAAACTTCCATTAAAGCATTGTGATATGCGTGCACCAACTGTCGGTCCAGCAGCACACTGACATTCTCGACGGAGCTTTCCCGCCACGTAATAAAGATATCTACCCGCCCGCGGTGAATTACAGCCTGGATAGCTTTCCTCACTCTGTCTTCCAGTGCCTGGATTTCCCGGGGCAAGCGAATCGCCAAATCCAGGTAACGATGATTTACAGAACGGGCCTCCACTTTCAGACGTACCAGTCTCTCAGGCCCGTTTTCAGCCTGCCCGTATCCTGTCATGCTTATTATCATATAATTCCCACTCGCTCTCTGTGTAGTTGGCTCTGGCGTTTTGTGTTTATTGTATACAGAATTTTTCCATTTAGCAAGTTCGGTTCTATTATTTTTTAACAAAGATAACCCGCGGAGAAAACACAGCTTTTACCATCGTCCAAAAGATCTGTATCAGAGCAGGGAGTGAAGACACGGCAAAGATGAGAATCCAATGATCCCTTTGCAAGGGAACTGTACCAAATATTGCCGATAAAAACGGATTATATAGCACAATCAACAACATACCAAATGAAGTCATAACCGCCGCAATGAGATAAGGATTGGTAAATATACTAATATTCCAAAAGTTTACCCGTTCACTACGGCAATCGAATACATAGAAAAGCTGTGTCAGGACGAGTGTGGAAAATGCCATGGTTCTGGCTGTTTCCAGTTGCATCCCTTGCTCTAATGACCAGGCAAACACGATTAAAGTTGTCACACCAATTAAGCTTCCTCGTCCTACGATTCTTTGCCACAAGCCTCCGGCAAAAATTCCTTCTTGCGGAGGACGGGGTTTACGCCGCATTACCCCTTCTTCTCCCGGATCAACGCCCAATGCAATAGCAGGCAGTCCGTCAGTTACCAGATTAATCCAAAGAATCTGAATCGCCCTCAGAGGCAGTGGGAGCCCAATTAACATAGCCAGAAACATCGTTAATATCTCACCTGTGTTGCAAGCCAGGAGAAAACGAATAAACTTACGAATATTATCGTAAATGCTTCTTCCTTCTTCCACAGCATTAACAATTGTCGTAAAGTTATCATCTGCCAACACCAGGGATGCCGCTTCACGGGTTACATCGGTTCCCGACCTGCCCATGGCAATTCCTATATCGGATTCTTTCACAGCCGGAGCGTCATTGACGCCGTCGCCGGTCATGGCTACAACGTGTCCGTTTTTTTTGAGTGCCCTGACAATACGTAGTTTATGCTCCGGGGTCACCCGGGCATAAACATAGATTTCTTCCGCCAATTGTGCAAGTCTGGAATCACTTAATTCATCCAGTTCGTTACCGGTAATCACACTGCCTCCGGACGGTAGCAGGCGTAGCATCCGAGCCACAGCAACTGCAGTTGTTTTGTGATCTCCGGTAATCATCACCGTTTTAATGCCCGCAGTATGACACTTTTGAATGGCCGGTAGCACCTCAGGCCTGGGGGGATCCATCATCCCCAAAATTCCAATAAAAATTAAATTATTTTCTTCTTTTTCACTAAAATTACAGTCCGAAGGAATGGGCCGGTAAGCTACGGCCAGGTTGCGATATGCCATGGATGCCATTGTTTCAGTTTGATTGAGCACATCTTCCCTCAGCTTACGGGAAAAGTCCATCACTTTTCCGTCATAAAAGATTCGTGTGCAATGTGAAATGATTACTTCCGGAGCTCCTTTTACATATAAGACAGAACCCAATTCCCCATCATAGACAACTGACATACGCTTACGTATTCCGTCAAAGGGAACTTCTTCCGTTCGATTCACTTTTCTTTCCAGGTCAGCCCTCCATAGGCCGGCTCTGGCGCCTGCCACCAACATTGCCCCTTCGGTAGGGTCTCCGTCTACACCCCACTCAATCCCGCCGCCAGAGCTACGCCACATCGGCTTTATATTCAGAGTTCCTTTGCGGAGTTGAGCATTATTGCAGAGGACGGATACAGTAAGTGCCAGCAACAGTGCAGGTTCCCGGTTTGGTTTTACAACCTGCCCCTCCGAATAAAATTTCCCTTGGGGACTGTACCCTTCACCTTCCACCTGATACAGACGGCCCCCGGCCCAAATTTCTCTTACATTCATTTTATTTTGAGTTAATGTGCCTGTTTTATCCGAACAGATAACGGTGGCACAGCCCAGCGTTTCCACAGCCGGCAATCGTCGCACAATCGCATTTTTTCTTACCATCCGCTGTACACCCACAGCCAATGCAATTGTAACCACAGCGGGAAGTCCCTCCGGGATTGCAGCCACGGCCAGAGATACACCGGCCATAAACATTTTGTACGCAGGGTAGCCTCTGGCCAAACCCATCGCCACGACTAAACCGCAAATCAACAGACAGGCCGCCACAAGTAAACGGCCCATTTGCTCCAGCCTCATTTGCAGTGGCGTATTTTCCTCAGTCGCTTCCTGAATCAAATGGGCAACCCTGCCCATTTCGGACTGCATGCCGGTACCCACAACAACTCCGCTTCCCCGGCCGCCTACTGCCATCGTCCCCATAAATACCATATTGAACTGATCTCCCAGGGAACTGCCAATCTCTTCTATTCGTTCCGCCTGCTTCATGACCGGCTCTGATTCACCGGTTAACGGCGCTTCATTAACAGTAAGCTGGCGCACCTCACACAAACGGATATCAGCTGGAATCCTGTCCCCAGCTTCTAGTAAAACAATATCACCTGGCACCAGCTCTTCTGCCGTAATTTCATGACGTACACCATCCCGGACAGTCCGTGCTGACGGTGCAGTTAGTTCCTTCAGTGCTTCCAGAGAACGTTCCGATCTGAATTCCTGGACAAAACCCAAAATAGCATTCACCAGGACAATCCCGATGATTACCATGGCATCGGTGTATTCGCCCAAAAGACCTGATAATAGCGTCGCCCCCAGGAGAACCAGGACCATAAAGTCCCGAAACTGGTATAAGAAAATAACCAATGGTGACGTTTTCTTCTTCTCTTTTAACACGTTATGCCCATTCTTTTTAAGAGCCCGCTGAATTTTCTCCGATGTCAGGCCCTTCTCCAAACTCACATCAAAATGCCGCAGTACCTCTTCCTCTGACATTTGTGACCACGGTAGTTGTCCCATCTTTTCACCCCACAAATCCTAATTTAATTCTAAGCAATGTATATTGCCCCAATATATAAAAAAGACGCTTTGCGTTTTCAGATGAACGTCTTTTTTATTCCGCTAGGGGCTGCCGCCCCTTCGGCGGGTCTGAGGACCCTGAGCACCCCGCAAGATTAAGGGGGAATCCCCCTTAAAAACCCCCGGGTAAGGATTGTGGCATCTTTTATCTGTTATAATTTCCTTACCCCTAAAAAAGACGTTTCTTACATAAAAAGAAGGCCCATATATTGTTGCTTTGGACAGCGTTCAACTGATATACTCTATACCGTAGCAAGGAGTGAAAACGATGGCTTATGACGGCATTACCATGGCAGCAGTCTGCCATGAACTGAATCAAACACTATCCGGTTCCAGGGTAGAACGAATCTATCAACCTCATCCCATGGAAATCGTCCTGCATCTGCGAAGCAGGGATACCATCCGAACACTTATCTGTTCGGCACAGTCACGCCATCCTCGCGTTCACCTTTCCCAGGCCAGACCGGATAATCCCCCCGCACCTCCCGCTTTTTGCATGCTTTTGCGCAAACACCTATCTGGCGCCCGTCTTCTGTCTGTAGAACAAACCGGGCTTGAAAGAATCCTGACAATCCATTTCCGCTCTTTTGATGACTTCGGTGAAGGAACAAGAAAAATATTAATTTGCGAGATCATGGGAAAACATTCAAACATTATTTTATCTGCACCGGATGATTCCACTGTCTTGCGAATTCTAGGCAGTGCAAAAACGGTTACGGAAACGATGAGCCGCCACCGACTGGTTATGCCGGGCGAATCTTATGAATACCCGCCGCCTCAGGAAAAACTTCCATTGTCGGGAATCACTGAAGAATCATTAGCCAAAGTTCTGGCAAAAACCGAAGCTGCCACCCCAGTACAAATGCTGGTTAACACAATAATGGGCTTAGGACCGGATACAGCAAGAGAAATTATGTTTCGTACCGCAGGTGGAGAAAAAGTCCATCCGCTGGAAATCGCACGCAGCCTGACCATACAACTAACCCATGTAAATAAAATCATAGAAAACCAAACTTTTGAGCCTTGTATCGCATTTAATGCAAACGGTGTACCTATGGTGATATCACCCATTTCATTAACAATCTTCAACCGGGATCAAATCATTGAATATCCTACCATGAACGAAGCACTGGACGTTTTTTATACTGCCATACTTCATAAAGAACGGGAAAATGAACTGCGTCGTCAACTTTTGCAAATCGTTGCAAGCTCACAGGCAAAAACAGAAAAGAAAAAGCGTTTACAAGAACGGGAATTAGTTGATATGAAAGGTGCCGACAAATTTCGTCTCTACGGTGAAATGCTTACGGCCGCCCTACATCTCGCTCATGCCGGAGTGAAAGAGATAGAAGTCATCAACTACTATTCACCGGAACAGGAAATGATGCGTATTCCCCTGGATCCTGCCCGCTCTCCGCAAGATAATGTACGCCGATTTTTTAAGAAATACCGCAAGTTAAAAGACGGAGAAGTATTTTTACGAAAACGCATAAAAGAAACACTTAATGAACTCAACTACCTGGGAACGCTGCAACTTGCCATCGAACGTGCCGATTTTGCAATCATGGAAGAAATCAGGGCTGAAATGGTACAAACAGAGTTAATCCGGGAGAAGAAAAATAAAATAATTAAAGAGGATTTATCTTCCCAGCCCCTACATTTTGTTTCTGCCGACGGAATTGATATTTTTGTTGGTCGCAACAACAGACAAAATGACCGTCTTACTTTGAAATCCGCTTCATCTTACGACACTTGGTTGCATACCAAAGATATCCCCGGTGCCCATGTCATCATTAAATCAGCAACCCCCCCGGAAGAGACACTTCTTGAAGCAGCCAAACTGGCTGCACTCCACAGCAGAGCGTCTGCATCATCCAATGTCCCCGTTGACTACACCCTGGTAAAGCACGTCCGCAAACCAAAGGGAGCAAAGCCGGGGATGGTTATTTACGACAACCATCGTACAATCTATGTAACCGCAGACTGAAAGCCGCCTGAAATAAGGCGGTTTTTTTTGCGTTATTTTTCCAATTATTTTACCAAAAAGAAGGAAATAGCCAGACATATGTAGAAAGATGTAGCATCAAATACCATTATATATACCAGGCCTTTCTGCATGTAGTAACAATGTAGTATGATTCGTCCTTGTTCTGAAGGGGGACCGCGGAGTGCAGGAGTACTATACTGTGTCCGAAGTAGCAGACATAAAAAATGTAAATCCTGAAACAGTTCGTCGTTGGTTGCGTGACGGCAAAATTCAGGGACAACGTCTTGGGGGAACCAAGTCGGGCTGGCGTATTCACCGCAAAGAGCTCTACCCTGAGGAAACGCATATGGAACAGCGGGTCGTTGAACTCATCAAAAACATGCTGGAAGACCGGGCCATGTTTAATCAGTTTGCCCGGGATGTCCTCTACCTGTTAAAGAAAACAACCCGCCAACTGTTACCGGAGGAAACATCAGAAATGTATCTGGCCCGGACGACCGCAAGAGATCCCGATCTGACTGCAGAGCTTTGGCGAAGCCGGGTGTCTGAACAAAAAGAACGTCTGGAAGAAGTATGCCACCTACTGGAGAAAAACTACGAAACGTTTAAGAAGCACTGGCAGGTTGGCGGACAAGAAAGACGTTAAGTTTTTTAGTTCTAATCGCTACATCTTTAGATAAGGCTACTGGATAATATCCAGTAGCCTTATTGCAATTCTTTACCTGACTAGCTAATTGTGTTATAATTACGACAATTAGGACTATTCCGACACATGCAACTCTGAGGGTACAGGAGGATGAGAATCATGGATATGCTAATGATTATTCTTAATAATGAAGAAGATACCGACCCCGTATTGCAAGGACTGTTAGATATAGGAGTTCGTGGGGCAACGATTATTGAAAGCACGGGAATGGGCAGGACACTGTGTACAAAAGTTCCTATGTTTGGAGGTTTACGTACACTTTTTCAGGAATGTAGACCGACCAATAAAACAATTTTTTCAGTAATCCGCACCAAGGAAAAGTTACGCGAGGCTATTGAATTCATAAATAGTAAATTAAATCTGGAAAAGCCGGGTACTGGCTTTATGTTTGTCCTTCCCGTTAGCGAGGCGTACGGCTTTGCTTCTGCCTTAGACTCTGAACAGAAGTGAGGAAGATATGTTAAATAATCAAGCACTAGTTATAGCATTATTACTATTTGGAGGCTTGTTGCTAAGTATACTGTTCCGCAGGTTTAGAATTCCAAGTGTATCAGCCTATATTTTTTTAGGCCTGATTCTAAGTCCGTCATTGCTAAACATAATACCAGGGAATGTTACGAAGGAATTAGTTATCATAAAAACATTGGGTTTGGGGTTTATTGCTTTTATTGTCGGCGGGGAACTCAAACTGGACAGAATTCAAAGTCTGCGCAAGTCTATTTTATATATGACCGGGCTATTAAGTTCAGTTACTTTTCTTTTTGTCTTTCTTGCCATGTACTTTGTAATTCGCCTGCCACTGCCGGTCGCACTGTTACTGGGAGCAACTTCTACCACAACTGCGCCCGCTCCCCCGGTGACAGTAATGAGAGAACTTCGTGCACGCGGACCATTCACTACTACACTGTTAGGCACAGTTGCAATGGCTGACGCAGCTGCAATTCTTCTTTTCGGTCTGATTTCCGCTGTTGTCTCTACTTTGCTAGCCGGAGGTCAGGGAACCATAATGTCTGCGCTTCAATACAGTGCTATCGAGCTGTTGGGCTCATTAGCACTGGGCTCTCTGGTTGCTCTCTGCATTGCTATATTGTTTACTAAGTACGATGCGGGAAAATATTCTCTTGTGATTATGCTGGGGACCATTCTGCTGGTTATTGGGATTTCTGAAATAGCTCATTTTTCTCCGTTACTGGCAAACCTAATTTGCGGCTTTACATTTGCCAATTTATATAATAAAGCAGATTTTGTCCTGTCATCCCTTGACCCGGTTGAGGCTCCGTTATTTATTGCATTTTTTGCTCTCGCCGGAACTACTTTGCAGCTTGGGGTACTCGTTGCTAACTGGCCCATTGCATTAACATATATAATCATGAGATCTGTGGGCATTCTTGTGGGAGTTGGTCTGGGGGCCCGCCTTTCAAATGCCGGTGAAAATATTCGACGTTATCTGGGTTCGGCAGTTTTGTCTAAGGCAGGTGTGACTATCGGATTAGTTATGTTGGTGCAGACCCGTTTTCCGGAAATAGCAGGTATTGTGACAGCCGTTGAATTTGCTGCAATCGCTTTCTTTGAAATTATCGGACCCATATTAACGAGAAATGCTATTATTAAATCTGGAGAAGCACAAACGACGTAATATTAACAGTGTTAAACGGCCAAACTACCAGCCGAAACCCCCTAAAGCTCAGGTTGCCGCAAGGCTTCCTGAGCTTTATCTATATCCTCGATTCTACGTCAACAAATTGAAAAATACCCTTTAAGTCATAATACATATGGGTTTCTTCGAAATTCATTTTTCACCCAATGGGTGAAAGAAAAAAGCACAAAACCATTTTGAACTGATTTCTAACAATTCTACATTAATAAACAAGATTTATTAATAAAGTCCAAATTGTGGCAGGATTTTTACGAGCTTGTGTCGAATGTAACAAAGTCCAATAAAAAAATAAGGGGGTTATACAATGGACAGAAGAAAGACTTTTTTAGCAGGACTTGCTTTGGTGCTGGTTTTGGCACTGGTAGCAGGTTGCGGTACGCAGGCGCCGCCGCAAACCACAAATCCCGTAGTAGAAGGGATTAGTGCCCTGGAGATGGCAAACCTCATTACCGCGGAATGGCAAGCATCAGGCAAGCAGTTTGCCATGAGTTACGCTGCCGGAAGAAGTGCAAATACCTGCGCTTCATGTCACGACGGTTATGGTTTTTCTGTGAAGAACGAAATTAATTTCGCCACAGAGTGGAATCCGGGTGGAGCAAATGCAGAGATGGAAATGAACCCGGAACACTTAACTGGCATTGGTTGCCAGGCATGTCATGCCGGTGCCGGTTTGGACTATATGAACAGCGGCACGGTGGAACTACCCTATGCTACCATCGATAACGCCGGCAAAGGCGCTGCTTGCATGTTCTGTCATAGTGGCAGGAGAAATACAGCAGCAGAATACGAAGCGTATGCAGCCGGTGGAGCCACACGTTTTTCCTATCCCCATTACGGACCTGCAGCCTTATTGACAGCAAAGGGCATGATGGAATATCCTGATATGGAGTACGCTTCTACAGGCGCCCATGCCAATATCGCCGACAGCTGTGTTTACTGTCATATGCCTGAAACGGAAGACGGCTATGTATCACACATATTTGTAATGGATGTCGCCTTCGTCGACCAAACATGCGGAAGCTGCCACAGTGGTATCGAAAATTACAATCTAAACGGTTACCAGGATAATGTTAAAGCTATGCTGACTCAACTAAAAGAGGCCGTTATGGAAGCAACCGGTGCTGTGGATATCACATCAGCATCAGGCCAGTTAGTATTTAAAGCTGCCGACGGTACATCTATGACAACAGACCAGATTTCAACAGAAGCATTTGTTGCAGGCTATAACTATTATGGTATCAAGTCCGAAGGAAGCTATGGTGTTCACAATCCAAAATATACTGAATCTTTAATTAAAAACTCCTACAAAGCGTTAACAGGAGAAGATATGTAATTCGCTTAAAACTACTAAAAAGATCAGGTTGCCGTAAGGCAACCTGATCTTTTTAGTTTACTCTGTGTGGCAGGAAGGCCGCTCCAATGGATTAATTCTGTAACGGATCGCTGCGTCCAATACCACTTTTTCTTCCTGAATATCCATCCGTACCATACCGATAACACCGCCGGTATCGCCACACCATTTTAAATACTGTTCCACAAAATCCTGGGACGCCGCTTCACTGAACGGTTCCTCATGCCGGCTTAGAACATCCTGATATACATCTCTGGGAATATGTAAAATCCGGTGGGTAACCTGAAAGATTTCACCTTGCAGCTCCCTCTCTTCTACCTGTGAAAAAACATTGCTTCCCTTGTCCATATCTTCACCTCGTTAACAGTTTGTTTGCCACTAGATAAAAACATTAAAGAATACCTGCAATATAGCCAGAACCACATGAAATACGCCAAAAAATACACCAATTAAAGCTAACTTGTGATGCCACCGTCCTCTAACTATCTTTTTATACCGGCGTCCCAGATATACGGCGGAAACGGCTGCGCCGATAAATATTGCTGTCAGCAGTCCCAGCCAAACTAAAAGTGAATACCCAAAGATAAACATTTTAGAAACACTCCCTTATCTGCTCTTCCCTCTTTTTTAATCTTTGCAGTCCTACCATCGCTACCGGTCCCAGGAGTGCCCCCAACCCCAGTACAACAAATGCCGGACCCCAGTTAGGCGTAAACCCCGCTGCTTCCACTACATGTGCCGGATTGGTCCAGTCCAGCACGATCCCGAAGATAATCGGTGAAACAGCAGCCGCAGTCCATCCCAGAAAAGACTGTAAAGCCATGGCGCTCCCCAGACAGGGAAAAGGAACTTCCTCCGTGACCGCGGTGGAGAGCACAGAAGATTCAGCAGTTACAAAAAAACCGTATATTAGACTGAACAAAATCAGGACCGCAACAGGCAACGGTCGCAGCCAGCCAAATATAAACGAGCAAAACGCACCGGCCAGCATGATAACCTGAATCGTACGAACACGGCCATAGCGGTCAGAAAGCCTGCCTGCCCAGACGGTTGAAAAAGCACCAGCGAGAATAATTAACGCAGATATTTGTGCACCGTAACTTGCTGCAGCGGCAACACCGGAACTTCGACTGACCAAAGCTGCCGCAAAAAAAGCAACGATCCATCCCCTCATACCAAACATTTCCCACATATGGGCCATGTAGCCTACCATAACTAACAGAGCCGGACGATTGGTAAATACCTGTCGCCGCACATCCCTCTCGCCCTGGAGTTCAACCTGTACGGGTGGCATATTATTTAAAGTTTTTATAGCCAGGAGTCCCCCGATAATCGGTCCCAGCGAAGTTATGAAAAGCGCTGTTCGCCAATGGAAATATCCCATCAATAACCCGGTAAGAAAAAGGGAAAGTGCTGTACCCAGAGAGAACGTCCCTACATATAAGCCAACCGCTTTACCCCGCTCTTCCGAAGGGAACGAAGCGGAAACCATTTTCAACCCGGGCATATACGTCCCTGCCAGTCCAAAGCCTGTCAGAGAGCGTAAAATTAGCGCAGATAGAAAACTGTTGGCAAACAGAGAAAAGAGAATCCCTGAAACCCCAGCCCACAGAGCCGAGGCAACATAGATTTTTTTTGTGTCCACATAGTCGGTTAAGGTGGAAAGCAAAACCACCAGCAGGATATATCCACCCTGATAGGAACTGTAAATTAAGCCAGCACGTGTATTGGTAAGTCCCCACTCTTCCTTAATAATCGGCAATGCCGCTGAGTAATTAAGTAAAACCAGCATCGTACCAATTTCGGCAAAACATAACAAGCGGAGCCATTTATCTCTGTGCATAAATCTCCTTTTTACTACAGTCTATCTGGAACTAATTCTTTGTTTCCGTACGATTTCCTTCTCGACAACACAAAGACAGTATTATATTGAAATGAAACTCTATTTTTACTTTGTACATATAGTGTACTAGAAAACTATCAATAAGGGGGTGATATCGTTAGATACTGATAAATATACACGCGCAATGCATCCTGTTGTAGCAGGGCAAGTTCCACGCCCGCCGAAAAAATGTAAAGGACAGCTATACACTATCAGAGCTACCGATACAATTTTTAGTATTGCACACAAGTTTGGGGTAACAGTGGAACAGATTAACCCCTTTGTATTCTAACTAAGCTTTACTGCCAAACAACTACCGTAAATTTTCCAGAATAAAGCACCCCGCGATTAATGAATTCTCGGGAGTGCGATAAGCCTGGTTTCAGGGAAATAATCCTTCCAAACAAACCAAAATGATGTTGCTGAGGGTAATAAACGGAGGCGTTGCCCCTGCAAAGGGCCGCTTACTGCGCTACCACTTAATGATGACCAAACACTTCCGGTTTGGTCGTCTATTATTTTATGTCTCTCCCGGTGAAACGATAAGTACGTACTATCAACTTTACTATAAAACGCAGTAGCACACTGAGCCTGCCCGTCGAAAAATACGACTATTTTTTCTTCGCTGATTGTATCATGGAGCACACCCCGTTCATTAAGTACTGTAAACGGGTACGCTGCAGTATCCCCGCCAAAGGTCAGTCCTATAACTATCTCTTTGTTGGCTATCCTTTTATCCCGATGCAGCGGCGCCCGGATTCCCGTTTTACCTGACTGGTAGTAATCAGACATATGATCTTCCTCGTAGAATCCGAACGGACTTGCTTCCTTGGAAAGTAGGGTGCTCTCCGGAAATTCCCTGTACCAAGCATCCCATGTCGTTAACACAGCAGGTAGCCGATTCAGGTGGGTTCCGGTCAAGGAGCCGGAAATCGCTTCTCCTGTAAGCTGGCTCCACTGTGAACCAGTCTCTTCATCGTACATAACCAGGCCGTTGCGCAGAATATTTCCGGATACACCAAAGTGTAATACACGGTCCAGGAGAGTTCTGGAATATACTGCACTGGTATAACTAAGAGGACACCAGGTTACCATGAAAGGCATTCCGTCTGCCATATCATTTACAATTTCATGAACCGATAAAATATTAATTGGGTACGCCCTGAATTCACCGTTAATCTCAACCGCCAATACTTTTTCCGATTCTGTCATCTGCGCACACGCTTCTGCCCCGGATACAAACACCGGCTTGAAAATCGACTGAATGGCATCTTTCGGCAAGACAGCCACCATTTCTCCAGGGTGCACCCCGGTACCCCCTTTCATCCCTTCCGGGAGAAATTGGGCTAAATTTTGCCTGATTACCTGCAAAATACTCAGGAAGACACTTCCTTTCTTAATTTTCATCTTGCCAGTTCTGCGCGTTTAACACTGACCGGCAAAAATTTGCACATAAATCCGTCCATCCTGGTTAAGTTCTACCCAACTACAGCCGAAGTGGTCGAGCATAATATCGCCTCCCTCTTTCCCATGTAGCTTTTCCAATTTAACGCATATAAAAAAGCAGGAAAATCTTCCTGCTTTGTTCAATAAGATTAACTATGGATAAAAAACGATATATTCTCGGAAGTAAAATAAATATGCCTGATGAAATACGCAAGTGGGCAGAACAGCATAAAGTTGTAGCTGGCGTCTACGAAACTGTTTATCAGGGGAAACGGGTCTATTTGCTTGCCGCCGGAGAGTACCCCACTGGAGGATACGGTATAAAAGTTACTGAACTCCGTGGCAGAAGCGGCGTCCTGGCATACCAGGTTGTCGGCCCGGGACGGGATGACTTTGTGATACAAATCATCACTTACCCCTATGAGTTAGTCTTCTCCGAAGATGAATTGCGTTTCGTTTATCTGGAGATGAAAAAGTAGTACATCCCATATTATTATTTCAATAAACAATCGCGGCTAGAGCCTGAGCTCCAGCCGCGATTTAAATTAACCACTGAGAAAACTGATTCCCGACCGCACAAAGTAAACCGCTAATGCCAAAAGAAACAAACCGCAACAAAAAACCACTGACCGGTAAATCGTCTGATTGAAATAACGACGGCCACTGCCAACAGCACCACTGACAAGGGAATACCAGGTATAATCCGACAGTAGATGCCCTGCGGTAAATGCGACGAGGCCGGCCAATCCCCGGCCCATTGCTATGACTACATACCCGGCACCAATAGTTAACCACCACATGAGAAAATAAGGATTTGCCAGACTAGTCAGCGCGCCGAGCGATAATGGGCCAAGTTTGCTTGCCGACGGAACAGCGTCAAGCTCCAACCGGATTGTTTGCCTGATAGCGCCTTTCGCTAACTGCCACCCCATCCAGGCAATAAAAATCCCACCAATTAACGCCACAGCACCAAATATAGTATTGTTGCTGACAAAACGGTAAAAACCGGTGGCAATCAATGCTACAATGCCGATTTCCAGAATTGCGTGGCCTGTGATTAACTGCGGTCCTGCTTTGAAACCCCGATGAAATGACTCATTGACAGTGACTGTTAGCAGTGGTCCAGGCACCAGAGCACCTGAAAAGCCAACAAAGTATGCAGAAATAAATATCGCCCAAATTGTCATCGTAAACCCCCGCCTAATAATAATCTTACTAATAATATTGCCTGCGCTTGACCGCACTTTTACAATTGAGATAAGATAGAGGAAAAACTTACCGGACATTTGAGGAGGTAAACGTATGACCGTAGTTTTCCGTAGGGAAAATATTTCTGCGACATTGCTTGATCCGCGCAGTGGGTTTTCCCCGGTCAAGCATGAGATGGAATTCCGCTATGACCCGCTTACAGGCAGGTCAACCCGGCTGGCCCACTACGGAGCCATCAAGCCACAGCCGCTTAATTACAATGATTATGACGGTGAAAATAAAGGATTTTGTCCGTTTTGCCCGGATAAAATAGATAGTGTTACCTCTTTGTTTTCAACGGATTTGATTCCCGAAGGCAGACTTCGTCAAGGTGAAGCCGCATTAATTGCGAATATCGCACCTTATGACGCATATAGCGGGCTTATTGTTATGGCTAAAAAACATGTGCTATCCATAGCAGATCTGACTGTAGAACGGCTGCACGACGCACTCTCTCTGGGGATTGAATTTTTGCGCCGAATAAAGCGCTATGATCGGCAAATCCCTTATTATTTTATGGGCTGGAATTATATGCCCCCTTCAGGGGGCGGCCTGGTCCATGCCCACCTGCAATTGTTCGGCAGCAAAGACCCGGGCAATGTTTACATGGACTATTTACATGGTACCGACCGCTACAATCAGGAGAATGGCGGATCTTTCTGGCAGGATTATTTAACAGAAGAGCAGCGGTTGGATGAACGCTATCTGGGACAAACCGGAGACATCCACTGGCTGGTCCCCTTTGCCCCACTGGGAGTTAATGGGGATGTTCTGGCTGTGGCACCCAATGTATCCACCGCTGAAAGCATCACACCGGAGATTGTTGCCAGCCTTGTCGGTGGAATTCGCTCTCTCTTTGATTATTATCAGGAGAAGAACGTCTTTAGTTTTAACGCTTCTCTCTTTTTCAGCCCTGAAGGGCACCCCGATTTTCCCCTGCAAATGCGCTTTTCCCCACGGACATACTTAAACACGAAAATTTTTCCACCGGATACCAACTTTTTTCATGTAATGATGCAACAGCCAATATGTGTTATCAAACCTGAAGAACTATGCAGGGAAATCCAGCCATTTTTTAGAAAATAATTATAACCCGGGCTTCAGCAAATGATGAATGCTTATAGAAAACTGGCCGAACGCCGACTCTGCATCTTTTTCCACAGTGTCTACCCTGATTTCTGTCATCCCCAGTTCAGTTATTACCTGTTGCACAAAATCATAGGTATGCTTTCTGCATTGATGGGAGAGCAAAAGCTGTCCGCCCTCCTTCAGATTGTTGCGAAAAATCTTTAGCACATACGGATTTAATTTTGGGTCATAAAATACGTCGGAGCCGATGATCCAGTCATATTTTTCAGTTAGCATGAAGTTCCGCCAATCTCCCTGATATCCTGCGGCACTAACACCGTTAAGTCCGGCATTATGCAGTGACAGTTGGACAGCATCCTGATTATAGTCGGAAAAGGTAACTGTTGCACCTTTTAGACCGCAAACCGTTCCCGGCAGGCCCAGGCCGCTGCCCAGCTCCATCAGTGTCTTGCCTGTCAGGTCAAGATGTTCCCAGATATAGCGGGCTAAGGAACGGGCCGCCGGCCAAATTTCGGCCCAACAGGGCACAAGGTCGGCATCGGAAAGATCAGTGATTAACGCCTCCACATCATCAACAATATCCAGGTTAATGATCTTACCTGGCAGGTAAAACGGAGTTCGTCTCAACCGGATATCCATACAGACCTCCAAAAGTTATTTTAAAACATAATTCCCCCTTCCCATTGTCAATTCCTGCTATGTATCTGAAGAAGTACTTATAAAAACGAGGTGAGCGAATGTTTCGTTGGCGTCCCGTCATGAGACCGAAAAATTATACTGTTAAGGACTTATGGCGCAAAGGTGATAAACTGCTACGTAAGGGGAAGACCGCAGAAGCGAAAGAGGCTCTCCTCGCCGCGGCCCAATCCCACTCTCCCATAGACCGGCACTATGCATATGTAAAGCTTATCCGTCTCCTTCAATCCGCTCCTGGTCAAAACGACGAACTGGTAGAAATCTGCAAACAGGATATAGATTTATTTCCGGAGTTTTACGAAGCCTGGATGCTAGAGTATCTGAACAATATACCTACACCTTATTTTCCTTCTTTTGCCGTACTGGCAGGCATCTATGAGCAGCAAGGCAAGCATACTGAAGCACTGTCCCTTTGTGAACTGGCCATCGGTTACGGCCTTACCGAGACAATCGGTGAGGACTTCCCCGAGAGAATGGAAAGATTATTAGCTAAACTAAAATGCTAAAAACGGCGGTTATCCGCCGTTTTTTTATTACTCCATTGCAAAACAGGTATACCTAAACCTAAAATAGAGCAAATTATAGAAACAAAGGAGGTGAGGAAAATGATGTCAACATTCCACTGGATTCACATTGTCGTAGGTGCGTGGCTGGCATTTGTCAACTTTTTGCCGTTTCTGCCTTCGGGGTTGTTATTAATTAACAACGTGGTAATCGGCATTATCGTCGCTCTTTATAACGCGTACTTTCTATTCGCCAAGAACAACACAGAAGTAAAACAGAAGTAAAAACCCGGTGGGCACCTCTTGGGGTGCCCACCACTGTATCAATAACAACCTCCGGGACTTCTGCAAATCGGGGACGGTTCTCAAGTTGCAAAGACAGTGTAACTCTGAGTTGCGTAGTACAGAGACTCAAGACGTTCGTTATGCAACTCAGGAACCGTCCCCGGTTTGCAAAATGTGCCCAACGCTGTATCAATCTACTTTGCGACATGGGAGGTGAAAAATGTGAGTGAATTTAAGCATGATTCACGGGAAGAAGAAGTGGCATCCTCAGCCATTAAATACGGTGCCTGGCTCCTTGGCCTGATTATTGTCCTCTACTTTATTTCCAGAAACGTTTTTCCCTTTATCCGTTCACTGTTCTAGCTCCCCACACAGCTTTTCTACGATGGGAATATCCGCCGGTGCGAAATTATAATGGTGTAAGTCACAGATGTTTACCCATTTAATTTCATCATGGGCGTTTATTTTTATTTCCCCGGAAATTCATGTAGTCTGAAAAGCTAACAGTTCAATACTGCCGTGGCCGTAATTATGTTTGGGAAAAAGGCACTCGCAATCTCCTGTAGCCAATCCTAATTGTTCCAGTTCCTGTAACTTATAGTCCGGGGTTTGAATACGATAACTACAGGTATCCTGATTAACAGAGAGGAGATTTTTTTGCATGAACGATAATTTCAATAACGGATGGGGCTTAGATTTACAGTTTCCCTTACAGGACAGAACTCCTGATAAACCCCGGAATGACGGAATTACCATGATTCTGGACAAAGGTCTCGGTTTACGGGAAACGGCAGACTTGCTGGAAATGTCAGCACGATACATAGATTTTTGGAAATTGAGCTTTGGCTCCTCAGCTCTCTATAATCCGCGGATCCTGGCAGATAAAATAAAACTGGTCTGTCAGTTTGATGTCCAAATCTATCCTGGCGGCACGTTTACTGAGATTGCCTTCAGCCAGGGTAAACTGTCAGCATATTTCCAGCGCGCAAAAGCTCTGGGTTTTTCTGCGGTTGAAATCTCTGACGGTACTATTCAAATCTCTCCCTGGCAGAGAAGCCAAATGATTAAGACGGCCCGGGATCTGAATCTTCCCGTTATTACAGAGATTGGTAAAAAAGAAGCCGGTGAAATCTTTGTCGCAGATGCAATGGCTGAACAAGTAAACAGGGACTTGGAAGACGGAGCGTTTAAAGTCATTCTGGAGGCAAGAGAATCGGGGAGAAATGTTACTATTTTTAATGACCGGGGAAACATTGAACGGGAAAAGTTAAATAAATTTTTACTGGCAGTCTCTCGGCAAGAAAACCTTATCTGGGAAGCTCCTCTGAAAAAACAGCAGGTAGAATTTGTCACTATGTTTGGACCCAACGTTAATCTGGGAAATATTGCACCCGAGGAAGTGATTGCCTTAGAGTCCCTCCGTACCGGATTACGCGCGGATACCTTTAAACTCTCACTGATAGAACATGAAGCTGACTTTATCAGTAACAGAAGGTAGCACGTTATGAATATTGACATCATTCTTACGCATGAAGCGATTGATTTGCGAAAAATAAGAGGAAAAATTTGTGTTGTTATTGATACACTCAGAGCGACAAGTACGATAATTACCGCCGTAAACAGCGGTTGTTCTGAAATTATTCCTGCCTCCTCCATAACCGAGGCGCTGCGCCTAAAAGAAAATATATTATACAATGAATACCTTTTAGGCGGGGAAATCGAAGGTCAGCATATTCAGAACTTTCATTTAGGTAATTCACCCTTGGAATATTATAACGGGCACTTACGGGGTAACGGGTTAATATTTAGCACTACTAACGGAACCCGGACCTTACAGAAAGTAAGAAAGGCCCGTTCAGTAGTTGTGTGCGCTCTGCTTAACGCAACAGCGGTAGTAAAATGGTTAGCCAGTCAGAGCAAGGATATCCTGATTTGCTGCGCGGGCACCCGGGGAAACTATTCCCTGGAAGATTTTTTAACTGCCGGATGTATTGTCAGTGGGCTTACACAACGAAAAATTATCTGCACAACTACTGACATAGCTTATACAGCGGCTTGCTTCTACAGACATAACAAACTACTGGCAGGAAACCCACTTTCGTTTGCCTCGCTGTTAAAAAGAACAATAAACGGAAAGCGGCTGCTGGAAGCCGGTTTTGAAGAAGATATTATTTACTGTGGACAGCAAGACATCCTCTCTGTCCTGCCATTTTATAAAAATGGCACAATTAAGGCTTTTGCTAATCTGCGCTAGATTCTAGCGTGCCCCTTTCTCACATATACTTTTTACATATTAAAAAGCAAGGGGCAGTTATATGAACGGATTTATCTTCACACTGGGAATTTTTATTCTGGGTCTGGTGGCTCGTTCACATTCAATTACCATTGCTGCAGGGATAATTTTAGCTGTAAAGTTACTCAATATAAAAAGCCTGCTTCCTTTATTGGAGGAACGGGGGATTGAAATCGGGCTCCTGTTTCTGATGATCGCGGTGCTCGTCCCCATTGCAGTAGACCGGGTCGGCACAAAAGATATCATACTGACATTCAGCTCGTTACCTGGAATTCTGGCCATTGCCGGAGGAATCATTGCTACCCGTCTGAACGGCATGGGGTTAAATTTACTCGAGAGCCAGCCCCAGATTATTCTGGGGCTGGTAATCGGATCTATCATCGGTATTGTTTTCTTAAAAGGTGTTCCCGTCGGTCCTCTGATGGCAGGCGGTATTACCGCATTCTTTTTAGCGTTAACTTCGCTTTTTAGTAAATAATTTAATAACCTCCTATCTTTTCCGCAAAGTCTACGGTCAGGGGTGTTGTCCATGTATATTGAAATATCATTTATGCTTTTTATTTTTCTCGTCTCCTGGCTAATGGCACGGGGACCGTTCATGAATGTAAACCGTGGTGATACATATCAATATTATTTTCGCAAGAAAAACGCCGGGCAAAAGCGAAATGCCAACTAGGCATTCCCAGTCCCCATAATAACTTTTTCCTTGATGAGAATGAACCCTAAAATACCTGAAATTAAAGCTAATCCCCCTCCGAAAAAAAACATGACAGGAATACTGATATCTTGTAGCAGAGAAAATGCAGGCGGCCCCAACGCCACACCAATAAAGCGCACAGCACCGTAAAGGGACGTTACCCCGCCCCTCTGCTCACTTTGTGTTGCACTTGTAACCATGGTATTTATCGCTGGCAGAACAAGGCCACTGCCTAAACCTAACACTCCTAGTATTGCTGGATAAACATAAACACTCTCACAGCAGAACGGGAGAATTCCCATGGCAACCGATACAATAATCATGCCTGCAAATAAAGCCAGTTTGTAGTATTTTCCTTTTTTACGTAAAAAAAGACCCGTTAAATACGCTGTTACAGACATGCTCAAAAGAGGGATGGATAAAACCATCCCTTTTATAATTCCGCCAAGATTAAAATTAGTGACCAGGATATCAGACGTAAATGATAAGACACCAAAAAGGATGAACAGGACAACCATCCCCGCTAAAAAGTTAAACAGCAGTGAAACGCCTTTTTGCTTAAATATCTCTGCAATGGCACCAATATATTTGCCAAAGGGGCGTTTTTCCACATTTCCCTTTGGTTCTTTTACCAGAATCCAAATCAGAATTGCAATTGGAACGGAAAGCAAGGCGTATGAAAAAAAAAGCGCATACCAGACGATAAGTGCCACTGCGGCACCGATAATCGGGCTAAGCACTTTACCCATTCCATTAGCCGCCTCCAGAATACCCATGCTCTCTGAGCGTTCCTTCGTCTTAAACATATCCCCCGCCAACGCCATGGCCAAAGGGCCTGTTCCCGCAGCCCCCAGTCCCTGAATAACCCGGGCGCCCAAAATCACAGCATACGGGTTGCTCAACAGAGCCGAAGCCGTCCCTGCAATAGCTCCACCCAACCCATAAAGAATAATGCATGGTATGATAATGATCTTTCGCCCGATCCGGTCTGATAAATACCCCAAAAAAGGGATTGCTACGGCGGCAGGTGCTGAAAAAAAAGTAATGAGTAAACCTACCTGAAATTGTGTAATGTTAAGTTCGTTTTTTATCGTCGGAAATTCCGGAATCAGCATGGAGTTTCCTAACACCATCAGGAAGGGGACTGTGCTTAGAATGACTACCATCAATTTTTTATTCTGCATATAAACCTCCATCTCGCTGCTAAAGCAGCGCTAGCTCCTCTATTTTACTGTTGATTTTTACAGGCAAGGTTTAGTGTAAGGTTAATATGCCGAATTTATACGCTGCCAGCTTCTCACCTTTTTAAACGATGCACCATAAGATAGAGAATAAAACAACAGGAGGTTATAGGATGGCAAGTCTGGTCCGGAGAGCATCGTCTAAACTTCAAAACGTCAATTGGTCACCCTTATGGAAAACGGAAGACTGGTGGACCGTTTGGCTGGGAACATCGATTATGCTTATCGCTCTGCTGAAAATTGTCACTAAAATTCCTACCCCCGGCAAGTGGGCTACAAACCCTTTGGAAGCTGTGACCGTAGCGTCGCTCTGGCAGCTCATACTCCTTGGTTTGGGAATAGGAGCAATTACATGTCTGGCCTTAAAATTCATGGAAAACAAAGCCCAAAAGTTTATCATTGGTTTCCCCTTTCTCTTCTCCCTTTCTTTTCTCGCCTTTCTGCTTGGCAGGAACATCACGTTTAGTAAATACCAACTCGATAACGTTATCTGGGCACTGGTTATCGGACTTGTTATCAGTAATACTGTAGGGAAGCCGAAATGGCTGGCCGAAACGACTAGGACCGAGTTGTTTATTAAAACAGGACTGGTGCTACTTGGAGCCGAAATTCTATTTAACCGAATTATGGTGTTGGGTCTATATGGTTTAGGGGTTGCCTGGCTCGTCACACCGGTAGTGTTCAGCTTTATGCTATTTCTGGGCATTAAAGTTCTCAAAATTGAAAGCAAATCTCTTGTTGCGACCATCAGTGCCGCTACATCCATATGCGGTGTCTCCGCCGCAATTGCAGCCGGTTCTGCCACCCGTGCAAAAAAAGAGGAGATCGGCTACGCAATCTCACTCTCACTAATCTTCACTGTATTAATGATGTTAGGAATGCCTTACATAATCAAGCTGGTTAATTTAGGCCAGTACGTAGGCGGTGCCCTGATTGGAGGTACTGTGGACTCCACTGGTGCAGTCGTAGTGTCCGGTGCTCTACTGGGCGAAACGGCAATGGAGATCGCAGCCATCATCAAAATGATCCAAAACGTACTTATCGGTATAGCCGCTTTTGCGTTATCCTATGTATGGGTAACCCGCGTAGAAGAAAGAGAACACGACAGCAAACCCACAATCTTAGAAGTTTGGTATCGCTTCCCCAAATTCATCCTCGGCTTTGTCCTGGCCTCCGCCGTTTTCTCCTTTGTTCTCACTCCGATGTTGGGCACCGAGGGTGTGGGAGAGATTCTTAGCGTGACCAGGGGAATGCGCGGTTGGTTCTTCTGTCTTGCCTTTGTCTCCATCGGTCTGGAAACAAATTTTTCAAGATTGCTTGAACTCGGCAAAGGCGGCAAGCCTGTCATTCTGTATATAGTTGGTCAGAGCTTTAATATTATTATGACTTTAATCGCTGCACTTATCTTTTTCAGCGGGAGAATCTTCCCTCTGCCAATGTGACAGGACACATGATCCCTCAATTCCATAGCGATAAAAAAGAAAGCGTCTGTGTTTACGCTCCAACGATAACTCCGGCAAAAACAGCACCATGGAACGCTAGTCCACCCTGATGCACAGCAAAAACACTTAACAGGTTTCCCCGGTAGCCACTGAAGTTTAAAACTACATAGAGCACCCGCGCTCCTACCAGGCCTCCTTTTCGTTTGTCTTGGCCAGCCGTTCCATAAATTTTTTTAAGAAATCAAGCATATTACAGCCCCCTAACTCCCCCCCTAGGGGGGTTGCTGTCATTATATCCTATTTTTCCTATGGTTTCAATAGTTTTTTTTCAATTTAACCATCCAATTTGATACTCACCTGATCGGTCCGGCACCCCTTTTGGCCAAGATAATCTCATCACCATTCTAGAAAAACCAAAGAACTACTTCCCGGCGATGAAAAAACTATCCCCGGCGCTCCCGGTTACCATCTCGAAGTCTGGCGGAATGTTTTCCAAGATACCAAATTAATTCGGCAAGACAAAATCTCAACCGATCACTACATGCCCTATCCTACTGTAATCCTACAAGGGTCTAAGTAGCAATGTCTGTATTGCAGTTACATAAGTCACCCCCTTATTAATCATACTATTGTTGAGTAATTTGTAAGGGAGGTGATTTCTTGGTTAAACCAACTGATATTCAAAACTGCATTGATAAATGCACCCAAAGCGCTCAAATGATTCGGACAATTGCCAATGATATGGTAGACCACAGAGCGAGATATGCTCTGGCTGAAGCTGACAGGCACATTGAACAATGCATCCATGGTTGTCTTGATGCAAAAGATTTAACAAAATCATAATTACAGGAGGAAACTATGGATCAAAAACAAAAACTTCAGAAATGTATGCAGGATTGCCAAAACATTGTTAATGAGCTACAGTCACTGGCTAATCAGGCCAATGAAACTAAACTTAAGTCAACACTTGATGAATCCGCCCATCACCTTGATATGTGCCTACGTGAGTGTGAGTATGCATCTAAACAAGCTCCGTAAGTAATGTACGTGTTTATTTTAAAAGCGAAAGGCACATTAGCCTTTCGCTTTTTTTTTGTTATTTCTTAGCAGTTTTTCTTTAAACAAGGAATCCTGTCGTGTGATGTCGAATGGGACTACTATTCAGTAACACTACAGGAGGGAAACATATGCCCAAAGTTTCCAAAGGTACCGGTATCCTCATTATTTTGCTTATTATCGGTAGTATATTTGGTTCGCTGCTGGGAGAAGCACTAAGCGGCTTCGTACCCTTTCTTACCTACGGCCGTTCTGTCGGATTAAGTCCCACTACCATTGACCTGGCATCCGTTACTATCACGCTGGGCCTGATCCTTAAACTTAATATCGCAAGTATAATTGGCTTTTTCTTTACCCTTTTCATTTATACACGCCTGTAGACGATTAAGCTGACAATCTATATCGTGCTTAAAACTACCCTGTGTCTAGCGTACTCAGAAAACAAAAAGTAGCATGTTAATTCGCAATTGAATTAGCATGCTGCTTTTTTTGAGTTTCTACGCTTTCCACATACCGTGTATATTACAGTACTCCCGCACGGTAACATCCTTAGCATCAGTTAAGAACGTAGCCTCCGGTGCTTCGCCGGGATTAAGCCACTTACGACAGATTCTACCGTCGGCAATGACCTCAATCCATTCAATGTAATGCTTTTCTTCCATAGGATGGGCAACGCTTCCCACTGTCACCTTAAAACCGCCTTCAACCTTTTCAACGACCGGCACATGTTTTTCCTTTGAAGCATCGACAGTGTTTTCCGTCACAAGCTGCATCGGTTGATTGCAGCATACCAATTGCCCTTTTGCACCGTGAAGAACCTCAACGATGTTCCCGCAAACCTCACACTTGTAAACTTGCATGCGTTCTGCCAACAGAACCACCTCCGTAATTTATATTTTCCGCTACTCCTAATGCTTGAATTTGTGAATATGAACCCAGCTTACAAACCTGCAGTACCATACCAAAACAACTGTTTCTTATTGACATCAGGAACTAATGGCTTGCTATTCATATTCTTTTTCCTCTCCATAAATTCCTGCCTCATTTTATTTAATAAGATTTCTGTAATATCTCTGCATGAATTAAACTATCCATTTCGAGGTTGGCGGCGTCATGGACAAACAGATCAGACAGCGTGTAGTGGACATGCTCAATAATGTGGACGGACAACTGGCGATACAGATTGCTACGGGGGTAGGCGCAACTCCTCCTTCCAAACCGGGTGGAACTGGCGTCACAGTTTCTTCACCTGCCGTGAGCCAGGAAAACACAACCAAAGACGCTCGTACCAGAAAAGTTGCTATACTAGCAGACGATGGGTTCAATTTTTCCGAGGCAACACAGGTCATGGGCGCTTTAAAAGCAGCCGGAGTACATTCTGAGGTCGTCAGCAAGAATCTGGGCATGCTTACTAGCGTCTACGGTCAGCAGTTGGAGGTTAACAAGAACTATGCATCGGCCGGATCAATTATGTACGATGCAGTCTATGTTACCGGAGGCCGGCAGTGTGTGGATACCCTACTGAATTACTTGAAGACGGCTTAGTGGAGAAATCTCAGTCTAACGGTATGGTTCATTGGCATATCATTAATCAACGCAATGATCACTACGACGATAATGAGAAATAATCTCTGAGAGGGATTCATCAAGAGAGTACCGGGGTCTATACCCTAGTTCCTGCAATCTTGTAATATCCGGAATACGCCTCGATGTTTCTTCAAAGTTTGGTCCAAAAGCACTGGAAAATGGAACGAAATGAATCGGTGAGGAAGAGTCCGTTAAAGCTATTATCTTTTTAGCAAGCTCAAGTATTGATATTTCATTCCGACCACCTATGTTATAAATTCCACCAACCTCACCTTTTTGCAGCACGACTTCGAGACCATCCAACATATCCTCAATGTAACAGAATGTCCGTGTCTGTAATCCGTGTTCATAAACGGGGAGGGGTTCACCATTCAGAGCTTTAGAAATGAAGGTCGGAACAACCATACCATAGCTGCCAGTCTGATATGGGCCAATAACATTAAAAAACCGTGCGATTTTAATCCTTGTTCCTCGTTCACGAAAATAAGCCAAAGCCAGATGTTCTTCCATCAGTTTCCCCACGGAATACAGCCAACTGATTTTGGTGCTGGCGCCAAGAAGTGAGTCTTCTTCTTCAGATACCGGGAAACTATTAATTTTACCATATATCGCTGAGGAAGAAGCAACAAAAATATCCTTATTGTACTTTGTAGCTGCTTCCAAGACATTCTCCGTTCCCACGTAGCTTAGCCTCAAAGTTTCACAGCCCCTGTTCATGGCCAATCGAACGCCGACCACACAAGCTAAATGGATAATATAATCACAGTCTGCCACCAGTGAAGAAACAAGCTCACCATCTGTTACAGTGCCGACAATTACGTTGGCCTTAGTATCTAATAGTCGGTCTGCACGTCCGGTTGACATATTATCCAGAATCGTAACCCGATTATACTCGTGTAGCAGGCGCTTAGCCAAGTGCGTCCCAATAAATCCTGCCCCACCTGTTATTAAATAATGCATTGCCTCGACTCCCTTCTATTCTTTTTCTCTTCATATTATGAAGTTGGTCAGGATTAGATTACCCGGCGGCAACAATGGGTAAGTCGACTCATATGATGTAGAGATATTAGAAAATGAGGTGGCTATTATTGCTTAACTTTGCATATCAACAAAAAGTTGCAGTTATCGGATTGGGTTACGTTGGTTTGCCATTATTGATTTTAGCAGCGCATAAAGGATATTCAGTATTAGGGATTGACTTGGATAAAGAAAGGATCGCCAGTCTGAAAAAGGGAAAGTCATATAACCCTGAGATATCTGACAATGACTTGCAGACTATCTTTGAAAAAGATTTAATTAAGGTAAGTACGGACTACAGCGAACTGCCTTCCTGTGATGTAATCGTGGTATGCGTGCATACTCCCTTATCGTCGGATCGAAAACCTGATTATTCATACCTTGTAAACGCTGTCAGGGAGATTGCGTTCCGACTTCGGCAGGGACAGCTTATTATTGTGGAAAGCACGGTAGCACCAGGCACAACCAGTACACTGGTTCAATCACATCTCCAAACCTGTGGTTTCGTAGCGGGTACTCATTATTTTCTTTCTTATTCTCCTGAAAGGATAGATCCAGGAAATAAAGAATTCAAATTAAACACGATCCCAAAACTTGTTGCCGGATTCACTCCCACCTGTCAGCTCCTCGCTAATAAATTTTATGATTCTCTTGGGCTGACTGTGGTCCCTGTCCGCACGCTGGCTACTGCTGAAATGGCAAAATTATTGGAAAATACGTATAGGGACATAAATATTGCTCTTGTTAACGAAATGGCGCAGGTTTGCCGTACCAACAATATTAATATTTGGGAGGTTATTAATGCTGCTGCAACAAAACCGTTCGGTTTTCAAGCTTTTTATCCCGGACCGGGTGTGGGCGGTCACTGCGTCCCGGTAGACAGTGTGTACTACACATCCTGGGCGCGTGAAAGCGGCACTCCGGCCAAACTCGCAGAGCTTGCCCGCAAAGTTAATGCAGAAATGCCCCAGTATGTTACCAGCATTATCAGACAGACCCTTGCTGCCACGAACAAAATAATAAGTGGAAGCAAGATCCTGGTTCTTGGAGTAACCTATAAAAAAGACACCGACGATGTGCGCGAATCTTCTATCATAAAATTAATTGATCAGCTTCAAGTGGAAGGTGCACAAGTAAGTTTTCACGACCCTCTTGTTGAAAGTATAAATACTAACTCAACTGAGTTGCAAAGGATTACCCTGAATGTAAATTCCATTTCACAGCAGGATTGTGTTGTTCTGGCCATAGCACACAGCGCTTATAACATGTCATGGCTATATTCTGTAAGCCCGGTGATGATTGATCTGACGAATGCCATGGCCGATTATCCAAATAACAAACTCTCGAAACTCTAAGAAACTGCCTTATGATGCTATTCGTCTTTAAGAAAACGAACCCGGATACCCCGGGTTCGTTATTCGTATAAATACTTTTTCACATAATCTGCGAATTGCCTGGCCCTAATTGCGGTTGAATGTCGCTTTCTCACCATTTCATATCCCCGCAAAGCGATTTCTTTTCTTTCCTTCTCATGTTCAAGGTAGTACATTGCTTTGGCAAGGTAGTTTTCCTGGTTAATCTCAACAAAAGTTACCCTATTAATAAACCCCAAATCTATCAGTTCCTTTGATCCTGAAGCCAATAGCAGTGTGTTACAGGCCGGCACTTCAAAATACTTGGCTATGGGGTATCTGAAGACTGAATCATCTGTAAAAAATATTTTGGCCCGATTAATTGCCCTGGCAAACGACTCGCCCACTAACTGATCTATTTCCTCTTCAGGCGAAAAGTCTCTGTAACCCGGGTGGTAATGGTGGACAAAACCCTTCATTCCTGCCATTTCCTCCGCTATTTTAGTCCGCAGTGGGTAAATTCTTTGACTTAAGGCTCCCATCAGTAAAAAGTCAATTTCTTTCTCCAAGCCATAGTCCTTAAACTCTTCGGTATAGACATGATTTGGCAACCACCTCAATTTGCGCGCAAATTCCGGGAAAAAGCCCCGAAATGCGTCGCGGTAAAAAGAGAAAATCATGTCTATTTTGTTTTTCCAGACAAATGTCTGAAATTCGTTCTGCGTAGTATGGATATCCCAGTACAATACTCCTTTCGGAATACTCACCTGATCCAAACCATGCATGGGTACATTTTTTGTAAAGTCATCAAAAAAAATAAAGTCAGGTAGCACGTTAAATTTATTGATTAAGTCATTTATGTTCGCTTCTTCTTCTACGAGATAAAGATTAACATCAGGTAGTTTTTGTAGTTCCCACTTAAAAAACTCTCCGTACCGGATAATGTGATGACTGCGATTGACCGTGGAGTACAGAATATTAATCTTATCCATACTATCTCCTTTTCGATTATATTAGATATATATTCTATGTAATACCACTGTAAAATGGTCGGATTAGACTGATGATTCACTTTTTATATATAGTTTCGAAATTAACAGTATTGATGCATATAGCCTGTTTGCACCATATAATGAAATATAACATTTCTGAAACTAAGAAGGGTGAGGACATGGCAATTGCCTTTGAGAAGCCCAATTGAATCTCATATAAGAAGAGTTATTATGTTCTCTCAACAAGAAAAGTTTAGGTTAATGCTGGCTAACAGGAAAATCCTTCTGATATGTAGCTACGCGGATGAAGTGAAGGATGCTATGGAAAAAGACCTGAAAAATAATGTTGAGTTTGATATTGTTGGCACTATAATAATTGAAGAATTTGAAGATATCCCTAGAGTAAAAGAGGAACTTATACGTTTTGATTTTGATTTATGTTTGCTTGCAGCGGGAATAAATGCAGTAATTCTTGCTCCATATATTGCTAA